>JAEWTV010000072.1 GCA_023397675.1 Bacillota bacterium | reverse complement strand
CCTGTCGCCAACGGCGGCACCGGCGCAACAGCGGCCAAGGCCGCGCTAATCAACCTGGGCATCTTCTACGCCGACACGCTACCTGCGAGCGGCATCGACGGGCAGATTTGCTTGGTGCCGGTGGGATAATCCGCTCCTTGCCTTGAATTGCGGCTCTGCCTCGTGTATAATGCTGGCAGACAAACAGGAATTTGCAGGAGGATGTATATGAATAAGAAGTGGTGGGATGATGTTTTTCAAGATTCACAGTTGGCTATAAAAGCATATATAAATCATAGGAGCGAAAACCGCAGCAGACACAAGGCACAAGTGTTAATCTCTTCCGCCGGAAAATCATGTTTCAACGCTATTTTATATGTATATGCTTCAATAGATGATGCGAATAATCCGTATGTAATAATAGAAGGAAACGAGCAATTCTACGGTTATTATTTTGATAAGTATACAATCGAGAATCATAGGTTTGGATTTATTCGAGAAACGTTATTGATACAAGCAAAAGACAGATGGGGAAATGACATCGGAATCAATATGACAGGGATATAAATCTCCAATTTATCTTTGCTTTACGTGCCATCCGAAAGGGTGGCTTTTCTTATGCCATCGCTGCAGTTTGGAGGGGACAAATGGCCGCCTTTACCGCCACCGCAAGCAGCAGTTCCACCATAGGCTACGACCAGTATGGCAGCACGACCTGGAACACCGGGTCCTCCGATGGCGCGTGCCAGGGGGCGTATCAATCGACGTCCTCGTCCGGTTCCCGCGTGGGCGTCATGGTGTTCTCCGGCGCGGGCGCGGCGCTCAAGGGCAAGATCATCTCGCAGATCACGCTCAGGATCACCTGCTCCGCTGCCGGTTCGGCAAGCAGTTCCAAGAAGCTGTCCTTCCGCGAGGCGAAGTATCAGACGCTGAAAACAGGGATCAAGGGGTCCGAGCAGGTCGGGGATGCGCTGGGCACGCTGACGGGAACCTTCTACGACAATACCGCCACCCACACCCTGAACGTGACCACCAATGCCGCTCTGTTTGAAGCGGTCCGGGCTTACCTCACCGAGGGGAACAGCGCGTTGGTGCTCTACAACGGGGAGACATCCACCAGCAGCGGTTATTCCACCAACTACGCCCGCGTGACCGCCTGCGTCATTACGGTAACGTACACGGACCCCACGGTCTGGTATTTCAATGGCACCGCCTGGACGCAATGCGCCGTGTGGTACTATCTGAACGGAACCTGGACCCAATGCGTGCCTTGGTACAACTCCGGGGGAGCCTGGATTCGCGTTTGAACATCACTTTTGAGCCGTCCGATTCCGGGCGGTTTTTGTACACCGGGCCGCCACAAAAGACGGCCCAGCGGAAGGTGCTACGCCATAACTGAAACTGTGCAAATTGCAAGATGCATTTGCATTGTAAGCCTTGTTGATCTCGATTTCAAGCGCCGGGGGGCGCTTTATTCTTATTTGGAGGTTCTACATGAGTTATCAGGATGTCGCAAAGGGCGCGCGAGATTGGGCGCTCAAGAAGATAGGTTGCCGGTACAGCCAGGCACGGCGCACGCAGGAGAACATCTTCGACTGCTCATCGCTGGTCGCGAGGGCTTATAGCATCCAGGGAAAGGCATGGAAGTACGGGGGCAGGGTGCCGCTGTCCTGCTATGAAGTATACGATGATGACTTTGAACTTCTCTGGCCGGAGACCTATGCTGCCATTGGGAAAAAGTTCGGCGGCTCCTCCGTGATTGCCAAGGCGAACCAGCCCGGCGACCTGCAGTTTCTCTGCACCGAGAAGAACAGTGGCCGTGCGAACCGCATCACCCACGTCACGATGGTGGCGTCCGCCTCGAAAATCGTTCACGCCAGGGGCACCGCCTACGGCGTCCGAACGGACTCTATTACCCACTACGCTGGCAAGGTCTGCGCCGTGGTTCGGTATAACCCCGGTTGCGATCTCGTGTTAGGACACAGGGGCTACCGGACGGCTGCGATGCAGAAGGCCTTGAACGACCATGGCGCTGATCTGAACGGTGATGGCGAGTTCGGTGCGAAAACCTTGGCGGCGCTCAAGGCGTTTCAGCAGAAGGCTGGGCTTCCCATCACTGGCCGGGGTGACGCTGTCACGCTGGCCGCGCTGGGCTTGGCGGCTGCTGTGGAAGCACCCGCCGACTCAACCCCGACCGCGGGTATCCGCGTCACCGGCGATCCCGTCAACCTCCGCACCGGACCCGGTACCACTTACGATACGGTGAAGTCGGTGATTAGGGGCACGGTACTGACGCCAGCGATCACGGACGGCTGGTCCCCGGTTCTGATTGACGGCGAGGTTCTATGGATCAGCAAAGAGTACACGGAGGAGATTTCGAAATGAAGGACGTTTTCTTTTCCACGCTGGCCGCCATCGGTGCGGGCGTGGCCTCGACGCTGTTGGGCGGCTGGGACAAGAGTCTGGAGATTCTGCTCATCTTCATCATCATGGACTACCTTACCGGCGTCGGAGCGGCATTCAAGACCAAGACGCTGAAATCCTCGACTGGCTTCGAGGGCCTAATGAAGAAGGGTGCGATCTTCCTGATCGTCATCCTGGCGGCGCAGCTCGACCGGATCACCGGCAATACTGCGGGTGTGTTCCGCACCGCTACGGCATTCTTCTTTATCGCTAATGAGGGCCTCTCCATCGTGGAAAATGTGGGAGAGATGGGCGTCAAGTTGCCTGGGTTCATCGTCGGTGCGCTGACCAAGCTCAGGGATGAAAACGGCGACACTGAACAGGTCGAGCCTGAAGATAACAAATAATAGCGACGCCGCAGGTCTCGCCAGCCTGCGGCGCTTTTTCGCGGCCTGCACTATTACACTTGAGCAAGAAGACAGGAATGCAAAAAGACAAGCCACTTTTAATTCGGCCATCGGCCGTTATGTGGAGGTCTTATGCAGTTCATAAGCAGTCCCATCGCCGCCGCCATCGAACGGGCGCAGACCCGTGCGGGCAAGCAGGCGATTCAGGACAGGGAGTATCTGGCGGGCATCGCACTCGCCCGCACGATGTTCGCGCAGCAGTTGATTGATGAGGCGGACTACCGAGAGGCGGAATGCCTTCTTTTTTTGAGGTTTCGGCCTCTTGTTCGCCGCGAAAGCCCTTGCCGGTCTGCGGCCTGTCCGGTAACACAGAAGGTGCATATAAAGGAGGCTATCGATCATGACAAGGGAAGAACTTGAAAAGGCACGTCTGCTCCGTGAAACGGGGAAGTCCTACAGCTATATAGCGGATCTTCTTCGGGTTTCGGTCAATACGGTCAAATCCGCTTGTCGGCGCAACGGTATTGAGAATTTCAACGACCGGCAGCACTGCATGAACTGCCGTCGGCGGCTGGATAGCGCATCCGGTAACCGTCGCACTTTTTGCTCTAACGCCTGCCGTTATCAGTGGGATTACCGCCACCGTGTACTGACCAAGCAAAATGCAGAGGCTCGCGTCTGCCCGGTTTGCGGGAAGGAGTTTTTCCATTATCCGTCCGCTCCCCGGAAGTACTGCTCCCACGGTTGCTACATCGCCGCTCGATATGGCCGGAGACGGAACGACAAAGGCGAAAGGATCGCGCGGTGATGACGATCGAGCAGCGTGAACGGCAGATTCGTTATCTGCTGGGCGTGGCGATGGGGCGCAGTTTTCTGTTTCGCGCGCTGATCGACGAGAGCGACTACATGAGGCTGGAAGCCGTCTTCGCGGAGAAATTCGCGCCGCTCGTCCGTTATTTTGAGCCTTGTCTTTCCGGGCGTCCTCTGATAACACTGACGAAAAGGAGGAAGCGCAAATGATGCAGACAATCATCCGGCAAGTCAGTCAAGCGAATCCGACCATGCGGGGAACGCCTCGCACCCGGAACGTGGCAGCATACGCGCGTGTTTCGTTGGAAAAGGATACCATGCTACACTCGTTTGCGGCGCAGGTGGATTACTACAACTGCCTAATCGGGAAGCAGCCCGACTGGAATTTCGCGGGCGTGTACGCC
>JAEWTV010000030.1 GCA_023397675.1 Bacillota bacterium | reverse complement strand
GAAAAGAAAAATAATCCAGTAATAAACAGGTATAGGCGAAAGGAGTTGTAAACATGGGCCACGAGCATGAAGTAGTTCCGGGTCCTATTTGTGAAAAGGATCTGTGCAAATTAAGAGAAGCTGTATGCATACAGACCGAAAAAATATTTGACTCATGCAGAGAAAAGGATTGCATCGAAAATGCCAGGGTTCACTTAAAAAATACAAGGGAAAACCGTTGCATAATAAACAAAGCAATAAATGTCAAATGTAGAAAAGCTGAGGTAATTGATGTCTACGCAGATATCGAACCTGTACCTTTCAAGAGGGGCTTTTTCACAGTAGATATAAAATACTTTATAAGAGTAGTTCTGGATTTCTTCCTTCCAGGAGGAACTGCACCTGGCGGAACAACTATAGTTCCAAGAAATGGTGTTGTAATATTTGACAAAAAGGTAATCCTTTTTGGTTCAGAGGGAAATGTTAAGATATTCAAGACTCACGAAAATGAGCATGGAAAAAAGACAAACGTACAGCAGGATAATCTTCCAACAGCAAAGATTGAAGTTGCAGAACCTATTTGCCTTAGTGCAAAAATCGAAGACATCCTTGACAAATTCTTTGAAGATGCAAGGATGGAAAGTATGCCGAAGTCAGTAGTGGACGCACTTGAAGACACCGATGTACGTTTCCTTGATGACATAATCGAGGACATTGAATCAATTAGAAAGAGAGTAGTAGCTACAATAGGAATATTCTCAATAATCAAACTGGTAAGACTCGTACAGCTTGTAATTCCTGCATTCAATTACTGTGTACCAAACAAGGAATGCATAGCTGCAACAGAGGAAAATCCTTGCGAACTGTTTGATACAATTGAATTCCCTGTTGAAGAATTCTTCCCCCCACAAATGATGGATTTCCCAGGGGCACTTGAAGCTGAAGCACAGATGTTGGGGATGGAACATCTTCACCATGAAGACTAACTGAAGTACTAAGGGCGGCCAGGCCGCCCTTTAATTTTTAATTCAGCACCAACATTCTTACTTAGTTTACAGTTGACAATGTACAATGTACAGTTAAAGACAATTTACAGTTTACAGAGTACAATGTACAGTTAAAAACAAAGACCTGTTGACAACTTACAGTTGAAAAAACACAAAATTCAGATTCAGTTGTATTATCAACTTGTATTCTTAATTTCAATTCGTTAACTGACTTATAAATAGTATCTTTGATTTTAACTGTAAACTGTAAATTATTTTAGCTTTTAACTGTACATTGTCAATTGTACACTGGCTCTTATCTTCAACTGTAAATTGTACATACACTAAAATATCCGTTAACTGTAAATTGTAAACTGTACATTGTACACTGCTTTTACCTTATTTACTTTAACTATTTTTTTTGTTAAAATTAATACTATACTGTCAAAGACAATGAAGCGGCAGAGTACCTGAATAAACCTGAAGAGAGGAATGGTCACGGGCTGAAAGCCATTCCAGGTCAATGTTTGGTGAAAGTGCGCCGCTGAGTTTGAAAACTGAGGTTTTAAACTTAGGTTTTCACGGAGAAGCACCGTTACGCGAACGAGAAGGTTTTAGTTTTAATTAGAGTGGAACCGCGAATACCCCGCCTCTATACATTATAGTGGCGGGTTTTTTGTTATTATGAAATTACTTTAGGGATATAATTATAATAATGGGATGGTAAGATTTATAAATTTGATTAAGTGAGGAATTTGAAATGGGCTTGTTGGAAGATGCTAGATCAATAGCAGAGCGTGACCCTGCAGCTAAAAGCACCTTTGAAGTAATAATGCTTTATTCGGGTTTTCATGCTCTTGTTTTCTACCGCTTATCACACTGGCTTTACAAGAAAAAGAGATTTTTCCTTGCAAGGTTTGTATCCCAGACGGGAAGGTTTTTTACCGGAATAGAAATCCATCCTGGCGCTACAATAGGAAGAGGTCTTTTTATTGACCATGGGATGGGTGTTGTAGTAGGTGAAACCGCTGAAATAGGTGATAACTGTACAATATACCATGGGGCAACTCTGGGTGGAACGGGTAAGGATACAGGAAAGAGACATCCCACAATAGGCAATAATGTTTTAATTAGTGCTGGTGCTAAAATACTTGGACCGTTCAAGGTTGGGGATAATGCCAGAATTGGTGCGAATGCTGTTGTGCTTAATGAGGTTGAGCCCAATTCGACGGTTGTAGGCGTGCCCGGTAGGGTTGTAAAGATTGGAAATGCAAAGATAGCGCCTTCTCTCGAGCTTGACCAGGTACACACAGGAGACCCTGTTTCTCAGGAACTGTGCAGGCTGCTTGCAAGAATAGAACGTATGGAAAAATCACTTAATAAACCTGAAAACGACGACATTGATAATAAATTAAGGAAGACAGTTTATGAAACTTTAATAGAAAAACAACACGATAAAGAAGCTAAATAGGGAGGAAGTAAAATTGAAACTTTATAATACACTTACAAGAAAAAAAGAAGATTTCAAACCGCTTGTGGGAAATGAAGCAAGGATATATTCCTGCGGACCGACGGTTTATAACTATGCGCATATAGGCAATCTCAGAACCTATGTATTTATGGATATATTGAGAAGGGTGCTCAGGTATAACGGTATTAAGCTTAAGCATGCAATGAATATAACTGATGTAGGACATCTTGTGTCGGATTCTGATGAAGGCGAAGACAAGATGATGAAGACTGCAAAGCAGCAAAACAAGACTCCATGGGAAATTGCCGCATACTATACTGATATATTTTTCAGGGATATAAAGGCTTTAAATGTTGAGATACCTGAGGTGGTTCCAAAAGCTACCGAGCATATTCAGGAAATGATAGACTTCGTACAGGGCCTTATTGAAAAGGGTTACGGATATGAGACAAGTGACGGTATTTATTTTGATATAAGTAAATTTAAGGGTTACGGAAAGCTTTCGAGACTGGATTTGGAGTCACAGATTGCAGGTGCAAGGGTTGAGGTTAATGAAGAAAAAAGAAATCCCCAGGATTTTGCACTGTGGAAAAAGGCACCCAAGGAGCACATAATGCAGTGGCCAAGCCCTTGGGGAATGGGTTACCCCGGATGGCACATCGAATGTTCTGCAATGGGCAGAAAGTACCTTGGAGATGAATTCGATATTCACACAGGTGGTGTGGACCATATTCCCGTTCATCATGAAAATGAAATTGCACAGTCGGAAGCATTGCTTGGAAAACCGGCTGTAAATCACTGGATGCACGGAGAATTCTTGCTTGTTAATAATGGTAAAATGTCAAAAAGCCTTGGCAACACTTATACAATAGATGATCTCCGGAAAAATGGAATTGAACCGGTGGTGTTCAGGTATTTTTGCCTTAACGCACATTACCGCAACAAGCTGAACTTCACCTGGGAGGCTATAAAGGCGGCAAAGGTTTCCTATGATAGGCTTTTGGAAGGTGTTCTTGCACATAAAAACGGTACCGAGATCATTGAAAAGGACGTTGTGGAAGCTTTCAGATCCGAGTTTGAGAATTCAATAAATGATGACCTTAATATTCCAAAGGCTTTGGGTACCATCTGGAATGTTATAAGGTATGGTAAAAACTCCAGACAGCTGTATGAGCTGCTTCTTGAAATGGACAAAATAACCGGCCTTAATATGGAGGATTGTGAAAAATCAAAGCAGCAGGATGAAGAGGTTTCTGCAGAAATAAAAGAGCTGGTT
Source organism: Bacillota bacterium (assembly GCA_023397675.1). Taxonomy (GTDB): domain Bacteria; phylum Bacillota; class Clostridia; order Acetivibrionales; family JANLFN01; genus JAEZTC01. Next base: position 23,894 of record JAEWTV010000030.1, on the reverse strand, counting down.
GATAAAAGACAGCAGGCAAGGAAGGATAAGAACTGGAAGGAAGCAGATGCCATCAGGGATAAACTTAAGGAACTGGGTTATGTGCTTGAGGATGGCCCGGAAGGCGTTAAGGTAAAGAAGTTGTAAATTAAAGCAAAGGTTTGGTAGCTATATATTATGGAAGAATTTATTAGTGCACTGCAAGGGGAAGTTGTTTTCAGCGATATTGAAATTTTGCAGCTCTCACCGCTGGTTCTTGCTTATATAGGTGATTCTGTTTTTGACGTTTATATAAGGACACTGCTGATAAAAAAAGAGGGAAATGTTTCGGTACACAAACTCCACAAACAATCGGTGGAATACGTTAAGGCAAAGGCACAGTCAGATGCTATACACCGTATAACCGACAGCCTAAGTCAGGATGAGCTTGATATAGTTAAAAGGGGAAGGAACGCAAAATCAGGCACTATACCTAAAAATGCTGACCCTATAGAATATAAATATGCTACTGGCTTTGAAGCTCTGATAGGTTACCTCTATCTGAAAAAGGATTTTAAAAGATTAACTGATATATTGAACTTATCTGCAAACAGGGTTTAGAGCGGCTTAGGCCGCTTTTAAATCATCTGCAGTGTGTGATACAGGAAAATACTCAAAGGCGGGTAATTGAATTGAAAAGCAGCATTAAAATTGTTTTATTTGATTTTGATTATACACTTGCTGATTCATCAAAGGGAATATGTGAATGTGTGAACTACTCCCTTGGCAGAATGGGATTCCCCATTGTTCCGCAGGAACAGATATGTAAAACCATAGGTCTACCACTTGCACAAACTTTTATAACTCTTACTTCGCAGGAGCATGCAGACAGAGCAGAGGAATTTTGTGCTACCTTTAAGAAAAAGGCCGATAAGGTAATGGTGGATGGGACTATTGTCTTTGACTCAGTACATGAAACCTTTGCAGAACTTAGGCAGATGGGGATAAGGATTGGAATAGTTTCAACAAAGTTCCGGTTCCGCATTGAAAAGGTTCTGAAAAGAGACGGCCTTATGGATATGGTTGATATAATAATAGGCGGTGAGGATGTTGAAGCCTTCAAACCTGATCCCGAAGGCTTATTCAAAGCGCTTGATTTTGTTAAGCTCACTCCCGACCAATGCCTTTTTGTAGGAGACAGTGTGGTGGATGCAGAAACAGCCCGCAGGGGCGGCGCATTGTTCGGTGCCGTACTTACAGGGGTTACGTCAAGGGATGATTTTAAGGGGTTTAATACTATAACCGTTTTCAACACCGTATATGAACTGCCTGACTTTATATATAAGTATAACTATATAATAGAGTCTGATCGTTTAAAGCTTGTTCCGCTTACCAGAAAGCTGTGGGAGGATATTTCAGCAACCAGACCCAACATGTTTTACAGACAAAATGAAGAGTGGCCTACTGCTGATTTGATTACTTTTATTCCGAAGTATCTGGAGCATATAGATAATGAACCTGAAGAAATAGGCTGGGGAATCTGGCTCGCCATTAATAAGCCGGATGGAAGAATAGTTGGTGATATAGGCTTTAAAGGCAAACCCGATAGCTTGGGAATAGTTGAAATGGGATATGGTATAGTACCTGGAGAACGTCGGAAGGGTTATGCAACGGAAGCTGCCAAGGCTCTTTTGCGGTGGGCGTTCGGCAGCAGTCAGGTGCTTAAGATAAAGGCTGATTGCCATGTAAACAACAAGATTTCGGCAAGGGTTCTCGAAAAAATAGGTATGGCGGCTGTTTCGAAGGATGAGAACTATATTTACTGGGAGCTTGAAAGAAAGAAGTTTTAGGTTTATTGAAGTTAAGGCTTGAAAGACAGTGCCTATCATTTTTAAATTAATACATTGATATATGAAAATTGACATGTTATACTAATCCTTAAATTAATAAGATTAAGATAGGAGGTAAAAGCATGTTTAATTCGGAACTAATGTTAATGCTTAATTTTGTTCTTATGATTCTAGCATCAATAGTTTTGATTTATTGTGCTTTTTACTTTGTTAAAGTCTTATTAAAGAATGAAACGGGCACCATATGTGATAGCTATATTGAAATTACAGCTACTGTCTCATATTTTAGAAAGCTTTCGGCAGATGATTTCTTTTCATATCAGAAATATCAAATCTGGAGATTCTTCCTATTTAGCTAAGCTTAAAATGATAATATTCAATCAATATTAAATTTAAGGAGAGTGCATGATGGATATCATTTTAAGCGCTTTTAGCAGCTTGCTTCAAAATATTTTTTCTTTTACTGGTGACTGGGGAATATCAATTATTGTTCTGACTTTAATTGTAAGAGTAATCTTGCTTCCTTTAACACTTAAGCAGAAAAGTAACTTTGAAAAACAACAGGTCTATTCTAAAAAAGTCGAGGAAGTTAAAAATAGGTTTAAAAATGATAAAAAGAGACTTGATGAAGAAATGTCAAAATTATCTGCTGAGGGTTTAAAGAATATGCTTGGGTGCTTAGTAACATTATTTCAGGCACCTGTTATTTACATGCTTTACAGAGTGTTCTTATATATGCCTGCAGGTGCTACAAGTATTCTGGTTCCATGGGCTTCGACTATCACTATGCCTGATCCGTTATATATAATTCCGATACTCTCAGTTGTTTTTCAGCTTATGCCGGGACTTCTTGTATTTTTTGGTGCTTTAAAGAACACAAACATACCTAAACTGAAAAGAGGGCAATTCATATTAATTTGTGCATTTAACTTTCTCTTCCTGTTTAAGGCACCTTTAAATTTGGGCATTTACTGGTGTACCTCCAATTTGTTTTCTTCATCGGAACAGGTGCTTTATTCGCTATATAAAAAGCGCAAGAGTGCTATACCAGCGAATTTATAAATTATTGGAATTGATATTGTGAAATAGGAGAATGGGTGGGGTTTTGCTCCACCCGATTAATATGTCATTAAGAGTTAAACATGTTCTACGGAAAGTGTATGCCTTGGCATTAATAATGTTATAATAAAAGGGATCACTTGAGATGGAATTGGAAAAGCTAGCGTGATATAATTCTAATGGTTGAGGATTATAACTGAGAATTCTGAAACTTCAAAACCTTCTAAGATTACAAGGGGTATTTGTGAATTCTAACACATTGATATAGAGGAGTTTTTATATGTACGAAAAGAATAATAAAAAACACATTGATAGAAAAGAGTCGGGTAACAGGGAAGTGAAAAAATCGGACTTTGGCGGTAAAAATTTCAGTAAAAAGTTATCTGGGAGAAGGGACTTTAATCGGAAGACCACTATGGATGAGGGTTTTTCAGTACTTTCCCAGGAGGATGAGGTACATGAAGTGCTGGAAGGCCGTAATTCTGTATATGAAGCCCTTAAAGCTGGCCGCGCAATAAACAAGATACTTGTGTCCAAAGGTGATAGAGAAGGCTCCATAAAACAGATAGTTGCAATGGCAAAAGAAAAGGGCATAATTGTTCAGGAGGTTGAAAGGCAGAAGATTGACAGCATATCCGAGACAAAATCCCACCAAGGTGTTGCAGCTTATGTTTCTGCAAAGGAGTATGTATCTGTGGAGGAAATTTTAGAGGATGCAGCATCAAAAAATGAAGCTCCTTTCATTCTGATACTTGATGAAATTGCTGATCCTAATAATTTGGGCTCAATTTTGAGAACGGCTGAAGTTTCAGGTGTTCATGGAGTAATCATTCCCAAGCGAAGGGCTGTTGGACTTACTGCTGCCGTATCAAAAGCTTCGGCAGGAGCAATAGAATATGTTCCTGTGGCACGTGTTACAAATATTGTGCAGACTATAGAATACCTTAAAAAGCAGAATATTTGGGTGGTTGGAACCGATTCTACAGGTGAAAAAGCATTTTACGAAAGTGATTTGAAAGGAGCAATTGCTCTCGTTATTGGCAGTGAAGGCAAGGGAATGACCAGGCTTGTAGGAGAAAGCTGTGATTTTACTGTTAATATTCCCATGAAGGGAAAGATCTCTTCGCTTAATGCATCTGTTGCAGCAGGAATTGTTATGTATGAGGTTTCAAGGCAAAGGGGAATGTGAGTGACTTTAAATGGAATATCTTCTGATAGATGCTTACAATGTGATAAATTCCTGGGATGATATTTTTGATATGAGGAAGGATTCTCTGGAAGACTGTAGGGACAAGCTTCTAAACATACTTTCAAATTATCAGGGCTTTAAGAAGGTTAAGATTTATGTCGTTTTTGATGCTCATATGGTTAAGGGCAGAAGATATAAGGAAGAAACTTTTGACAATCTTACGGTTGTATTCACGAAAGAGAACCAGACTGCCGATAACTATATAGAGCGTTTTGTTTATAATTTGGGAAATACTCACACCATCCGGGTTGTTACTGCTGATTACCTTGAGCAGACAATGATACTCCGAAGCGGCGGCGCGAGAATGACACCCAAGGAATTGCGTGAGGAAATAAAATTAACCACCAGGCATAGCAAGTCCAGGTTTACAAATAAGAAATCACCGATAAACGGCTTGTTTTCAAATGTGGACAGCAGTACTCTTGAAGAACTTGAAAAATTAAGGAGAAGTTAAATTGCTTTGTTTGATTCAAGTTATTACAAGCCTTAAAACCTTACTTTAGCTTGACATAAAGAGTGCCCTTACGTATAATTATGAATGTGTATTCCCTTTTTTCAAACACTCATTTCAGGTGTTGTTTTTTTCATTTTTCTTAAGGTTTAAGGGGGCGTTAAATTGAAGCTGAACGCGCGTACAGGCGTTGCCGACAGATATACTGCAATGCTTGATGAGGAGATTGTCGAGGAAGCAAGAGAAGGCAATTTGAAGTCCCTCGAATACTTGATCAACAAGTATAAAAGTTTTGTCAGAGCCAAGGCAAGAACTTATTTTTTAATTGGCGCTGATAGGGAAGACATAATCCAGGAAGGCATGATAGGCCTTTATAAGGCTATTCGTGATTTCAGGGAGGACAAGCTGTCATCTTTCAGGGCATTTGCCGAACTTTGTATTACCAGGCAAATCATTACTGCTATTAAGACCGCCACAAGGCAGAAGCATATACCTTTGAATTCATATGTATCGCTCAATAAGCCTATTTTTGACGAGGAATCCGATAGGACGCTCATGGATGTAATAAGCGAGGAGAGGATTTCCGACCCTGAAGAAATGATAATAAACCGTGAGGAATTTCAGGGAATAGAAGTCAAAATGGGGGAAATACTCAGCAGCCTTGAATGGGAAGTACTTTCACTTTATTTGCAGGGGCGTTCCTACCAGGAGATCGGGGAACAGCTGGATAGGCATGTAAAGTCGATAGATAATGCTCTTCAGCGCGTAAAACGTAAATTGGAGAAATTCCTTGAAGAGGGTAAGACTTAATTACCTTTAACTCTTCTGGACTTATATATTATTTTGTGCTAAAATACTTTCGTTCCTGAAAATGCGGGTGTAGTCCAATGGTAGAACATCAGCTTCCCAAGCTGACAGCGTGGGTTCGATTCCCATCACCCGCTCCAAAAACCAGTTTGCAGTTTATAATGTACAGTGTACAGTTAAAGGCAAAAAGGCAAGTTTACAATGTACAATTTACAGTGTACAGTTAAAGTCAAAAGCTACAGTTAAGGGAAGTTGAAATTAAGTTTAATAAAGAAAATAGGTGGTTCGGTGTAATGCCGGGGCGCTTTTTTTGTGCCCAAATTTGTTATTAATCATTTACCTAAGAAGTCATATAGTATATAATGATGGTTAAAATAGGGTACAAAGGAGTTCGGTTATGAAAAAAGAAGCGGCAAGCGCTATTGATATAAATCAAATTGAAGGCGGGGTTACTGTCAAGTTTCCTTTAAAAGGAGAGTGGGTGGCTTTAAGAACTCCTTCAAAGAGCATTCCGACTCATGGAACCGAATTCTTCGGACAAAAATATGCTTTTGATTTTATGAGGCTGGGACCTGTAAAGGACATACCTTACAGTAAAAGTGTTTTTCAACATCTATTGGGCAGGGTATCCATTGAACACTGTTACTGCTGGAACGAGCCTGTTTTCGCACCGTTTGACGGAGTTGTAAGAGCAATAGGTGACGGTTGTGAAGAGCCTAAGAAAATAAGCCTGATAAAGGATATGCTCAGATTGTCTTTTCATCCTCCAAAGTTATCGGGTGAGGATTTAAAGCCTATAGCAGGAAACTATGTAATTCTGGAAGGTTCAATGGGTATAGCTCTTTTTGCACATCTCAAGCAGGGTAGTGTTAATGTAAGTGCCGGCCAGCAGGTAAAATGCGGGGATGTCCTGGGGAATGTAGGCCATTCGGGTAATTCTACAATGCCGCATCTGCACTTTCAGATGATGGATAACGTCAATCCTTTCAAGGCTCAAGGAATTCTGTGCAAATTTGATGGATTTGAAACCCTGGACAATGGAGAATGGGTCACGAAGGTTGATACAGTCCCAGACTACATGAAAAGGGTAAGGGTTTAGCAGCCAATAGTTTCAGATATTACGTCAAATTACCTCTTTACTTTTATGGATATCTGGCTTATAATAATATTCGCGTTATATTCGCCCCCATAGCTCAGATGGCAGAGCGCATCCATGGTAAGGATGAGGTCATCGGTCCGATTCCGATTGGGGGCTCCAAAGAAAAAGGAAACCACCTTTAGGTGGTTTCCTTTTTCTTTGCGCTCTTTAATTATGTTCGAACGACCTCATCCTTACCATGGATGCGCTCTAAACCAGGCTGGGGCTCAGTAACCCAGTGATGCAAGGAAGCAGAGCAGCGAGTACCGGAGTTTACTCCTTGTAAATGAGGAACACAGCTGTGATAGCTGACACAGCAGCACGAAGGTTAATGAGTTCCAGGGCGATATGGTAATGGATGAGGTCATTTGATCCGATTCCGATTGGGGGCTCCAAATGAAAGAACCTTGAAGTATTGAGAAATCAATGTTTCATGGGTTTTGTTATCATTTTTTAATATGGAATAATTTCATTGTTGAAAAATCTATATGTTAACTATTATATGATATATTATGAATGATTGTGGTAAAAGCAATGGTAAAAACATTCATGAAGGACATAAGACAAAGGGTTAGGGATGATTTTTGCGAATTGGTGCTTGCTTTCTACAAAAGCCGCTCAATAAGATTTACCAGCATAACTAACTACATAAGGGGTTATCAATAATGAGCTACAAAATTGGGCCATTTAATGTATAAAATTATTTGCTCCGTTTGTGCCTCGGTTTACACATATAATCCCACCCGGTCAAAATGTTTGTTTTATTAGGCGAAGCAAGCGTTTAGATGGGATGATTTGGTGATTATTCATTTTAATAGAGACAGTGTGTGTATGGGTGATGATTGCGATAGTTATTCAGAAATCATAGAAACAGATGGAGATAGTAGCAATGAAAACTAAACAAGAACAAGTATATGATATATTGGTTATGCCAATTAGTTGTGATAAAAAATATAAAGAAATAGTAATAAAAGATGGAATAATATTAACAAGCCAAAAATATTGTAGAGATGCTGATGAAGACATGTCAGACTTCTCAATTGGGTTTTATGAAAGGCTTTACCAAGACTTACTAGTTGGTAACACTTTGCTAGACAAAGATGGATATTTGGTCAACAAGGAATTTGCTGGTGATACTATGAATTCCTTTAATACACTGGCAAATTCCATTCTGTGTGATTCTGGTAAAGGCCATAGAGCACCAGAAGATAAGTGGCCTACTATTCTTAAAAATTATTATTTGTTATATCATAGTTTAGCTAATTTTTGGCTGTTACCAATGTATATAGGGAGAAGGAGTCCAAAACTAAATAAGTATGATTCTGTTGATTTGTTTTTAAACCGGTTAAGTAGAGAGTTTGATATATTTAAAAAAGAAAAGTACATTCACTATTTTAATGACATTAAGAACTTTGAAGACTTTTGTGATAAGCATTATGTAAGAAGTTGTAGAAATGATTTAGAAGTATTAGAAATGTATAAAGAAAGAGAAACGTGTTTGAAAATTGTAGAGAATGCTATCGATGATATAGAAAATAGAGCAAAGGATTTGTCAATGTCGAAATATTCTGATATATTGTGGGAATACTTTGCTTCTCTTCGTTTATTTGATTAATGGAGAGTAGCTTTGAGCAATGCTCAGGGTATAAAAAGAAACTCATAGTTGAGTTATCATGTGTTTTTGAGTATATTCATACGGGTTTCTACACCTTAAAAGAAGCTTATTCAAGATGAAATAGATAAAATGATAGAGTGGATTGATAACCAATAAGGTAACATAGCCATCTTATGGTTAGCCAGTTCCTCGATGTAAAACTGTTTACAGAGACTATCCTAGGATTGTTTAATCTATATTAAAAACATATATTGTAATAACGAATCCCAAAAAAATTAATAACGTTAGTACTAATGTCCTAAAACATATGATTCAAAAATATACATAATATTACAAAATAGTTGACTCCTGCATAACACATGTAATATTATAAAATATGGTATTTAGACAGAAATAAGAGGCAGGTGAAATACACATTGGTAATTCGATATGCAATTGTTAATAGCGAAACTGACTTCGCAGAAAGCCTAATAACTGATTGTATTGCTGATTTAAAAAACAGTGCAAAACTAATAAACTGTATCATCTATGATAAAAGTACACAATATTGGCACATAAAAGCTGAGTATAAATCTGACACTTTTTACTTTATTGAGTTTTCATTGTCAGCTAATGGACACTCGAAGCAGGTTCATATAAAGATATATCCTCAAAGAGAAAAGTCAGAATATGATACCAAGCTCGAAGAGATAAAGATTACAATAAAAAAGTATCTTCTCAAAAATTGGAATAAAAGTAGATGTTACTGGATTGAAGACAAACAAGTTCTTCAGTTATCGGAAAAGCTTTACCCGAAAATTAACACTGCAGAAAACCTATTAAGGTCATTCATAAATACTGTAATGGAAAACAGTTATGGTATATCATGGTGGGATAATTACATACCTTATAAAATGAAAGATAAATATTCCGCAAGGAAGGCTCAGTTAAAAAGGTGTGCACCTTCATTTAATGATGTCGTAGATAACTTGCTTTCTATTGATGTAGATGACTTAATGGAAATATTAACTTTGAAGGTTGAAGAATGGTCTCCGCAGATAAGTGAACCAATAGAGATAGCTATAAAGAAGAATGAACAAAACAAGTTATTGGAACTTTTAAAAAAGCAAATGATAGTAAAAAAAGACTTGTGGAGTGAAGAATTTCAGAATTATTTTGATAGCACGTTTTTAGATAGTTGGAAGGAGTTCTGTGTTAACAGAAACCATATTGCTCACAATAAACCTGTTGATAATATAGCATACAAGAAGTTTACTGAAAATGTTGATAAAGTTATTAAGGATATTAATAGTGCAAGAGAAAAATATGAAATAGCCTTAACACAAAAAGCATTACTACTTACTGGGCAGTCAGGTGTGACTCCACAAATCTCTACAGAAACAGCTCCTGAAATTCCTTCAGGTACTGAACCAGGTGCTCCTGAGGGCACAGCTCCTGAAATCCCTTCAGGTACTGAACCAGGTGCTCCTGAGGGCGCAGCTCCTGAAATTCCTTCAGGTACTGAACCAGGTGCTCCTGAGGGCACAGCTCCTGAAATTCCTTCAGGTACTGAACCAGATGCTCCTGAGGGTACAGCTCCTGAAACTCTTTCAGGTACTGCCCCTGATACAACTGCGGGTACATCTCCTGAAGATGGTACAGAGGAAAGCGATGAAGATGATCACCCAGAATATGACGAATATAACTGGGAAGAAGCTGAACGAGAAATAATGGAAGCTGAGGCAAATATCAAAATATTAGATAGTGACGAGATTCTTAATATTTTAGAAGAGGCGGTCGAGGGAATTTGTACCGAAATTGAGGACAAATATTATTTTAGGCAAGACTTAGAAATTAAACAATACGGTTTTGGGGACGAAGAATGTTCATTGATGGATATTTCAAGTAAACTTAATGATAAAATCATAGAGCTGAAAACTATTACCCTAATCAATGATAGCATGGGTGATACGAGTACCCTGGAATTGCAGATAATTTTTGATGAAGAAGTACTCTGTAAAAGTTTTATTGAATATGTTAACGGAGAAGCAGAATTTAATCATGACCAAGGTTATTATATGCCAATAAGAGAAAATGAGTTAATCATGCCAAATTTAGAGGAATTCTATGAATGCCTTGATAATCAAATCAACGAGGCTTTTCCAAATTTACTTGAAGAAGCAGAAAGCATAAATTCCTCACGTGTGAGAGACGGAGGTTCTCCAGTAACGGCAGATATTCCATGTGATGAATGCGGTGAAGAAGGAATAAGCATAGATGAAGACTTCTTTGAATATGGCAAATGTGTTTGTTGCGGAGCTTCGCATAATATAAAAGAATGTATTAGATGTGGTTGCTTATTTACAGGTAGCGGGGAACTATGCGAAAACTGTGAAGCCTATATTAGAGAACAATAAAAATGGCATAGGGCATATTATGAGGTAAATTAGCCTTTTAATATGCCCTATTTTTAGGTAACCGCAACAAATCCACGCCTCCCAAGTATGGATAAACATGGTATTGTTGATATAAGTTTGATTCGTACTGGTATAAAATAGTGAACTGTCCAAAGTCTGTATCTTAACTAATGTTAATTTCTTTATTATGATAATTGCTAAATAAGATATAAAAGCCCGCCGATAAAACCTCGGCGGGCTTAGCAGGTATACTCTATGACGGTAAAATTAATATTTGCCACAAATTGCTACACTAACTCAAAAAAGAAAATGCTAAAACCCTTGATTTTCAGGGCCTTTTCAGGGCATATTGCGCTTTGAAACTATACCATGGTAAGGATGAGATTATCGGTCTATTTCTTTTTGCCGCCTTTTAACTTGAATGTAACTGGTGACCTCACCCCACTATGGCGCTCTGCCGGCAGAGCATGTGGCCTGGAAAATGAGGTATGCAAGGCACTTCAATAAGAAAGTGCATACAATTCATAATCCTTAATTCCAATTGACAGTAATAGTGTAAAATAATACAATTTAGTTGTTGTACTTATTAATGTGCCTTATAGGCGACGTGGAATATATCGCTTATGGGGTAGATACGGACTAATATTGGGGTGGTCAAATGAAATGCTATATGAAGTTTAAAGAAAGTCCTATTACTTTCTGTATGCTTTTTTTTATACTAATAATTTATTTTTTGGATTATACTGTTCTTAATGCGACCTTTGCTGAATTTGGAGCGGGGAAGAGTTTTAGCCATATGAAAGCAGAGGAATGGTATCGTTTTTTTACAGGTGTATTTTTACATGACAATCTTCTTCACCTTATCGCAAATTGCATTGCCCTATATGCAGTGGGGAATATTTTAGAAAAGAAAGTAAAAAGTTACTGGTTCTTATTCGTATTTTATTTCGGTCACCTTATGGCAAACATTATTCTTGCAGGTTTTGCAAATTATTCATCTAATAATGGCGCAAGTGCAGGGATTTATTCGTTAATTGCATTTATTGTTGTTTTATATTTACGTAACCCTGTAAATATAGAATTGAGTGCTAATAGAATATCAGTAATATGCTTAATGCTTTATGCAATATTAAGTATTTTCTATGGGTGGTTTACAGCAACAATTCATTCTGTGGCTTTTGCGTGGGGAATTGCAGTTAGTTTGTTCCTCATTATTAGCAGAATGCCTATAGGGAAATCATTTACTAGCAGTATGAATAAAATTAAGCCTCAAAAGTTATGATGATTTCACTTTAAGATAGGCAGTTAGTAGCCTGCTTTTAGGAGTGGGTTGCTTACTTCACACTGAGATCATACAGCATATAAACCAGCTGTTTGCATTACATAAACTAAACTGTTCAATCCATAAAAGTTGTTCAAAATGAGTACTAATACATATCTTAAAAAATAGCCAATTACAATTTGTGGTCATAGTCCGATTCCGATTGGGAGTTCCAAAGAAATACTAGAGAATGCTTGGTTCGCAGATTCGTGAATCAGGCATTTTTTGATTTTTGGTTCATCGTAAATAAATAAAAATCCAATTGATAATCAGCTTTACATTAAAGGGTAATTGGCAGTAGAAACTTTATTTTAAAATACTTCACCATATGACATCAAAAAGTATGCTTGTGTTATTTGGTACAATAAGTAATCACTACGGTCAGGCTTGCCGCTTGCCCGTAGCGGATTCGCGGAAAGTTTTCAAATGGGGCTTTTATTGGGTTTGGCTATTATGTATAATTGAGGGCAAAGTAACATGCGTTTGTCACAAAGAGCAGACACGGTCAAGTATTTGCTTCTCGTCCATGGTATACTTTTTTATAGAGAGGAAAATTATATGCACGCATGGGAAGCCATACAGAAAACGCTGAACCACATCGAGCAGCATATCGGCGAGGAAATGCAAATCGAAGAACTGGCAGAAATTGCTGCACTTTCACTGTTTTATTATCAACGATTATTCACACGACTGGTAAAAACATCGGTTCGAGATTATATTAAATTGCGTCGATTGGCAAGAGCTGTCGCTTCACTGCGTGATAAGAAAAACCATATTATCGACATTGCAATGGAATACGGGTTTGGCAGTCACGAAACTTTTACGCGAGCCTTTAAGGAAACCTATGGCATTACTCCATCGCAGTACCGAGATAATCCTGTTAGCTTACAGAATTTTGACAAACCTGACTTACTGCTTGGCTACATCGTAATAGATGAAGGAGTGCCGCTTATTAGTGACGGATTGGTTCTGGAAATAAACTGCAAATTTCTTGAAGAACCAATTATTTTTCTTGGCGTGACAGGATATTATCCATTTAAATATGGTAAAATGTTCGGCGAAAGAACCGGTGTCGACACAGTTGGTGAGATTTGGAACAGATTTTTCAGGGAACTTCCGAGTATTCCACATATTCCTAAAGGACGTTTGATTGGTGTTTCTTATCACGGCGATGCACCCGACGGTTATTCGAGTTATTTTATCGGTGCTGAAGTCGAAAAAGACAGGGAAAGCCACAACTTTGCAAATTGGCAACTGCCTGTACGTGAATATGTAGTCTGTGGCTTTGAGGCAGAGAATCACGACCAGATGATGATTTGTATAGGTAAAGCGATGAAATACACCCGATTTTGGCTGAAAAAGCACGATTTAATTGCCGATGGATTTTTCCCCGAGATGTATTATCAAAGCATGTCCGACATCGCTTATGTAGAGTTGTGGATTCCTTTTAAAAAACGGGAAAAATGATAAAATTAATTAGGAGGAAAAACAAATGAGTATGTATGATGAAGGATTAAAATTAATTGAGGAGAAATTCGGTAACGGCAAAGATAACAATATCTCGCTCGCGACAATTGCACTTGAGCCGGGTGCCGACGGAAAACCTTGTCCTAATGTCCGCGTTGTGGATGCTTATTATGAAGATAGCACGTTTTATGTTGTCACATATGGAAAATCAAATAAAATGCGGCAAATTGCACAAAACTCGGAAGTTTCGATTGCGGCTTGCCCTGAGATGTTTACTGCTAGTGGAGTAGGCGAAAATCTTGGTTGGGTGCTTGACCCCCAAAATGCAGAAATAAGAAACAAGCTTCGCAAAGCTTTTTCCGATTGGTACGATATGGCAAATAATGAAAAGGATGAAAATTGCGTTTTTTTAGCAATTCATCTCACAAAGGGAATTTTAAATATAAACCATTGGGAAAAACTATATCACATGGATTTTATCAATAAGTCTTGCGATTAAGACAGAATTTGAGCATTGATAATTCAGAGGTATAAGCAATTTCCATACAACTGAAAAAACCTGATACCGTGATTAACGGCATTTTATATTGAAAATACGAAAATTGAATATGCTTAATAAGAAATTTAAACAAAGGAAATCACTCATATGGTGGTTTCTTTTTTTTAATCCACTACTGTGGTTGTTCTGTTGCTTATTTTGGAAGAGTTTAGTATAGTAATTTTAGTATAAGTAATGTTTAAATGAGGTTTTATGGAGTATGCATATGATTATGAAAAAATTGATAAGTTTACATCTGGCATGAGTCCCATAGGCATGATAATTGGGCTTGCAGTTGGCTTTGTGCTTATTTGTTTTTTGGCTTACTTTTATGAGAAGAAAAAGTATGGGAGAAAGAAAAAGAGTAAAAAGAAGAATAAAAAACATTATAAAAGATAGATGTTATAAGGCTTTACAATGTCAGGAGTTGATTTAGTAATGACTAAGAATATAATGAATTATAGGGATTTTATAGGTTCGATTAATTATAGTACAGAAGATAGAATTTTCTTCGGCAAAATAGAATTTATTAATGACTCTATTACCTTTGAAGGCAGTAATGTTGATGAACTTGAGACGGCATTCCATGAGGCAGTAGACGATTATATTGAGTTGTGCAAGCTGAATGGAAAAGAACCTGAAAAGGCATTCAAGGGTACATTTAATGTTAGGGTTGAACCTGAGCTGCACCGAATGGCGGTAAGAGAGGCTCTAGTTGAAGGAATATCATTAAACCAGTTTGTAGAGGAAGCTATAAGGGAAAAGGTTAGTAAGGATAAGAAGGAAAATACAAAAATTGAATATGCTTAATATGCAGAAGGAATCACCATAAGGTGGTTTTCTTTTTTTATATCGAACTACCTCATTCTAAACCACAATTGATCTGTTGCTTATTTTGGAAGAGTTTAGTATAGTAATTTTTAAATCATCTCCCATTGGAGGAAAAGGCATGTACGATGTAATAATCATTGGTGCAGGACCCGCAGGCTGTACCGCAGCACGGCAACTAGCCTGTAGCGGTTATAAAGTGCTATTGGTTGAAAAGTTTAAGTTGCCAAGAAACAAGTCATGCTCAGGTATACTTATAAAGAAGTCAATTGATTTGGTGAAGAGATACTTTGGCGAGGATGTACCGGAGCATACCAAATGTATGCCTATGGAAAACAGAGGTATGGTTATTACCGATGACAAGGGCCAGGAGTTTCGCTTTGAACAGGAAGGATGGAATATATGGCGCAGTTCCTTTGATTATTGGCTGGCTACCAAAGCTGCCCAGGCCAGCGCTGAATTGCGTGATGAAACAGCTGCCATAGTATGTGAAGAACAAGAGAACTCTGTTACAGTAAGGCTGAAAGGCACATCTTTATACTCCGAAGAAGCAAAATTCGTAATTGTATGTGATGGAGTAGTAGGCACTGTTAAGCGGAAACTTGTCCCAACACCTCAGAACTATATAACAACTTATCAAACCTTTAATAAAGGCTCAATAAATTTGGATAATCATTATTTTTATGCATATTTACAGCCCTACCTATCTGAATATGATGCATGGTTTAATGTAAAGGATGATTACCTCATTTTCGGTGTATCTGTTAGGGATGCAGGTAAACTTGGATATTATTATTCTGAATTTATTGCCTATATGGAAAAACATCACAGTGTACAAATTAAAAAGCAGGTAAAGGCTGAAAAATGGCTTATGCCTTGTGTTATGCCCGGATGTCCAATTAATTATGGGAAAGGGAGAGTGCTATTTGCAGGTGAAACAGCAGGATTCTTAAACCCGATAGGTGAGGGTATTTCTGCGGGGATGGAAAGCGGGTATGCTGCCGCAAAGGCGATAGAGGAAAGTGGTTTGGATATGGGGAAGGTGTATGATGGTTATAGGGATGGGACGAATGAGTTAAAAGGTTATATGGAGCGGCAATGGAAGCTTGCGGCAAGTATGTCGGGTATGTTTGGAGAGATGAGGTTATAGGTATAGTGTGGAAGTCTTCACACTAGTTAATAGACACTTTAATTGGTAAAAAATAATAAAATACAATCGTTCTAGTGAGTCCTGTTTATTTGTGTAATGGAATGAAGTAAAAACTTCTACATATAATTCCTATCTAGAGTATAATAAGGAGGAATTTTACACTAAATGTCGAAACTTTTATCGATTGAATATTTTGTATGCTATGCAGAATGAAACCGAAGGTAAATAATATCTTCTGATTAAAGGGGAAGGCATTATGGAAGATAAAATAAGATTAGCAGCATTTAAATGGTTAGATGAGCAAACTATTATTAATGGAGATGTACTTCCCAGGACTCTTCTTGAGAAAGGTTTTGAATATGAGGGCCAACGTATTACTTTAGTAGGTCCACAAGGCATATGGAAACCGAAAATTTTTGACCAAATCCCCCTTTCTATTACAACCACTTATAATGGTCCTTACGAAGACTTATTAAAGAAAGATGACTTTTTAATATATCGTTACAGGGGAACAGATCCCTTTCATAGGGATAACTTGGGTTTACGTGAAGCAATGAAAAAACAGGTTCCTTTGATTTATTTTCATAGTATTGTGCCCGGGAAATACCTTGCAGTTTGGCCAGTGTTCGTAATATATGATGACCCGACTTCACTATCATTTAAGGTAGCTGCAGATGATGTAAATTCCATTAAGAATTATATGAATAAAACAAAATCCACAGCAATAGCTGAAAGCGATGAATATATCATACGAAACTACATTACATCAACAGTTAAAGTCAGATTGCATCAAAAATCCTTTCGAGAGAGAGTATTACAGGCGTACAAAGAACAATGTGCTTTTTGTAGATTAAAATATACGGCTTTGCTTGATGCAGCACATATAATTTCTGATATTGAAGAACTTGGGGATCCGATTGTTGTAAATGGATTATCTTTATGCAAAATACACCATGCAGCTTTTGATTCAAACCTCATTGGTGTAACACCGGATTTTAAGATTGATGTACGAGAAGATATTTTGCAAGAAAAAGACGGGCCAATGCTTAAACATGGTATACAGGAATTACAGAATCAAAAAATAATTCTTCCACATAATAAGAGTTTTTGGCCAGATAGAGAGAGACTTTCAATACGGTATGAGAAGTTTAAGCAAACAGGTTAAGTGAAATTGAATAATTATGACATTAGCATACCCTTTTATTGCTACAGATTTATATTCGAAAATTGTTGAGATATCACGTGACATGCTTAAGCAATCTCTTTTGAATTGGATGCTAGATACAAATAAAATTATTGAGGTCTGGGAAGAGTGTAAAAAGTTACTTACACAAGAGTTCGATTTGAGAAGGGTTAAAGGCGACACCACCCGTGGTGTCTAAGCATCGAGGGCCTGTAGCACATCAGATAATAATACATCTGCACAAGGGCACAAGCAGCGGGCTCATTCAGTCTTCGTTGACATTCATCCAGTAGTGCAAGCAGTGCAACATCCTTTCACCGGGTGGCAAGCACCGCCAAGGAAGAAGGGGCTACAAGGGTCCAGCTCATCGGCGTCGTGAGTGAAGACCGTTCTATGAATGAGGTGGTTTGATTTTCTCCCTTCCGTGATCGTAAGGATTATTAAAAGCACCAAAATAATCTATTAAGGGTGGTTTAATTGAAAGGTATAGTTATTAAAGAGGTGGAATTAAAAGAAGATCATTCTTCAACATCGAATACAATTGCAATTTTAAAAGTTGGAGATGAAATTGATATTCTTAAGCCTAGATTTAGCTCATATGAGATCAAGTGGGTTTACATACAAGCTCAAGGTGAATCAAATGGTTTTCTTAAGCAAGAGAATTTCATTGAAATAGATTCGAAGTATACTTTTGTTGAACGAAGTGCTGAAATATATAGTGAAGCAAGTGCAAATTCAATGAAAAGCTTTATACTTCCGAATCAAGCACAGATTAAAGTAAGTAATATTGTTTCTAATGAAGAAGGTATATGGTATAAGATTAAAGATTCATCAGGAAGGACAGGAATGATGAACTCAGTGTACGAGATAGAACTTACTCGTGAACTTATTGATGATTTATCTAGAGACAAAGGTGATATACTTAAGGTTTTTGCAAATGCAGGTGTAATAGGTGGACTAATTGTAATAGCATATGCAATTTTTAGACTTATATATGTTTATAACAGAGCAGGGTCTATTTCTGGGATTTCAATTTTACTTTTATGTGTTGGCGTGATAGCGATAATTATTGATATATTCCGAAAGAGGAGAATGAAAAACTATGAATAAGGTGTCCTGAACGGTACTTGAGTTTACACTCTCTAGGAAATATTAAGTTGTGTTTAGTCGGCGCTACTTTAACAGTGGCGCTTTTTATTTAGTTCATCGGCACCAGGCCTGGGGCATTCCCTATCCCAACCTCCCCTCATAAATCCCCATCATTAATTCCTCAACCCGCCTGTAATCCGGTTCCTCTGGAAGAGATGTATTATCCGCCGCCGCTTTAAACAGTCTTTCATACTCATCAACCATTTCAAAAATCTCACTATAGCTATACTTCCCTTTCCGTATATCAAGAAAAAGTTCACGTTCCTTCTCTCTGTAGGTATTGATCCCTTTTCCATCCAGTATTTCAGTCCCGGTAATCAAAAGTCTGATTAAATGCATGGCATGCTTGTTAAGGTGGAGTTCATCCTTCTTACTGTTCCTATGATTCAATTTGGAGTAATCCCGTACAATATTGTTCATGTCTGAATATATATTGTTCAAGTCCCTTAAAGGATAGTGTTTCAGATCAATATCAATATATATCTCACTATCTACCTCATCCTTATCTGATTTATCAATATAAAGGTTGATCTCCTTTTCCGTAAAGCCCGTGTATGTTCTTTTAAGATGATCCATTTGACCTAATATACTATTTAGAATATGTTTCTCCTTTTCGGGTTGGGGGTAGTTATCCCTTGCCAAAGCATTCTGAAGCCTTCTGAGTTGTGCTGTTGCATAATTGCCAAAGCTTTGTGCGGCCTTCTTTGATAAAAAGAGGTTTGCATTATCCCGCAAAAGCTGGCCTTCTTTAGAAATAACAAGTAAATGTTCTGGATTTGTGCCCAGTATTTCAAGAACATTCGGATTACTATTCAAGCATAGAGTAATAAATTTCTTCAGACCATAGATTACAGTGTCGGTTATTCTATCTTCATACTGTTCAAAGCTCGATAGTCCCAGAATATCCTGTTTTGTTTCAACTGTGACACCTCTTACATCAATATCGCTTGTGTCGACATTTGTTCCATAGGCAATTGAGCCTGCCATTGTAAGGATTAAAATGTTGTTACCAAGGTGAGGGTCAGTGCTAAGAAATTTATATTCGTTTGAACTAAGCTTATCTTTTATATGCTGTATATTCATTAGTTCTCCTTTACCTGCCCCAGACTTCATCAAGTGTTTGCCTGAATAAATCATTCAATTTCTCATAATCGGAGCTTCCATCTTTTCTAACTGTTTTAAGATATTCCTCAAAATAGCCGATTTTATTTCTTAGGAAGTCAATGATTACAGAGCTTTTGGGCTCTATATCCAGCTCTAAACCTGCAATCTTTTTATCAAGTAGCTTGTAAATTTCATTAACCAAAGCATTATCCAATACCTGTGCATCCATAAGTTTATGGAATTCCATTGGAGGCATGGTGTTGTTTTTCTCTATCCACAGACATGCAAGTATAGGTCTTAAAATATAGAAATACCTTTTAATCTTCACCTGATCGGAGTTCATAACCTCTTCAAACTTATTTTTTGCAATATGAAGGTAATGATACAGCGTAGGGACCGGAGAAAAATAATCAGATAACAGATCTCTCATTTTCTGTGCAGTACTGTAATTTTCTTTATAAATAATAGGGGAACTCAGCCATTCCAATAATGTAGGATTAGATTTCTTGTAATGTATCAGCGCTTTCCTGATATCCCAGCCGTTTATATCCAACAAATCATTAATAGGAACTTCTATATAATCCTTTTTTTCTTCAATAGAAAGATACCAGTCAACAGGGTGAATATATATAAAACGCACATCAAAATCACTGTCTTTAGAAGCGAATCCCCAACCTCTGCTGCCCGATTCTACTGCGTAAAGGATTTTAATATTATATTCTGCTTCAATGCTTTTGAGTTTTTCCAATATCTCTTCTTGCATTAATATCCCTCTTTCACAATTTTTATATTTATTATAGTAGTGCTTTTCATGATTTACAATTATATTACACAATCGGTATAAAAAGGAGTTCTTTTTCCTATTAATTTTATAAAATTTACTTTTCATTTTACATTCTTCAGTTACCAACCCCCTGCTTTGCTAAAAGCTTTATATGCTGGTATATTTGTTTATAGCCGTCTCTCGCCTTTCCTTTTCACCTTTATTTCCATTGAATTTTTTAATCATTTTTGTTATTATCATACCCTATAGGGGTATAATAATAAAGAAAGAGGTGATTAAGTTTGATTTCTTATATTCTTACATTTACAGAAGGGATATTAACCTTCATTTCACCTTGTATATTGCCAATGCTTCCAATCTATTTCCTCTATTTAGCGGGTGAGTCTGAAAATGCATCACCTTCATCAAGGAAAAACAGGTTGCTTTTAAACTCAATTGGATTTGTCATTGGCTTCACAATAGTTTTTGTTATTCTTGGTACCACTGTTACATCTCTTGGGCATTTCCTGACGAATCATAGGAACCTGCTTGAAAAAATAAGTGGCATATTTATGATAATATTCGGTCTTAACTTTGCAGGGATATTAAAAATAGGCATTCTGAACATGGAAAAAAGAATTGATTTCAAATTCAATAGACTACGTTTTTTAAGCTCCGTAGTCTTTGGAATTGTATTTGGTTTTGGGTGGACGCCTTGCTTAGGGGCTTTTTTAGGTTCGGCACTTGTACTTGCCAGCAATTCAAAAACAGTGTTGCAGGGAATGATTTTACTTCTGGTTTACTCCATAGGTCTTGGTATTCCATTTATTCTTTCATCGATAGCATTTGAGAAAGTAAAAGAAGCTTTTAAACAAGTACAGAAATATGGCAGAATTATCAGCATTATCTCTGGAGTTTTACTTATTATTGCAGGTATACTGGTATTCACCGGCAGCTTAAAGTATATTTCATAATTTTTCTGCTAGAGCATTCAAATCTAGCAATGGAGGTAATAGAATATGAATAAAAAGGTCAAAGTCTTAGTCTGGATTATAGCAATATGTGTTGTATTGATAGCTGCATATACGTTCTACTCGAAAAATAAACAGAAAAGCTTAGTTATACCGCCACAGCAAAATGCCGCGACAAAGCAATCCTCCCAAAGCAATAGTATAATGGCACCTGACTTCAGTCTGAAGGATCTGAATGGCAATGTTGTAAAGCTTTCTGACTATAAAGGGAAAATTGTAATACTTAATTTCTGGGCAGTCTGGTGTAAATACTGCAAGCAGGAGATGCCTGATTTAAATGAGTTAAATAAGGAATTGGAGAAGGACAATGAGGCGGTTATTCTGGCTGTAGACTCGCAGGAATCTCCGGATACAGTTAAGAACTACCTGGCTTCAAACAAAATAAATCTCAAGGTTTTATTGGATCAGGATGGTTCAATTACTCAAATGTATGGTATTTCAGGATTTCCTACCACTTTCATTATTAATAAGGATGGTACCTTGTATACCTATATTCCGCAAGCGACAAATAAAGAAACTCTGACTGATATTTTGAATAAAATCAAAAAAGGGGAGCCTTTGCAATAGATAAAAAGAAAGCTTACAGTTTATGGATTGACAAAAGACCATTTTACTTTTATAATTATCATATACCCCGAGGGGGTATTAATTATATAAATGCTTTTTAGAAAGGGGAGTACACTTTATGAACATTGTTGTAGAAAAAAGCTTATGTCCTCAAAACCATCCTTGCCCATCAATTAGGGTATGCCCCGTGGGAGCTATCAAACAGACAGGGCATGCTGCACCAACAATTGATGAGGAAAAATGCATTAAATGCAAGAAGTGCGTAATGTATTGCCCGATGGGTGCAATCCAGGCAAAATAGCATTTATCCGGCATTGAAGATAATATATGTAAAGGGAAGTAAGCAGCTATGAAAAAGAAGACATTATTGTATTTAAGCAATGGAGCATTAATAATCGGGGCAGTCATCGGGGTATATGCACTTACCGATATATATCTTTTAAAAAGCAGGCTGCCTTCCGGTGTATGCCCCATTACAAATGACCGTCCACTTTTATATATTGGAATTGTCCTATGCTGTATATCCTTTATATTGTCCTTTTTTGAACATAAGGCTAAAAGTAAGAAGGATAAGAATAATGTATAAGCCAAAAATGTTAAATGTATAATAATTATAACCTTAAAAGGAGATATTTATTGAGAATGACACTGGATGAACTTTTAGGCTGCAAGACATCAAGCCTTGAAGATATGGAGAAATACTTCAGTACGGTTGGCATCAATCATGTCAAGAAAAAAGAGCTGGACAGAATCATTGATAAATTTGGACTTGTAGTTTTTAAACTTAACTGTTTTTCTGAGGTTTATAAGGTGATAACAGAAAATGAAACATCCAAAACAATGAGAATGTGGACTTACATTATTGGTATAATGACAATCCTTTATACGGTAATGACATTTGTTATGTTATTGAAGTGAACTGAGTTGTTGAGAAGTTTAATCTGATTTAGCAATAAAATAATTATTTTAGGTGATTTGCAATGACGCATAAATTTAATGTAATGGATAAAAAAAGACTGGACAACGAACAAAGACAGACTGTAATGCCTCCCTTTAAAACGCTTGAAAGACTTGGCCTGAAAAAAGGAAAAATAGTAGCGGATATCGGTTGTGGCATTGGCTATTTTGCAATACCCGCAGCAGAAATTGCCGGGACATCTTCTAAAATATATGCTATGGATATCTCTGTGGAAATGCTGGAGGAAGTCGAAAGAAGGGCTCTGGAGGCCGGAGTAACAAATATCTATACAATCAAGACAGATGAGTATGATTTAAAGGCAAATAATCTGGCAGTTGATTTTGTTATTATGAGCAATGTGCTTCATGAAATTGAGGATAAGGAAAAAATGATTGCTGAACTCAATAGGATACATAAAAATGGCGGTACTCTGGCAATTATTGAATGGGAAAAAATTCAGGGGGAGTCTGGTCCGCCAGTTGGTGAAAGGCTTTCGTATGAAGAAGTGACCAATATACTATCAAAAAACGGATATGAGAGTATTGAGAAACATGAAATGGGAACTAACTTTTATGGTGTTACAGCCAGAAAGATTTAGTTCTGTACCCCAGGATACCGAAATTTCCCAACTCCTGTGCTAATATAATAAAAAAAGCAAAGGAGGATCCATTATGAACACATTAAACCTTAAAAGACAGCATACAGAAGTAATGGCACTTGCCGACAACATCCTCAGCTGCATCAAGAATAACACTGTAGCCCAAAACCTCAATGACATAGCTAAAAGCATAAATATAATTACTGGCAAACTTAACATACACTTACTAAATGAAGACAAATACCTGTATCCGTTCCTTTTAAACAGTCCAGAATCATCCCTGAACTCCTTCGGCAAAAAATACAGTGACGAAATGATCCAAGTTGCTAAGGCGTATGAAGATTATAAGTCAAAATATAACACAGCCATTAAAATCCAACAGGATATTAAAAAATTCTGTGAAGACACAAAACACATATTTGAAGCCATTTCAAGCAGAATAGAAAGGGAAGAAGACGAATTGTACCCTTTGTTACAATAAAAAAACCAGGCTTTAACCTGGTTTATATACGAATGAATTATACCCAAAATGCCTTAACCTGTTGTTTGACACCTAGCCTTCGCTAGGTGGGTGTCATATTGAAAACTTCAGCCTTCCCCTGCCGTTGCATATGACTTGTGCCATATGGCGGATTAAACTGGGGCCTGGCTTCGCTTTTCACATCCGACTCCCTTATTTCAATTGTAGGTTCAAACAACAAGCTTATCCCGGAC
>JAEWTV010000009.1 GCA_023397675.1 Bacillota bacterium | reverse complement strand
AGCCTAGCTCTTCAAGTATATTTACAGAGTCGCAGCCGACACCACCGGGCAGCTTGCTGTAGTCAAGTATATCCATTCCCCCAAAGCGCACAGGACTTGTCGACAGCACTCCGCTATTTCCGTTCGGATAAACAAGCTTTTTAAGGAAAGTATTTGCGTAAGCCTGCTCATCCGCAAGGACATCCTGCCAATTGCAGACGATTTCACCGGGAACATTGGCTCTATCAAAAATCTCTTTCCATTCGGCAGAGGTTTTTTGAATGAACTTTTCTTCAAACATCTTGACAAGTTCTTCTATGTTCATGAGCATACCCATTATCGAGTTGTATTCTTCATTATCGGCAAGCTCATCGAGGCCAAGCGCACGCGCCGCTCTCCCGAAGTATGTTATATAATCGGGCGACCCCAGATAATACCACACTCCATCGCTGCACTTATATGTATTTACCAGAGGGGTCAGCGGGTGAGAGCGGGTATACGGGTACATTGTGGCATATGGCTCGCCCGTAATCGGAACGGCAAAATCAAATATACCGCAATGATACAGACTAACATTGACATATTCACCCTTTCCGGTTTTTTCTCTTTTATAGAGAGCCGCGGAAATGCCACCGGCGAGGAACATTGCAAGCTGGTTGTCGCCAAAGCCAGGAGCATTGATGGTCGGAGCGCCTTCGCTGTCTGCCATTGCATGCATAAAACCGCTGCGAGCAAAGAAGGTGGTGAAGTCAAAAGCGGGTCTGGCTGCGTCAGGGCCCTTTTCTCCGAAGCCAAGTATATGAGCAAAAATTATTCTCGGATACTTTTTCTTCAGCGAATCATAGTCAAAGCCCATTCCCTCAAGAGCTTCCTTCCGGAAGTTAGTGATAAAAACATCCGCATTTGAGAGTAACTTATCAAGGATTTCTTTGCCTTCTTCTGTCCTGTTGTTAAGCGAAATAATTCGCTTGTTTGAATTTAAAACGTAGTAAACCGGATTTTCGCCTTCGTCTGTGGGAGCTAAAAGGTTCATTCCAAGGAAACGCGTCGTGTCTCCGTTTATTCCCTCCACATGGATAACATCAGCGCCCCAATCGCCGAGTACTCTGGCGCAAATTGGTCCCGCCACATAGGTCGACATATCCACTACTTTGATGCCGCTTAAAATATTTTCTGACATAAACAAACCTCCATAAATTAGTTGATTTGATTTTTGCATTTGGTTCTATTAATATATTTAAAGCAAACACTGTGCCAAGATGAATTATTCGTCTTAAATGGCAAATGTTTATGCAAGAGTACTACTGTATAAGTGTCTTATTGTGCACTATTTCTATTTTCGACTTTGCAACAGAATAAAATAATTCGCATATTGCAAATAAGTTTTGCAATATGCGAATTATTTTATTCTTATTAGTTTATTTTTTCAGCTTTCTGTAAATCGTAGACGGCGGAACTCCAAGCGCGCTTGCAGCTTTCGGGACCGACTTGTATTTGTCCAATGCCATGTCGATGAGCTGCTTTTCCATTTCCTCCTGCGCCTTTGACAAGGTGGTAAGCTCTGTGACCTTGACTGTCTGCTCAGAAAAATCGCTAGCATCGTTTTCAATATCGAGCTTCAAAATCGGCAGTAAATCCTCCTGAAGCAAGGGACCGTCCTCGGATAAAATAACTATGCGCTCAACTACGTTTTTAATCTGTCGGACGTTACCGCGCCAAGGAAGACAGCACAGGTAATTATATGCTGCCGCGGATAACTGGACAGCTCTGTTATATTTCTTGTTATAAAACGAGACGAAGTGTTCAACTAGTGGGATAATATCTTCTCTTCTTTCTCTAATCGGAGATACATGGATAGGTATAACGCTGAGTCTGTATAGAAGATCCTGCCGGAATACTGAACCATCGAGCAATCTTGGCGTACTCAGGTTCGTTGCGCTGATATATCTGACGTCGATAACAGATTCTCTCGTCGAGCCGATACGACGGAGCATACCGTCCTGCTGAACACGCAGGAGCTTGCCCTGGGTTTCGAGCGGAAGGTCTCCGATTTCGTCAAGAAAAAATGTGCCGCCGTCGGCTTCCTCCAAGAGGCCCTTCTTGCCACCCCTCTTGCTTCCCGTAAACGCCCCCTCGATGTAGCCGAAAAGCTCAGATTCAATCAGCTCCTTCGGAATTGCGGCACAGTTTATTACGACAAAGGGTTTGTCCTTTCTTGTGCTGTTTCTATGGATAAACCTTGCGATTTCTTCCTTTCCAACTCCCGATTCGCCTGTAATAAATACCGATGCGTCGGATTTTGAAGCGCGCATTGAGAGCTTGAGCGTGTCCTCCATTTTTTTGCTTGAGGATATTATCGAATCCGTTTTCTCGAATTCCGCGAGTTTCTGCACCATTACAGAATAATATCGGTTCAGCTTCTCCGCTGCGGCGAGCTGCTCTTCCAACTGGATAAGCTTTGTCATGTCGCGTCCGGTGGCAACAATATATTGCAGCTGACCGTTCTCCATAATCGGAATTGCAGTGTATAAAATTGTTTTATCCAGACCCTTGCTCTCCAGCCTATACCGGATATTCCTCTGAAGCGTAACCTTCTGCTTGGCGCAAAGTCCGACCACAGAGGTACCATCATAAATAAGCGGCTCCAAAACCTCGTCGATGTGATGTCCCAACAGGTCTTCCGGTGTCATTTCAGCCATTTCCCGAAGCTGCGCACAGCCCGCCTTGTTAATCATTATGACTGTTTTGTCCGCGTCGCAGATTGCAAT
>JAEWTV010000016.1 GCA_023397675.1 Bacillota bacterium | reverse complement strand
CAGAATATACAACGTGTAGTCCACCTCCCGGTCCAGCTGCGTCATGGCAAAGTAGTCCAGAAAATGGCTGTTTCCGCCGTGGCCGCTGAAAATCACGATTTTTTTAAAGCCGTTGCGGGCGATCTGGTCCAACAGCACTTCCAGCATCTCGTACAGCAGCCGGGGGGGAAAGTTGACGGAGCCCGCAAAGCATGACGCCTCGTGCCCTTGGCCGAACCAATAAGTGGGGAACACCACACACGGCTCCAGTTCCGCCGCGCGGCAGGCAATAGCGTGTACCGAGAGGCCGTCGGTGCCATACGGCAGGTGTTCGCCGTGGCGCTCCAGTATCCCCAGCGGCAGAATACAAATCTGCTCCTCTTTAACAAGCTTTTTGAATTCGGGCGGAGTCAAATATTCCCAACGTACCTGCATGATATCCAGTCCTCCTTTTATTTTTGGGGCATTCCGAAGAACGCCCGCTTTATCCCCTCCATTATATTCGTCCCCAGCGGCATCCAAACGGCTTTTTGTTCAAAAATGTCGGCAAATATCCCAAATCCATACCGAAATACACGCAACGCTGCACAAAAAGCGCAGCCCGTCCTTCCCCTTTGAGGGGTGGACAGGCCGCGCTTTTTCTTTTTGGGCGGTCATTGCCGCATCCATCCGCCTTACCCAAACAGCCCCAGCTTCTGCTTGAGCGTCAGAACGCGGCGCACGGCTTCATCAACTCGTGTCTCAGGCACCACTCCCTGCTCCACCGCCGCCAATACCGCCGGGATCTGTACCTCAAAATCCGTACAGCACAACAGGTCGTTGCCCGCAAGCACAGCCTGCACCGCCGCGCCCTCCACGTCCACAAAGTCCCGGATGCCGTCCATGTAAAGGTCGTCGGTGACGGTCACGCCCGTAAAGCCCAGTTCTTCCCGCAAAATTTCATGGACACGGGGCGAAAGCGAGGCGGGATATGCGCTGTCCATGCAGCTGACGATGTTGTGGGAAATAAGGACAATGTCCGCTCCCGCTTCGATGCCGGCCCTGAAAGGCAGAAAGTCCGACGCCGCAAAGCTGTCATAGGGGCGGTCGTCTACGGCAATGCCCGTGTGCGTGTCGGCGTTGTTGCCGTAGCCGGGAAAGTGTTTCAGCACGCTTCCCATGCCGCGCTCACCCATCGCCTCCACCACGGTGCGCACATACTGCGCCGTCTCTGCTGCGTTCCGGCCAAAGCTCCTTTTGTAGATGAAATCCTCCGGGTCCGTGCTTACGTCGCACACCGGCGCAAAATTCACGTTGACACCGAGTTCTTCAAGAAACGCGCATTTTTCCAGCGCATCTTCCCGCACCGCGTCAAAGCCGCCCGCCTGGTACAGCTCCTGCGGCGAAGCAAAGGGCGTGTCGCGGAAAGCCGGATATCCGCTGATACGGTTGACGGTCCCGCCCTCTTCATCCACACCCACCAGCATCGGCAGCGCGGCGGCAGCCTGACAGGCCCGGACCATTTCCGCCGCCTGCACGGGTGTTTTTTCCTCAAAATTTTCCCGGAACAGGATATAGCCGCCCAAATGGTATTCCGCAGCCTTCTCCGCCGCGCCCTGTTCCGGGCAGCGAACGATGAACATCTGGCCCACCTTTTCCGCAAGCGTCATTTTTGCAAGGACCGTATCCACCGTGTCTCCCTCCCGGAACAGCGGCTCCTGCCGCCCGGTATCCTCCGCTCCGCCGCCCGGCGCACCGGAAGCGCCCTGCATGGACGCGCTGCCCGGCTGTGCCATCGTGCGCCCCACATACCACAGTACGCCGCCGCCCGCTGCCGCGCACAGCGTGATCAGCAGCAGCGCAACGCAGCAGCCCGCGGCAAAGCCGCCCTTTTTCCGCCGGTTCACAGGCCGCCCTCCTTTTGCCCGCCGTAAGCTTTCCCGCCGGGCCTTTTGATTCGCCCATTATAGCAGTTCCGCACTGAAAAATCCAGTGCGGAGAAAGGTTTTCGTCCGGGCCCCGGCACGCAAAAAAGCAGGCCGGGCGAAATGTCCGGCCTGCGGATGCGTCTTTTGCGCTTATACCAACGCCAGAGCGCCGTCCTTCACGTCCACCGTGATGGTATTTCCGGGCGCCGGATCGTTTTGTATGATATCCCGCGCCACCAGCGTCTCCACCTTCTGCTGAATGTAACGCTTCAGCGGGCGGGCGCCGTACACCGGGTCGTACCCGCCGTCCACGATCATCTGCTTCGCGGCGTCCGTGACCGCCAGCCTGAGCTGCTTGGCGGCCAGGCGCTGCACCAGGCTTTCCAGCATCAGGTCCACCACGCCTGCGATTTCCGTCTTGGAAAGCGGCTTGTAATAGACGATCTCGTCCAGACGGTTCAGGAACTCGGGGCGGAAGGACGTTTTCAGCAGAGCGTCCACCTGGGCGCGGGCCTCGGGGCTGATCTCTCCGTTTTCGATGCCGTCCAGGATATAGTTGGAGCCCAGATTCGACGTCAGGATGATGATGGTATTTTTAAAGTCCACCGTCCGGCCTTGACTGTCCGTAATACGTCCATCATCCAATACTTGCAGTAATACATTGAACACATCCGGATGGGCTTTTTCGATTTCATCGAACAGCACCACGCTGTACGGCTTGCGGCGCACAGCCTCGGTGAGCTGGCCGCCTTCCTCATAACCCACATATCCCGGAGGCGCGCCGATCAGGCGGCTGACGGAATATTTCTCCATATATTCGCTCATGTCGATGCGCACGATGTTCTTTTCGTCATCGAACAGCGCTTCCGCCAGTGCTTTGGCAAGCTCCGTTTTGCCCACGCCCGTCGGGCCCAGGAACAAAAAGCTGCCAATGGGGCGGTTTTCGTCCGCGATGCCGGCGCGGCTGCGCAGGATGGCCTCCGTCACGCGCTGTACGGCTTCGTCCTGGCCGATGACCCGCTTGTGCAGGATGCCGTCCAGATGCAGCAGCTTTTCGCGCTCCCCTTCCATGAGCTTCGCCACGGGGATGCCTGTCCAGCGGCCCACGATGCGGGCGATCTCCTCCTCCGTCACACGGTCGTGCAGCAGAGTGGAATCCTTTTCCGCCGCCGCGCGGGCCTCCTCCTGCTCCAGCTCCTTTTGCAGCGCGGGCAGACGGCCGTATTTCAGCTCGGCAGCGCGGTTCAGGTCATATTC
>JAEWTV010000128.1 GCA_023397675.1 Bacillota bacterium | reverse complement strand
TTATTTTCATAGCCGGAATAGGTATGTACAACATACCACTTGGCACCTTCAGACATATCATTAAGCTGCATTATGTCCTATGTCCTCCTTACCTTTTTTAGACAAAGAACAGCTTCAAAAGCTTATCCATCAAAACATCAGCAATCCATATCAAAGCGCCTATAAATAAGCAAGCTAATAAAACCGTTCCGGTATTATTGATAAGCTGACTCCTTGTTGGCCATATAACCTTCTTAAGCTCGTACCTTACGTCCTTAAAGAATCTCGAAAAACCCCTAGCAGCGTTGTTCAGTTTTGAAGTTTTAGCAACATCCGCCATATCAACATCCTCGCAATTCTTCTTAATTATTTTGTTTCTTTATGAGTTGTGTGTTTGCGGCAAAATCTGCAGTACTTATTCATTTCAAGCCTGTCCGGGTCATTCTTCTTGTTCTTCATGCCGTTGTAATTTCTCTGTTTGCATTCTGAACAAGCCAATGTGATCTTTACTCTCATTTTTTACACCTCCAGCTTCTGGTCTACTATGTCTACGTAAATAAAAATATTTTTTGCATAAAAAAAAAGACCTTTACGACGAAGCAATAAATAATTTAACATATATTTTACTAAAAGTCAAGAGTTTATGATTCACCCGGCTGGATAAACCATAAACTCACAAGTGTCACTCTTACCCTTCAATAATTTCATATATTGGTGAGCCGGGAGGTACAATCGGAAATACCTTTTCGTTCATACCTATTTCAAAATTTATAACTACCGGAACATCAACAGAGGCTAATGCCTTTTCCAACGCAGGAGCTACTTCCTCAGGTTTTGAAACATTTATACCTTCAGCCCCAAAAGCCTTTGCGAGAGCTACAAAGTCTGTACCCCTATCAATAGTAGTCGCCGAATACCTTCCTGCATAGAATAATTCCTGCCACTGTCTTACCATTCCCAAAACCCTGTTGTTTAAAATAGCAATTATTACCGGCACTTTATATTCTACAGCTGTTGCAAGTTCTGTCAAGTTCATTCTGAAACTCCCGTCGCCGGCAACATTTATTACTTTTTTATCAGGTCTGCCTATTTGTGCACCTATGCATGCTCCAAGACCAAAACCCATTGTTCCGAGGCCGCCTGAAGAAATATACTGCCTGGGTTTTGTATATTTATAGAACTGTGCAGCCCAAAGCTGATTCTGTCCAACTTCAGTTGTTATGAGGGCGTCTCCGCGGGTCACTTCATAAATTTTCTCGATTATAAACTGAGGCTTAAGTTCGCCATTCCATTCTGATTTCAAGGGATAGGCACGCTTCCAATCATTTGCCTTCTCCACCCACTCAGCCCTGCTATTCTTTTCAACCTTGGCAATTAGTTCTTGAAGAATCATCTTAATATTTCCTACAAGAGGATGATTTACTTTAATATTCTTACCAATTTCAGCAGCATCTATATCAATGTGCATAATTTCCGCCTTAGGCGCAAACTTGTTTACATTACTTATGACCCTGTCACTGAACCGGGCTCCTATTGCGATAAACAGATCAGCTTCTGAAACTGCAAGATTGGAAGTTTTAGTCCCGTGCATACCCATTAGGCCCGTAAACAGCTCATGGTTACCAGGGAATGATCCAAGTCCCATAAGAGTTGTCGAGACTGGAATACCTGCCTTTTCAGCAAGCATAAGCACCTCTTCGTGTGCACCTGAGATAGCAACCCCACCACCAGAAAGTATGAAAGGCTTTTTAGACCCATTAATGGTCTCAGCTGCTTTCTCTATTTCATAATCACTTACACCTATTTCAAGTACCGGGGGCTTTTCTGCCTTTTTAGGAGTATACTCGGTGAAAGCTGCACTTACATCCTTGCAGACATCTATAAGCACAGGGCCGGGTCTTCCTTCAGCTGCTATTATAAACGCCTGCCTTACTGTATCCGCAAGCTTTTCAACATTTTTTACAATATAATTATGCTTTGTAATAGGCATTGTTATGCCTGTAATATCAACTTCCTGGAAAGAATCCTTTCCCAGCAGGCTTGTAGCTACCTGACCTGTTATGGCAACCATCGGAATTGAATCCATGTAAGCAGTTGCTATTCCAGTAACAAGGTTTGTTGCACCCGGGCCTGATGTGGCTATACAAACGCCAACCTTTCCAGTAGCTCTGGCATAACCGTCTGCAGCATGCGCCGCACCCTGTTCATGTGAAGTTAAGATATGTCTTATCTTATCCTTATACTTATATAAAGCATCATATATATTCAGCACAGCACCGCCTGGGAACCCAAAGACCGTATCAACTCCTTGTTCCAGCAGACATTCCATTAAAATCTCAGAACCATTCAACTTCATAACCACACCACCCCTTCTTCGAGTGTACAGTTAACAATGTACAATGTACAGTTATAGTAAGTGTACAATTGATAATGTACAAGGTACAGTTAACTGCGTATAAAAAAATATTAATACTTAATTTTAGTTAATATCTCAAAACTTATAGTTAATTGAGTATTTATTTTTATTAAACAACCAATTGAGTGGATATTTTACATATATCAATAATGTTTATTATTAACTTTAACTTTCAAAATCGCTTTAACAAACGCTAATCTTAAATTTAACTGCAAAATGTATAACATCTTTTATAATGTACAATACCTTGCTCTAACAGAAAACTTGTAATTTAGCTTTTAACCGTAATCTGTAAATTGTACACTATTAACTATTTTAATACCGCTCCTGTGCTTGCGGATGATACCTGTCTTGCATACCTTCCAAGGTATCCCCATGTTATTTTAGGCTGCGGAGCTTTCCATTCCTTCATTCTTCTTTCAATTTCTTCACTGCTTACTTCTATATCAAGCTTGCCGGCTGGTATATCTATACTTACAATATCTCCTTCTTTAATAAATGCAACAGGACCGCCTTCCATAGCTTCAGGTGAAACATGCCCTATTGATGCCCCTCTCGATGCCCCAGAAAACCTTCCATCTGTAATTAAGGCAACATCCTTATCCAATCCCATCCCAGCTATAGCCGAAGTGGGTCCAAGCATTTCTCTCATTCCAGGACCACCTTTTGGACCTTCGTAACGTATTACTATAACGTCGCCTTTAATAATTTTTCCGTTATAAATTGCTTCAATGGCGTCATCTTCTGAATCAAAAACCCTTGCAGGCCCTTTATGAGCCAGCATTTCCTTAGCTACGGCAGAACGTTTTACAACAGCCCCATCTGGAGCTATATTCCCACGGAGGACTGCTATCCCCCCGGTTGTGCTGTAAGGATTGTCTATATCCCTTATGACTTCATTATCAAGAACCTTTGCATTCTCTATGTTTTCACCAACTTTTTTACCTGTAGCTGTTATCAGGTCAAGGTGAAGAAGATTCTTTTTGGACAGCTCCTTCATCACGGCCTGAACACCACCTGCAGTATATAAATCCTGTATATGATGTTGTCCTGCCGGTGAGAGCTTGCATAGGTTTGGAACCCTAGCACTAATTTCATTTATAATATCAAGGTTAATTTCTATTCCAACCTCATTGGCAATTGCGGGCAAGTGAAGTACCGAATTTGTAGAGCATCCAAGAGCCATATCAACAGTCAATGCATTTTGGAAAGCCTTTTGTGTAAGGATATCTGAAGGTCTGATGTTTTTTTCCACCAATTCCATAACCTTCATACCTGCTGTTTTAGCAAGACGTATCCTTTCTGCATAAACCGCCGGAATTGTACCATTGCCCGTAAGCCCCATTCCCAAGACCTCTGTCAAGCAGTTCATGGAATTTGCCGTAAACATACCTGAGCATGAACCGCAGCCTGGGCAGGCATGGTTTTCAAGGTCACACATTTCCTCTTCAGTCATTTTCCCCGCTTTAACAGCGCCAACAGCTTCCATCATACTGTTAAAATCAAGCTGTTTTCCATTACGGTTCACTGAAAGCATCGGTCCCCCGCTTATTACAACAGAGGGTACATTTATTCTTGCGGCTGCCATTATCATACCGGGAACTATCTTGTCACAGTTGGGTATAAAAACCATCCCATCAAAGCTGTGGGCCATTCCCATCGCTTCACAGGAATCAGCAATCAATTCTCTGGTTGCAAGGGAGTATTTCATACCGGTATGACCCATTGCAATTCCATCACACACTCCTATAGCTCCAAATTCTATTGGAGTCCCCCCGGCCATCCTGATTCCGGCTTTAACCGCTTCAGCTATTTTATCCAGATTTATGTGCCCCGGAATTATCTCACTTTTTGAGTTGACTACGCCAATGAGAGGCCTGCTGATTTCTTCATCCGTATATCCCATTGCTTTAAAGAGCGATCTATGCGGTGCACGTTCAATTCCTTTTTTTACTGTATCACTTCGCATGGCATTTACCACCTTCTATAAAAACTTTTGACTTAATCTTACAGGTATAATAATAGCCGGATTATCCGGCTATAAATTTAGTGTTTGTATTTTAATTTTACTAGCTAACACATTAATTGTCTATAACATGGCAGCAAAAGGCAGAATTCATTAATATTTAAAAAGACTCATTGATTGTTTTCATTAACATACATAATAGTGTACAGTTTACAATTTACAATGTACAGTTAAAAGCAAAGACAGTGCACAGTGCAAAAGATAGTGTACAGTTTATGGTTTACAGTTAAAAGCAAAGAGCAGTATACAGTGCAAAAATACACTGTACAATTATAGTTAAAAACATAGTTAGTGTTATAGTTTGAGGGAAACTCAAAGTTTAACATTAAAACAGATTTTGGAATATTCCTTGAACTATTAATTATAGAGTATTAGGTTTTGTCAATTAACTCTTTTTGCAGTTTTGTAACTGTAATTTGTACATTATCAACTGTACACTTAAATAAGCAGTTAACTGTACATTGTACATTGCCAACTGTAAACTTACTACGCTCCCTTGCTCGGGAACATCCAATTTACAATAAAGTTATGCTCATAAAAAGTCCTGGCAATAAGGGAGTTGTCAATGCTTGTAAATAAACCGGCCATTCCACCGGAGGTATGGAACAAAGTAATTAAAGCAAATGCGATATAGAGGGCAAGAACGCCTTCTACTGCGCCAAGAATGAATCCGCCAAGATTGTTTACCTGCTTTAGAATCGGAAGCTTTGTAAGGCCCTTTATTACAAATTTGAAGAATACGAGAGCCACTCTAATAAGTATGTAAAGGAGAATAAGGCTTAATACATCCATAACTATTTTTGCCAATGCATCACTTACCGTACCCATAACCTTTGATGTATCAATAAGCTTTGTCGGATCAATTTTATCCACTACCGTATTTCTTACCACAGGCTTGAGGAAGCCAGGCATATTCATATTACTGATTACAGTGTCGGCAGCAACCTGTTTTACCTGCCCTGCTGCCTCTGGAGATTGTTTAACAAGACTTCCATAGATCGAATTTCTTATACTGGTAAAAATGAATGTTTTTTGCATGAGTTTTGAAAATATAGGATATAGCTTAATTGCAAGAAAGATTGACAGGAAAAAGGATGCGATTCTATATGCCGAAAGCAAGAACCCTGTTTTCATGCCAAAAAAGGCAAAACCAATAATAACCGCTATCACAATAATATCAATGTAGTTCAAGATGCACCCCCGAATTTCAAATTAATCTGTTTATTAATTTATTTTAAAAATTTCTACATCAGACTTTGATACTATTATTGCCTCACTACTGTCAAAGAAGCAAACCTTTGTAATATCATTTTGAGAATCAAACTTTTTTATTAATTCAGCAGAGGTATTTATAAAAAACACCTGTCTTCCTGTATTTATCGCAATTGTTTTGCCGTATGAATATATACTTTTTACTTCCGCATTGACCTTGTACTCTCCTGCAACTTTACCATCGATATCAATAATTTTAATGGAAATGGTATCGGCAGTCGAACCGTTCCGCTCTTCTCCCCCCACAGCAGCTACGGCATACTTACCTGCAACTACAATGGTGCTGTAAATTTCACTGTTTTTGAAATCCATATTCCATTTCTCTTTATAAGTATCGTCATAAAGTGTTAGTAAGTAATTACCTACTGCAAGAACATAATCTTTTCCGATAAAATTTACATAGGGCATAACGGAGTCCTTTTTAACAGCCTTAGATAGTGGTTTGCCCAGCTTGTCAGTAAATTCAATATTTGTATCTGCGGTTACTCCGTTGGTATCGATACTACTTATAATAACCTTGTCCCCTGAGGAAGATGCCCTGGCACAAAGTACATTTGTTTCGTTAATAAACCGAGTAAAATATTTTTCCCCCTGGGAATTAAACTCAGTAACAGCATTTCTATAACCCTTGGCTTCATGAACAACTGTAACGTAGCCTTTATCATTTATGTCCGCATTAATTATATTATCATCAAGCTTTTTACTCCACTTTATTTCCTTATTGCTCACAACATAAATATCCTTACCACCAATATCTGCAACAAGTATCCCGCTGTCCGATACTTTTACCATCGGATTGGATGTATTAAGCTGAACAGCCCATACCTCGTCACCGTTTTTGCCAATCCCTTTTATGTAGTCTTTGGTATATTTAATTATTGTTTCATTTTGAATAGTGAAATCAGGATGGTCAATGGAATCGTACTTTATTTTAACTGGCTGCTCGCTTACTGCGGCTTTTGTGGAGGATGAGCTTTTAAAGGGGTTAATACTTTCAAGACTAATATTGTGACTTTTAGCATACGCATAAAAACCCAATCCTGCTATTATCAAGCAAAGCAGAATAAACATCAGTATATTTATTTTTTTACCTTTATTCTCCGGTTTATTGCTTTCAGGAAAACTCAAACCGTGTTCACCCCAGTTATCATTTGTAATTAACAGATTTATTTTATCATACTTGCAGTTTACCTTGCTACCTATAATTTTTTAACCGTTTTAAGCCTAGTAACGTTTTTGAAAATGCAGTAGACAGGCCCTGGAATAATACAACAAATACAAGGAATAACCCAATGTAGCCAAAGACAGGATAGATTGTAGCAATTAAATTAGAAAAACCCATACTGGATAGAGGTATTACGAGAGCACATATTACTGCAGCAATAATCTTTGTGTTAATTTTAACCCTACTTGATATCTTACCTATAAAGCAGTAACCGGAGGTTGCGGCAGACAGGAACATTGCAAGCCATAGAACCATTGTATATAAAATACTGGCAATCCCTCCATATCTTTTTACTATTTCCATGACCGGAAGCTCATGCGCGAGTGAGCCTGGAGCAAAAATCATAATTGCAGAGTTAAGAATAAGAGCAACCCCACATAAAAATACTCCTCCAAGTAGACCTCCTGCTATTCCGGTACGGCGCGTTTTCATATAAGGCAGAAGACTACACATTACATTTATGGCAATAATGGAATTATAGCTAACATACAGAAGTGATGAAAAGAACCAGTTATCAGTAGATGATTTAACTACATTCATAACATTAAAAACAGCGGTATCCCTACATAGGATTATATATATTCCAATGAAAATTATACCGAATATCATAATGGGTGTGACTATTGCGCTTAGTGATACTATTCCATTTATATCGGTCAGAATTACAATCATACATAATACAGCCATGGTTACAATACCATATATCATTGGTATTCCAAGCTTTTCCTGTACTATATTCCCCATCCCTGCCATCATTACACAAAAAACCGAAATCATAAAAACTGTTGATGCAATTTCCATTACCCAGCCCATAAACCAGCCGACCGAAGGGAAAATGAACTCTTCATAATTCCGTATTCTGCCTCTATAAACCTTATCAAGCACTATAGCGCCAATTATGGCAAAAAGTACTCCTGCTGTAATTATTCCATAGTACCCTCCCTTAAAGTACCCCGTGAAAAACTGCACAATTTCCTGCCCCGAAGCAAAACCTGCCCCTATTATTGTCGCAGTGTACATACACGCAATTTTCAATATATTTTTAAAGCTTTCCTTCAATGAAATAACCCCGCTTAAATTCAACAAATCTAATGCTCTGTATAAATTCTATGATGAAGTTGTTTCATAGATTCCGCATGAAAAAAGAAAAACCAGGAATGTCTAAACATTCCCGGTTCTATTAAATCCATTAATTATTTTTTATTTACTACATCCATAAGCTTTTTAAGTGTTGCCCTAACACCATCTTCCTTATCAAACTGCTTTTTGAATATTAGATTACCTGTATATTTACCATTAACCACAGCGTAATAATAATCATTATCTCTTGGTATAAACTCAATTTTGGTAGTTCCGCTTTTGTCCTTGTAAGTAATGGTTATATCTGCTTTTCCTGAAGGTTTTGCATTCAAGTCAACATCATCGATTGGCATATTCGACATGACTTCATAAAGCTTTCTGAACAGCGGATAATTATTATCCTTAACCTGGCTTACATCCTTACCGTTAACAGTAATCTTATCCTTTGTGGTATCTTGAGTATCGCATTTCATTTCAGCATTCATCTTATAGCTATCCATATCAATTTCAAGATTACTTACAGTACTGATATCAGCGATATATACAA
Source organism: Bacillota bacterium (assembly GCA_023397675.1). GTDB lineage: Bacteria > Bacillota > Clostridia > Acetivibrionales > JANLFN01 > JAEZTC01. Next base: position 132,423 of record JAEWTV010000128.1, on the reverse strand, counting down.
AAGGATCCATTACTTCCTTTAAAGGTTTATCAAGGAAATCCAGGTTTTCAAGAGAAACTGAATAAACTTCTTTTGAGTCAGACAGTTTAACATAAACCCTGGCCGTTTCAGAGTCTTCCCCACCAAAAAGCAGCTTAACTGTTTTTGATGTTCCAGTTAACTCCACCGCATAAGAAGGGGTATTCAAACCATACTTTGCAAGATCTTTGGCATCATTTTCAATAACTTGTATTGTTTTAATACTTAAAATCTTATCCATTATATCCGGCATTGAAGGCGAATCAGCAGCAACTTCTACAGGAACTGTAATCTTCCAGGTCTTTTCACCGGTTTTTATGATTTTGTATTGAACTTTCCCGGACTTTTCCAGTGTATACGAAGTTATTTCGTCACTCGTGAAAGGAAAAAGCCCAATCTTTCTTAAATCATTTACTTTTATGCTTAACCTGTCACCTATTACTGCGCTTATCAAATAAATCTTATTGCTATTGCCCAAGTTAACGTATGTGCCATCACCTACAGAATTCTTATCACCAATATTTACAACAATAGGATTAACACCTGCTGCTTTAATTGTAATAATCGCAGATGGTTTATCAAGCCCGTATTTTGCAACATCTGATGCACTATCTTCTACTGCTCTTAATGCTGTCAGGGATGATAAGTTTTCAATAACACTGTCTATCTTTGTCACATCAGCTTCAAAAGAATTAGGAGAAGTCATTGTCCATGACTGACCCTTTTTTGTAAATATGAAATTTGCATCCTTAGTTTTGATATTTACTTCACTGAATGATTCCTTACTCAAATTTATTACCTTTATGTCCTGTTCAGCTATAGTTGAATCTTTGTTCCCCTTAATTATAAGGTACGCACAAGCGAGTATACCCAGAATGACAACAAGTATAATCGCAATCTTGTAAGATTTCATAGATGCCTCCTTCTAAGCCAAACAACAGTTCCAATTCCTAAAATCAGGATAGGAAGTACTGCAATTAGAAGTATACTCATAAAAGTAACTGAAGAACTGGAAACCACTATACTTTCATTGTTAAATGTCTTTGGTTGTATAACAGTATCAGTCTGGGTGCCTCTCATCCAGTTAACTGCACTCATAAAGAAGTTTAAATTGTAATTTGCATATTGGCCGTACTGGCTTAACGCCTCGTCAGACAGGAAGTTTCCATCACCTATTACCAGCAGCCTTGTCATCTTGGATTCATTTGATCCTTTAACCTCTGCTGAAACTGCAACATCCAAACGTCCTGAGGTATCAGCTCCCTTACTCTTGTCAATCCTTTCACCAACAGCAGCTTTTGAAGTGCTTATGAGGGAAGTTACTGTAAGCCATTCCTTGGTGTTCTTCAGAATCTTCAGACTTCTTGCATTATGCATAAATACATTTGATGCATCTCCGGTTATACCGGTTTTTTGTACATCAGGAATTATATCATACACAAGATTCGGCAAATGCCTGTTTTCATCTGTTTCCTTGATAATATCGTAGTTTATTCCTATATTGTAATTTTCCATTACACGTTCAAATATAGGTAACTGAGTTCCGTTCTGATTAGCATCAAACATGAATATTGCTTTACCACCATCGTTAAGGTAAGACTTGATTTTTCCTTCTTCAACTGATGCCAGGTCACTTGCAGGAGAAGCTGCAATAATAATCGAAGCATCATCCGGTACCTTTGATTCAGTAAGCAGGCTTAATGTTTTTACATCGAAATTATTGTTAGCCAAAAGTGATTTAAGGGCAGGATATACAGTATTTAGGTCACCTTCTCCATGTCCCTGCAGGAAATATACTGTCGGGTTTTTGTCGGAAGTGACATATTTAATTGCACCTGTTATATCCGGTTCCGCATAATTCAGATATCCGTTTGACTGTTGTGTATTCTGGTCATAATTTTCCTGGAAAAGTTCTGCTCCCGAGATTACCTTTATTTTTTTACCACACTTAATAACAAAGTCATCCTTTTGGAGTTTATAAAGGTTTGATGGATCAAGGGATTTAATAAATCCAGGGTTTTTATCTGTATCAACATACTCAACCTTTATATTCTTATACTTTGCATATTGTTTAAGCAAATCCACAGCTATTGTATGCCCATTACCGCTGCCATACTTTGTATCATCAAACAAGCCATAAATTGTTACTTCCTTATTTACAGCCTCCAATATCTTAACTGATTCGTCACTTATTGAATACATTTTGCTTGAAGTTAAATCCAGCTTAATACCTGCCATTCCAATAAGCGCATTTATTAATATGGTTATTGCTATAACTACCGCAATAATTACAAATGAAAAGGTGCCATATCTAACACTCTTGCTGGTAAAAAACTTTGCCAGCTTATTTTCTGATTTGCTCATTATTCATCACCCCTGACTCCAGCGTTTTTTGTCAATTATTCTTACTGTTAGGAATAGGAATATCCCTATAAAGCTAAGGAAATACACTATTGTGCTAATATCGAATACACCGCTGTTAATTTTCTCATAGCGGGTGAAAAGGGACAGCCAGCCTAATACCTCGGAAAGAATGCCTCCAAAGCTTGTGCCAAGATTAAACACATACATAAGCAACAAACTTACAAAACCAACTACCGCCGATATAACCTGGTTTTCAGTTAATGAGGAAGCAAATACTCCTACTGCTACAAAAGCAGCACCCATAAGAATAAACCCTATATATCCGCCTATTATCTGTGCTGTAATTGGAGCACCGTAAATTGCAAGTACTATTGGATAAATAAGTGTAACAATTACCATTAACAGAAAAACAATCAAAGCAGCCATATATTTTCCAACTACTATTCCGGTAAGCTTTACAGGTGATGTAACTAAAAGAACTTCCGTACCGTTCTTTTTATCTTCAGCAAGCAACTTCATTGTCAGTATTGGAATTATAAATACAAGAATCAAACCCATGGTATTAAGATTATCGTTAAATCCTCCATACCCACCTGTCAGGTTGGAACGGAAAACAAAAGAGGATATTAGAATAAACAAGCCTATTAATACATATGCAATAGGTGAATAAAAATAAGACTTCAACTCTCTTTTAAATATTGCAAACATCAGATAACCTCCTTCTCTTCGGTTGTAATCTGGAGGAATATGTCTTCAAGAGTCATATCCATTGATTTAAGCTCAATAATAGGATATCCGAGCTTGGCCATTGCAAAGAACAACGGACGTCTGATATCTATTTCATTATCAGACTCAATTATATAATTGACGATATCTTTTTCCTTTTCTATGTTTTCCTCAACATTCTTTACACCGTAAATATCTCTGATACCGCTCATTATACTCTTTTTAGGTCCTGCAACCGTTACTGAAAGTCTTGAAGCTGAATTGAATCCTTTAGAAAGGTTTTCTGGTGTATCAATAGCAGCGATTTCACCCTTATTGATAATTACGACGCGCTCGCAAACTGCGCTAACTTCAGGAAGTATATGCGAACTGAGAATTATTGTGTGCTCTTTTCCAAGTGCTTTTATAAGCTTTCTTATTTCAATAATCTGCTTGGGGTCAAGACCTACTGTAGGCTCGTCCAAGACAAGTACATCAGGATTTCCGATAAGTGCACCAGCCAAGCCAACCCTCTGCTTGTAACCCTTTGAAAGGTTTTTTACCAATCTGCCCTTAACATGGGTTATTTTTATAAGCTCCATTATATCGGAGATCTGGCTTTTTCTTTTACCCCTCTCAACCTGCTTCAATTCAGATATAAAGGTAAGATATTCCTTTACTGTCATATCCAAATAGAGCGGCGGAAGTTCAGGCATATAACCGATACGCTTTTTAACCTCTTCGGGTTCTTTTGTAATATCATAGCCGCAAACCTTAACAGTTCCTTCAGTTGAAGGAACAAAGCCTGTTATCATATTCATGGTTGTTGACTTTCCTGCACCATTTGGGCCAAGGAAACCAAGGATTTCACCTTTTTCAACTGTGAAATTAAGATTTTTAACAGCTTTGATTTGACCATAGTTCTTGGACAGGTTCTGTATCTCTATCATCTTACTCCCCCTTACATTTCAGATCTGATGTAAAACTAAAGCCTTTACTAAGACAATTCTACAGTATATCCGCAATTACCATTATCCATAAAATTTTTGAATAATTTATGAACGAATTGTAACTTAAATTGAAATTGTAGACTTAATCTAATACGGCAGTATTTCAATTGCCTAAAATGCATAGTACATTATATATTTTTTTCTGCCAGTTTTCAAGTGTAAGAAATTGCCCTTTATCAATGCCAAAAGGGCTGCAGTCAACATGCTACAGCCCTTCCTTTACAGCTTGGATCTAAGTTCCGCGTATTCTGAACATACTTGATAATACAGGCCCAGCAGTGGAAAAACCCGCTATGATCAGCCAGTCATTTAATGTAAGTGAAACAGTGTTAAATATAACCTGAAGGAATGGTATATACAAAACACCAAATATCATCACCAGTGAACACGCTACTGCAAACACTAAAGGAAGGTTGTTAAATATAGGTATATCAAATATGTTTTTCTTCTCTGACTTACATTCAAATACGTGTATCAGCTGAATTAAAACAAGTGTTGCAAAAGCAGATGTCCTTGCACGCTCGATACTTCCGGTAAAATACAGTGTACTTATAAATACGGCAAGCGTACTTAAACCAATAAGTACTCCCCTTGCCAAAATCAGCTTAAGCAACCCATGGGAGAATATACTTTCTCCTGCTCCCCTGGGAAAATCTTTCATAATGTCTTTTTCTGGAGGGTCAAGTCCAAGCGCTATTGCAGGTAATCCATCGGTAACAAGGTTGACCCATAGGATCTGAATGGGCAGCAGAGGTATCGGAAGCCCTACCAGCATACCCAGAAACATGGTGAGTACTTCTCCAAGATTACAGGATAGCATATACCTGATAAACTTCCTTATATTATTATATATGACTCTTCCTTCCTCTACTGCTGAAACAATAGTTGCAAAATTATCATCCAAAAGTATCATTGAAGATGCTTCTTTGGTGACATCTGTACCTGTCATGCCCATAGAAACACCAATATCCGCTTCTTTGACAGCAGGTGCATCGTTAACTCCGTCCCCTGTCATTGCAACTATATGGCCCTGTTTTTTAAGAGCCCTTACTATCATGAGCTTATGTCTTGGCGATACTCTTGCATATACAGATACATTGGGAGCCTCTTTTTCAAGCTGTTTTTCGCTCATTAACTCAAGATCGGGACCTGTCAGCACCTTATCATCATCATTATAAATATTTAACTCTTTTGCTATCGCCTTGGCAGTAATTTTATGGTCTCCTGTTATCATAACAGGCTTGATTCCGGCCAATCTGCATTTAATTACGGCTTCCTGTGCTTCCTTTCTGGGAGGATCTATCATCCCCATAAGGCCTACAAAAACAAGATTTTCTTCAGCCTTATCATGCTTAAAAACCCTTGAATCAAGCTTCCTGTATGCAAATCCCAAAACTCTTAACGCTTCTGCAGCCATACTGTCGTTTACTCTCATGATTCCCGATCTCATCACCGGACTTATATCAACTAGTCCTTTTGAAGTCATCATCCTGCTGCATTTTTTTATTATTTCATCCGGAGCTCCCTTTGTAAATACAAAGGTTTCTCCCCTGTGATTGTCGCATATAACTGACATACATTTTCTGTCCGAATCAAAGGGTAATTCATCTATTCTGTAATATGAATCTCCAAGTACTTTTGAACTGAGACCGAACTTTGATGCTGCAATCAAAAGTGCTCCCTCGGTAGGGTCTCCATTAACTTCCCACACATCCGTCCTCTTTGCTACCGATTTTAATTTGTTAAGTTCTTTTACATCTTCGGGCGGAAGCTTTCTTACCTCTGAATTGTTGCAAACGCCTCCTATTTCAAGAATAAGCCTTAGTGCACCGCTTTTGCCGGAATTGACTGCTCTTCCATTTGAACAAAACACCCCATCACCAGGTTCCTTGTCATCCCTTATTTCAACAAGGTTTTCTCCAGCATAAATCTTTCTTACCGTCATGCGGTTTAAAGTAAGTGTTCCGGTTTTATCTGAACAGATTACACTTGCGCAGCCAAGGGTTTCAACAGCTGGAAGTCTACGTATAAGCGCATTTTTCTTAAGCATACGCTGAACACCTAATGCAAGTGCTATGGTTACTATGGCCGGTAAGCCTTCAGGCACTGCAGCAACAGCAAGACTTATACCGGCAAGCATCATTGAGAATGCCGATTCCCCTCTCAATATACCGGTAACTGAAACTACTGCACATATTGCCAGGCAGCCAACTACTATAAATTTCCCCAGATAGGCAAGACGTTTCTGAAGTGGAGTTTGTTCGTCTTCCACACTCTGAATCATATCTGCGATTTTACCCATTTCAGTATTCATACCTGTAGAGTGAACTATTGCTTTACCTCTTCCATATGTAACTATGGTTCCCATATATATTGAACTGTCGCTACTCTCGGTTTTCGCGCCTTTTCCATTCTCCGGCATGGGCTTCTTTTCCGCCGGGACAGATTCGCCTGTCAAAAGGGATTCATCTACCTGAACACTATTTGCATCTATTAAGGTTGCATCGGCCGGTACCTTATCCCCTGCTTCAATTACAATAAGATCTCCCGGAACAATCTCTTCAGCCGGAATAAATTCGAGCACGCCTTCCCTAATAACCTTTGCCACTGGAGCAGCCATGCTTTTAAGTGCATCCATTGTCTTTTCTGTACGGAATTCCTGAACAAAACCCAGAATTGCATTTAAAATAACAATAGCGATAATGGTGATAGCTTCGGTAATTTCACCCATAAAAGCTGATATTACTGTAGACGCAATCAATATAAGTACCATGAAATCACTAAATTGTTGGAGCAAGAGCTTAATGGATGAAATCTTCTTTTTCTTTTCAATGGTGTTAGCGCCATATTTTTCGAGTTTGTGCCTTGCATCATTTTTGCTTAAACCGTTATAATTCCGGTTATGTTCTTCGATATTTCTTACTAATGTATCCAAGACTTTCAATAATATCACCCCGTCCTAATTTATTCATTAGAACCCAAAGATAGTACAACTAAATGCTTGTACGGTTTATTCTCTTTTAGTAAATTTGGTGCATATTTTCCTATAAGGGATTTGAGATTAAATTGCCAAATCTGCTAAATCGACATATTATTAAAACGGAGTAAGAAAAATATCAGAAAATGTTTGAAATACTTATTCTAAACCCATGTTTCCCATTGGTACATTTTATTAGCATTTTGCCAAGGGATAATATATGCATGTTATTAAGGCAGAATTTAAGTTGTTCTGCCCATAAAAATTTAACCTGTTAAATTACTCGCTGCCAAGTACCCTGATATAATCAACATGTGGATCTGCAGCACCCTGCAATTCACATTTTTGCTGCTTCAAAATCTTTATGTAATCTATTACATCTCTATTTATTCTTTCACCCATACAAATAACAGGTATTCCTGGAGGATAAGCCATTACCATTTCACCAGCTATTTCCCCCTCAGATTTTTCAAGAAGAACTACCTTTTTGGAGCTATAAAATGCATCCCTTGGGGATACAATCATCTTTGGTGTCTGAGGAACCAAAACGCCCTTTTCCGGCTGCTTTATTTCGGTTTTTGAAGATATGTCCTTTAATGCTTTAATTAGTGCCTCCAAATCCTCTTTACGGTCTCCGATACTTACAATGGCCAATATGTTATACAAATCAGAAAGCTCTATCTGAATGTTATATTCCCTGCGAAGTTTGGTTTCCATTTGATAGCCCGTATAACCAAGCCCTTGAACATTAATCCCAAGCTTTGTCTCATCAAAGTCGTATACACCTGGTGTGCCTATCAATTCTTTTCCGAATGAATATACACCTTCAATTTTGTTTATTTCATCCCTTGCCCATCTTGCCAGCTTCAAGGTATCTTCCAGCATGTCGCTCCCACAGGTTGCAAGCTGTTTCCTTGCAATATCCAGTGAACACATAAGTAAGTATGAACAACTTGATGTTGTAGTAAGGTTTAAAACCTGCTTTACCTTTTCAGGGGTAATCATGTTGCTTCTTAGCAGCAGAACTGAACTCTGCGTTAGCGAACCGCCTGTCTTATGAATACTTGCTGCACTCATGTCCGCCCCAACCTCCATTGCCGTTAGCGGGAAGTCATCATGAAAGGACATATGTGCACCATGTGCTTCATCAACAAGTACTGCAATTTCATGTCTATGTGCAATTCTAACAATTGATTTGAGATCTGATGAAGCTCCATAATATGTAGGATTTATTAAAAAGATTGCCTTTGAGTGCGGGTTATCCTTAATAGCCTTCTTAACGCTTTCAACAGTAACCCCCATTGCAATACCTAAAGCTTCATTAATTTCAGGCTGTATATATACAGGCATTGCGCCACTGAGAATTATTCCGCCTATTGTTGACTTATGCGCATTTCTTGGAATGATTATTTTATCCCCCGGTTCACAGGCACTCATTATCATTGCTTGTACCCCTGCTGTTGTGCCATTAACCAGGAAGTATGCGTTCTGTGCGCCGAAAGCGTATGCAAGAAGTTTTTCAGCTTCAAAAATTACACCCGTAGGATTATTTGCATAATCAAGGTCATCCATACCATTTGCGTCCATTTGAAGTGCTTTTTCGCCTATGTAATCCTTTAACTCCTTTATTCCTCTGCCCTGTTTATGACCAGGAACATGAAACTGTACAACCTTATCATCAACATACTTTCTTACTGCATCAAACAGCGGAGTACGGTTCTGATCAAGTTTTAGCAACCAAATCACCCCTTCAAGACCTTAAACAAAATAGCATATACAGCATAGAATTTTCAGTTAACTTAACTTCAATTTATTCCACGCTATATAGGATAAAGTAAATTTCTTATACATCATTTGCATTTCAGAAGCCAAATGCAAATGGACATCAAATCAGAATTTACCTTATCCTATTACAGATGTAATAAGTTGAATTAAAATCATTTATCATACCATCATGGCCGGCATTAAGAGCTATGATGCATATTAAAATATTTAATTCAACTTATGTAATATAATATGAAGGAGTGCAATTACGAGTGAAAAAAGAGAAAAATTATTTCATAATAAGTACAAGACCGCCAACTATCATGATGCTTCCAAGAGTTCTGGTGAGTGTGATATGTTCCCCCAAAATAAACGTTGCCATAAGCATACTAATTAGCGGCGAACAAGACATAACCAGTGTTACAAAGGATACTTCACCATGCTTCAATGCAGCATAATATGCCAAATCACCGACAAGAGTTGCCAATATTCCTTCTATGCCGATGAAAAGCCAGGTTTGCCAACTTATAGTTTTTACCTGGGCAAAGGTGGAACCAAGGCCATTAAATATTACCCATATTGTCAACAGGCCAGCCGCCATATAAGTTCTTATCAGCAGCCCGGTAATAGGGTTGACGTTTGATAAACCAAGCTTTCCGAAGACTGGAGCAAGCCCCCAGCACACCATGCCGAACATTGCAAGAAGAAATACCACTTGTACAACCTCCGAGAGAAATTAATAAAAAAAAACATATTTATAGAGGACACTCTAAAAATATGTTTATGTTGTACAAATGGTTTTATCACAAAAATCTTGCCTATCTATTCTTCATGAACCTTTTGGACACCTTCAAGTTTATGTATGTCATTGATAACATTTCCACATGCATTGCTGTCTGTGTACTTTACATTTATCTTGATCGCCAGGTTTCCCTCTTCCTCATTGTTCATGAATTCAATAGTTTTTATAGTAACATTGTGACTTATCAATATTTCACTTATCTGACCAATTAGGCCTGTAATGTTAAATGCCTGTATATATATGGTTTTAAGCATACTTTTCTTCATCATGCCCTTTTCAATCTTTCTAAGTGCTATTAATGTAAGAAAAATAAGAATAGTAGCTGCAATTGCTCCTTCATAAAAACCTATACCTGCTGCAATCCCCACACATGAAACCGCCCAAAGGCTGGCAGCAGTAGTAAGGCCTTTTACGTTGAAACCCTCCCTGATTATTGTTCCTGCACCAAGAAAGCCAATACCGCTGATTACCTGAGCTCCAAGCCTGGTTGGATCAACTGCAGCCATATGCAGGTATTTATTAAAAATAAATTCTGAAGTAATCATTACCAGTGCAGAACCTACACAGACAAGTATATGAGTTCTGAAGCCTGCAGGCCTGTGAGTATGTTCCCTCTCATAGCCTATGATTCCACCCAGTACACAAGCCAAGACCAGTCTAAAAGCATATATCATATATGTGGTTAGCATTTCTCCTCCTGCCAGACTGACAATAATAAATAATATATATTATTTTATATCGTCAATATAGCTATATTTCACAAGCACCAATAATATTATCTTTTTCTTGCTTAACGCAAAAAAGTGCATCATTAATGCACTTTTTAATATACTTCTATCAGAATATGCTGCTAAAAAAGGCTGCTATCTTATTTTTTGACTCCTGAAAGAATTCTACTATCTTAAACTTGATTTTTACCGGTATATTATCTTTATCTTCTGATTCTGTAATTATTTTGTACTCATCCTCGGTGAGTGTACTTTTGAGCTTTTGTTTCATTGAATCCGGTACCACGCCATGAGTTGCATCAACAAAGCATAACGGAGGGAACAAAACACACCACCAGTTTGCTCCGCTGCCACTGCCTATAACAACTCGAAGAGCCTGATAGTTTCCCGCCGGAAGGGTTATATCCCCGTATACTTTGGTTGGAAACGGGAATTCACCAAGCATTGCCTTAACCGGGTAGCTTTTACCTTCCTCTTTAATTACCTTTGCAGCAATTTCTTCTATCTTTGTAATATTACTATTTAAAATTGTTTTAGTCTGTTGAATACTCTTTGTATCCTTAAGCTCATCCTTCATATACTGAAGTATTGCATCTCTTACGTCTCTTTTCAAAGACTGGTCCGCATCAGAATCACTGTTAGCAATTACATGCAGCCTTATAAGATTATTCTCAAGATTTTTATTAACATTTTCGGAATATGTGGACAGGATCATACCTGACGTTACTACTGTAAGAAGAACAAAAATTAAAGATAATTTTAGAGCCTTTTTCCCACTTAAAGTTTTTAAGCTTTTCCTGACCACAGACAATACTTTACTCATTATCGCACCCCTTATCATACCTTTTTTGTTTTTTGTTATCGGTATTAAGAAGTATTGTCAATAATGAGTTATTTTATACGGGTTGGAAATATTTGCGCTAAAATCACAAAAAAAACAGGATATTGTTATCCTGTTTTTTTATAATATATCTATTTATTTTTTAAACTCTTTTCAAGTGATGCCCTTATAAATTCCCTGAATAGGGCATGAGGTCTGTTAGGTCTTGATTTGAATTCCGGATGGAACTGAACTCCAATAAACCATGGATGGTCAGGCAGTTCAATCATTTCTACCAATCTTTCGCTTGGTGACAGTCCAGAAATAACCAAGCCTTTCTTAGTCAGTATATCACGGTATTCATTATTAAATTCATACCTGTGTCTGTGTCTTTCATATATAAGTTCTTCTTTGTATACTTCATAGGTCCTGGATTTTTCATTTACCTTGCAGGGATAAAGGCCAAGCCTCATTGTACCGCCCTTTTCGTCAATGTCCTTTTGATCAGGCATAAGATCTATTACAGGATATTTTGTTTCAGGATCAAACTCAGAACTATTTGCATTAGTAAGCCCCGCAACATTTCTTGCATATTCAACAACTGCCATCTGCATTCCCAGACATATTCCGAAATAAGGAATCTTGTTTTCCCTTGCATATTTTGCTGCCAGAATCTTACCTTCTATACCTCTGTCTCCAAAACCGCCAGGCACAAGAATACCATCGGCCTTCAGTAGATAATTCTTGATGTTTTCCTCATTAAGGTGTTCTGAATTAACCCACTTTATATTTACATCCGCATCATTGGCAATACCGCCGTGCTTTAAGGATTCAACAACACTTAAGTACGCATCATGCAGTTCAACATATTTTCCTACAAGTGCTATGTTTACTGTATGTGAAAAGTTTTTCTGCTTATTAACCATTTCCTCCCAACCACTTAAATCCGGCTCTGTACAGCTAAGTCCTAGACGTTTGCATACTATCTGTGCAAGTCCTTCTTTTTCCAACATCAAAGGAACCTCATACAAGACCTCTGCGTCAAGGTTCTGCACTACAGAATCCTTGGGTACATTACAGAACAGGCTTATTTTATCCTTCAGGTCTTTAGAAAGCTGTTTTTCCGTACGACAAACTATTACATCAGGCTGAATACCTATACTTCTAAGTTCTTTTGCGCTATGCTGGGTTGGCTTTGTTTTTAACTCTCCGGATTTGCCAAGGTAAGGAACCAATGTTACATGAATATACATGACATTTTCTCTTCCGAGCTCAGTAGCAGCTTGTCTTATTGCCTCAAGGAAAGGAAGACTTTCAATATCTCCGACTGTACCACCAATCTCGGTAATAACTACATCCGTGTGGTCAGCTTTTCCTACCCTGTAAATTCTCTCTTTTATTTCATTTGTAATATGAGGGATTACCTGAACAGTTCCGCCTAGGAAATCTCCTTTTCTTTCCTTGCTAATAACCGACCAGTATATTTTGCCGGTAGTGACATTATTATTTTTACTTAAATTTTCATCAATGAATCTTTCATAGTGACCCAAATCCAAATCTGTTTCTGCTCCATCGTCAGTAACAAATACCTCGCCGTGCTGGTATGGACTCATGGTACCAGGGTCTACATTTATGTATGGGTCAAATTTCTGGATTGTAACATGAAGACCTCTTGCCTTCAAAAGCCTTCCTAACGATGCTGCGGTAATTCCTTTTCCCAAACCTGAAACAACACCGCCGGTTACAAAAATGTACTTAACAGACATTATTTAATCCTCCTAAAAATTAGCTGGAAATGAAGCATATAACAGATAATATAAGCATATTATTATAGATTATTTTATCACCTTTATTATTTTATATTTGGCACTTTAGAGTGTCAATAGAGTTTGCCGCAGAATCTAAAAGTATAAGCGTGAAAAATCTCTAAATAAGGCGTTTTAGAGAAATTATAATTTAGATTTGCTAATTTACTAATTATTTAAAACCTCTACAGCTTTTGCGTACTGTGTATCATATTTTTTTACAAGTTCATCAAGCTTGGAATTAAGCCATTTCTGAGTATTAAAATCCATTACTCCATATGCATATCCACCTGAATCCCTTTGGAATTTGGCTATTGCAGACGAAGTATCACTCCCGAAGGTAAAATCAGGAGTACCACTGAAATACCCACTAGCCTTTAATATTCTTTCAGCATTCAAAATATCACTGCCGGTATCATTCAGCTTGGGTTTGCGTGTCTCAGGCAGTTTCTGTATTGAAGATACATCAATTCCGTTTACAATCCTTTTATCTTCCACTGATTTGTCGGGTTCTATACCTTTAAGATCAATCATTCTTCCTTTTGGAGTAGTATACATTCCGGTAGTGATCTTAGTCCAGCCTATTATTTCATCCTGAGTAGGGCTGACGCCATACTTTGAAATAAGCTCGTAAGCATTTACCACTTTTACACCCAGCTGATTCTGATATTTCTCAAATGCCTGAGGTGTAAGCAGAGGAAGCAAATTCTGAACCTTGGCCTTTCCAAAGGTTTTTGTTCCAATTAAGGTTCCTGCTCCAGTATCCTGAAATGCTCCTGCCAAAATCTCGGAAGCACTGGCACTTTGGCCATTGGTAAGTACAGCCACCTTATATTTTACAGCTTCGAGGTATGAATAATATTCGACATCTTTAATATCCTCAGATTTAAAATCAAGCTTTGTAATAAGTCCCTTTGGAATGAACTCTCTGGCAATTGCTACAGCCTGATCAACTTCCCCTCCAGGATTGTCCCTAAGGTCGAGTATAATTTTTTTAATTCCCGCCTTATCAAAGCTGTCAAGTGTTTCGCGCACTCCCTGGTATGCATTTGAGTTAAATATATCAAGCTTTATGTAACCGATATTATTCTTTATTAGATATGTAACAGGGTTGTACTGTATGCTTTCACGTTTAACCTCAATATATGTCTTATCTGAACTACCACCTTTAATAATACCAAGTTTTACTGAAGTTCCAGGCTGTCCTGTAATAAAACCGACAGCTACATCGGTTCCTACCCCTACAAGACTGTTGCCTCCAGCTTCAACTATTCTGTCTCCAATGTTAATACCTGCACGTTCTGCCGGGGAACCCCTGAATACCTTGTTCACAACTATGTACTTATCCTCAAGCGATATTGAAACACCTATACCGCTATAGGAGCCATTCATACTATCCATAAAAGCCTGTGCTTCCTTGGGTGTATAAAAAACAGTGTACGGGTCCATTGTTCCAAACATGCCTTTTAAAGAGCCTTCAAGCAGCTTGTCATCGGTAACACTTCCGTTATAAATACCTTTAATCATATCCAAAACACTTTGCATGTAACCCGAGCTCAAAGCTTGGTAAGAATTTTCTGCAAAGACCTGCTGTACAAATAAAATGCAGGATATTAAGACAATAACAATAAGCTTTCTTAAATTTTTCATGTTCTCAGCAATTCCCCTTTTTGCTAAAATATAAATATATATTATAGATTAGCACTTTCTACAAAAAAATAACAGACAGAAATTATTTACATTCCTGTCTGTGTGCATCTCATCCTAATAATTCAGAATATTTTCCCTGTAGTCCTTTGATATCCCATTTCTCATGTATTCTATAAGGTCATTAAGCATCACTGCAGCCCTTGCTTTGGTTATCTTGTCGTTAGGATTTATGTAACCGCGGTCATCTGCATGAATTAAACCGATTTGTTCGGCTACATACATAGAGCTTCTTGCAAAGGAAGGAATACTATCATTATCCTTAAATGTAGTTACTGCATTAGCATTTGGAGCCATATTTTGTAGTCCTAAAGCCCTTATGAACGCGACTACCGCTTCTGCAAGGGAAATTGTTTCACCAGGCTCAAAGTTATTATTTCCCCTCCCACTGAATATACCTTTCTTATAAGCGGTGTTTATTTCGTTGAAGTAAACACTGTTAGTAGGAACATCATTAAAAGGAGATGTAAGTTTCGTTTTGGAGGTTGTTCTTGTGGCTGTAGTCTTTATTGTAGGGTCAGCAGGAACGTCCTTTACTGAATTTATCAGTGCCGAAGCAAATTCTGCTCTTGTTATGAATTTCTGAGGGTCCAATTTTCCGCTTGTATTTTTAAATGCTCCTATACTGAACAGCAATTTTATATCATTCTCAGCCCAATTACCTCTAAGATAATTGAGATCTGTAACAGGTAATCTTGTTTGTGTAGGAAATGCTTCCATCTTTATACTATCCTGTGATTTAACAACATTATCCGTAGAGATTCCTTTAGAATCAAATTCAGGCATTTCACTGCTGTAATCCAAAACTACATCGTTTTTCTGAGTCTGAATGTAACCACCGTCAAAGCTTATCTGATCAGGCTCATTTTCCTGGTATTGCAGGTCTTTAACAGTACTAGATGAAACATTTACACTTACTGAACCGCCCCATTTTTCCTTTTTGTCATTACTTTCATAGTTATAAAGATAATCCAGTGTTTGTACCTCTGAACTGCTCCAATATTGGTCATATCCATAGAATCTGCCGGTAGTATCCACAGTCATTTTTCCTATTACCGGGTTATTTCCAATATTATATTCCTTAAGGCTTTGTATGTTCCCCGAAAAATAATTTGAAACAGGCTTTGAATCAATAATATTTGTTTTTGTCAGCTGATAATTTGTAAGGGTATAAACATTCTTATCAAATTTAATAACTTCGGTAGGTGTTTTACCAAATGAGGTTTCTTCTATAGTCTGCCCGTTTACATCTGTTGTAAGCTTGGTGTTATAAACAAGCGTACGGGTAAGGGTAGCTTTATTTTGTGTATTGGCAAGGCTGTATATATATGTAGCCGTTTTGCCATTGGCCTTTGAAGATTTTGATATTGTAAGAGTTCCGGTGAATTTAACCGGTTTGCCTGTTATAAAACACATTTCCGAATAATTATATGAGATTTTGCTGGCAGTTTTGGCCGGAAGTATCTGTGTTGATACTCCACCTTCATATCCGAATTCACCCTGACTGGCGTATACCATCGAGGGAAAAATCAACCCCACTATTATTGTCAAGCTTAATATAATTTTTAGATACTTTCTCATATGTGTCACCCCGTAATTTATTTACTGTCAGCATTAATTCTCTACAAATATTATATACCCGGTGCCTGAAGGAGTATTGTCGGCCTTTATAACCCTTATATTGTCACCGTTCTTCAGATCATCCGCAGTAACTATTGAATTATTCTTAATAACAATTGTATCACTAAGCGTTCCAATACTCATCTCATTACTGTCTGTCCATAGGTTCGTATTAGGATTAAATGACTTTGCATTTCTCAGTTTCAAAGTTGTTCCTGATGAACCACTGCCTGTTCCCCCGCTTGATACATCGTATATGGTTCCCTTCACCAAAGCGTTCCCGAATGGAGCAGCACTTATCATTACAGTATCAAGATTATTGGCGAGTACATACACCACCTTGCCTACATAACTGTTATCACCATACGAAATAAAGTCTCTCTGGTTTACCACACCTGATTCATCAAGTATTCTTGTACTACTCTTGAGGTTAAACGTTTTAGGCGTATTACTGTACTGCCATGTATTTCCGTTAAGTTGTGAGAATGACTCAACTGTAAAGTCCTGATTTTCATTAATCTTAGATATTCTGCCTCGATAAATCTGAATAAAGTTGGAATTTGGTCTTTGGCTTACCTGGACCACCCCTGCATAATACTTATCAGTTCCATAGTTATTAAGATTTGCAACTATGTAAGCGCTGTCATCACCATTAAGGCTGCTGCCTGTAACAAGTCTTCCATCTTTAATGATTATTGAGCCCGGTCCATATGATACAGTTTTATAAGAATTCATGATACTGAATGAATTGGAACCCGGAACAGCACTGGCTACGCTGTCATCATACAAAGTTTCAGTATCCCCGATATTTCTGAAGCTCACCATTACAGCATTTTCTTCGTTACCATAATCCTTTTTAACAGCTATGTAAGCTTCATTTCCTTTGGAATACCTGTTTAAAGTTTTTGTGTCAATTGCCTTGTCATTGAGATAAATACTGCAATCCTTTGAAAGCTTTATGTCATTGAAACCCTTTTGGTCAATTCTTTGCCATTTGCCGTTATCCAGCACCTGAAGGTTTTGGACAACCAGACTGTTCTTTGCTTCATTAAGATATGAAACCGTTCCTTTATATACATTTGAAATTAGCTGTCCGCCTGCTTTACTGCCTTCTATTGCTATTTCCTTAACCCTCGTGAAGCCATTTGTTATATGCAGCATCAAACGAACACGGTCACCGTCTTTAACAGAACCGTAACCAACCAGCTTATTGTCAGAAAGTACCGGTGTCTGTGAAGGAACATCAAGCACCTGCTGTGAACCGTCATCGAATCTTACGGCAATAGTTGCGGGCTTTTTGGAAATTACTTTTGCATACTTGGTCTGAAAATTGTCTACAGCACTTATGGAAACAACAGTACCCATCTCATCAGTCTTTAAAAATACAGTGTCTCCCGGCTCAATGTCCTCAATTGCGGCAGGTGAATGATTTTTCTGAACTTCCAAATCTCCTGTATTATAGTTATATGTTCTGCTCAAGATAAGCTGACTTTCCTTATCGGGGTCTGTTCCCGAACCGTCTGCATTATATAAGGTTATATAACCAAGCTGGGGATTATTGTCCTGCACTATACCGCTTACAACACCTTTTTCCTTGTTGTATCCGTTAAGGTTTGACAACTTTATGGAAGTTACAATTCCGTTGGTAACCGTTACAACACCTGTTGCTCCCGATGATATTTCATCAATACTTGAAATACCGTCATCAGAGTTTACTATAACATTATTGCTATAGCTATATATGGCAGGTGTGCCGCTTATGGAGGAATTAATAACTGAACCCGTACCATCTGAGTTGTCTGTTTTATAGAGCTGTGTTACAGTAAGTTTTTTTGTGGCTGGGTCTATACCTTCAAACCTCACGGCAATGTAGCTTGACGTATTTGAGGAATTAATTACATTAACAAATTTAACCGTTTTATCAGGCGCTGTTATGTACTCAATTGAATCTCCTGTTCTAAGCAAACTGCTGTTACCTATCTGACCGTTCTTATAAACTACCAATTCCTTTTGATTATTGCTGACATACTGTCCGTTTTCTTCATTTCTGCCCATACTTGAGCTATTTACAGGGTTATCTACCGTTATAACATGAAGATTTCCATTACTATTGCGTACACTTAGCAAAGTTCTGTTTATGTTGCCGCTGACAGAAACATCAGAAACTCCTGTTTTATCTTCTATAACTCCCGAGTATTTCACATATTTGCGAAGAGGGAGAATAGTATCCGAAGCATTTTTTGCAATCTGTGCACCCTGTTCTCTGGTTAATGACTGTGTAGGATAGAAACGCCCATTTGATCCGTTCATAATATTATTTTTAAGAACCGCTTCAATATAAGGTACCTTTGTTGGGTCAGCCGAAGACCAGTCACTATAGCTATTGAATATTTCCTGCTGCTCATATGCAGGGTCAAGTTTAAGAACCTTTGCTATATAAAAAGCCATTTCCTGCCTTTGTGCCGGAGCACTTTTGTGAAAGGCAGTTGTATCAAGGGAAGTCTGATCCTGTGTGAACGCATCATTTAAATCGGTTTGGCTTATCAAGCCTTCATTGGCAGCAAGCTGTAGATATCCGTCAGACCACATACTTATGGCATTGGTTTTTTTATCATCCTTGGACCTTGCATTATCAAGTGTCTCTGCAGCTTTTTGTGCATCAGCTTCTCTTCCAGCCATTCTATAAGCTATCGCAATTGCCTGCTCTTTTGATAAAGTACTATTAAGACCAAATGTCTGGCTTCCAAAGCCTTTTATTACATCAAGAGCACCTGATTCATAAATGGCTTCCTTTGCCCATGTGTTTGAATTTCTTACATCATTATATCGTAAGTTGTTTAGTACAGCTGTTGCGTCTGAGGAACCGGTAAAAGAGGCTTCAGTAGTCTCCGCAAAGACCGGGACGCTTGAAGCAGTTACAGATAGTGCAACTGCTGCTGACAATACAAACCTGTTAACTTTTTTGAAGTATTTAAAAAAATTCTTATTCATAAATAACCTTTCATATTTTGGATTAAGTACTAAAAAGAGCCGTACATGTAATGTATCGGCTCTTTATCCTGAATTGTTTATTTGTAATTTAAAAGAACTGTGCTGGGAATTTCACCTATATTATCTATACTGATATCCATATCACCTGCAGTAAGCCTCTTAGCCCCTGTTGCTTCAATAAATTTTTCAGGAGTATCAAGTTCAAAAGTAAGCGCTTTTGTTTTAAAGTGCATTGCTATTGTAACCTTCGGTTTTAGAGCTTCCATAACCTTTAAAGCCCCGGAATAATTTATTGTGTAAACAGATCCTACAGGAACAAGTAGGATATCGATGTGCCCTATTTCCTCCAACTGCCTGTTAGATAGCTGATGACCCAGATCACCACAATGGCACACTCTTAATCCGTCAATATCAAATACAAAAACTATGTTTCGTCCTCTTTTTTCTCCTTCAAATTCATCATGGAATGTGGATATACCCTTAACTTGTATATCTCTATACGAATATTCACCCGGTTCTTCTAAAGAAATAAACTTACCTTCAGTGATTTCAATGTTACTATGGTCCTTATGCTTATGGCTCATTGTAACAATATCAGCAGCTGTTTTACCCGGTTTGTACCCTGTATACTCGCCCGGGGGATCTGTTAAAATCCTGGTTCCGGTTTTTGATGTCAACAGAAAACACGAATGCTGCAGCCATTTTATATTCATTCTAACTCTCCTTACATTCTCTCAGGTGCTGAAATACTTAAAAGGTTAAGAACGTTGGAAATTACTATTCTCGTGCAATCAACAAGAATAATTCTTGCCTTCATAATATTCTCTTCCTCTCCTTTAACCCTACAGGCATTATAAAAGCTGTGGAAAAGCGCAGCAACATCCTGAACATAACGTGTGAGCCTGCTTGGTTCAAGCGATTGAGCTGAAAGCCTTATTTCCTCGGGGTATTCTGAAAGCTTTTTTATGAGCTCCTTCTCTTCTTTTTTATCAAGAACAGAAAGATCTGTTTTTTGTGGATCAGGAATGTTTATGCCCTCTTCGCCAAGTAGCTTAAGCATACTGCAGATTCTTGCATGCGCATATTGAACATAATAAACAGGATTTTCATTTGATTTTTTAACAACAAGATCAAGATCAAAATCAAGATGATTTCCTGATGCTTTTGTATTGAATGTAAATCTCGCAGCATCACGTCCAACCTCTTCTAGCAGGTCTGCAAGTGAAATAGCCTTTCCTGTTCTTTTTGACATCCTTGCAACTTCGCCGTTTCTCAAAAGCCTTACAAGCTGGAACAAAACAACTTCCAGTTTATTGGGGTCTATACCAATCGCCTCAACCGCACCCTTCATTCTGGCAACGTGCCCATGATGGTCAGCACCCCACAGGTTTATAACCCTGTCAAAATTACGCTTTTCAAATTTGTTCCTGTGATATGCTATATCAGATAAATAGTAGGTTGGCAAACCGTTATTCCTGACGATAACCTCATCCTTTTCACTACCGAATTCAGATGATTTGAACCAGATTGCCCCTTCTTTTTCATAAGTCAAGCCTTTTTTCTGGAGCAGTTCAAGAGTGTTTTTAATATCTCCGCTGTCGTATAACGACTGCTCAGAAAACCATACATCAAAATTTATACCGTAACTTGCAAGATCCTCTTTTATTCTCTTGAGGTTTCTTTCAAGCGCATACCTGGCAAATATCTGCCTTCTTTCGGCGGAATAAGCTTCCAACAGCTTGTCCCCATATTCTTGTATGTAATTTTTCATGTGGTCGATTATATCTTCCCCATGGTAACCATCTTCAGGGAATTCCACGGCATCCTCACCTTTAAGCAATTGAATATATCTAGCCTCGAGGGAGTATCCGAATTTTTCTATCTGGTTACCTGCATCATTTATGTAAAATTCTCTGGTAACATCATAGCCTGCTGCTTGTAACACACTTGCAATACAATCTCCAAGTGCGCCTCCGCGCGCATTTCCCATGTGAAGTGGTCCGGTAGGATTGGCGCTTACAAACTCGACCATTACCTTCTGTCCCTGGCCAACATTTATTTTTCCGTAGCCTGTACCTTCATCCTGTATTATTTTGAGAGTATCATAAAGCCAGTTGTTGTTGAGATAGAAATTAATGAACCCTGCTCCGGCACAATCAACTCTGTCAATATATGTTCCCTCAAGATTAAGATTTTTAATAATTATGTCTGCAACAATCCTTGGAGCCTTTCTAACCTGTTTTACAAGCTGCATTGCTATGTTAGTCGAAAAATCACCGTATTCCTTTTCCCTTGGAATCTCAACAGTAATTTCAGATACCTCTACAGCTGGTATTTCTCCTGCTTCAACAGCCTTTGAAATTGAATCCCCTATAACTTTTTTAATATCCAGCCCGATTTTTTCAATTAAGTTCACCATCAACCTGTCCTGCCTCTCTTATCAACATATAAAAATCATTTCTTCCCGTTTGATTGTTATCTATTTCAAGCTCATATCCTACAAAAATTTCTCCGCCAGCATCATTTATATTGATGTTAACATCATTGGCAAGTACTCCTATAGTAAATGTTCCATGAGGAGTTTCATAGTAGGAGAGATGTTTTTGTCCTCTTTCAAAAATGAAGTGCGAGTTGAC
Organism: Bacillota bacterium; assembly: GCA_023397675.1. Lineage (GTDB taxonomy): Bacteria > Bacillota > Clostridia > Acetivibrionales > JANLFN01 > JAEZTC01. The sequence goes on along the minus strand of JAEWTV010000128.1, from coordinate 110,476 downwards.
AGAACCAAATCTCATAAGTGTTACGGTACCATCCGAAACCTTCAGGGTAGTGGTTGTCCCATCCATTCCCGTGACTTCACTTTCCTTATAAGTAATGAAAAAAGCATTATCTTTTTTATAATACTTGCCCTCAGTAACAAGCTCCATTGAATCCGCTTCCCTGTCCTCGGACTTCTGGGTTCCTTTTACATTGATAATTACCCGCTTGCTCAAACAAATTTCCTCCTCAAGGTAGTGTAAATAGTGCACATGATAGTATTACGCATTTTACTGCTTTCTTAAACCTTTCTAATACTTATCAATTTCTACCCGTTCAGCACAATCAATGTTTTTCCCCAGTATTGAACTTCCCAGCGAATCAAACTTTTCTATGCTGTCACTTGTATAATACTTATATACAGGCTTAAGCCCGGTATCCCTAAGCATGCCGTCCTTTTCCATAACTTCCCTTACAACCTTAGCAACCTCCATAGCGGAACTTACAAGCTTTACATCATCACCCATAACTCTATGGATTACATCCTTCAAAAGAGGGTAATGAGTACATCCTAGGACAAGTGTATCAACCTTTTCCTTTTTTAAATCTTTAAGATACTCACTGGCAATTTGAAATGCAATGTCATTATCCCACCAACCCTCTTCGGCGAGGTTGACAAACAAGGGACAAGCTTTTGAAAACACTTCAATAGAATTATCTATGCTTTTAATAGTCTTTTCATAAACTCCGCTTCCTACAGTCGCGGAAGTGCCAATAACGCCGACTCTCCTGTTTTTTGTCTCCCGGACCGCACATCGGCTTCCTGGTTGAACAACTTCTATTACAGGAATGTCAAAGTCATGCTTTACGCTTTCCAGGCTGCATGCACTCATTGTGTTGCATGCTATGACCATCATTTTTATATCATGTTCCATCAGGAACCTTATATCCTGAAAAGTATATTTGATTACCATTTCCTTTGATTTTGTACCATAAGGAGCACGACCGCAGTCACCGAAATATACAATACTCTCGGATGGTATAAGCTCCATAATTTCCTTCAGAACAGTAAGACCGCCCAACCCGGAATCAAACACCCCTATAGGTCTGTTATCCATATAAATTATATTTTCCCCCTGATATTTTCTTTTTGGTGCTGTGTTTATCTGTCGACTTCCTTTTTATTGTCTTCGAACCTTTCTATAGCAAGTTCGGCAAGCCTCTCAATCAACTCGCTGTATGGAATTCCGGACGCTTCCCAAAGTTTTGGATACATGCTTATGCTTGTAAAGCCCGGTAATGTGTTAACCTCATTAATATAAACCTTCCCGGTTTCTTTGTGAACAAAGAAATCCACTCTTGTCAGCCCTGCAAGATCAAGAGCTTTAAATGCTCTTACAGCATAGTCTCTTATTTCAGCGATTGTGGCTGTCGGCAAATCCGCAGGAATTACAGTTTTCGAACTGTTATCAAGATATTTTGCATTATAATCGTAAAATTCGTTGCAAGGAAGTACTTCTCCTACTGTTGAAGCTATCGGCTCATCATTACCCAGAACCGCACATTCAATCTCGCGGCCGTTTATAAACTCTTCTACAAGAACCTTTCTATCATATCTTGCAGCATTCTCAAGGAAAGTAATCAGTTCCTCACGGTTATGAGCCTTCCCTACACCAACTGAGGACCCTGCATTTGAAGGTTTGACAAAGCACGGGTATTCAAGCACACTTTCTACAGCTTTTATTTCATTATCTATGGCAGATGCTATCTGTTTTCTGTAACAAACCACATATTTCCCCTGAGGCAGGCTTTCCTTTTCAAAAATAATCTTGGAGTAAACCTTATCCATTCCAACTGCCGATCCCAGAACTCCCGGTCCAATATATGGTATTCCGGCCAATTCAAAAAGTCCCTGTACAGTACCATCTTCCCCGTTACAGCCATGCAAAACAGGGAAAACAACATCTATTGAAGGAGTACCTCCATCGGCAAGCTTAAAAATCCCCTTTGCCGAAGATACGGCTGGCACAAGCGCTGCGCTGCCGCCAGAAAGCGCTTTGGCATTTTTTGCTTCCGCAATAGCTTGCCATTCGCCTGTTCCAAGACACTCAACAGGGCCATCATAGTGAAGCCATCTTCCGTCCTTGGTTATTCCAAACATTACTATGTTAAATTTATCCTTATTTATATTACTTATAACTGATTGGGCTGAGACCCTGGAAACTTCATGTTCAGAAGACTGACCCCCGAATACCACGGCAATAGTTTTTTTATCAGACATATATATCTCCTCACCGGCTAAAAAGCCTAAGACCCCAATTCTATAAAAGTATATTTCATATTTTACTATTTAAGAACACCAACTTCAAGTTTTAGAAGGAAATCATTCGAGAATATATATCCAAAAGAAAAAGTTTATTCATATGAAACTTTAGATAAATATCTTCGTCTATAGTATTAAATGCTGTGTAATAGTTTCATAGGGCAATATTTGAGTAAATGACATAACATGTGTATAATATTTTTACATATTGTAATTTATTCAACTTGTCTATGAATATATTATTATATGGATTAAAAACATAATATTATAAGCGCGCTTAATCTTGTTTAAGAGCGGGAGAACCAGGTAATTGGGGTGAATCCTGACTGTTGTTGGTCAGGTAGGGTTAAACTCTTTCGATCCGAATCCGTCAGCTAATCCCGTAAGCGTTGGAAGAGAAGGTGATAGGTATGCTCTACTAAATGGGTAATATACGTTCCTGCATTCACTACAGAATCTTCTCTGTAGTATTTTTATTCCCATTTTTAAGAAACAGAGGTGGCAGTTTATGATCAAAGTATGTCTTGTAGGGCTTGGTAAGACTGGCATTGAGATCGCCAAAGTATTACAGTCTATTGAGGATATAAAAATAGTTGCTGCGGTATGCAGTCCAGGAAGCAGCAAGCAAGGAAAGGATCTGGGTCAGGTATTGGGCTGTGCCGATATGGATATTCCTGTTGAAAGCTCGGATAACATTGAACAGATCGTTTTTAGAAGCAAACCGGACGTTGCAATCGATTTTACAAGTCCATCCGCAACTCTAAGAAATGCCAGGGTTTTTTCGCATATGAAGGTTAACCTTGTAATAGGAACAACTGGATTTTCGGATATGTCAAGGAAAAAGCTTTTCGTACTTACAAGGAAATACCATAACGGTATAGTATACGCACCTAATATAACTTTAGGGGTTAATGTACTTATGCTGCTGTCAAATCTTGCATCATGCATTCTTAACAATTATGATTTTCAAATAACCGAGATACATCACAAATATAAGAAGGATTCCCCTTCAGGTACCGCATTAAAGATAGCCGGAGAAATTAAAAAAGGGCTTATCCATGCAGGTATTAATGAGGAAAAAATCAGTGTTCCAATTACAGCTATTAGAGCTGGAGGAGTTGTTGGAAAACATGAAGTCATGATTATCGGCGAAGATGATAAGATAGAAATATCACACGAATCCTTCTCGCGCAGAGCTTTCGCACTTGGTGCAGTTAAGGCGGTTCGTTTCATCTACAGAAACCCGGGCTATTATGAAATGAATGATGTATTGGATCTCGGAAAGGTTTTTGCGGAATATGCTCAACGAGAGGAAGGCATCGCACGCCGCAGAAAAAATCATTACAAGGTGCCGTTTGTGGAAGTGAATGAGTCGGTACAGGAAGCCGATGACATGTCGGTTTAGGTGCATATAAGGCGGCAGCATAGGCTGCTGCCGTCTTTGTAGTTCTTACCCTTCACTTATAGGCACGTTTTGTATCAATTCTGAAAAAGTAGCTTTTGATATGCTGTATATAAAGCTTCCACTCTGAATTAAATACTTTTCATCACGTACTTTATAATTAATCATAATATTGTCATCATCAAGTATTTTACTGTATTTAAACTCAACATCCGGTCTGCTGCCATTGGGGCTATAATTGAACGACGCCCCATGCTTTATGAAACTATCTAAAAGTTCTTTAAAACTAAACGGCTCCTTATACAAAACCTTCTTATTTTCAGTGTCAATAATGAGAAAATTTCTCCATGTTCTTCCGTAATACTCTATAACTACTTTTGGTTGCCCCTGAACCCACTGCATGTTATCGTAATACCCGGCAACATCACTTACAGTAAAGCTGTCAGCTCCGTTACTGATATGTATTTTTTCTATCTTTTGATTATCACCTGTTTCTCTGGATAAAGAAGTATAAACATTAACAATTGTCTTGGAATCATCCGACTTTAAAGTCTTTACAGTCTCATTAGAAACCGTATTTGAGTTGTTAATAGATATAGAATTCATAACCTGCTGCTGATTACTTGTATTGGATTCAGAACAACCAGAAAGAAATGTACATATTAAAATAGTAAGAAGAACTGCTGCTTTTTTCATAAAATGCTCCATTCTTGTCTGTCTCATATGATGTTTAATTTTACCATAGTATTATTAATTTTGTATAGTTTGTTGGCGAAATATCTACATACTCACAACAAAAAAGCAGGCCTGGAATTTTAAATTCCGAACCTGCCATCTCCACCAAGGAGTTCGTTTTAGAACCTTATTCAAGCAAACCCGACTCATCAAGGTATGTTGCTTCTGAATCATCCACTGAAGCTGATGAAGCCTTGTCGCTCTTTGTACTTGCTTTGGAGGTTGTGTCCTTTTTTATATCACCGGTATTGCTCTTCTTTGTAGTATCAGTAGTCTTTGTATCTTTTGTAGTAGACTTTGTGTCGGCAGCTTTTGTATCGGTCTTGGTATCTTTTTTATCGGTAGTACCCTTGTCATTGGCTGCAGGCGGAACTTCCTTTGAAATAAGGGCTTCCGTCCTTGGGAATACTGCATTAAGCTGAATAACGCCTTTAAAATCAGCCTTTGCAGCACCATCTATGGTGAATTTTACTTTCTCAACATCTTTTAACTCTGTAAGTGAATTAACTATTGAGTATATTGTCATCTGGGCTTCACTCTTTCCGCCGGGATGATTTTCAATAAATTCCTTGGTAAGGTCTACTGTAGCAACATTTCCGTTTATACTTACAGGGGAGCGGAGTTTTGTTCCTTTAGGAATTGTAGACTGAGCACTTTTGCCTGCAGGTCCCTTAATAAGCTCTTTTACTATAAGAGATGCCTGGTTATTTACGCTTTTCTTTGCTTCTTCCAAAGGTATATATCTTACCTCCAACTGTAGCTTGGTGTTATCCTGATTTGCGAAATACAGGCGTATCGGAAGTTCACTGTTAAGTTTTTTTGCTTCAGTTTCGTTAATTGCGACACTGCTTACAGGTTCGAGCTCATCATTGTCACTTTTTTCAAGGCCAAGTTTCTGTAATAGGCCACATCCTGAAAATATTGTCATTATCATAATACACACTATAATAAGACTTATAGTTTTACGCATTATCCGGCCACCTCGCATAATTTCTTTTATACGATATCTTTATGCCGACAATGGTGCATGTATTCTTTTTAAAATATAAAAAATTAAATTAGCTTAGGGAAATAAGTACACAAGCCTTAACAGCATTAAGACCCTTTTCACTTATAAGTTCCATCAGTTCATCATTATATGTCCCCGGCTGCAGCCAGATATTCTTTATTCCGAGCTTATCAGCTTCTTTAAGAACATCCATTCCGCGTTTAGGCGTAACCACCATATCCAAAACTTCCGGCTTTTCGGGAAGGGATGAAAGGTCAGGATAGCACTTGTCACCTTCAATTGTCTCATAATTGGGGTTTACAGGATAAACGGTATAACCCTGCTTCTTCAATGTCTTATAAATTTTATAACCGTACTTTTCCCTGTTTTCGCTTGCTCCTATTACTGCCCAGACTTTTTTATCCAGCATATCCTCTTCAATCAAAATAATCACCAGCTTTCTGTAAATTTTTAATCCTATTTAGCATTCGCAAAACAGGAAAAATAATTCTTATTCATCCGTACTTATCAGCTTTCCGTTAAGGTCGACGGTTATGTACGACTTTTTTACGGTATCGACCAGAACTCGTGCATTGGTTGCTTCTATAAGCTCCGCTATAAATGCTTCTGTTTCATCTACTGGTATATATACCCTTATTTCTGCATCCTGCTCATAAATATTTTCCTTTATGGTATACTCCTTGTTGGAAATAATATTCTGTACCTTTCCAAGCAAGGTATACTCCATAATTATTCCTACTTCATCACAAAGCTTTCTGAACACAACCCCCGCATGTTCTATTCCTGCTGAAGCGCTCTTTGCATAAGTTCTGATAAGTCCTGATGCACCCAGAAGTGTCCCTCCGAAATATCTTGTAACCACTACAGCAATATCCTGGATACCTGAGCGTTTTATAGCCTCCAAAACAGGAATTCCCGCAGTACCTGAAGGTTCCCCGTCATCACTGAAACGTTGGATAACGGTATCCCCATTAAGATAATATGCATATACATTATGAGTAGCATCCCAGTACTTTGACTTAAGCTCCGAAATGAGCTCTAATGCTTCTTCTTCAGTTTTTATCGGTCTTACTGTCGCAATAAACCTTGACTTCTTTTCTTCAATCTCACACGAAGCCCGGTTCAGAACAGTTTTATATTGTTTTAGCAAATGTGTCACCTATAATATAAAATTTTACAAAACAAAAAGATAGCGAAATGCTTTCCGCTACCTTTTATTTTAACGTTTTATAAATAAATTAACAAACCTCTTTTGATAAATCCTGATATCTCTGGAATGACAAGTGAAGCAGTGATTTATCCTGGCTATACGTAATAAGGCTGGCAGCGTCATTTACAGTGTAAAAGCCGCCATCGGTAAAGCATTCTTCACTATTAAGTTTGAAGTTTCCATCGGAATTTTGCATAATGTACCAAGTGATTTTATTACAGACGGGTTTTTGTCGTGTTACAGAAAAGAACTCATAGCTCGTATTGCCGGCAGGTGAAACAATCTCAGCGGTCACTCCCGCTTCTTCCTTAACTCTCCGCACAGCCACTTCACTGGAAAGGTCTCCGTTGCGAATTACCCCCTTGGGAAGTACCCATTCGCCTTTTTCGTTCCTGAGAAGCAATACCTTATCACCGTAAAACACTACTCCTCCTGCACATTTTCTAACCAACATAGCAAAAACCCCTTTCGTTAATTAGTATGGAACACCAGCATTATTAAATTTTCGTAAAAAAATTTTATATATTTATAATACATTATTTACATTTTATATTCAAATCAAACCTGCTTAATTCATATTATTTTTTATTACAATTAATCCCCGTTTATAATGTATTTTCTCACTTTTTCAGCCCTGCTTCTTTTGATATTGGCACTAATTACTATTCCCTCGTTGGAATAATCACTTGAAACAACTGTCCCGTAGTCGTAAAGGTAGGGGAGAATCCATCCTTCATTATAAGGCGCTACAAGCCTGATACTTATCTCATCGCCGGCAGCAAGCTCTGCAATACCTTTTAACAGGTCATCCATACCCTGTCCTGTAACAGCCGAAACCGTAAAAACCTTTTCGTAAAGGCTGGAAGACAAAATTCTGTGGTCATCCATGGATATATCAGCCTTGTTAAGTACCAGTATGATAGGTTTGTTCATTGCTCCAAGGCTTTCAAGAAGACTATTAACCACTGATATTTGAATTTCAGCTTCACTGCTGGACATATCAACAACATGTAAAAGCAGGTCTGCGTGAACAGTCTCCTCCAATGTAGATTTAAAAGCATCAACAAGATCGTGCGGAAGCTTTCTTATAAAACCTACAGTGTCAATTAGAAGCGCTTTTCTGCCATCAGGCAGCGGAAGTTTTCTGGTTGTGGGATCAAGAGTGGCAAAAAGCTTGTTTTCCGCAAAAACATCACTGCCACACAAATGATTCATGAGTGTAGACTTCCCTGCATTGGTATAGCCTACAAGCGCAATTACAGGCAGCTCATTCTTCTTTCTTGCTTCCCTCATAAGGGTACGTCTTTTTTCTATTTCACGAAGCTCTTTTTCAAGTATGATTATCCTTCTGCGTATATGCCTTCTGTCAACCTCAAGCTTTTTTTCACCCGGGCCTCTGGTTCCTATACCTCCGCCAAGCCTTGAAAGCTGGTTTCCTAGGCCTATAAGCCTCGGCAGCCTGTATTTAAGCTGTGCCAGTTCTACCTGAAGCTTTCCTTCTATAGAACGTGCCCTTTGTGCAAAAATATCAAGTATCAGTGTCGTCCGGTCAATGACCTTGATTCCGGTTATATCTTCAATGTTCCTTATCTGTGCCCCCGACAATTCATCGTCAAATATGAGAAGATTCGCTCCATGTGCCTGCCTCAAAAGATTAATCTCTTCTATCTTACCTTTACCAAGGAAGTAGGCGGTATCTTCAAAAGCCTTTCTCTGGATCACCTTTTCAAGCACTATTACCCCTGCTGTAGCAGCAAGTTCCTCAAGTTCATCAAGCAGTCTTTGTCCTTCGGTTTTTCCGTTAAGGAGTTCTCCTTTTTTGGTTTCCAATCCAACAAGGATAGCCTTTTCGGTTTCGTCTATCTGTAGAGCACATGCATCATAAACCTTGTCCCGTTCTGCAATCATTTTCAATAAACCGTCTATGTCGCCGGTAGCCTCGTAAAAAGGCCCGTATACTTCAGTCAGAACTTCGTCATTTTGAGGAAGTGGTATAGCTGCATAGATGTTATACAACTTGCCGTCATTGATCCCTAATGCCGCCATTGCATCAAGCCGCAGGCTTTTCATGGAGTTTATATCAACAGACGACAGCATTCCTTCTCCATTAGGGTGAGTATGTATACACCTTATACCGGAAAGCCGGGAGTTACCCCGTCTTCCCTCTACCTCAGGCAATGAAACGGTACTGTTGTCTCCTACGCTTACATCAACAATTCTTCCTTTTCTGTCTATATAAACAGCAATTTCTCTGTTTATAGTACCTGTCAGGTTTGCAAGCCTTTGTGCTAGCTCCTCAGAAATAAACTCCCCGTCGCCTGCCGATAGGTTGTAAAGCTGCTCAAGCTGCTCCTTAACAGAATCTTTAAAAGAGTACATATCAAAATCAGATTTAATTACCATCACCTCAAGTAAGTAATATTATTAAAATTATTTTGCAGTTACAGTTTCCCCAAGTTTAGACCACATTTCATTTGTAACAAGCCCCAGTCTCCATATAGCTATTCCTTTTAATCCATACCTTTTGGCTATCCCGACCTTGTCATTTATAGTATTTTCTGTTTCATGATCCGCATTTATTCCAAGAACCAGCTTGTCAGCAGACACCAATGCCTTTGCCTTCTCAACAGCTTCCATCACCTTGTTTACAGGCTCAGGAGATGTTCTGTTAGCAGAGTCATTATAATCATATGCCATGATTATTATTCTGTCTGCAATTTTACCTAGAGCTGCATAGTCATAGCCTTTATACCAGCTGTTTATTGCAGGAAGTGTCAGTGTTAAGTTTAAGCCTTTTGCTTTGAGCTTATCCGAAAGCTTCTTTACAAAAGCTGTATATGAATCCTTTACAGCCTGAAGCTCAGAACTAGATTCATTGAGCCCCAGTCCCTCAAAATCAAGGTTCACCCCTTTATAGGCTGACGCCTCATTTACTATGCTGTCAGTCACCTTTTCAACTGTAGCAGAGTCTTTTAGAAGACTATATAGCGATTGGTTGGTATCATCTGTAGACAATATTGTCATCTCGGTACTCATATTGTATTTACTTGCAGCGTCAATAACATAAGTCCAACTGCTGCCCTCAGGTTTTTTCCACCCCGAAACAGTATCATTTGAAACAAGATTGTATTGGCTGTCAAGAGTATACCATGCAAGTGCAAGATCACTTATAAGCCCGGTATTTCCAACAGCAGTTTCAGGGTATTTGGTAGTAAAAAGATCTTCCCAACTGCTTGTAGCACCCGAACCAAGTCCATAATAACCCACAACAGTCATCTTTTTAACAGGTGTAACTATGTATGCAGAAGCTTCAGCCTGGTTCCAATTAACCTGGCATCCGAAAGTGCTTGCAAAAAATCTTGCAGGTATCATTGTGCCCTGCTGCGCCAGATATGGAGCAAAAGGGAGCTTCACAGTAGTGCCGTCTACAGTTGCATTGATTTTACCTATTTGAAGTACGACTACCTTGTTTCCGTTGGTAGCGGTAATTTTCTTTTGGGAAGCTTCCCAGTCAACTTTTACACCTATGGCCTCCGCTGCTGCTCTGAAAGGTAGGGCCATGCTGCCGTTCTTAAATTCAGGCTGTGCGGTTGAAAGCTGAACGTTGTCTATGTACACCTTGCTGGTCTGAGTAGCTGCAGCAGGCGAAACAAATAAAACAGCCGTTAACGCTGCTGTTAGTATGTAAGTTATAAACTTTTTCATTAAAACATCTCCTATGTATATTTGTATGTTATAAATTAATTATAACATCTTTTTCTAGTAGACGAAAAAGTTTTACCATTGTTTCACAAGTCGCTACTAAAAATAACAATCCAAGAGAAAGATTATTTGTGATAATATAATTTTGATGTCACAAAACAGCTGCAATATGTGTTATATATTTGAAAACCAAAACTTCTGGAAGTCTTTGAGCAGGGAGGGATATACATTTTACAGCTGAATATATTTAAAAAAGCTGAAGAACCGGCTTCACAGCCGGATTTCGAAAGCTGCTACCAAACCCATTATAAAACAATATACAAGCATGTGGCTTATCTTACAGGTAATGCGCAAGCGGCTGAAGATATTACGCAAGAAACCTTTATAAAGCTTTATAACATACCGCCGTCGCACACAAACATAGTGGCCTGGCTCACCAAGGTTTCTACAAACCTTACCTATAACTACCTGAGGAGTCTTAAGACGAGGCAGAGTAAAGAGCCTGCCGCCGAAGAGATTGAAGCTTCCAATGTAATTTCAATTGAGGATGCTGCAATAAAGAATCTGGAGATACGTTCCATAAAAAAGGTTCTGGACAGCATGGATCCCAGAGACAGGCTTTGTATCCTGCTTAAATCTTCAGGCTACAAGTATGATGAAATAGCTGAAATGACGGGTATTGAAAAAAACTCAGTCGGCAAGACCCTTACACGGGCACAGGCAAAGTTTAAAGAGAAGTATTCAAAGGAGGTCGAATAGTATGAAATGTCCTTCGATAGATATTATACAAACATATATAGATGGTGAACTTGGAAACGCCCAGAAAAATGAGTTTGAAAACCACCTTTTGAAGTGTGATAAATGTAGCCTTCAATATAAGGAGTTAAAAAACGGTAATGATTTTATGTCTGATGTAATAGGAGAATATAAAAATTATATGGAAGAAAACATCGTTCCCCAGATAAAACCTTTTAATCCAGCAAAAGCAGCTATGAAAAAGGAAGATTCAAAAAAACCGGGCCGCATTACAGCATTTACTGTTAAGTACAAAAAGATTGCAGCAATAGCTGCAGCAGTCGCATTTGTTACCTCATATACCACAATACAACCAGTCAGAGCTGCCGTTTCGGATATGCTTTCAATATTCAGGGCTGAAAGCCTAACGGGAATAAACTTCACTATTAATGATATTGATAGTATACAAAAACAGCTTCAAAGCAAAGCACCTGAAATAGATCTTAAGAGCATGGGTAAAATCAGCGTTAAGGGTGGAGAACAGAAGCGGGCTTCCCTATCAGAAGCAACAGCTTTACAAGACTTTAAAATACAGTTCCCCGGCATTCTTAAGGATTCAACCCCTGAGATATCCATAACAGACCCCATGTCGGTAGCTTTTAATATGAGTGCCAGTAAGGTAAACACAATTATGAAGAGTTTTGGAGCAACTAAACTGCTTCCGGAAAACATTACAGGAAAAGCCTTCGAACTAAAAACACCTCTTGTTGTAAATACATCGTACCATATTAACGGTAAGATATTTAACATTATACAGACAAGGGCACCTCAAATTATAATTCCTGACGGTGTTAATGCCGATGAAATATATGAAGCTATGGTTGGACTCCCTATACTGCCCGACAGTATTCAAAAACAGTTTAAAGCCGTAAAGGATTGGAGGAATACTCTTTTTATTCCGGTTGTTGAAAACAAGACAGAAGAAGTTGATTTAAACGGAGTTAAAGGTTATTTATACCCGCGGTTAGACAATAATAACGATTCCTCCCAAGCTGCAATCATATGGTCAGATGGCGGGATTATAAGAGGGATAACAGGTGATCTGAGCAGGGATGAACTTCTTAATCTTGCAAAATCCATGAGGTGACAGAATGCTTGAAACGGTTCTCGAGACAAGTAATTTAACTAAATACTATGGTAATAAAATTGGCTGCCGCAATATAAACATATCGGTTAAAAAGGGTGAGATATTCGGGCTCCTGGGACCTAACGGTGCAGGTAAAAGTACATTTATCAAAACAATTGTAGGTCTCATTCATAAAACCTCCGGAGAAGCTTATCTATTAGGAAAACCGATTGGCAATGAAGATGTACGAAAAAAAATAGGATATCTTCCGGAAAATTTTAAGTACCAGGAATGGATGACAGGGGTTGACCTCCTGTCATTTCATGCTGCTTTATGCAAGCTTGACAGGAAACTGACAGACACAAGAATTGATGATGTTCTTAATGAAGTAAAGCTTAAAGGAAGCGAAAATTACAAGATATCGACCTACAGCAAAGGTATGCAGCAACGTATAGGTATTGCGTGTGCACTTATTGCGGATCCAGATATTCTGTTTCTTGATGAACCTACATCAGCACTTGATCCTATCGGCAGGAAAGAAGTACGTAATATCATGCTTGGGCTTAAAAAACGCGGCAAATCTGTATTACTTAACAGCCACCTCTTAAGTGAGGTTGAAATGATTTGTGACAGCATTGCAATAATTAAACGTGGTTCAATAATAAAGCAGGGAAAAACAAATGAGATACTTGAAGGAAAGCTTATTCTGGAAATTTGTGCAGATGGCTTGACTCAAGCTTTATTAAGCCATTTAAAACAATATTCAGATAATATTTCGGTTACAGGAAACAGGTTGGAAATGTCAATTGAAGACCGAAATGATATTAATGACATCGCACATATTATAATCGAAAACGGAGGAAGCCTTTATGAGCTTCATCCAAAACGGGAAAGCCTTGAAAGCTTGTTCATAAGTCTTATTGAAGGCGGTGAGGAAACATGATTCCAATAGTCATGGCTTCACTAAAGGAAGCATTAAGGAAAAAGGTTATTCTCCTGATAGCAATTCTTACAGTAATATACCTTGTAATATTAACTCTCATTACTTATTATGTATGCAAAAACCAAGTCTCCTTTGGGAAATCCACTGTAAACTTGTATATTGTTGCATCAACTTTTATATCAATTCTGGGATTCTATTTCTCAAGCATGCTTGTTGCTTTTCTTACCATAATGGTTTCAGTTGGCTCGGTATCATCAGAAATTGAAAGTGGTGTGCTCCACTCAATAATTACAAGACCTTTAAAAAGAAGTAGTTATATATTGGGCAAATATCTTGGAATAGCTATTTTAATAGTTTCGTATTCTATCCTGCTGTATCTTGCTCTGATTCTAATCTATTGGGTAATTACACCAAACTTTATAGGTACGTTTAGCACCGGCATGATATTAAAAGGATTATTCTTTTTCATCCTTGAACCCCTGGCAATACTTTCTCTTTCTGTTTTCAGCAGCACTTCCTTTAAAACTCTTGGAAGCGGAATATTTGTAATTGCAATTTACATTTTAGGACTTTTGGGTAGTATTTTCGAGCAGGTAGGCGTATTAATAAGCAATGATGTAATAAACTCGCTTGGAATATTATCAAGCCTGATTTCTCCATTTGATGTTATATACCGTGAGCTTATCGGTAATTTTTTCTCAGGAACAGGATTTACAAACCCATTCATAAACTTATTTTCAAGCGGAAATATATCATCAGGAGCAACACCAAGTTCATGGATGCTGTTGTATGTATTTATATATATATCCGGACTTATTCTTCTTTCAATTAGGAAATTTAGAAAACGAGATATAAGCTAAAGAAAGGGCCTTCGCCCTTTCTTTTTTATGACTATGCTCAGGCCTCTCTTGGTTTTGAGTCCTTCATGAGGAATACATAAACCGGAAGCATGAATCCAAAAAGAACTATACTCACAATGCTTACAATAATCATAACATCCGCTTCCTCTTTTGATTTATACATTCTGAAAAGCCTGTAAAAGCTTACATATACAAGTACCGCAAAGGCAAGTGAAAGAAGCAGGCCAAGCACTGGAATACCTGCAAGCACTCCTGTTACTACTGCTGAAACAGGTAATACCACTTCGATACAGGGAATATCATTGTTGAAGATTGTTACCTTTTTTATAAGCTTACCCAATAAATATAATTGAGCTATAGGCACAAAAGCAAGCCACTCATTTTGCATTTTCCTGCCCAATGCCAGCTTATAAAGGCCATAGGAAAGCAGTACATACAAAACCAATACAATGATAAAAAAGAATACCAAAAAAGCACTCAGGAAACCCAAAAGTGAATATAAAGACACGGTTACACCCCCCAGTTTAATCGGATTTGTTAATCCATTTAATAAATTAATATTCGGACTGGAGTTGAATAATAACCGTTGTTCATCACATTTTGAAACTAACATTTGCTATATTTGTGACATCTTTTATTTCGTTCCGGTGGAACCAAAACCGCCTCGTTCTGCATTTCCTAATGAATCTACTTCCTCGAACTCAATTTCAGGCATAACTTCCATTATTCTGAACTGACCTATCTTATCCCCTTTTTTAACCCATGTGCCTTCAGGCTGTATTCCTTCCATGGCTACCAGAGAGTTTTCAGTATGTTTACCCTTGAGGCAATATACCGGCATATGCCATTGGTCATTGTCCCCAATATACGTATCGTCAACTACACCTACTGAATTTGTCTGAATAATCCCCCAGGTTTTGAAGGTTGAGCTCCTTGGAGCCAGGTGTGCTTCCCATCCCTGCGGAAGTTCCATAGCAAATCCGAGCGGAATCATAGCACTTTCTCCCACCCTTACAAAAACATCCTTGTTTGCATATACATCGATCCAGTTGCCCTTTATAATTTTTTTCAATCTGGTTGCATTTTCAAAATATTTAACTTTGATTTTCATGGTTCTACCCCCTGTTAATACCTCAAACCCCTCTATAGTAATGACCCCTTGTAAAGCCCTCGCTTCTTATTTCTTCAACCACATCTGCAAAATTCGCCTTTACAGCCTGAAAATCCTCAAGGGCCTGTCTGTGAAGCTTTAGCAGCTTTTGAACCCTTTCAGGAGTTTCATCAAATATGTTAAGCCTTATATAATCTATACCTGAAAAATCAGACTTCTTAATGTTATCTGCCAAAAAGAGCGAAGTTGAATTTAGTATAGTACTTCTGCAGTCAATGTTATCACAAAGAACCGGGAATTCTATACCTTTACGGTCTTTAAGCCTATAATTGCCTGATTTGCAAGGAATATTACACTTGGTTTCTGACGTAAAGCCTCCTGTAACACTTCCAACTGGGCAATACTCGGAGGTCATTAAAGGAATTCTTCCGTATACAACAATCTCCTTTTCAAAATCCAAAGGTGCTGTCATTGCCCTAACCTGTCCAAGTGTTAGTTCCAATGAAAGTGTAGCCCCTGCAAGTCCCATATATTTTAGTTCTTCAAGTGTAAGACTATTAAAGACATTTAACGAGTAATCCCCGGTTATAGCAAGTTTTTTAAAGTCTTTAAAATAATTAATACTTCCGGGGTTTCCTACCATTACTCCATCAATTCCCGATTCTGCAAGTTTGTTGAGCCTAGATATAATCAAATTATCATAATTACCTCTTGTAATGGAGGGAAGCCACAGAAAAACCTGTGCTTTATTGCTTTTGCATATTTCACTTAAGCGTTCCCAGCCCATACCCGAATAGTACTCAAAAGGCAGGTATATCCTGTCAGCTTCAACAGAATTAAAATCAAGTTCAGGTCTTGGAGTCATAAAAAGAGCTGATATTTTGGGCTGTATAACATTATTTGAATCATGCTTTTGCCTCGATACAGGAATAGTTAAACCAGACGGTAATTCCCGGTTATTATTCCCTCTTATAAGTTCCAGTTCATCAAGTGCTCTTCTTCTTATATCATTTATTTCGCTCAAGGGTATAGTAAGGTTATTGTCGGAATGTACATCAATCTTTTCAAACTCAAAGGGTGTAGCTCCTGTCTTTTGTAGCTGCTCAATAACTCTTTGGCTGCTAAGCGGTTTGTTAACAGCTGCTTCTGGAACAGCAGAACCCTCTACCCGAACTGAATTCCCCTGTCTGTCAATTACAGCAAGTACTGCCGGTTTATCGGCTTTAAGTTCAAAAATTCCTTGTATTACTGTTTTTCTTTTCGGTTTTCTGAATGACTCCAATGCTTCTGAAATCAAAAGCTTGTCAGAAGTTTTGTATACCTTGTCACCCTTTGATATTCTTCCTTTGACTTTTCCTACGGTTACAACGGTTCCGGGTTGGGCTGAATTTATGCTTTTCTCTCCCGATGACATCCAGCTTATAACAGTTCCCGGACTTTCATTCTCCCCATTCCATATTTCAATACCATCACCGATTGAAAGGTTTTCCTTAAGACTTATTTTTAAAAGTCCTGTTTCTTTTGTGTAGGAAAGTACATTGCCTGCATATAGACCCCAGTTTTTAGGCTTTTCCCAGCACATAATGTCCCTGCCGGTCTTCCCTATAAAGTAGCCCTTTGAAAAGCCACCCCTATTGAAAATCTGTGTCAGTTTCCTTTTATCATTATCATCAACAGTTAACTTCGTTCCGTTATCTACTCCATTTAAGTACTTCCGATAGGTACTAACTACAGTAGCAACATATTCCGGATTTTTCATCCTGCCTTCTATTTTCAGCGATTTGACTCCTGTCTGGGCTATCTTGTCAATGAACCCTACGGTACATATATCCTTTGGGCTTAACAGGTATGCCGTTTCAGTTTTACTATTTTCAACCGGATTGATTGTTTTGTTGTCTTTAAGAAGTGAGTAAGGGAGACGGCAGGGCTGGGCACACTTTCCCCTGTTACCGCTCCTTCCTCCTATTATACTGCTCATCAGGCACTGTCCAGAGTAGCTTATGCACAAAGCACCATGTATGAAGACCTCTACCTCCAAATCAGTGCTTTTACATATGTGCCGTATTTCGTCCACCGATAATTCCCTGGCTAGAACAACCCTCTTAAAGCCCAGGCTTTCCAGCATTCTTACACCTTCAAGATTATATACCGTCATCTGTGTACTAGCATGAAGATGTAAATCTGGAAGTTCTTTATGGAGTAAGCCGGCAAACCCTAAATCCTGAACAATAACTGCATCTATTCCTAGCAGATATGCCTCTTTCGCAAAGTTCAAGGCTTCCGGCAACTCTTCATCCGATACGAGGGTATTCATTGTAAGATAAACATTCACATCCCTTACATGAGCATACCTGATTGCTTCGGACAGCTCTTCTGAGCCGAAATTGCCTGCAAACTGTCTTGCGTTTAAAATTTTACCGCCAAGATATACTGCATCCGCACCATTCTCAATTGCTGCAAGAAACGCTTCCTTATCTCCTGCTGGTGCCAGAAGTTCTAAAAACTTACCCATTTTGTTCCTCCAGAACTTTATCAAACCTGATTTTGTCCCTTATCGCACCCATCAAAAAGCCTCAATACAGATGGTGTAATATCCGTAAGGGATTCTATCGTAACCGAAGCTGCGCAGAACAAATTCGTTATAATACAAGTTGGAACCTTGTTAAAGGTATGTGTTTTTACACTAATGTCTTCAATATTCCCATGGTCACTAGTGATAAATATAATATCATTATCAAGGTCTGACAGCCTTACCAGTTCGCCTAGAAACTCATCCAAAAGCATTATCTCATCTTTTGCCTCTTCCATATTCATGCGATGTCCGATTATGTCTGGCATAAAATGTTCAAACAAGGTAAAATCATAGTTCCTGCTTTCGCGGTAAAGCCTTTGCGCCGCCATAACAGGCGTAATAACATCTATATCATACCCATATTCCTTAAGGACTTTTCCTGTAATATCATGATAAATACCTTTTCCCTGTTCATAGTCTTCCGCCATTCTAAAGCTTATACCTGAAGACAAGGTCATAACGGATGTTACCGAAGGCCTGTAACGTTTTTCACGGGGATCGTTCATTTTATCAAGATATTCCTTTCTATAGACATTGAAGTTTGTAAATTTCAAACCTCTTTTAGCCAATTCAAGGAAGAGATTGTTTTCATTAAGTATTTGCTTGAGAGTAATAGTAGGCTGCCCATGCATATGCCTGCCCAGAGCTTTGGACGCATTTACCCCTGTAAATATGGCAGTCTGTCCCGTAGCGCTTTGTGGAAGACCTGGCACACCAAGTGTAGAATCAGTTGGTATCATTCTGAAATTACTTAAAATATACCGGATATTTTCTGCATTTGCAGCATAAACAGGGTTTTTGGATTTATCATTTTCACCAAGCCCAAACCCATCTAAAAAAACAAAGATCATTTTCATGGTTAATTATCTTCTTCTCTAAAATAATATGGGTTGAAAATTAATTCAACCCATATTATTATACAAAATATTATTAAATTTATAAAATTAAACTATGTGTCTATTTGCCTTACTAACGGAATTTCTTGCTTCACCCAGCTCTGCCTCACGCTTTACAAGTTCAAGCTGAAGCCCGGTGTTCCTTGTAGCCAGTATTGCGTTTTCTTCAGAAAGCCTTTTATTTTCTTCTCTCAGCTTTTCCAACTCTTCCGTTTCCTGTTTTAATTCTTTTTTCAGGAATTTCTCGCTATCCTGAGCTTTGAAGAAATCATCCGCCACATTTATTGCCGTAAGTACAGAAGCCATTGCGGTACTAAGGGTGCTGTTTACCTTTAATACCTCATTCATTTTCCTGTCAATATACAATCCAACCTTCTGGATGTATTCATCAGACTCAACACCAACCAAAGTGTAGTCTTTGCCGGCTATTCTAATTTCGACTTTATTCTTAACCGTCACAGCTACCAGCTCCTTCTTTTATCTTTTGTATAAAAATGCATACACCCCAGGAGTTAACGCACTTAGGCGTTCTTTGATATAGATTGTACACACATAATGCAGCATTTTACTATATTATACTATAATTCGGCAATAAAGTCATTTATTTTAATATTTAATTATTCTCTTTTTATGCTCTGTCAGTACTTACCCGTACTGGGCTGGACTGAACACCGAATTCGCCTGAAATGCTTTCTTCGTCTTCGAGTATCAGACTATCATCAATCGGTGATTGTGCATATGCTCTTATACCGTGCTCACTTATATCCATACCTTCAATTTCATCATCTGCCTTGACTCTTATTCCGAATAAGGCCTTTAGCAGTTTGAACAAGCCAAAGGTTGTTCCGAACGCCCAAACGGATACTGTTGCAAGACCAAGTGCCTGTATTCCAAGAAGCTTGAAACCGCCGCCAAAAAACAAACCCTTTGAATTTCCGATTGAAGCGAAAAGTCCTACTGCCAAGGTTCCAAAAGAACCGCAGAAGCCATGAACAGCAATTGCTCCAACAGGGTCATCCGCATGCATCCTATCAACAAGTTCAACTGCAAGAACAACTATAACCCCAGCTATTGCGCCAATGATTACAGCACTTGGAAGGTTTACATATGCACAACCTGCAGTTATTGCAACTAGGCCAGCAAGAGCTCCGTTCATTGTCATACTTGCATCAACCTTACCATATCTCCATAAGGTAAACAAAGCACTTACAAGACCACCCGCTGCGGCTGCAAGATTTGTTGTAACGGCAATATGTGCTATACTGCTGTCAAGACCATTTAAAGCGCTTCCTGGGTTAAATCCGAACCACCCAAACCAGAGGATGAAGGCGCCCAATGCTGCAAATGGCATGCTATGCCCTGGCAGAACATTTGCAGAGCCGTCCTTTTTATATTTACCTATTCTTGGTCCAAGAACCAGGACAGCTGCAAGAGAAGCCCATCCCCCAACAGAGTGAACGGCTGCTGAACCTGCAAAATCAAGCATTCCCATTTTTGCAAAAAGTCCGTTAGGATTCCATACAAGGTGTCCTGCAATAGGATAGATAACTGCTGTTGCCAGAAAACTGAAAGCAATATAGGGTACAAACTTCATTCTTTCAGCAACTGCTCCCGATACTATTGTTGCAACCGCAACAGCGAATGCTGCCTGGAACAGCCAGTATACCTCAACAGGGAGTCCGAACTGCTTAAGGAAGGGTAGATTTTCCATGCTTCCCTGTACAAAAAAACCACTGGTTCCGAAAATATGCAGCTTATCAGCGCCGTACATGATTCCAAAACCGATTGCCCAATAACCAAGTAAACCTGCACAACAATCAATGAAGACCTTCATTATTATGTTTAAAGAGTTTTTAGCTCTTACAAAACCCGCTTCCAGCATGGCAAAACCCGCTTCCATAAAAAACACCAAAGCGGCTGCCAGAAGAACCCATACAGTATTTAAACCGCCTGCAATATTACTTAAACTCATGACCGCATCTCCTCATAAAATAAGATTAGTTTCCATCAACCCCATTGTCTCAAGAGATAATTCATGAAACGCATTATATAATGACCGCTTCACATTAAAAAAACCCCATACGCATATAAATGCATACAGGGCCTCAATACCCAATAATTCACATCAATGTAAAATACGTCACCGTAAAATGCAACATTGCAGACAGAAAGCGTTCGCCGGTCTCTGCCTCTTATATTATATAAGAGATTAAGTATAATTTCAATGCTTATAAACGTTTATAAGTTTTATCCAAGGTTAATAAATTTGCCTGTTCGGCTGTCCATATAAACCAACCAATAGCCAAAAGCACCGTGTTTAGGTCTGTTTCCTTCGAGTTGTACCCACCTGCACATATCACCGAAGGGTTTTTCATCTACACTGTACACTCCAGGTACTCCGCATACTATAAATTCTCTGCGTCTCATACGGTCGGTATAGATACCCACTATCAAATGCTTATACTTAAAATGTGCAAGCATAACCTTGGGATTGAATAATAGGGGAGTTTTAATATTGCACTGGTAAAGTACGTTGTTAAGGTATACCGGATTATTTACCTTCCACCATTTGTAATCTTTTCTTTTACTTCCGAAGGGATCAAAAGTTTCAAAATATTTGTCTAGATTTTTTCTTAATGAGTCCGCACTTCCAGATGGCCTGTTGCTGTACTGGCTGTTTTGAGCACTTGTACCAATATTACAATAAATACACGGGTTATAAAAGCCCGCTGAGCCCTGCTTGAAGCCACAAGTATTATTCTCTTTGTAAATACAGCCTTTACCGAATTCTCCATCATACTCCTCATCACTCATGGTAGGGCTATCTTCCGGATTATCATCAGGCATCAAATCTATGTCTGTTTTAAAATCCTTCTCAGTAATATCATCGTTTTTTTCTCCTTCTATTTGCTCGGGGGCCGAGAAAATATCCACAGCATTGTTATTAACTGTTTCCATGCTTTCTACCATGTTATCTTCTGTTAGAACAAATTTTTCAGCTTCCATAATGGCAGGCTCAATTGTGGTACTGGCTTTTTCAGCGGAAATTGGCTGCTGTTTTAACGGTGGCACTGTAAGGTATTCTTCGAGTTTTTTTCTCCAACTGATTTTCTTGCCTCTATATGCTGCAAGAGGACACTCAACATGGAGTTTTTTCCTATCACTGTATTCTGCAATTATTGCAGCCACATTAAATTCGTCAATTGAATTTCCCGATTCACCTACCTGCTCGGGATTAAAGCTCCAATCTGCTTCAAAGCTATTTTTTTTCACCTGCATAATACCGGCGTCAACAGGGACCGTCTGGTAGTCACTACATTTAATCAGATATAATCTGTATGACAAATTATCACTGTATTTTAAATTCTGGGCTAAAGCCGAAAGTTTTCCCTTACCGCCTCTAACCTCTATTTTTACATATCCAGAAGGGTTTTGCCCGTATTCAAATCCCTGATCTTCACGTTCAAACATGATAAAATGTCTCTGGTCATGAATTTTACCTGCCATTTTCCCCACCCCACATAATACACGGCTACAGCCGAATTAAGGCATGAAATACCTATTATTATGTATATGAGGCAATATGAAAAAAAATAAGCCACCGAAAAATTTATTTGGTAGCTTACTTACATTTTATTTTTCATTATACAGTACATTGGACAAGTCTGAAAATTGCTCAATCGATAAGGTTTCACCCCTTCTATTCGGATCAATCCCCAGACTGGAAAGTAGTTCGGCCAACCTCTCCTTGTCAGGCTTAAAAAAGCCGGAATTATGAAGTGCGTTTAACAAGGTTTTTCTCCTCTGTCCGAAAGATGCTTTGACTACTCTGAAAAACAGTTTTTCATCTTTTACGGTTACCGGCGCAGACTTCCTGATATCAAGCCTTACAACCGTCGAGTAAACTTCGGGCTGTGGAATAAAGCAATGGGGTGGTACATCAAAAGCTTTTTGCGGAATTGACCTGTATTGAACGGCAACCGATAATGCACCATAATCCTTTCCGCCGGGTTTGGCGACCATCCTATCAGCAACCTCACGCTGAACCATGAATACGCAGCAGTCTATTCCAAGGTTATCCTCAAGTATTTTCATAATAATAGGAGTTGTAATATAATATGGCAAGTTGGCAACAATCTTAACAGACTTAATATCAGTATTCTTACTGCATGTATCATTTATGAGATTATTTAAATTGATTTTCATTATATCGTCATTTATTACTGAGAAATTACCATACTCAGCCATATTCCGGGTCAACGGTTCAATCAGCCTTTTATCAATCTCAACAGCAATAACCTGTGCTGCCTTTTCAGCCAAAAGGCGGGTCATACTTCCCAGACCGGGTCCAACCTCTATTACAAGATCGCTTTTTTCAACTCCGGCACTGTCAGCTATTTTTGCTACTATACTTTCATCTGTAAGAAAATTCTGTCCCAATGACTTTGTAAGTCTTATATTATTCTTTTTTACCTGTTCTCTTATATCCATAGCAATGCTCCCGATGTGAACTTTAATTAATTTGTGCATAATATCAGTACTTGATACTTAAACCTGAATCTTTAAGCATTAATCAACTAAAAAAATTCAAGCCGGAATACTGGTTCCGGCTTGCTTCAAAAGTCCCTTATTACATTATTGTGTGTCAAGTATAATCCTCGCTTAACACACGGTTTTAATCTGTCAAGCAAATATAAAAAGTCTAGTCCATTACAAAATAGACTCTGACATTTTTGCATCCCCAGTTGTTAACGAAGGACTGACTGTCATAATACAGGTCAATCAAGTTTCCTTTGATAGCTCCTCCTGTATCGGCTGCGACAGCATATCCGTAGTCTGAAACCTTACCCATAACTTCTACATATACTCTTGTTCCAAGCGGTATTACTCTCGGGTCAACAGCAATAATACCCTTTCTTGCTTTTACACCTGTATATGTAATTCCAAAGCCGGGATCTCCCGGACCTTTGCCTGTATCTGCATATGATGCAGTATAGGCAGTAGCTCTCATGTTCATAACTTTTTTGTACCTTATTGTATCTCCTCTTGAAGTACGATAAGTAAGTACTGTACCGGTCTCAACAACCTTATTTACAGGGTTTGCAATAATGTTGTTGTTAACCAGCGTTTTTGAAATCTGTACATTATCTTCATATACAACTTTATATGATTTTTCGAGTGTACCTTCCTTACCATCTACCACAGTTTTCTCAGTGCCCTTGTCAAGGCGGTCATTCTCTCTGCTTTGAATCTGGAAAGGAATTGGTGTCTGTTCTGCAATTATTTCTTCTCTGACCCTTACAACTTTAACTTTCATGTCTTTTACAATTTTGTCCTGCAAGGTCGCATTTTCAACTCTATCCAGTGTTCCAAGCTGAATGGAATTTGTTTTGAATGCATCCTGTACAGTGTCATTGTAAGTCATTATTTGTTTTTCCTGCCCATCAATAAATACGTAAATTGGTACTGCTCTTTTTATAGTAACTGAATTCTCTGTTATCCTTTGTAATTTTGAATCTAGCTTCGGTTCAATATAATCATACTTTGATACACTAATACCGTTTTGTTCAAGAACTTCACCTACTGTAGCCCTCATTGTTTTAACTGTAATCTGTTTTCCGTTGTCGCTTATTACAACCTCCTTTTTTAGATTGAAGAATACGGCTACGCCTGCAGATACAGCAATAACTATGGCCAGTATAACAACAATGACCTCTTTCAAAGAAAAATACCTTTTAATATTTTTCGCAAGTGGTATCACAACTAAACCCTCCTGTTTCAAATATTAATAAGGGACTATCGATATTTTATTCTAATATGATATATTTGTCAAATTTATGCCACCTAGCCCCTTTAGAGGAAGTATTTACAAGCCAAACAAATTTTTAAACATGTCCCGGAATATTTCTCAAAAAACGTCCTTATTTCCTTATCTATTAAGGGAAAATAAAAAACAGGTAAGAAAACTACCTGTTTTTAGTGAACCCTAGAATTAATACTGCATACCCGGGAGCTGCGGATAATTGCCCATATACGGATCGCCATAAGGGCTCATTCCCATTCCCATGTTCTGTCCTCGAAGCATTGGGCACGGACACTGCATGTTCATTATAAACGGGCAGCACATACTCGGCTGCTGCTGGAACATTGGATTAGGCATATTCACACCCATGTTCATCATATCGTTTGGCATCCCTGGCGCCATCATCGGTGACATCATTGGTGACATCATTGGTGACATACCGGGCATCATCATATTATCTCCGCACATTCCCATTTCCGGCATTCCACCGCACATATCAGGGCATGGCCCCGGCATTGGTTGAGGCATTGGCATTGGCTGCGGCATCGGCATTTGCTGTGGCATTTGTATCGGTTGAGGCATAGGCTGGGGCATTGGTTGCGGAATAGGTTGCGGAACTGGTATAGTCTCCTGCTGCGGAGCTATTATTTGTTTACTGCTGCTATCAATAGTCTTTTTATTTTTTTCCGGATACATATTAAATCCCTCCAATTAAACCAAACTGAATTGAAACAACCCGTGTTTTTCAAGTTGTCAGTACGGATTATGTAAACATTCAATTCTGCTTGTAATATTGATTTGCTACAATATCATTATATGAGTGCATATAAATAGTGTGATAATTATGTTAATTACTACCTTTTATACAAAAAAGGCACACCGATATGGTGTGCCTTAACTGCGGCTAATTAGAGAGTTGTAGTCATAGATGTGATTACCCAGTCGTTTTTCTTAACGTTAAAGCTTATCGTTATATACATTGTGCTTTGACCGTCCGTAAAGAATTGGTCTGTAGCATCAGCCATATCAGCCTTCTTAATATCAAAGGTTGTTTTGTAAATAATATTGTTGACCTTATCTGCAGGAAGTTCATCGACGACTAGCTTTAAGGACTTTAGCTTTATACTTTTTATATTATTTTTAAAGTAGCTGCTGAAACCATCCATACTTTTAAAGTTATCAATGTTCACAGATTCAATATCCATGAGCCTGTAGGATATGTCATATTGTCCCTTGTCCAAGCCATCAGCCCATTTTTTTATATTGTTCTGAAGAGCATCAAGGTTTGCCGAGAGTTTTAGTCTTGATATTGCTGCATTTAAATTCTGAATTTGAGACTGAAGTTTTGCTTTATCCAAACTAAGAGCTGCGCTCGAATCAAATAATTCCTTGTTCTTTGATTGCAAGCTATCTACTGTTGAGTTAAGCTGTCTTACAGTTTCATCAAGGTTTTTAATTTTGTCAGTAAGTGCATCAATGCTAACGCTCTTACTTGAGTTGAGGTCCTGAAAATTCTGAATTTTATTATCCCTGTCCCAGAGCAGATAGTTAAGTGCAATAAAAATTGCAAGCACTATGACGCAAACCATCACAAGAATAAACTTTTTCATATACAACCCCCAATCATTTGCTTAAGGAATCTAATCTATACCGAAAAGTCTTTTTGCATTTTCACATGTGACACGTGCTATATTTTCAAAAGAATCTTCCCGTATTTCAGCTATTTTCATCGCTGTGTACCTAATATAGCTGGAGTCGTTACGCGTCCCTCTGAAAGGTTCCGGTGCGAGGTACGGGCTGTCTGTTTCAATAAGAAGCCTGTCAGACGGTACAATCCTGATTACGTCAACTATTTTTTTTGCATTTTTAAAAGTTACGACTCCCCCAACTGATATATAGAAATTATTATCCAATACTTCCCGAGCCATCTCGACACTGCCCGAAAAACAGTGGAAGACGCCTCCTACCTCACTGGCCTTTTCATTTTTGACTATTTTAAGTATATCCTCATGCGATTCCCTGTCATGTATTATTACAGGCAATTTTAACTCTCTGGCCAATGAAATCTGTCTAGCAAACCAATGCTTTTGGATCGGTTTTGGGACATCATCATAATGGTAGTCCAAACCAATCTCACCAATCGCCACTACCTTAGGGCTCTGGGCAAAATCTGCAAGCATTGATATGACATTATCATTCATACCCTCAACGTCCTGAGGATGTACCCCAACCGCAGCATAAATAAATTCATACTCTTGCGCAAGGGCTATACTGTCTATTGAAGAAGGTATATTTGATGCTGCATTTACAATGTAGGCTACCCCTGATTGTCTGACCTTTTCTATAACATCCTGCTTGTCCTGATTAAATTTATCATCATCATAATGTGCGTGTGAATCAAAAAGCATTTTTAACTCCATATCCTCTTTGCCGATATTCTAACTAACCTTGCTGCCGCTGTTTATGCTACCGTCAACAGTTGCAAGTACAAGTTCGTCTCCATTGGAAGCTGCGAGTATCATGCCTTGTGACTCTATTCCCTTAAGCTTTACAGGTTTTAAATTGGCAACCATTAATACGCTCTTTCCTATAATATCCTGTGGAGCATAATATTTTGCTATACCGGAAACAACCTGACGTCTTTCGTCCCCAAGTTCAAGCTGCAATTTAAGAAGCTTGTCTGAACCTTCAACTTTTTCAGCCTCAAGTACCTTAGCGACCCTAAGATCCAGTTTTGCAAAATCTTCTATTGTTATGATGCCTTCTGCTTTTGTCTCATTCTTTTGCGCTGCATTAACATTCTTTTCTGTAGTCTTTTCCTTTGCGGCTGCATTGGCAGTAAGCTTTTCTATCTCTTCAAGCTCCTTTTTTATATCTATCCTTGGGAAAATAACTTCACCTTTACTTACCGAAGCACCTTCAGGATAACCGCCCCACTTTTCGGTGCTTTCCCACTTAAGAACTTCGGGATATTTGTCCAAACCCAGCTGAGCCCATATTTTTTCTGGTGTTTCAGGCATAAAGGGCTGAATTAATATTGATATAATTCTTATGCTTTCTACAAGGTTATACATTACAGCTGCAAGCCTTGGGAGGTTTGCTTCATCCTTTGCAAGAACCCACGGCATTGTTTCATCTATATACTTATTAACCCTGGATATTACTTTCCATATTTCTGTAAGTGCCATGCTGAACTGAAGCTTATCCATCAGTTCATCTACTTTAGATGGTGTCTCCATTACCATTTTCTTAAGGTCATCATCAAAATCACCAGCTATTTTATCCTGTGGAATTGTACCTCCGAAATATTTATCAACCATTGCAACAGTCCTGCTCACCAAATTTCCAAGATCGTTGGCAAGGTCAGAATTTATCCTGTTTATTAAAGCCTCATTTGAGAACACTCCATCTGAACCGAAGGGCACTTCTCTCAAAAGGAAGTACCTTATTGCATCAAGACCGTATTTTTCTACAAGAATTACCGGATCAACAACATTTCCCTTTGATTTTGACATTTTACCGCCTTCAAGAAGCAGCCAGCCATGTCCGTATACCTGCTTGGGCATAGGCTCATCGAGGGCCATAAGCATTGCAGGCCAAATGATAGTGTGAAAACGTACAATTTCCTTTCCCACAAGCTGTACATCTGCCGGCCAGAATTTTCTATAATCCGAATCATCTTCAGAAAGATACCCCTGTGCAGTAATGTAGTTGGAAAGAGCATCAATCCATACATATACTACATGTTTTTCATCAAACGAAACCGGAATACCCCAATTGAAGGTTGTCCTAGAAACACAAAGATCTTCAAGACCTGGTTTAAGAAAATTATTTATCATCTCATTCTTTCTTGAAACCGGCTGTATAAAATCAGGGTGGCTTTCTATATACTCTATGAGCTTGTCCTGATACTTGGACAGCTTGAAAAAGTAGCTTTCTTCTTTTGTAAGCTCAACATCACAACCACAATCGGGGCATTTCCCGTCTACAAGCTGAGTCTTTGTCCAGAAGGATTCACATGGTGTACAGTACCAGCCCTCATAAGCACCCTTATATATATCCCCCTGATCATAAAGCTTCTTAAATATTTTTTGTATAGCATCTTCATGAAATTTATCAGTTGTACGTATGAACTTGTCATTTGTTATCTTCATAAGCTTCCAAAGCTTTTTTATACCGTCTACAATTTCATCAACATACTGTTTTGGAGTAATACCACGCTGTTCTGCTTTTCTTTGTATTTTTTGACCATGCTCATCGGTTCCGGTCAAAAACATTACGTCATAACCCTTGAGCCTTTTGTACCTTGCCATTGCATCTGCCGCAACGGTAGTATACGAATGACCTATATGTAGTTTATCGCTTGGATAATATATCGGTGTAGTAATATAAAACTTCTTGCCGCTCATCCTATTGCCTCCTGAACATGTTTTCAACTATATCAAAGTGATACAAACATCACATTTGTTATTCCCTGTTAATAATTATAACTATACAGATTCGAAATACTTTTTTCAAGCAGAAATATAAACTTAAGCTTTCATCCTCTGCCGAAAAACAGTGTACATGCCCACACCGATGCAATTACACTTGTCAGGTCGGCAATAAGTGCAGCAACCAGTGTGTATCTTATATTTTTAATACCTACTGAACCAAAGTAAACGGCTAGCGTATAAAAAATAGTTTCAGTGGAGCCCATCATTACTGATGCAAGTCTTCCAACAAAAGAATCGGGGCCATTGGTCTTTATAATATCAGATACCAAAGCCAGAGAAGCGCTTCCAGAAACAGGCCTTAAAATAGCAAGGGGAACAACATCTGATGGAATTGACAACAGGGACGCAAGTGGCTTTAGTGCATAGACAATCAAATCAAGAGCACCTGAAGCTCTGAACACTGCCACAGCTACCAACAGCCCCACTAGGGACGGCAGAATTCTGATAACTGTTGAAATACCTTCCTTGGCACCTTCAACAAAAACATCATATACCTTCACATTTTTATAGATACCTGCAATAAGGATTATTAGAAATATTGCAGGTATAGCATATACGGAAATTGATTTGAAAAGCTCCATTATCTACCTCAGTTTGTTTGGTGTTGCAGCTGCCATTAGCTTCGCGGCAATTACCCCCACAACGGTTGCGCACAGCGATGCAATCCATATTGGAACGATTATATCAGTAGGGTTTGATGAACCTGCCGACGTTCTAAGAGCAATAATAGTTGCAGGAACCAGTTGGAAAGCAGCTGTATTAAGCACAAGGAACATACTCATTGAATTGGTGGCAGTGTTTTTATTCTTATTAATTTTCTGTAGCTCTCCCATTGCCTTTATTCCAAGTGGAGTAGCCGCATTTCCCAACCCGAAAAAATTTGCCACAAGATTCATCACAATAGCTCCCAAAGCCGGATGACCTTTTGGAATTTCCGAAAAAAGAAGCCTCATAACAGGCCGAACCAATTTTGCTATAAATCTTACAAGTCCGCTTTTATCTGCTATTGCCATCAAGCCGGTCCAAAGGCACATCACGCCGAGAAGGCCTATGCACAATTCCACCGCAATTCCTGCTGCACTTATAGCCGCATGTGTAACCTCATCAAGTTTTCCGTTCATTGCACCAACTGTAAAGCCTAAAACAAGCAGTCCGAACCATATATAATTTAGCATTTTGATAATAATCCTTAAAAGAATTTTTAATAATATATATGAGGACATTCTTTAGGCTATTCAATAATTAAAAATTGGAAATTATACACTACCAAAGTGCTTGTCGATATGTGTCGAATTTATTTCTTCTATTTGGATGCAAAAATACCCTCAAAGGCCTGATTCTAGCGGTACCGAGAGTACCATGTAAATTTTTGCCTAAAATTCGTGTTTGTCGAAAGGCCGATATTTCAATATTTACAAAGCTTGCCAAAATGAGTTTTCTATAAATTACCATAACATTTTTTTGAAAAAACTTTCATTTTATCGTTGACGTTTATTGGCATATATGGTACTATATTAAAAAAAGAAATGTCGAATACTGTAAATGTAGGGAGGTTTATTATGAAATCTACTGGAATTGTAAGAAAGGTTGATGAACTTGGCAGAGTTGTACTGCCAATAGAACTTAGACGTACACTTGATATCGCTGAAAAGGATGCTTTGGAAATCTACGTTGATGGTAATACAATCATTCTCAAAAAGTATGAGCCAGCTTGCATCTTCTGTGGCAACGCTAAGGACGTAAATGTTTATAAGGGAAAAAATATATGTCCTGAGTGTATGAGAGAACTAAAAAAATAATTGGAAACAATCATTAAAAAGGGGGATTTTAATCCCCCTTTTTGCTGTCCTTTTTTATTCGTTTTTATCAAGAAGGCTGTTATAAACATCCCTTCTGCTTACTCCCCTGTCTTGAGCAGCCTGTTTAATTGCGCTTTTTTTGTCCATTCCCTGGTTAATATAAAGTTGTACGTGTTCCTCAGTACTCATCTCATCCCATTCATGTCTCTTTTCCAAAATGAGTGATTGTTCAGGGATACCCTCGATTATAATGACATATTCGCCCCTTGGTGGCTCATTCGTATACATTTCGACGGCTTCTAAAAGCTTGCATCTTATTATCTGCTCATAGCGCTTTGTAAGTTCACGGGCAAGTGCTATATTTCTATCACCAAGTATCTGTAACAGTTCTTTTAAAGTATAAATGAGCTTGTGTGGAGCCTCATACAGAATAATTGTACGTACTTCGTCCACAAGAAAATTGATTCTTTCCTTCCTGGCCCGTTTATTCATAGGCAAAAAACCTTCAAATACAAACCGACCTGTTGCCAGCCCTGAAAGGACCAGACCTGTGACAGCAGCAACCGCTCCAGGTACCATGGTAACATTAATTCCATTTTCAACAGCCAGTTTAACCATATCTTCCCCGGGGTCTGAAATACCAGGCGAACCTGCATCAGATACAAGGGCAACATTTTTGCCTTCTGAAAGCATTTTTAAGATATATCCGCCCTTGATGTTCTTATTATGCTCATAATAACTGACAAGGGGCTTCTTTATCTCAAAGTGGTTAAGCAGCTTAAGAGTTTGCCTTGTATCTTCTGCAGCAATTACGTCAACAATTTTAAGCGTTTCAATTGCTCTAAGCGTAATATCACCGAGGTTTCCAATAGGTGTTGCTACCAAATACAAGGTTCCCGGGCTTTTAATATCCTCTGGATTCTGTTTTTGTTTAATATTTTCTTGCAGATTTTTTTCTTCTTTTTTCAAAATTCCACTTCCATCGCTAGCATCCTTTATCAATGGCCTGCCGGCTATATATTTTATTTATTTCATCTGAATAGTTTCCATTTTCATCATAAACATACAAAGGCGGATCCATTTTTAACTGTGGATTTCCTCCCCTTGTGCCTTTTATTAAAAGAAGGTTTGCCCTTTTATATGGCGAAGGGTGTACAAGCCTTATATATTTAGGTTCAATTCCAAAGGTTCTCATAAGAAAAATTATATCAACAAGCCTTTCAGGTCTGTGTATCATATGGAACCTTCCACCGGGTTTTAGAAGCTTACTGCTTGCTCTTATAATATCCTCGAGTGTACAGAGTATTTCATGTCTTGATATTGCTTTTGTATCGGAAGGATTTACAAGTCCGCCGTTTGTTTGCATATAAGGCGGGTTTGTAAGTACTGCATCAAATTTAGATGCCCCGAATATTTCAACACTGTTTTTAATATCACCGTTTACTATTTGCACCCGCTGCTGTAAATCATTAAGCTTTACGCTTCTTGCCGCCATTTGCGCCATGTCTTGCTGAATCTCAAGTCCTATAATCTTTCCTGCTTCAGTCTTTCCTGCAAGGAGAACAGGTATTATTCCTGTACCCGTCCCAAGATCAATCACCTGATCACCAGGCTTTATGTCGGCATAATTAGCCAGAAGCACAGCATCCACCCCAAAGCAGAAACCATCAACCTTCTGAATCAGTCTTAAACCCTTATATTGCAAATCGTCTATTCGCTCATTTTCTAAAATATCTATATTCACGCAAATACCTTTTACTTTTTTAGTATAATTCCCATTGTAATAGAAAAGCGTCAGAAACGAGTATTACAAGGAAGACGAAGTTTATCACGCTTTTCATCTGATACCAAAATGCAAAGTATATAACCTTTTCTTTAAACGTGTCAGATGCAAGCAGTACAAGGAAAACGATTGCCGAGGAGCGTAGTGTATTTTTATACATGAGCACCGCAGGCATGAAGTTTAACGCCGTAATGCGAAGCATATCACACGTTTAGACATAAATAAAGGGTCGAAAGTTTATACCTTCGACCCATTTATTCAAAATTACTGCTGCTGAGGAGCATCTACAGGACAAACATTTGCGCAAGCCCCACACTCTATGCAAGCATCAGCATCTATAACATATACGCTGTCTCCTGCGGAAATACATGATACAGGACACTCTGATTCACAAGCACCACAGCTGATACAAGCCTCTGTAATAAAATATGCCATACCAGGAACACCTCCTTAAATTTCTCGTATGTCAAGAAAATACCTTTTTATAGCATGTCTTTCATGACCTTACTATTTTACCACCAAAGTTACAGATTGAAAACTATTTTTATAAAAAAAGTTGGTTACCAAACACTAAAAGAATTATAAGTCTTAGTCCTCAAGTTGTTTTAAAACTTCCATATCTAAATCGGCTTCTTCATCGCCTGCAACATCTTTAATAACTTTGACTTCGTCAGCCTTATAAACCTTTAAGTCCGTTTCATTTGCTTTATCCATCTTAACCTTCAAAAGTTCTTTAAGAAGGTTGATATCCATAACTGTTCCCTGACCTTCAGGAGTTTCAACTATAGCGCCAACCTTTGGAACCCTGGAAAGTATCTCTTCATAGGCATCCTCTTCATATTTGAGGCAGCACATAAGCCTTCCGCAGTTTCCGGATATTTTTGTGGGATTGAGGGACAGTCCTTGTTCCTTTGCCATTTTGATTGATACAGGCTGGAACTCTCCCAGGAAAGACTTACAGCACAAAGCTCTGCCGCAGATTCCTATTCCGCCCATCATTTTGGACTCATCTCTTACACCTATCTGCCTTAGCTCTATTCTTGTTTTGAACACAGCAGCAAGGTCTTTAACAAGCTCCCTGAAATCAACTCTTCCGTCCGCTGTAAAATAAAAAAGTACTTTATTATTATCAAATGTATACTCTACATCTATAAGCTTCATATCAAGATTATGCTCTTTTATTTTTTTAAGGCATATTTCAAAAGCCTCTTTTTCCTTTTTGGAATTATCGGCAGCATGCGAAACATCCTCTTCTGTTGCCACTCTTATTACCTTTTTCAGCGGAGCAACAATCTGTTCATCAGGGACTTCCCTGTTTGGTACTACTACTTCTCCAAACTCTATACCTCTAACAGTTTCAACTATAACATGCGAATTTGCAACTATATCTAATTCATCAGGATCAAAGAAATATATTTTACCGGCTTTTTTAAATCTTACTCCGACCACCTTTACCATTAACTGCATTCCTCCTGAAGCTTCATAAGCATTACCTCTATACTCAACTGATAATTTGCGTTTTTCTTTAAGTTTAGTTTTGTCATTTCTATTATTTCAATACAGTTCACAAGGCCATGTGTTGAAAAAATGTCGACATTATTTAATATGATATCCTTTTTATCTGAATTAATCAACATGTTTTCTTCCCTGGAGACTTTTGCTATAAGCATATCTCTATAGAACAAAAGCATGATGTTAAGAATATTTTCAATATCGGTTTTGTTTTTTTCAAGAAAATCACAGAATTTAAATATATCAAGTGTTTTTTTGGAACAAAGCTTCAAAAGCATTTGTATTACATCTTCCCTCAGCATCAAAAAATCAGGGGACTCAGCTGCCTCTTTTGCAGTGCCTATTACCCCATCTGAAAAGGCAGAAATGAATTC
Source organism: Bacillota bacterium (assembly GCA_023397675.1). Taxonomy (GTDB): domain Bacteria; phylum Bacillota; class Clostridia; order Acetivibrionales; family JANLFN01; genus JAEZTC01. The sequence continues at coordinate 76,108 of JAEWTV010000128.1, read as the reverse complement.
GTTGTTATTCAGCTTCCCTCCATAGTTTCTTACAAGAAAATCATAAACCTCTTCATTTGTATTCTTCTTCATATTATAGTGGATTGTACGGGAATGAATGGTTTCAAGTATAACACCTGTGTTTGAAGCTGTAAGCAATATAGTTGCATAGCGGGGAGGTTCCTCAAGAGTCTTAAGAAGGCAGTTCTGTGCCTGTACCGTCATTTTGTCACAGTCCGCTATTACATATATCTTTCTTTTTGAATAAGCAGGCTTTATTACTATATCACTTTGAAGATCGCGTATTTCATCAACACCGATACTTTGATCATCAGTATCAACTACATATAAATCAGGGCTTGTCCCGCTTTTTTGCATTCTGCATTGCACACATTCGCCGCAGTATTTCCCATCTTTGGGCGATTCGCAAAGCAATATCTTTGCAAAAGTCAGGGCAAGTAGCCTTTTGCCTATACCGTGAGGACCTGCAAACATATAAGCATGTCCTACTCTCTGTTCACTTATTGCACTTTTAAGACTTTCTATAATATCTTTTTGTCCGACAATTGAATCGAAATCCAAGTAGCACCTCTCCATAGAATACATTAAGTATTACATAACCATATCAAGTATAAGGCCGCGAATGTCATCCAGCCTTTTCAAGACATTTATATTATCCTTTTCACCCTCCAGGACATCCTTAGTTAAGTTATCAAGCTCTTCATTTATCTGTTTAATTATTGCATATACCCTGTGCCTGCCTCTTCTGTCAAGAAAACTTTGCTTTGAAAACTTTCTTGAATTACCAACTGCAAGGGCAAGAAACTCAGAAATCAGGGTTTTGTAAATTTTGAGTTCCATTATGTCAACGTTTTTTCCAAGCTTTTTACTCTGTTCAGTTATTCTGGAAACAACGTCATTGACATACTCCTCGAAGCCCTGTTCCTCAGCATTTTTCAGCTGATTATGAAAACTTGATCCTTTGCTGGACGCAACGCGCTTTTCATCCTTTTCAGATATACCAAAAAAGCTTGAAGGTTTACCTGAGGTTTCACCTACCTTCAAAGAGACCACTCCTTAAACTTTTTCAAACCTCTCTACATCTATGACGAATACTGTAGCTCCTCCTACAACAACTTCAACCGGGTAAGGCATGTACATTCCACCCATTGCATTAGGAGCCATGGAGGAATTAATAACCTGTTTTCTGCTTTTAGATTTTTTCTCAATTATTCCAAGCACTTCATCAACCTTTTCCTCTTCAACACCTACCAGCAGTGTAGTATTACCCGATTTAAGGAAACCACCTGTCGAGCAAAGCTTTGTAACACTGAATCCGTTTTTATTGAGTTCATCCATTACCTTGTGCCCATCCTCATCATGTACAATGGCAAATACCAGTTTCATACCGATCCCTCCTAAAACAAATAAAATAAATAACTATTGATTATACCTATATTTTATATCTTATAGGTTTATATTTAAAATATTACCCTTTATTATGGCATCGGTAACAAAAATTATAATTTGTCCAACAAAACCATGACATCATTAAATATTTCCTCAACACCCCTGGTTGAATCTATTGTCTTGATTCTTTGAGGATGCTTGGCTGCATATCTACAGAATAAAATTTTTAAGCTTCTGGAATACATAGTCCCTACTCAAATATAAGTTGTAGACATATACCCAATTAAGTCCCTTTTCCCTAGTCCAAGGATGAATATATAATCTACTCTAAAATTAATTATATCATAAGTAAAAATAATGTTTCATGGTTTATTAACATAATTCATAGAGGCTTTACAATCATCATATTTATGTTATACTTTTATGGGAATGTTTGCATTTTAAATATATACTTATAAGGCAGCTATAAAAAATATGATCCCTATAGCCAATAATATAAATTACATAAACGGCAGGTTCTTTATTGATATCGCGACAAGTGGTTGCGGAAGTGCTTGCACCTATTGTTATATAAGTAATCCTGGTAAAAAACAAATATTAATTGATGAAACAGATTTCGAGCAGTCATTAAAGTGTGTAATTAATAATTCAAATTTCATCACTGGAAAACAAGGAAGCATTATTTCTTTATGTCCAAATACAGAACCTTTTAAGAGTAAAGAATCAGCTAAATATGTCATTTCAGTTTTAAGTAATTTCCTACCTCTAGGCAATCCGATACAAATATCAACTAAAGAAGTCATCCCTATTGAAGTCCTTGAATATGCGCAAAACAATTGCATCTTTGAAAAACAATTTTTTATACATATATCAACATCGTGTATTACTAAAGCGCATATTATAGAACCATGTGCATCCCCAATAAACGTAAGATTCAATAATTTTAATATAATTAAACAGTTTAAAAAGCTCACTTCATGTATCTATATAAAACCATTTACCAATAATACCGCAAATGATTTAGAAAAATATATAGATCTAATAAATAAATATAGACCTGATGTTGCTTGTGTTGGAATAGATTTTAAAAAGACAACAATACTAGAGAAACCTTGTGATTTATTGTATCATAGTAAGAAAACTGTTAGTAAAGCATTAGATAAAAATGTTCAATCTAAAATAACTTATTTTCGTAATGAAATAGAAAAAAGGACGGAAATACCTATATTTCATTCTTCCACATGTATTATCAGTAGTTTTAATGGAATGAAAACAAATTCAAACATTAAAATTGTTGCACCTGGTCTTTGTGTTCAGTGTAATGATATTTGTTATTAGATTAATTTGTTATAGGAGAAATTTATGAAAAAGGTTAATGAAACATTAGAGTCATTAAGTCTTGATAAAGTTAATCTTATCGCATTTATTGTGGGTTTAATTTTGATCATTATTGGAATCTTTTTTTATGGGAATGTACAAACAATATTTATAAGTATTGGGACATCAATTATAGCAAGTAGTATCATAGCATTTTTATCAGCAAGATATTTAATAAGAAAGAACAAAATCAAAGACCTAATGGAAAAGTGGGGGTTAGAAGCTATTTATGAAACTAGAGCAGAAATGAATGAAAGCTCTAATAGATATTTAAACGTTATTGAAAAGCAAATGGATATTGTTGCCTTAGGTATGAGGTCTTTTAGAGATGCAAAAGGATCCTTAATAAAAGAAAAAGTTAAAAAAGGTATAATTGTACGAATTCTAACTATTAGCCCAGATTCAGATTTCGTTACTCAAAGAGAAAGGGATGAAAAAAGGTTGAACGGAGAAATAAGAAATACTATTATTGACCTTTTAGCTTGGGTAGATGAATTAAAACAGTTAGCCCCATCAGAAACTAATGTACAAATCAAATTTTACAATACATATCCCCTTGATTCCTATTTAAGGATAGATAGTCATATTTATATTGGTCCAAACATGTATAAAAAATACAGTCAACAGACAATATCATATGAATTTAAAGGAAATTCTGCAGGTTATTTTTATTACAGTAATTACTTTGATGAACTATGGAATGATTGTAACTTTTGTCAATAGAATTCGGTTAATAAACCTCTATCCACTAATTATTAATACTTTTTAATATATCGTTCCTCACTTGTTCCAAACATTCTTCAAGGTCATTATTGATATAATACCGAAGTATTTCGTTTTGGACTAACTTTTCTTCACTAAAATCTTTATTATCTGCTAAAAATCTTCGACACACTTCATTATAATTTGGGTTCTGTTCCTTTTTTTCTCGTTTAAGTGCTCGTTCCAGCCTTGTTGAATCATCAACAGTAATGTATATTGGGAAAACATTATTTGATCCAAAATACTTCCGAATATGCTCATATGCTTCTAATGTTGAAATTAGAATGTAATTATCTTCCTTTAAATTAATTCGACCATCATCAATTGTTGCATAGAACCATATACCTTTAACAGTATTATACTCTCTCTTTTCAACTATTTTCCCTGACTTTTCAAAATCATATAGTTTTTGTTTATCAATAAAGAAATATTCAACACCATTAGTTTCATTGTTTCTAATTGGTCTAGTAGTATATGGGATAATAGGCTTTAAGTTCAGTTTACCGTCTTTTTTTAGAAGTTTAAATATTGTATCTTTCCCTGAACTACTTTTTCCCATCAAACAAAATATTTTACCCATATATCCTCCATTTAAAGCTTTATGCCTATCCTCTTTGCCAACCTCCAACCTAATTATATCATAAATCATTTGGCAACCCGTATCCGGTTATCATCTGTAAGACCATTAATGATGCCGCCTGCACGTTTTATATCAAGAATAATATTTATTAAGTCATGGCTTACAGTTTCACCCGGACAAATTACCGGTATCCCAGGGGGATAAGGCGTTACCGAATCAATACTTGTCCTGTTGACAGCACTTTTAATATCTACATACTCTCCTGAGTAGTGAGGTATATCCTTTAGTTCAAGCGTCTGAACAGGAATGAAATCACCTGCAAAGGCAATGTCGGGCAAAGGCCTATTTGAGGCATTTCCAGCACATTCTCTTACCGCAGCTATAAGCTTTTCGAAGTCAGCAGGCATATCTGCAACAGTAGCTATACAAACAACATTATAATAATCCGACATTTCTACCTGTATATTAAAATTATTTCTCAATAGCCTTTCCATTTCATAGCCGCTAATTCCGGCTTTCTTTGAATTTATAACCAGTCTTGTTTCGTCCAGAAGGCAGTTTCTAATTTCTTTCTTATTGATTATGTCAATATCATCTATGTTTGAAAGCGAGGCTCTTGTGGTACCAAGCATTATTAAAAGCTTATCCAGCAGCTGTTTCCCCTGATACTGCATCAAAGCTCTTGCATTATCAAGCGAAGCCATAAGTATGTAGGAAGGGCTTGTGGTCTGGAAGATTCTTATATAGTATTCCAGTCTGTCTCTGTCTATTCTGCTGCCCTTTATATGCAAATATGAACATTGTGTAAGTGCAGGCAAGGTTTTATGGGCACTTTGCACACAAATATCCGCACCTGCCTCCATTGAACTTTTGGGAAGTAAATCATTAAAAGACAGATGTGCCCCGTGGGCCTCATCAACTGCAACCGGCATATTGAACGAATGCGCTATACTAATTATCCTATCTATATCCGAGCATATACCGTAATAGGTGGGTCGTGTTATTAATATTCCGGCAGCATCTGTATTATTTCTGATTGTCTCTTCGACTATAAGCAGGTCCAAGTAAGTGGAAATACCAAAATGACTATTATAGACCGGCTTTATATATACTGGCCTTACCCCGGCCAAAATCATACCTGCGATAACAGATTTATGGCAGTCACGCGAAACAATGAGCTTGTCTCCTGGCCTGCAAATTGCCGAAATCATTGCATAAATACCGCAAGTAGAGCCATTTACAAGAAAATATGTTTTATCTGATAAAAAAGCCTGGGCAGCAAGTTCCTGAGCCTCAAGTATAGGCCCCGAGGGATAATGAAGATTGTCAAGACCCGGTATTTCAGTTAAATCCATTGACAGAATCTCTTCACTTTCCAAAGGAAACAATCTTCCCATTTTATGTCCCGGCATGTGAAAAGCCGTCGGCTCAGAATTTATGTAATTCTTTATTGAATTATATATTGGTGCATTAAATTCATTAATAGGGCTTACCTCCCTTATTAAAGTAAATTCTAGCATAAAAACATCTAAACTCAAAGAAAAAACTCCCTTTGTTATATAAACAAAGAGAGTTTCCAAGTCTGCAATTTAATATGCAATACTTCCAATTTCCTTGAGATTATCGATGCTGTTTGCCTTTATCATACTATCAGACAAGGTATAAAGTGTATCCCCTACATAAAGGATTCTCCTGACATTCTTATCACGTTCATACCATAAATCTCCCGACTTCAGGTATTCCTCGTCGGAAACATGAGTAATTCTGCCCTTTAAACTAAATCCGTTTTTTAAATCTATGTTGTAAATGTAGGCACCTTGGTAAACAAAGTGTCCATATTCAGTTGATGGGGAGGCTTGTTTATTCTTTACTTCTGCAACTGTTACCGGGAAAGCCAGTAGGTTTTTATCTTTTGAAAACAGGAGTGCTTTGTGGTTTGTAAGTATTTCTGAATCTGTACCCCTGTCTCCTATTGAAGTACTATACATCTGCCTTGGATTCTTTACATCACTTACATCGAATAGCGCTACCTTCATTCCCTGATAATATGCAGTTGTTGTTTCCTTGTCATAGGAATTAGGAAGTTCTACTGTATCTTTACCGAAACCTATAATATGGTTTTCATCATAAGGCTGAAGGTAATCACTAAATCCAGGTATTTTTAATGCACCTAAAATGTTTGGTTTTAATGGGTCCTTTAAATCTATAACATAAAAAGGATCTACTGTCCTGAACGTTACCATATATGCTCTGTCACCTATAAATCTTGTTGAATAGATAATTTCTCCAGGAGCTATATCCTCAATTTTTCCTGCACAACTCATGGTTGCGTCCAGTACATAAATATTGTTCATGCTGACAAATCTAACATCCGGCGTTTCTTTATTACTGGTTGTAGCTATTCTGAAATATTCTCCATTCTCATCCATTGAAAATTGATTCTGTATTCTACCCGGCACCTCTCCCAAAGCCAGGTACGTTACTTTCATGTTGTTTAACTGGAACTTATATATGTTAGTTTTTTGATTAAATCGGCTAGCAGCAATCTCCTTATTTGGAGATGTACGATCATATGCATAGCCTGAGAGTGCAATATACAGGCTTTGTGCCGATGCATAAATGTTTGATCCTGCTCCAAGATAAGTCCCTACTTGAGCAGGAGTGCTGTTACTTATATCAATAGCTGCCATTGTCATATAGCTTGGTTCAATCAACCCCGGGATATACCTTATATCCTTATAATCAATATTAATAAACTCATCCTTTACAGCAGTGTCTCTGTATGAAGGTGTCGCATTTTCCTCATTGTTCTTTATTGTATTATAGTTTACATACCTGTTTGCAATAAGATATACGACAGTTCCTATTTTTCTTGATGATACATAATTTCCCTCAAGTTCTACTTCACGAACCTGTTTTATTGAAGCCTTATCCGTTATATTATATACTATTGCCTTCATACTTTGATTCCTGTAAGGTGGGTGAATACATTTCGAAACCTTTTTTACATCATCATAGTACATAGGAAAATCCCCGGCAGTTTGACCAATAACTACGAGCTTGTCACCATCAACATATATTTCTTCGGGCATAAAATCTTTATCCTTAAAGTCCAAGGAACTTACTACCTTCATTTCTTCTGCAGGATATGCTTTTATAATCAATATTCTTCTTTTATTTACATGATAGATATATTCTCCATCAGTTTTTACCATATCGGATTCGTCAACCCCATCGACCTGTACATTCGTTTTGGAGTAGTCCTGAGTTTTCTTTTCCTTATTATTTTGGGATTGAAGGGATTTTGACGCTGCACCGTCAGTGGCGGATTCCGCAACTTCATCTGTGACAAAGGATTTTCTATAGTTATTATTGTAATTACCAATAAGCTGTATAAGCTTATCCTCATCACCCAAAACAGGAAGGTTATTAACCCTTGAAATAATTTCATCAATTTTTCCCTTGTCTTTAACCTTATCAAAAATATTTTCAATATCACTTACTACTATAAGACCTCTATCATAAAAAATTTGCTTTCCAAATGCTTCAGAAACCTTCCTTAATGGTACAAATGTCCTGTTTTGTATATACTGAACAGGCACATCAAGATTTATTTTACTACCATTGAGTTTAATATATAATTCACCGGAAATAATATTCAATTCTGATTTTCCTGACTTTATAGTAGATATGCCGGTGTTTTTATCGTATTCTACCGTACCGCCAAGAGCCTCTGAGACAAAACGGATCGGAACAAATACACTGTTGTTCAGTACAAAAGGCTTAACCGCTTCATCCTTAGCATCTATCTGGCTATCAACACCATTTACAATTGCATTAGGGCTTCCGACATATAAAACGATTGCATTATTAAGCAAATTATTATCATTGCTTTTTGATTTCTGAACATTATCTGCATTTGCAATCGGGAATTGTATAAAGGTAAGCAGGAAAACTGTTATCAGCATCATACAAAATGTTTTAATTACACGCTTCACGTTATACCCTCCTATTTATGATTTATATAGATAGACGGTATTCTTACTTAAATGTTCCAATAAAAAAAGAAGCCTAAGCTTCTTTTTTCATTATATAATCCTTATTAATATTTATGCGTTACTTATTTGTTTCTTTCATAGATTATTCTTAGTCCATCCAGTGTAAGAAGACCATTGATTTCATCTATGGTGTCGGATTCACTTGCAATAAGTCTTGCAAGTCCGCCGGTAGCTACTACCTTTATATTGTCTTCCTTCATTTCCTTCTTAATTCTTCTGACTATATAGTCCACCTGACCCACATAACCAAAGATTATTCCCGACTGCATGTTTGTCACTGTATTACGGCCTATTACCGTTTCGGGCTTAGCAAGCTCAATCTTTGGAAGCTTCGAGGTTTTCTGGAAAAGCGCATCAGCTGAAACCTTTATACCGGTGCATATAACCCCTCCAAGGAATTCACCCTTTGATGAAACTGCACTGAAGGTTGTAGCAGTACCGAAGTCCACTATAATTACAGGCCCACCATATTGTTCAAGCGCAGCAACCGTATTCACAATCCTGTCGGCTCCGACTTCCCTCGGGTTTTCATATTTAATGTTAATACCGGTCTTCACACCAGGACCAACCGTCATTGGCTCAACCTTGAAGTATTTCCTTATCGCGTGCTCAAGTGAATACATTATAGTAGGTACAACTGACGCAACTACAACTGCTTCAACCATACTCATGTCCAACTTTTCGCTGTTGAACATCGAGATAAAAAACATACCGAATTCATCAGCAGTCTTATCCTTATTTGTGTCCAATCTCCAATGTGCAAGAAGCTTTTTACCGTCATAAACTCCAAGTACTATATTACTATTCCCCACATCTATGACTACTATCATTTATATTCCTCCGGAGACTACAGCCCTAATCTCATACTTTTTATTTCCTTGAGTTCAAGCTGTATTTCTTTTTCAATCCTTGCTATATCCAGTTTTATATCTTCTGCCGTTTCATCAGGCTTGTTTCTATAGGCCGGTTTTTGGGCTAAAGTTGCAGTCTGGTTTGAATAACTGTGTCTTGAATTATTATCCCTGTACTGGTTCCTATACTGGTTATTATTTCTGTAATTATTCTGTTCCTGATTGTTCCTCTGTTCGTAGTTATTTCTAGGTTCCCTTGGCTCTCTGGGTTCTCTATGTTCCCTGGCTTCCCTCTGCTCCCTTTGATCCCCGGAATTTCTCGCTTCCTGTGTCCTTTGTTCCTGATTTTTACGATGGAAACTCTGCGACCCAGTATTCTGGTTATTGTTTTTGTTTTCAAACTCATTCTTCACCACTATATCCCCCTACTTTCAAATATAATCCTTACTTAATAAATTTTCCGCGTTATTTCCGATTATTGCATTATATTTATCCGAATCCAAATAAAGTCTCTTAAGCTTATCTATTTCTTCCTCCTGATCACACCACGGAGAATCAGTTGCAAATAGAATTTTCCTGTAATCATGGTTTTTAACCATTCTCAAAAGTTGATTCGTGTCCATCTTTTCAAGGCTATAAGCGGTATCAAGATAAACATTCTCACCTACAAGATATTTTTCTACATCGTCCCAGCATGCGTATCCTCCCATATGTGCAGCAACTATTTTCGCTTTAGGGAACTCCCTTATAACCTTTATAAGCCTTTCAGGTTCACAATGGTAAGGACTTGGCAAGCCTATATCAACACCGCAGTGAAAAACCATTATAAGTCCGAGCCTTGCAATTTCTTCATAAATAGGATACATATTCTGATCATCCACAAAGAATTGCTGATAATCCGGATGAAATTTTAATCCTTTTAAGCCAAGGACCCTAAGCCTTTTAAGTTCATTTTCCCAATTCTCATATAAAGGATGAATACTTCCGAATGCAACTATACCATTTCCCTGTATCTGAGCTGACCAGTTATTTATGTTCTCAGTCTGCTCAGGCTTTGTTGCTATCGAAAGTACAACCGAAGCATCTACCCCAACCCTTTTCATGGACCTTCTTATATCACCTACAGTGCCATCCAGTCTGGGAGGGGTATTTGCTCTTTCAGCAAGAGCTGCAACAGCTCTGGCAGAAATTTTATCCGGAAAACAATGTGTATGAAAATCTATAATTATTATAATCACCTTATTCCAAGCAAAGAAGAAATCAATTACAGCCAAGTATTCCTCTTATTTGAATTTCACCCGACAGTACCTTCCGGGTAATGTTATCATCGCATTTGACAACCAATTTTCCGTCATTCTCTATGTCTACAGCAGTACCTTCATATTGCTGATCCTTAATAGCAAATCTTATTCGTTTGCCTAATGTAACCGAAAATTGCCTCCATTCCGAAATAACCTCTTCGGATAAACCTTTTTCTATTTTACTATATATTTTCTCCATTTCAAACAGAATCTTTTTAACAAGACTGCATCTGGATGGAATATGTACATCAGCATCTTTTGCCTCAATTTTAAGAGAAGTTGCCAGAGCTTTAATATCCTCAGGAAAATCATCCATTTCCTGTAATATATTAACCCCAATTCCTACAACTATATAATTTACATTTTCTTCTTCAAGACTCATTTCGGTAAGTATTCCGCATACTTTCCTGCTATTCAGAATAATGTCATTAGGCCATTTTATTTTTACATCAAAGCCTGCAATATCAGAAATGGAACGGGCAACAGCGATGGATGCCCCAATAGTAATAAGCTGTATGTCTTGAAGAGTAATTGAAGGCTTTAAAACAATGGACATCCAAATACCTTTATCCTGTGCCGAAAACCACATGCGCCCAAGTCTTCCCTTTCCACCTGTCTGGGTTGCCGCAACAACTACGGTTCCACTGGCGCAGCCCTCTTGCGCCAAGTTTTTTGCAACATTATTGGTTGAGTCCACAGAGTTGTAATAAATAATATTTTTCCCTATAAGTTCAGTATCAAGGCCCTCCGAAAGTTCATACTCATTTATAAGGTTTTCGGGCACAAAAAGCTTGTAACCCTTGTTGGTAGAAGCCTCAACCTCATATCCCAATCCCCTTATTTCTTTAATATATTTCCAAATGGCAGTCCTGGTAACCCCAAGCTTTTCACTGAGACTTTCGCCCGAAACATAGCCATCTGAGCTTGATTTAAGCTGCTCCAGAACCTTTCCGATCATTGGCTTCATTCAACATTTCCTTTCAATACTTCTGCATATCAGGAATCTTGATTGTAAAAGATTTTTCGCATTGGTTATCACAAAATACTGCAAGATTCTCTTTTGTGTCCTCATACATTTTCATTTTCCCTAGTGAAGCAAGTTTACAATAAAAGTTATACAAAAGAGTATCATTGTAATCTTTATGTTCTTCTCTATAGGTTTCAATAATATTATTTATGTAAAGTTCTTCTGAATTATCAAATAATATTGGGGAATCAAGTCTTTTATCTAAAAGACTGATTTGACCAGCTATAACGGTGGTAGTCACAAGGCATTCGGGCAGGCGGTATGATCCGAAAGCATACTGTTCAACAGGTATTATGGATTTTATGTAAGCTTCCATAACCTCCGGGAAATGCTGCCCGGCTTTAAACAAATACATATCGGAAACATAACAGTAAGACGGAGAAAGCTCAAATTTCAAACACCTGAATTCCTCAGACTTATACTTTTCAATATCATCCTTCGGATTAAGCAGAGCGGTCATGCACTTTTTTAATTCTCCACCTATATTTACTTCCCTGTCACACCATCTTGATAATTTCATTCCACATTCAACAGCCTGTTCAACTTCTGCTGCGGGAACATAATAATAAACCTCTACCAAAATCCCCACCTCCTTTAAAAAGCTAACAATATAATTTTAAACCTTGTCTGTCTTTGCTGTTGTGAATAAGTTCATCAATATTTTTGCCAAACACCTCAGTATATGGATAAATATCCTTAAGCGGAACCAACACAAATGCTCTTTCGAACATCCTTGGGTGCGGTATTAACAATTCCGGAAGATTAATTTCCATATCATCATATAATAAAATATCAATATCTATGGTTCTTGGTCCCCAATGTATTTCCCTTACCCTTTTCATCCTGCTTTCTATTTCCTGAAGCTCAAGTAAAAGCTGTAACGGTTCGGTTTGTGTTTGTATGCATATAACCATATTCAGAAAATCTGCCTGATTTGTATATCCAACAGGCTTTGTCTCATAAATTCGGGAAATGGATTTTACGGTCGTTCCCTGTAACCTTTTTATATATGCAATTGCCTGATCAAGCTCTTTTCCCCTGTCTCCCAGGTTTGTTCCCAGCGCCAGGTAAACATTATGTATCATTTTGAGTCCTCGTGATTTCAACCTCAGCCCAATCCAATTCCCCGCCAATTGGTGCATTAGGTTTTCTTACACGTACCAATATTTCCTTTATATTTTTATATCTCGACATAATTTCCCGGGAAATATTGTCGGCAAGACATTCAATCAGTCGAAATTTATTATTTTCCATAATATTTTTTATTATATTATAAACTGCAGAATAATCCACCGTATCTTCAAGTTCATCTGTTTTCCCTGCCTGTTTCAGATCTGCCGACATTATGGTGTCAATAAAAAAATATTGGCCATTCTGCCTTTCTTCCTCCAAAACCCCATGATAAGCAAAGAATTTCATATTTTTTAGAATAATCTTATCCAATGTTATTTCCCCTATATTCTGACCATTGCGTCGGTCATTTTTGCCACTCTGGACATTTCCTTCACATCATGCACACGTATTATGTCAACTCCTCCAGCAATACCCAGTGTTACAGTAGCTGCAACGCCTTCTATTCTTTCACCTACAGATAAATCCAGGACATGGCCTATGAAGGATTTTCTGGAGGTACCTAAAAGCACCGGGAGATTAAGAGAATTAAGCTCATTCAGTTTTCGCATAACTGCAAGATTCTGCTGAGGCGTTTTACCAAAACCTATACCTGGATCTATTGCAATACTTTCTCGCCCGATACCAGCTTTTTCAGCAATACTTATACTCTGACGAAGAAAGCTGATTATGTCACCCATCAGGTCGTTGTATTCCTTATCGTTTTTGTTGTGCATGATAACCACACCCGCGCCAGAACGTGCGATGATTTCCGCCATCATTGGGTCTCTCTGAAGACCCCATACGTCATTGACAATATGCGCACCAGCTTCAAGTGCTTTTTCTGCAACTTGAGCCTTCATAGTATCAACTGAAACTGGAATATCGATTTCCCTCGTTATACACTCTATAACGGGAACCACTCGTTTAATCTCCTCTTCAGCCTCAACCGCTTCATGCCCCGGCCTGGTGGATTCTCCACCTATGTCTATTATATCCGCACCTTCTGCTGCCATTGCCTTTGCCCATTTTACAGCACCTTCAACAGAATTGAACTGCCCACCATCAGAGAAGGAATCAGGTGTTACATTCAAAATACCCATTATATAGGTCTTCTCACCAATAGGCAATTTATATTTCCTGCATTCAAAATTCTCTGGCTTGCCATTTTCAAAACACCTGAGCAATTCTTTAAGCTCTTCGGCAATTTCCCTTAAAGTGACAGATTGTATTGAAAGCTTCTGAATAAGTTTCTTATACTGGCTGAAGGTACCCATGAGTATGACATCAGTGCTTTTCACGCTACAGTTTACGACGCCCCTGTTTACGGCTGCGTCCCCGCCCTTGCCCAACATTTCCTGCTTTAAGATGTTTGCTGCATAGGGAGATACGTTTTCAAGCTTTACACACGCAAAAACCGCTTTAGGTGAAAGCCAGGGCATCCCTTCAGAATCAACACCTATTTTACGTATTTCTTCTTTCGCAGATTTTATATCTTTTATATCAATTATCCTAGAATTGAACATGGCTTACTCCTTACATCAAAATACAATAAAACATATAAATAATTATATCCATATAATCATACAAAATCCAGAACTGTTTGAGGCATAACAAAGGTGGCTTCTTATTTAATCAAAAAAATTATACTTTCACAGACAATAAAAAACCTTCCTGTCGGAAGGTTTGTAATTACATTTTACTTATTAGTGCCATAACTTCCGACCTTGTTCTTGCATCGGATTTCATCAAGCCTCTCAAAGCTGAAGTTACTGTTTTTGAACCCGGTTTTTTTATTCCCCTCATCGTCATGCAAAGATGTTCTGCTTCAATGACAACCGCAACACCTAGCGGATCAACCGCTTTCATTATTTCGTCAGCTACCTGGCTTGAAATCCTCTCCTGCAGCTGTGGTTTTTTCGCTATTGTATCAACTATCCTCGCAAGTTTGCTTAATCCAAGGATACGGCCCTTTTTAGGAAGGTATACAACATGCGCCACTCCTATAAAAGGAAGCAGGTGGTGCTCGCAAACTGAATAGAGAGGGATATCCTTAACCATAACCATTTCTTCATGGTTTTCTTCCTGAAATATTTTAACATCTTCCTGAGGGTCCTTATGGAGCCCTGCAAAAATCTCTTCATACATTCTTGCAACCCTGTCAGGAGTCTCTAAAAGACCTTCTCTGTCGGGATTATCACCTATTGCAGCTAAGATTTCCCTCACAGCCGCTTTTACACGTTCTTTATCTACCATAAATATACCTCACTCAAAATTGATATCAAAATTCAGGTTAAAACCTGTAATATGCTTATTTATAATCGTTTGCATGTCTTTGCTATATTTCAACATTATACTTCATACTAATAAAAAGTCAATTTATATATAAATATAGTAGAAATCCAAATATAACTTGCAAGCTTATTTTTTAACAGTTTCCAAAGCAATAATATCTTCAACACTGCTTTGTTCTATCTCCTTGGAAATTCTGTTTACAAGTTCTACTGCAGGCTCAAACTGCTCATAAAGCATAATAATCATATCATTGGGCTGAGCATCAAGAATTGCTGATTCAAGAGCCTTTAATTCCGAATGAATAATTTTTATATCTTCAATATTATAATAATTCTCAACAAGGGAATTATATATAATATTAGCCACTTCCCCCTGCTTCCTTCCTCTTAAGTCCATATCTTCCTTAATATATATCTTTGAGAAATCCTTGCTGCATATTTGTCCTATTTCTTTAATGCTTCTGTCCTGTCTGTCTCCCGGTACACCTATTACTCCAATAAGTCTGTCAGGATTCATTTTTTTTGCAAATTTTATAACTGCATTATATCCTGCGGTATTGTGCCCATAATCAAGCATAACCTTAAAGGTGCCCATGTCGAAGATATTAAATCTGCCAGGATTTAATATCAGATCAGGTTTAAAGGTTTGAAGTCCTGTCCTGATTATTTCTGCTGGAATGTTTAATCCATGAAGTGAGGCTACAGCTGCAAGTGAATTTTCAATATTGCAGTCTACAAGCCCTTTATAGGTTATAGGTATATCATCTATATCAATTACTTTTATTTTGTCTACGCCATTAAAAATTACTATAGCGTTACTTTCAATAAATACAGCCTTTTCTCCTGTTCTTATATGCTCTGCAATAAGCGGATTTTCCTGGGAATCTCCAAAAAGTATGGTCTTGCTGACAACCCTTTTAAGGAAATAGCCAACCATTTTATCATCCGCATTAAGCACAGCGTAACCACCCGGTTTTACGGCTTCTATTATTAGGGATTTTACAAAAGCCAGGTCCTCAAGAGTTTCGATGCCATCAAGTCCAAGGTGATCGTCACTTATATTTACTATTACACCTACATCTGCAGTATCGTAGCCTAAACCCCGCTTAACAATTCCACCACGGGCGGTTTCAAGTACAGCCGCATCTATTTCTTTATTCCCAAGAACCATTTTTGCACTGACAGGGCCAGTATTGTCCCCTTTTACTATGCATTCATTACCAATATAAATACCGCTTGTAGAGGTCATGCCTACTTTTTTACCCATAAGAGAAAGGGTATGCCTTACAAGTCTTGTAGTGGTGGTTTTTCCATTAGTTCCCGTAATTGATACAATAGGAATTGTAGAGGGCTGCCCATCTGGGAACATCATATCAATTATATTTTCAGCAACATTGATTGGTTCTCCCTCTGTGGGATTAAGATGCATCCTTAAACCGGGTGCAGCATTTATTTCTATTATTGCACCGTTTCCTTTGTTTGCAGGAACACCAATATCGTCTATAACAAGATCTATACCAGCGATGTCAAGTCCCGCTACTTTTGCTGCTTTAACAGCAAGATTGCTGTTATATGGGTGTATCTCGCTCATACATTCTCTTGCCGTTCCTCCTGTACTTAAGTTGCCATTTTCTCTTAAATAAACAATATCTCTTACCGGGGGTACATGATTCTCGTCAATACCCTGCTTTGAAAGTACCTGTCGGGCAATTTCATCCAGTTTAACCATTGTTAAGGGCTTCTCATGGTCAATACCCCTTAACGGATTGGAGTTTACAACCTCAATCAGCTCTTTTACAGTCCGTAAGCCATCACCTACAACGCAGGGCGGTCTTCTTTCCGCTACGGCGCAAACCTTACCTCCGATAACAAGAATTCTATAATCCTTACCTTTGATGTATCGTTCAATCAATACTTCCTTTCCATACTTAACAGCTTCATTGTATGCTACTACAAGCTGTTCATTATTCCGGACATTAATGGTAACGCCTTTGCCCTGGTTCCCATCCAGAGGTTTTACTACCAGCGGGAAACCGATTTCATCCGCTATATCAATAGCACCCTCAAGGGAATAGACAGTATCACCATATGGAACAGGCAAATTATTTTCTCTAAGTATTTGTTTTGTATAATACTTGTTTCCAGCCGAATCAACAGATATACAGCTAGGAAAATCAGTCAGCGAAGCCTGGATAAGCCTTGAATATTTTCCGTGACCAAGCCGAAGCATACTCCCGTTTCCAACCCTGGATACCGGGATTGAACGTTTTTGTGCTTCTTCTAAAATAGCTTTTGTACTTGGCCCAAGTTCCGTTTCTATTGTGATTTTTCTGATACGGTTTATTATTTCCTCTATATTTATAGCCTCTCCCGATGCAAAACTCTGTGCAATTTTAAATGCAGCACGTCCGCATTCAAAGGCTGTTTTTTCATTCTTATACTCGAATACGAGGTAATAAACCGACGTATCCCTTATAACTCTTGTTTTACCGAAATGGACCTCATAACCCATCATACTTTGAAGTTCAATAGAGAGATGTTCTATCACATGGCCTATAAAGGTTCCTTCAGCAAGCCTTTCTCCAAAACCTCCTTCATAGCCCAGAGAACAATAGTGAAGCGCTATTTTGGGGAAATACTTGAGCAGCTTTTCATTAAAGCCATTGATATCCTTGGTTTCTATATTATTATGTTCATCAATATCTATAATCATCTTAATAGCGGGTTTATGGCTGTATACATTTTTACCTGTAAAGCTCTGTATACTTAATAAGTGCACTTTATAAACCTCCTTAGGTCTAATGTAATCGCAAAACCTTTCGCTCATTCATGTCAAACCCATACCCCTTTGGCAGCACATGAAGCGTTACATCAGTTATAGCAAGTATTTCGTCAGGTTTTAGTTCAGATACATTTGAACTCTTAATAGATTTTCCGTCTGCAATTGTAACCGAATTATTTCCTATGACTTCAAAATGCCTGTCCGGGTGGACTTTTATTGCAGTATCTTCATCTATTCCAATTCCAAGTATGTGCGGATTCTCAGCTACTCCACAAAGAAGTCTTCCTATCCTGCCCCTTTGTTCAAAGTGCTGGTCTATTATGGCTTCTTCAAGAAGCCCAAGTCCCGGAGCCATTTTCAATGTACATTTTCTAGCGGGGTCATTACTGTTCCCATCTACTATCATGGTGCTACTCATTACTGATGCTCCTGCACTTGTACCAATTATAGAGGTGCCAGCCTGGAAGGCATCATGGAGAGCCTTAAACGTGTCTGTCCCGCCTAAAATACTTGTTATTCTGAGCTGATCTCCCCCGGTAAAGAAAATCCCCGAGGAACTCATTATTGCGTCTATATTAACTTTTTCATTTGCATCTTCCCTTGTATTGATGTTAAGCACTTCAACTTCCTTAACACCTAACCTTGTAAATACAGTTCTGTATACTGTGCCTGCCTGCTCTGGATTTTCTGTTGCTGTAGTGATTACAACAATTTTTCCGTTTTTTGAAGAAATAACATTCGATACATCTTTTAGAATGTTGCTTTCTCCGTTTTTATCCTCAGCACCACCAATAATTACAAGGTACCCTCTTGAATTTCCGCTCATTTAAACCTCCATAACAGCTTTCATAATAATAAAAAGGACGCTTTATAATTATGCTCAAAAATGATGGCTTCAATAAAATCTTTTAAGCATAATACACGTCCTTTTCTCTTATATACCCAGGAAGTGTCTGGTATAATTCAATATTACACGGCTATAGATCATACCGATTCCCATTAATATGATACTTACAACTATTAATGGCAAACCGGCTCTGCTCTTATTTTTGGTTGAAAGAATTCCAAAAACAACACCAAGCAGACCAAAAACAAACGGATATATAAAAAGTGAAACAACAGCGGAAATCCAGCCGAGTAAAAGTGTCCATGCATTGCTTTTCCTTGCAACAGCTTCAGTTGATCTTCCGTAATAATTTTTTTCATTCATAAAAATCACCTATCTTCTACTAAATCATCTTTAGTCAAATTAAAAATAAAATTCCAACATGCCAGATATATTATTGTCTTATTTATTAACAGGTATTCATTTTTTATTTTTCATATCTCCCCTTTTTCAAAACAATGCCATCGCCCATTAATCTTTCACCTTTAACAATCAATTCCTTAATTCTAAGACTTCCACTTTCAAGTACAAGTATGTCGGCATCACTCCCCGCAGCTATTGCGCCTTTTTTCGGATACATTCCAAGCACCTTGGCTACATTGGATGTAACCGCTGATATCGCTTTGGACATTTCAACATCCTCATTTATTATGCTATTCCTGATATCTTCATATAGCTGTTTTACAAGGCCAACTCCCGTCCCTTTCCCACCTTCCGCAGGAATGCTTCCGTTGCCATCGGAAGAAACAGTTACTTTTTGCATATCCAGATTTTTTTTCAAAAGAGTACTAAGCGCCTCAGGAACACTTATCCCCTTTGATGAATTTTCACCCGCCGTTAGATCTGCGTTTCCCCCTACGCATAAGTATTCTACCGCTTCTTCAAGAAGCGTGGCGGTTCTGTTAAGATGCGTAGGTACAAACATTTTAATGGGGAAATCATAATTATTTACAATCTGATACAGTAAGCCAATACCGTCCTTTCCATCACCCACATGAATATGCATTACACCTGCTTTTTTACCAATTAGACCGCCTACATTTATTTCAGATGCAAGTTCAGCAAGCTGATTAATGGTCGGATACGATGACCTATGATCCGCAATGGCAATTTCACCTGCACCAATGATTTTATCAATAAGGATAATGTCTGATTTAACACTGCCTGTAATTGTCCTTGTTGGAACTGCATAGCTTCCGGTATATATGAAAGTATTAACTCCTTCCTCTTCCAACCCTCTGGCTTTTGCAAGCAGCGATTCCATATTTCTCGACACATCATCCACACCTAATACACCCACAACAGTAGAAATTCCTGCTGAAATTATATCTCCAAGCATGAGTTCGGGAATTCTGCTTATCGGGCCTTCCTCTCCTCCGCCGCCTATTATATGTACATGCTGATCTATAAAGGAAGGGCATATAATGCAACCTCTGCAATCGATTATTTCTATATCGGGCAAAATATCAGGCTTTATACTTTCTTCAACCCTGTAAATTTTATTGTAAATAGTTAAAACATCTTTTTTTCCAATGTTATCAGGTGAGAAACAATGTCCTCCCCTAAGAAGCTTGAACATATTGACCTCCGTACAAACATATTTTTATATAGATTATTAGTCCCAAATATGTTATCCATATAACAAAAAAAAATTCTTTAACTGGAAATTGACGGTATATTTTTTTGCACTTTGATGGACAATTTTGTTTTTTGTTGGGGAATAATTTAAAGCAATTTTTTACACATGTAAACATTTGTATTCCTTTTTGTGTAAACATGTAGAATTTTTGTAATATTATGATTTGACAAAGCACAAAAATTTTTTTAAACTAATAACTAGTGTTTATGTAAAGTACGCAGAAATAACCATATTAAAAAATATGTAAAGGATGGTAAAAATGTCTGTAGATTTTAATTCACTCACCGCTAAACAAAAAAAAGTTTATGCAACTATTGAAGCATTTATTAAAGCCAAAGGTATACCACCCACAGTAAGAGAAATCGGCGAAATGATAGGAGAAAAAACCCCTGGTGCCGTACAGGGAATCTTAAACCGTCTTGAGCAAAAGGGAGTTATAAAGCGTGAAGTCGGTATGGCAAGATCCATCAAGCTTGTTCAAGACAATTCAAATTATCCCGAACCAATCTACGTACCGGAAATAAAAAGGATTAACAGGAGGAACATAGGCAATATACTGGATGTTTACAACATAATCAAGTATCAGCCAATGCCAGCCGATATCATTGAATCAGAAGGAAACTGTTTTATGATGCAGTGTCCCGACAACAGTCTTAAGGACAGCGGAATCACTTATGAGGACACAATACTTATTAAACAGAATGAAGAAGTTCTCGACGGAGACATTGTTCTTATACTTTTTGAAAATCACACCCTGTTAAGACGTTATTATTCCAATCCACAGAAAAACATGATCACTCTCAAAGCCGAAAGCAATCTGCTTGACAGAGAAGAGTTCAATACTAATGAAATAATTATAATAGGAAAGCTTGTAGGAAAATATACAAGATATTAAAATTGTAAAGGGCTAAAGAAAAAGCCCTTTATTTTTTTGCAAACAAAAAAGCCGGATCGGCTTTTTGTTATTGTGGTGTAATTTGTCCAATTTATAATTAAAGGTTTACAATATTGCACTGTTAATAAGCTCACCCATTTCCTTTGTACCTGTTACAATCGAATCGGGTGCTGCGATGTCACCTGTTCTGTAGCCCATTCCAAGAACCTTTACAACAGCATTTTCTATATCCCGTGCAGCTTCCTTCATTCCAAGAGAGTATCTGAAAAGCATCGCCAAGGAAAGAATAGTGGCTATTGGATTAGCAGCATTTTTACCTGCAATATCAGGTGCAGATCCATGAATGGGTTCATACATTCCGAATGTGCCTGATCCAAGGCTTGCTGAAGGAAGCATGCCTATTGAACCTGTAATCATTGATGCTTCATCCGAAAGAATGTCTCCAAAAATATTGCTTGTAACAATTACATCAAATTGTCCAGGGTTTCTTACAAGCTGCATTGCCGCGTTATCAACATACATATGGTTGAGTTCAACCCCAGGATACTCAGCCGACACTTTTATAACGGTTTCTCTCCAGAGCCTTGAGCTTTCTAGAACATTTGCCTTGTCCACAGAAGTAACTTTCTTACCTCTTTTCATGGCAGTATCAAAAGCAACCCTTGTAATTCTTTCAATTTCGGAAGTACTATATTTTTCGGTATCATAGGCAGAAAGCTCTCCTGATTCACTTTTGGATCTTCCTCTTTCTCCAAAATAAATACCACCTGTAAGTTCTCTGACAACCATTATATCAATTCCCTTGCCTATTATCTCATTTCTAAGCGGAGAGGCATCTCTAAGGGCATCATATATTACAGCAGGTCTCAAATTTGCAAATAACCCGAGACTTGAGCGTATCCCAAGCAAACCTGCTTCAGGGCGCAAGTTTCCAGGGAGTGTATCCCATTTTGGTCCTCCAACCGCGCCAAGCAACACGGCATCACTGCTTTTACACAGCTTTACTGTTTCTTCAGGCAGCGGTACGCCAGTACTGTCAATTGCACAGCCTCCGATTAGCCCATTCTCAAGTGACATTTTACAACCATATTTCTTTTCTACCCGTTTTAATACCCCCAATGCCTGTTCAATTACTTCAGGCCCTATTCCATCACCAGGGAGAACTGCTATTTTATAATTCATAAAAACTACCTCCTAAACCTGCTTGCGAATATAACCGATAAGTCCTTCCGATTCTATGATTTCCTGCATAAATGCCGGGAATGGTACACCTTTGTAAGTTTCGTTCTTTGTAACATTTGTAATTAGTCCCGAATCAAAATCTATTTCCACCTGGTCACCATCCCTTATGCCTTCAGATGCTTCAGGACATTCAAGAATTGGCAGTCCGATATTTATAGCATTTCTATAGAAAATACGAGCAAATGTAGTGGCAATAACGCATGAAATACCTGATGCCTTAATCGCTATTGGTGCATGTTCTCTGGAAGAACCACAGCCGAAATTCTTGCCGCCTACTATTATGTCTCCCTTGTTTACCTTCTTTGAAAAATCCTTATCCAGATCCTCCATGCAATGGCTTGCCAACTCTGCGGGATCTGATGTATTAAGATACCTTGCAGGTATGATTACATCTGTATCTACATTATCCTTATATTTGATAACTTTTCCCTTCGCTTTCATGCTAACACCTCCAATTTATAATTCTTCCGGTGACGATATCTTACCAGTAACAGCTGATGCTGCAGCTACTGCAGGACTTGCAAGGTAAACCTCGCTTTCAGGGTCTCCCATACGTCCTACAAAGTTTCTGTTGGTTGTAGCGACAGCCCTTTCGCCTTTTGCGAGTATTCCCATGTGTCCGCCAAGGCAGGGACCGCAGGTTGGTGTACTTACTGCTGCACCCGAATCAACAAATATATCGAATAAGCCTTCTTCCATAGATTGCTTCCAAATCTTCTGCGTAGCCGGAATAATTATACACCTTACATCGGGATGCACTTTTTTCCCCTTGAGAATGCTTGCGGCGACTCTCATATCTTCAATTCTTCCGTTTGTGCAGGAACCAATGATAACCTGGTCTATCTTTACATTTCCAACATCATCTATTGTCCTTGTATTCTCAGGAAGATGAGGGAATGCGACAGTCATCTTAACGGTGCTCAAATCTATTTCATATGTTTGCACATATTCTGCATCAGCATCAGCTGTATAAACCTTATATGATTTTGTTGAATGTTCTTTTACGTACTGCAGGGTTTTATCATCAGCTTCGAAAATACCATTCTTAGCGCCTGCCTCTATTGCCATATTAGCCATGGAGAACCTGTCATCCATTGATAAGCAATGAAGTCCTTCACCTGTAAATTCCATAGACTTGTACAACGCACCGTCAACACCTATAAGGCCGATGATATGAAGTATTACATCCTTTCCGCTTACCCATTTGGATGGTTTTCCCTTAAGTACGAACCTTATTGCTTCAGGCACCTTGAACCATGCTTCACCGGTTGCCATTCCAGCAGCCATATCCGTGCTTCCAATACCTGTAGAGAAAGCATTAAGAGCACCATATGTGCAAGTATGGGAATCAGCTCCGATAACAACATTGCCAGGTACTACCAGACCCTTTTCTGGTAAAAGAGCATGTTCAACACCCATCTGCCCTATTTCAAAATAATTGACAATTCCTTTTTGTCTTGCAAATTCCTTTATGAATTTCGCCTGTTCTGCGGATTTGATATCCTTATTAGGTGTAAAATGATCAGGTACAATTGCAATTTTGGTTACATCAAAAACCTTGTCTATTCCTATTTTATTAAACTCCTTTATAGCTACCGGTGTTGTAATGTCATTTCCCAAAACCATATCAAGCTTTACTTTAAGCAGTTGGCCAGGTTCGACATTTTTTAAACCTGCATGGTCAGCCATAATTTTTTGTGTCATTGTCATTCCCATAACCGACACCTCCGTTTCTCAAATCTTATATGAAATTATACATTTATATTCAAAGGGGTTCTTCCTGTAATTTATCCATATAAGATATCTATATGAATGTTTTTTGACAAAAAGCGTGCAAACGCACGCTTTCTATTATGATTTTTGTGATTGCTTTCTGTATTGAAGAGGAGTTATCTTTGCATTTTTCTTAAATATCTCATTAAATCTCTGTTGGTTTGAAAAGCCTACATTAAGGGCTATGTCGCTGATTTTCATATCGCTTTCAGCCAACAGCTCCTTTGCCCTTTGTACTCTGATTTTCAGAAGGTAGTTTATAGGGCTGAGACGCATTTCCTCTTTGAATGCACGCGTAAAATAACTTGGGCTTAAAAATACAAATCTGGCAATATCATTGAGGGAAATATCCCGCTCAAAATTATTATGTATGTAGTTAACAGCAGCCTTGATTAATTCCTTTAGTTTGGGGCTTTTGGTTTTTATGCTGTTTTCCCACTCCATTTTAAGAGCTCTTGAAATGAGGACAAAAAGTTCCATAGCCATAAGATAATTAAGCAGCTCACTGCCTATGTCGGCGCTTTCCCTTTCCTTAAGAATCCTGTTGAGCAGTGTTATTATCTCATTCTTCTGGCTTACCTTGAGTGTTATGTACGAACCCGATTCCTTGCCGCTTACAAAGTTCAAGAAATCTTCAAGTGAAGCCTCAGAAAATTCGCTGTTAATTTTATCCTTGAAGGTAAAGTTCAAAACAATAAAATCGCAGCCGGTTACCGATTTGACAACAACCTTGTGAGGCTGTTTGGGTTTGATAATAAGTATGTCATTGGCACCAATTGGAACTGTATGTCCGCTTACCTCAAAAACGGCGTTTCCTCGTCTTATATAAACCATTTCATAGTAATCGTGTCTGTTTGGTTCCATGCTCCAGTTAACATCAAAGAAGCGTTCAATGGTTTTAACTATGACGGGAAGAAAATTGGCGGAACTCAGTAAACCTTCCCACGCTTTTGGTATAACCTGTTCGTCCATACCCATTACTCCTTTTGAATAGCTGTAAATATATAAAACTCTATATAAAATTATATATTAGCAAATATTAACCTACAAGGGGAGAATAAAAGTCCTCTATAATACACCGCCAAAGATTGCCAATAAGTATTAATTTTAGAAATAAGTTGATTTTTTTTTATGAAAAAAATACTATAGAAATAGGGAAATATGTTATAATATATTATGTAAATTTTTAATATTTTTTAATATGCAACTGCTATAAAAGCGTACTTAGTCTTTCCTTAATTATATTTATGCTTATATTTAATTTCAAACAGCATTAAAAAAGAAATTATTGCTAGGGGGACATTCAGAATGATTAAAGCTTTTAATGGTAGTAAGATAAACTCTTCACGAAACAGGACAAAAACATTCATATTCCTGGCTACCCTGTTATCACTTCTGACACTAATCGTTCTACTCGCTGTAAATTTATTTGTTTCACAATCTGACACGTTAAAGAAAATAATATTGGTTATTGTTGCTGTGTCAGTAATATCTCAAGCTTTTCTATTTATTTTATTGAAGCGGTTTTTTACATCTGTAGATATAATTAATCATAATGCTGAAAAACTCTCCCACGGTGAATTAAATATAAGCGATACACTGTTAAAACATGTTAAAGGCTTGGAAACGCTTGCCATATCATTTAATGATATGAAATCGAATCTTCTAAGCTTTATAGACATTACAAAAACAAATGTTATTGTCCTTTCGGACTCTATTGATAAGGTTTCCAAAAGCATAGACATGAGCTGTTCAGGAAATGAACAAATCACCACCAATATGAGTCAGGTTGCTCAAAATGCACTGGAACAGCTAAAGCTGGTTAAAGAAACCATTGATGATATTGAAAAGGTCAGCAATAAAATAGATAATATTACATCAAGCATATCAAATGTAGAAAAATATATTGAGAAGACGGTAGATACCACTGCAAAAGAAACAGAAAAGCTCGATGCATTTTATGGTCAGATAGACGCAATCTCAATTAATTTGAACGACACCTATGAATTTATAAAGAAACTTAACAATGAGATTAAAGAAATAAGTGAAATAGGTGAATTTATAATCAAGGTAAGCGAACAGCTCAAGTTATTGGGCTTAAATGCATCAATTGAATCAGCAAAAGCAGGTGAGTTTGGAAAAGGCTTCAATGTTGTGGCTTCAGAAATGAACAAGTTATCTAATGCTACAAAGGAAGGTATAACACGAATCAAATCAGTTTTAGTAAGCATAGTTGAAAACAGTGACAATGTAAGTGAAAGCATCGGAAGCTGTGTGGATAATTTCAACGAAAGCAAGGACATTTTCCAGACAATAAGAGAATCCTTCAATGCAATAAGCTCCCAGGGTGCTGTTTTAAATAAGGAAATGAAGGGTATTTTTAACGAATTCAATGAAATAAATACTTCTTCAAAGAATATAAGCAGCAAGGGTATGGAGCTTTATAACGCTTCAAATGAAATCTCATCAAAGACTCAGGAGGTTGCGGCGGTTACACAGGAAGAATTGGCTGAGATGGAAGAGATAAGTACAAATACTGAATCTCTTAAAAAGATGCTTGATGGTATACAAAACCTCATAAAGAAATTTAATACCTCAGTTGTGCCAGTTCCTCAAGTAAGTACCAAACCGCTTAAAATTGGAGTTATATGTCCGTTGGATCATGAATTCTGGCATGGTGTTAGACAAGGTGCTCTTTATGCACAAAAAGAACTTGCTTCAAAGAATACTCACCTTGAATTCACCGGTTTAAGCAGTGGAGATGGTAAATTTGTAATAGAAGCTTATAAAAACTTTTTGAATCAAGGCTATAACGGTATTGCAGTAATTGGTTGGGTATCGGAACTGATACCAATGATTAACGAAGCAGCACAAAAGGGTATTCAGACACTTATATTCAATTGTGAATTGGCTCAGCCAGCCAATATATTGGCATATTATGGCCCTGATGTTTTTGGTGCCGGGTTATTGGCAGGAGATTTGATGAATAAAGCACTGGACGGTAAGGGCAATGTGGTGATTTTAAGAGGAGGCATGGCTGTAAGTTCTCATAAAGACCGCACGAATGCTATTGTTAAGAAGCTTGGGACAGCTAAAAAGATTAAGCTTGAACAAATAGAAATCAACACTGAAGATGACATTCACAAGTATGAGGCTACAAAAGAGCTTCTTAAAGGTTCCAAAGATATTAAAGGTATTTTTATTACCGGCGGCGGTGCAGTAGGAAGCGCCAAGGCGGTTGAAGAGCTTGGCTTAACCGGCAAAGTTAAAATCGTATGCTTTGACTATGATAAAAACATATTCGAATACATTAAGAAAGGCATAATCCATGCTGCTATCGGACAGGATCCTTTCGGACAGGGACATGATCCCGCAATTTATCTTTATAATTACTTTGTAACCGGCGACAGGCCAAAGGAAAAGATACCTACAAGGTTCGACGTAGTAGACAGCAGTAATGTAAATGAATTATTGTAAGGGATAGCAAATATGAGTAACGAAGACCTCCTTAATTGGAGGTCTTTTTAATATTCATCCTTTTCTTTTTATGCCATAAATCTTTTTGCCGGGCATTCTTGTAAGCTCAATCTCATTTCTCTCTCCACTAATTCATAGCCGGCATTTTTATATAAATTTAATCCATCTTCTGTTGCAGTTAAGTTCAGTAATGTAATTCCATTGTTTATCGCATACTCTTTCATCTGTCCAAGCGCCTGAAGCGCAAGACCTTTTCTCCTGTATTCAGGAATTGTAAAGACATTATATACGTAACCTATTTTCCCATTACTACTTATAGGCAGCGGCAATTGTTGTGTAATGCAAAGAATGCAGGATGATACTATTTGCCCCTCTTCTACTGCTATCCATGCTGCAAGCGACCCATTCTCCATATTCTCTTTTATGTACTTGGATGTTAAGTCTTCAAATGACTTTGGTGGTCTGATATTCTTAATACTGTAAATAAAACTCATTCTGTTTTCAACCAAACCCCCAATATCATTAACTGTTGCACGCCGTATTTCCATTATACGTTACCTCCAATTTATTAATGTGCTGTGATAATGCTTTGGCAAGCTGATCGGGGCAGGATGCACCTCTTATACACCTGACACCACTCAGTTTCCCAATTACTTCTTCTACAGATAACCCTGCAACCAATCGGCTTATTCCACTTGTATTGCCAGGGCATCCTCCAATAAACTCCACATTACGGATTATATGCTCATCCAAGATTATATTGATTTGATTAGCGCATACATTTTTAGGAATATACTCTATATGTTCCATATATCTAACCCCTTTCGTATTTTAAAAATAATATACTTTAACCAATTTGAAAAGTACGCACTTCAAGGTTAGTACTACCCTTGAGGTAAGGCGTTATGATATAATTTTTAAAAATTATTATAGAGTATGGTGTTATGAATATGGAGAATGGTAAAAACAATTTTATAAATGAATTGGGCAACTGTCCTTTCTCATATACTTTGAGTATAATCGGGGGCAAATGGAAAATTGAAATACTATATCTGATTTTTGTGCATGAAAAAATACGTTATGGACTGTTAAAGAAGAATACACCTGGAATTACCCATAAAGTGCTCAGCAATCAGCTGAAAGAATTATCTGAATCTGGTTTAATAACCAGAACAGAATATCCAACCAATCCTCCCCAGGTGGAGTATAAGCTGACGGAAAGAGGGCTAAGTCTTTTCCCAATCTTTAAAGCAATTAATGATTGGGGCATGGAAAATCGTATATAGAAAAAGCCCTCATTCGAGGGCTGAAAAACTCAATCCACAGGCTGGATGTATGTAAGGTCATACACATTTCCTGTTATATCTATGTCGTTTATACTGTAAGTTCGGCTTTTACCTCCCTTGTAAACTGTAACAGTCATTGAATAAGGTGCCTGGAGCCTACTATCATCCCATGACTTTGTCGAAGACGCAAGCGGAATAATGTAGTTCCAGGAGATATTGCTGTCTTTTCTATTTGTATCCAGAAGTACCGTAGAATCCTGAGGAAAGCTGACATAATAGCCTGTAAAATCCTTGCTATAGTCATATATATGTCCATTAATATCTTTGTACTGCATAGCCTCAAGCTCAGGACTGAACCTTATAACAAGCTTTTCAGCATATCCAGTAGTTGAAACATTAACCCTCACATTTTCAAGGCTGAGGAAGCGGTGCGGCTCGTTGGTAAGGAGCTTTCCAAAAATGTCCCTCTGTCCTCTCCAGTGAGACCAGTCTCCAATAATGCTTACGCCTGTGATTTTGAAGTCTATAACTTCAAATTCAACCTGCTTGGTTTCGGATTTGCCACTTGGCGTATACGCCTTAAATTCGGCTATATAACCTTTCCCTGGGGGAATGTTTGAAGGCACATTCCAGCTTTTAAGCCAATTTGTAAGACTTCCGTTTCCAATTCCGCTCATTGCCATTGCTGAAGTCTGGTAAGCAGTTCCTTTAAACAAGGTCACCGTGACTGAATTTGCGTATTTTGTAGTACTTGACTTTACATTAAGCAACGAATCAGTTACAACAGAATCACCCATAAGGGGTTCCAAATCAATTGGCGTAAATATGTTTACTTCAAATGATTTATCAGTTCTGATTGAAGAGTTTTTTAAATCTACTGCAGAAATCTTGAATGTATATTTACCATCGGGAATTGTGTTGGAAATTGGATAACTCAAGTCTTTCCATTCAATATCATTACCTGTTTTTAAGCAGGTATCCGTACTAGGCTCGACTACCTTAAGGGGTGCTACGCGTGTAGGTCCGCTGTATAATGCCATTTCAAGCTTTACATCATAGGGGTACCTTGTCCAAATATTAAAAGCTTCAAGGTATTCCGATGCCGGAACACTTTTAAGACTGAATTTGCTATCCAACGTTCTTAAGCTTGCTTTAAATTGTATAGGTGGTGATTCATTGAGCGTAAAGCTCATTGTCAAAGGCTCACTCCATGCTCCCTCAGGGTCTTTTACATAATATTGAAGTTCATATGTACCATAAGTAAGTTCGTTCGGTATAAAGTAACTCCAATCCCCGCCATTCTTACGGAACATTATCTTCCTATCAACAATTCCTTTATCCGGTCTGTTAAATTCATGGTCAAGGTCAAATGACATGTCCAGCCAATTAGTAAGGTATACTTTTTCAGCAGCATTATAATTCCAATCCAGCTGTGCCATTGCAATAGGCTTTCTGTGTGCCATGATTTTCACAATGGGTTCATTTGAATAATATGAATACCCGGAGTAGTTAGGATCAGTTGATGGCTGGTCTTTCACTCGTCTGTATACGGAATATGCTCCTACCTTATCAAACTTATTTACTTTTGTATCGGTCCATCCTGCAGTTTGTGAGTATTCATCAACAGTCCCAGGTTCTCTTCCATTCGAATTATCAAAGTAGTTCACATCCTGAACATACTGGAACTGCTGGGATATTATCGGGTCACCTTCTAAATCGGTATCACTTGTATTAAGATTAAAGGTATCTATCCCGGCAAGAATATAGTACTCAGGTATTGCAGGATCTGTGTTAGCTATCCAGTCCAAAGCGTCCTTCATAACATCGGCTATAGGCTTATTATTGAGTATAAAGTGGTCATTTTTTATCTGGGACTTTGCACTATCCTGACCAGCCAATACCAGTTTGCCTGCTGACTTTGTCATTACAGCTTGCAAATCGGGCAACTGAGATATGTTATTATCACTGACATATATAACAAACTTGTCTGATGTTGGTCTGAACGGGTCGGCATACGGTTGCCTTACATCTTTACTTATATTTCCGCTGTAAAAGCCTGTATAATTACTTACCCATACCCAATTTGATACCCAATAGTTTACTGTCCTGCTTACAATTCCGGAAAAGTAACCCGTAAAAACTCTTGTTAGTGTATAAGTATCACCCTTCCTCGGGTTGGATGGAGGGCTTCCGGTTTCATAGTCCAAAGTTGCCGTTGTTCTGTATATTGTCCCTGAATACCCCTCAGCATCTGAGTAGTATATTGATGGCGTATCCGTACCGGTTGATGAAATCCTTGCCCAGCTCTTACCGTCATATATGTATGTCCACCAGTTGTACCCGGGTGAGGTACCTATACCAGTTTTGGTTTCGGTTTTGGTTTCATAGTGTCCGAAATCCTGCCATGTACCATTATCACTTACGCTGGTAAGGTTGAGTGTGCCGCTGTAACCATTACTTGTATACCAGGTTGTGGCAAATGGATAAGTGCCGCCTGTATTAATTGCTGTATATGCCGGCTGTGTACTTGTATATGTATGCATGTCCCATATGTTGACCGAGGGAAGTATGTTGTAGCCTATAAGATAATTTGTGAAATCTATTCGGCTGTTTTTAACATAATCAACCTTGGAAGGCTCAAGCTTTTCATCCAGCATGATGTATACATCGACAACAGGTCTTGTTACAGGGTTATCTATATATAAATCAGTCAGAGGCCTTAAATTGTCTACCCAAAAATCCCTCTTTATAGTTTTTACAGTACTGTCTTCAGCAGTTATGAATTCCGGCAGGATATCGCCAATTAAATTTTCACTTGCAGTAACTACATACTCATACTTACCCAGAATACTCGGGTTATATATCGGAAATTGACCATTAGGAACATTGTTCCAGGTTTGAATCAATTTTTCACAGACACCATCATTATTTTCATCGTAATAGAGTTCTACCTTATTGCCTGCAACCGTATCGCCATCAGTACTTTGTATATCAAATGCAAAGGCTGAAATCTTTTCATTTCTTGTTATTACAACATTGTCAAGCTCTGCAATAATGGCTGCAGGGGTATCCGGCATTATCGTAAAATCAAGAACATACGGATCTGAAACCCTTCCCAGCGTATTGGTACCTATCAGTGTGATTCTGTATGTACCAGGAGCTTTGAACAACAATTCCTTATACATATCGTTCAGTGTTGTTGCGCTGCTTTGCTTTATATCATTTTGTGCACCTTCGCTCAAAGCTGTGAAAGACCACTGCCACTGAGTTATAGGATACTTAGATATTACAGGCAGGTCATTACACTTATCTGATGTATTGTTAATAGTCATTTTCCTGTTTTGCTTGTAGGTTCCTGCATATACAAACTGTACTCTTGGCTTTGTATTATATACCTGTATCCACCTTGAAAGAAAGGATACACTTCCGTCTGAAGCGGTATATAATATCCGGACATTTCTTATACCATCCCCACCGACCCCAAAAGTAAAGCTTTCGCTGAAGAAACTGTTATAATCAACGGCTTTGCCATCGATATAGACTTCCTTTTTCACTATATTAGCCATATTAGTGCTGTCATGCGGCTTATACTCTACTATGTCAAAAGCAGGGTTTGGAAGATCGACAGTTGGCGTGGTATACATAGGAGGAGGTATTGGCAGTTCCACTCCCTTGACATTAAAATCAATATCAACCCAGCCTGAAGCAGTAACATCTTTTCCGTCCTGGAACAGAATTCTTGCAGAGCATGGCAGTTTGGCGCTTCCATCTGCGAGATTCAATATATCCGCTATTTTAAAATCAACAGTAAATATATTCGAACCTTTGTTAGCGGCAACAACACCCTCCACTTCACTGGAACCATTCAAGGTCAGGTATATCTTGTCAATGTCATTTCTAGTGTAATATGCAGTTTTAAGCAGGTCATCCTTATAATAGCTTTCATCATGCAGTATACCATCAACTTTAATTTGTACGCTTACTGTACTGCTAAGGTATTCAGTAGAGGCTTCCGTGCCAAAATCACTTATGTTCAGGTTTCCTCCCGAAAGGGTCCCTTTACATTCTGCTGGTGGGAACAATTTGCTTTTGATAGGAGCCACTGATGTTGTACGGTAGTAGTAGCCCCCGTTCAGATTCTTGTGCCACAACCTCCCTTCTCCAGGGTATTTAAGAGTTGGCGCTGAAAGAACATTCAAGTACATTGATGGTACTTTAGCAGAGAATGAACCGTCAGCATTTTTGGGCGGAGTTTCTGCACTGCTGAAATCAAGGGAAGTAGTCTGACCACCTTCAGTCTTATATATAGTACCTCCGTCAATCCAGTTTTTAACCTGCTGGTTAACTTTGCTGGTATCACCATTATTTGCAAGGTCGGCAGCATTATTCCATATACTCTCATTTTCCAACTGATGGTCTTTATCCCAAGGTTTGTATGTCCATTTATAGCTGTTAATGTTTTCTATGGGAATATCAGCAGGGAAATCCGGGTCACTGAACTTGTTGCCCTGGTAATCGTAACCCATGTATCTATATTCACCCTTTTCGATATGGCCGTCGGAATAGCGGTAAGTAAAATACCCTTTGTTGCCTCCATTGTCTGGATATTTATTAACCGATTTGAAATCCAGACTTCCGCCGGCTGAATTTTCCGGTGTTCTAGGATTGCAGGTTCTGTAATCTCCGTACACTACCAAGTGCTTAACGTACCAGATAGTAAGGTTGATATACTGACCGTTTTTATTCTTCACGCTGGCAGGTTGGGGCA
Source organism: Bacillota bacterium (assembly GCA_023397675.1). Taxonomy (GTDB): domain Bacteria; phylum Bacillota; class Clostridia; order Acetivibrionales; family JANLFN01; genus JAEZTC01. The sequence goes on along the minus strand of JAEWTV010000128.1, from coordinate 42,611 downwards.
ACTGCGGGGATATTTCATTCCAGGCAGCTATTGCTGCGGGTGAACCATCATATACATGAGGTTTGAAGCCTGTATCATAGGATGAATTATCTATCGCTCCGGATGTTGCCGCATCTACTTCCGGCATGCTTCCAAGTACCATTGACACAACCATAACCACTGTAACACTCAAATGTATTAGTCTTTTCATTTTTTCACCTCCTTCCACAGATATGATTTTTGGGGTTATTTATGCAATAAGGCCGGTAAACCATACCGGCCTTATATACAGTTATTAAAATTCACTGGAAACACCTATACTAAAACTGGTGCTACCTAAGATTTTATAAAAGGAAACTTCACGATTATTTAATTTAAAGGTCCTTTTTAATTCAAGGCTATTGTTGTTAACTATACCTAAATAATAGTCAAGCTGTTCGATAGCTTTTTTTGAATCATTTCCGAACCAGTACTGGAATAAGGAAACCAATAAATCCCTGTGAATACTTTTGACTTTTTCTGCATCAAAAATATTAATAAGATATGGATTTTTTAATAAGCTTTCTGCAGTATCAATATTTATCCCCATGTTTAAGTCAAATACAGTGCCATTATCATGCTTATCTTTACTCTCATAAAAACCAAAACTTATTTGCCCTGTTTGAGAACCATATCCATAAAAAGCATATCCACTGTCCTTTGTCATGTTATTTACTAAGAAGTTAGCAGTTTTTATAACCTCAGGTCTGCTTGGAGGGTGTACTGTAACGGTTTTTCCGCCTGCTGTCGGCAGGGTTATTGTATCATCGGAAGAAACAGGAAAAACCTCTCTGGACTTATCATCCAACAGCCTGATTATTACTACACAGGCTTCAGCCCTGGTCAAATTCGACTGTGGGTTGAAATAAAATTTCTGAGTGCTGCCTATCAATAATCCGAGGATATAGTCGTTAACAACAACCTGTTTTTTCACATCGGAAATTTTATAATAGTCGGCAATCCTGTTTGCGACCAACTTATACAACGTCTGATCAGGCTGCGCTGTCTTAAGCATATCTGCATTAAAAATTATCTCCGCCATCTGCTCCCTTGTTATAGCCTTATCATAGTTGGTATATTGGTCTTCTCCTATTATTCCATCAGCTTTTGCCTGTTTAATATATGGGTCTGCATAATTTTTCCCTGTGGATTCAAAGCTATAACCCAATGCACGGACTGTCATGATAATAAACTGAGCTATTGTTACGTTCCCATTTGGAATAAACATTTCATTTCCACAGCCATTTATTATTCTCAAGTATGAAAGCTTTGCAATGTATTCCTTACCCCAATGATTTGAAACATCCTTGAACCTTCCAAGGGCATCAGACTTATCTTTTTCAGTCATTGCAGCCAGCCTGTCACGCAATGGCTGCATTCGCATATCTGTTGAAGTAATATCCTTCTGGTCTGCAAAAACAATTGCTGTAGAGCTGGGCAGCATTAGACATATTGCTATTAAAGAAGCAATTAACCTTTTTATCATCAAGCACCTCCGAGGTAGTATTCAGTACGCGATATGTACCTATAATTGTAAATATATGCAACATTTTATCATAATTTCTTTATATAGGATGAAGTAAATTTCATATACATCATTTGCATTTCTAAAACCAAATGCAAATGGATATCAAATCAGAATTTACTTTATCCTATTACAGATGTAATAAGTTGAATTAAAATCATTTATCATTACATCATGGCCGGCATTAGGGACATGATGCATATTAAATATTTAATTCAACTTATATAGGTAACATACATTATTTCTCCGGAATTACCGACACCTCCAAACGTCCATTGCTTTTAGCGTAAGCCAGCACTTCATCCTGTGAATCCGTAACCTCAAAGGATATGTATCTCGGAAGTGTTTCCCTGTTTGAATTCTTAAGCTGATTACCCTTTTCGTCTATCAGTGCAGCAACTCTTATATTTCTGAATCTGCTTACATCACCCGGGTTATTTGTCAAAAAATCCGCAGACTGCTTATTGGCATTTGGAATAGTTGTTGCCTGTTGGACCGGATCATCCTGCTCTTTTATAAAGTTTGAAGCTAAAGGCTTTTCGTTTGGGATGAAAATTATATCCACATATTGTCCAACCTTAATCCACCAGCCGTTAGCCTGATCGCCCTTGAACTCCACAGTAAATAGGCGGTTGTTTTTATCCTTTACTTCAATTTGCTCCATTTCATTTGCTTTACCCAGCTTTCCTGAAAGAATCATTTCCCCTTCTTCAATCTCCACTTTTGACTTTTTACCCGTCAAATCCTTGATATTTCTGAATGATTGGCTGTGAGCCATGCTAATGTTTACCTTCTTTTGATAAAGCATTTCAGGTTTAATTTCTTTCTGTGAAGCTATTTTTGTCTTTGCATAGACAACATCTACAAGAGGCTCATATTTCACAGCACTTTTAACTATAACCACCTCAATTCCAAGGAGTATCACAACTAATATAAGAGTAATAAAAATCAGATTAATCTTTTTCATAAAACCTCCATCAATTATTAACCGGCAGTTCTGAGTCTACATGCACCTTTAGTTCGAGATACTCCTTCCCCGTCAGCTCAAAAATGAGCTGCCTGTATAGGACAGGCTTTACCGGTACTGTAATTACACTGTGAATTGTTGGCCTTTTTATAATACTTCCGGCTGTACACTTCGCCGGCAAGTTATCTGTATAGCAAATCAAAGAATCTATTGTTACTTTATTTTCAGCTATTGAATCAGTCATAGGTGAAAGGTCATTGTTGAGTTTAAGATTTTTTGCAAGAAGCCTTTTATATACTTCAATGCTTTCCTCGCTGTCAAAGCTTATATTACATCTTCCAAGTGACTGATTATTCATAGCATTATAAACCACTATATTGGTCATATCCACAGCATCCTTTATTGACTGTGCTTCAGTAACGACAATGTATTTTTCACATATTACTGAGAATACAGGAAAGATAACAAATATTATCACCATAGTAAAAATGATCACATCAAAAGCCGCATTACCTTTACATTTATTCCTTTGTAAAGCTGGTTGTTCCATGGTTAATTTATTACCTTTCTGGACACTGTGGTTTTATCATAAATCAGATGTGTAACTACATCTTGCCTTGAAAAAATGGATTCAAATTTACTGTATTTATAATCAGCCTCCACCTTTAATACGATTTCCTCCCCTTGCTTTGCATTCTCTTTTGCATTGATTGAAATATTATAAAAGCCCTTATCGGACAGTCTATCTTCTAGGCTGTTCCTTCCGGTATTATCAAGGCCTCCTGCGCTTTCCATTTCGAGAAGGCTTTTTCTACACTCAATGTTCATTTCAATCTTAAAGGATAACGGAAGAAAGGATTCTACAAGCATAACTACCAAAGCAATAACTACTACTGCCAAAATCCCAAAAACAACAATTCTATGCGGCATTTCAAAGACCTCACTAAAATAAACTAAACCTTATGATGTCGGGAATATCTTTGATGAAACTGTAGTGCTCCACCAACCGTTTAACGCAGTTACAAGTGTACTTACAAAAGATTTGAGCTGAGGGATTGTGATAAAGGCAGCTATAATAAGCACTGCAGCTGTTCCAAGAATTTCATCCCTTCCGAAACCATCTTCCCTTCTAACAAATGTAAATGGTTTATAATATAGTACTTTTAAGTTTTTAGAAAACTTTTTGACCTGCTTTTTCATTTTTGCCTCCTTCTTGGTTTTAGTTAATAAATATTTTTGAAGTTGCTTCAACAACATCCTTAAATAAAGGTACAGCAATCATGATTACAGTAATGGATGCGAACATGATTACTGACATTGTTCCACGTAGCCTTAGACCGTCAGTTTCTGCCTGAATATAGTTCAGGTACCTGCTGAACATGAACTGTTCCTGTCTTGAGAGAATATTTTGATTGTCACCGGTTTCTATTCCTTGTTTGAGCGCAACACACAGTGTTTCCGCTTCCTGAACATCGAAGTTTGATAAAAACTCCTTGATTGCATCATCAATATCCAAAGTAAGCTCATACCTTGCTGACAATTGAATCAATATATCCCTTAATTCCTTGTCTTCAACAGTAAGATAAACAGACCGGACCGCATCAGTAGGCATTATCCCGGAACTTATCTGGTTGTGAAGATACTTGTAAATTTTATAGATATTCATATTAAACTTCATGACAATGCGTTTCTTTTTTCTTCTGAGGGTTATTTCGACAGAACAGTGGATTAAAGCAGCTACAAGAACAGGCTGAAGTAAATTGGAAAAATTGGTCGTAAACAGGAGTATAAATGCGGCAACCGGTGCAATATATTTTAAAATCAGATAGATTGCAGCCGCATGTTCACCGGTGTACCCAGACATCTTTACCTTACGTTTTATCTTCTGAATAAAATCAGTTTTTCTTCCTGAACTTTCAATCTTAACAAGTGATTTTCTTACTGTTTCAATACACTTTTTATAAATTGATGTTGCATATACTCTATTACCAGTAGCCTCAATGAGGTTTTTACTGAAACTGACACTATATTTTAAAATCAATAGTTTTACAAGTACAAAGTCAAGGATTATCGATAAAGCCGAAAAGAGCCCATGATTAAAAATAAAGCTTACTATTTCCCCCATCACATTCCACCAATCTTACAATACTAATGCTTGAATTTTGAAACACCCAGGGATAGGTAAAAGCCCGACAGAAAGATAAGACAGAAGAAGGCAAGTAAGGTTTTACCCCCAAGGGTTCCTAAATAGTAGTCCTGAACACGCTGGTTAAACTTGAGGAAGAAATACCCTATAATAAGTACACTGAACATAAGTATAAAAATTAACAGTCTATCTTTATACGTAGATATTTTCCTCCGGTTATACTCCTCCTCCAGTTTGTAGAATTGAGATTCCATATTTGAAAGCAGCTTAGTTATGTTTCCGCGGAATTTAACATTTTGCTTTATATTAATAATGAAGTCTCTGAATTGCTCATTATCCACCTTCATTTGAAGGATGTCCAAAGCATCTGCAGGCTCAATCCCGCACCTAACCTGAATGGTCATGTCCCGTATAAAGGTTTTAAGAGGTTCTCCCAGACCAGATTCAATAGATCTTTCGAAAGCATAGAATATATCCTCCTTAACAGCACACCACCTGTTTAATACTGAAATAAATTCAGCCAGTTTCCTTCTAACTTTTTCGGAATTATACCTTCCCATGATATCCAGGACAAATACCGGAATCATAGCAAACATAAGACATATAAGAAATGTTGAAGGTATAAAATACATAACCCTGTAAATAGGCCCGAAACAAAGCAGGAATATACTTAAACAAAGGATGACAAACACAGTAAAGTTCATAAAGGGAATAAATCTTCTTATGTTGGACTTATCAATAAGGTATAACTCAACTTTTTCGGTAAAGGTCATTTTAATCGAAACATTTCTGACATATTTTTTTACTTCCCTTTGAAGCCTCCTCTCTCTGTACTCATCGTTCAGTCGCTCCATTCCCTCTTTCATAATTTTCTTTATATTGATGTTATGTGAAATTGCTTTTGACAGCATAAAGGTAGCTAGCACCAATAAAATAGAATTTATTGAGAGAATAATATAGAATCCCATCAAGCCCCCCTTTCCAGCTTATAGGCAAGCTTACCTGCCGGTTTGCTGCATTTTATAAAACTACCACTAATTGCAGGTAAATCTGTTTTATACTCAGGTTCAAATTTGAAAAGCCTGTTAAAATCATACCTGTCATTTTCCGGGTCATAGCTGCATACTTCAACAATTTCCTGTATCCTAAAGTCATTAAGAAATACTATAATATCTATACTTTTTGCCATTATGGCTTTTGTAGTGCGATCCTCCTGGCTATTTGCCCCTCTGCAGAGTGAAATCAGCCTTGCCAATGCATCTTCTGCACTTTCCGAATGTGTAGTAGCAAGACACCGATGTCCTGTGAAAGCAGCCTTTATATATTCCCACGCTTCTTCCCCTACAATTTCCCCGATACAATATGTATCAAGAGACATAGTAAGGCCGTCTTTCACAAGATCACCAAGTGAAATGCTTCTTCCCCCTTCGTATTGCTTCTTTATCCTTTGTTCTATACAATAAGGCTTGTCAGGGTAAATCTCTGCATCCGACTCAGCAATAAGGACTCTTTCCATCGGCGGCAGAATATTGACAAAAGCCCTCATCAACGTAGTTTTGCCTGCTGCGCCCTTCCCACAAAAAAGTATCGTTGCATCAGTCTTAGAAACCTCATCAAAAAATTCAGCTACTTCTTTGCTCATCATACCCAGTTTAGCAAGATCAAGCATTGAATAACTATCCAGCCTGTGTTTCCTTATGCTGATAGAAGGTCCGGATATGTTTCTTGGCCTTATGGAAACATTAATTCTAAGGCGCTTTTTTTCATCAGTTACCCGGCAGTGACTGTCATTTTCGTTAAGTATCCCCCCATTCCGTATGGCAATAAGCTTGCAATATGTATCAAAAATTGCTTCATTGCCAAAGTTAACTGGAATGACTTTTCTTAAACCATTCCTCTTGATAACAAATTCATCATATTTTGTACCGTCAATGTCACTGATATCTTCATCATCTATATATGCCTGAAGTGCACCGTAGCCGAACATGTAATCAAACACCTTATTTATCAGCTCATCCCTTGAAAGTCCGCAACGGTATTTATGCTTATCTATCACCTTAACCACTGCAGTTTCAAGTACAGCCCTGTCTGCAGAACCATTTGCCACATCAGCAACCAAACCTGGTGAATCCTTTAGTATTTCAAACGTTATGTTTGAGACTACAATACTGATATCACTGTTATACCTGTCACTTTCATTAACATTTTCATTTATAAAAAGTGTACTGTGGTGTGTATTAATGATTGGACACATTGCCTGACCTCCTTAATTTGAAGTGCGTTTTTGACAGCTTGGCCAAAGCCCTTAGAGATCTGATTGTATCTTTAAGATGCTCTTTAAGCTTTCTGAAAAATGTGTACTTTGGGATAATATTAAAATAGGATAGTATCTCAATATATTCATTAAGAATATTCTTTTCAATTCTTCTGACATAAGGTGTTTTCAAGTTTCTGCTTTTTTCCCTTTTTTCACTCTTGTGAATACAACCTATGCAGCTGCCTCCGGTTACCTGGTTTGTAAGCTTTCTGTCAAGACTGTTTGAATCATATCCATACATTACGAATTTATTTTTCCCTTCGGGTATATGCTGTTTTTCCTTTAGAAAACCTACATATGAGTTAAATTCCCGGAGCCTATCAATATCAGACCTTATAGGAATAATATTATAATCCGATTTGAGAAGAGAAATTACTGTAAAGGAATCATAAATTGATTTATTAACTAAAAGTATGGTTATATCAAAGTACTGGTATGCCTTATCCAGAAACTTTACCAGGTTCCTGTCACTGTAATACTCATAATTATTAAGATTATAATTCCCTGTGACAACATAAAGGTTCTTGAGCTCCTTGCGTTTTACCGAAGCCTCGCAAATAATATCTGAAGTAAGATAATTCTTATCAATCGAATCCATTACAATATCGAGAGACGAGTTATCTAACTTATTATCCCTCCTGATATTTTCAGGATGTTTAGGAACATTAAGAAGTAAATCTGCAGTAGGGGCAAGAAGGTCCAAATCAATTAACAATACACTGAATTCACTGCTTTTTGCAGCTAAATACGCCAATTCGCACCCGAAGTAAGGATTCGCCCATACAGTCAGGATAAGCTTCTTAAAGCTTCCCCTTGCCTGATAAACGGAACTTGAATTGATTTGCCTGTTATCACCAAGCACTGCTGTACTATTAGCATTCTCATCTATTAAATTAATTTCATTAATAATCTCCTGTACAGACTGATACCTATTATCTGGATTAAGCCTTGTACACTTTCTTATAATTTTCCATGTTTGCTCGGATATACCCTCAACCGGAAGTCTGGCAAGTTCATTTACAAAATTCAGTTCAGAGGGGCTTTTCCCTGTTAGAAGGCGGAACATTGTAACACCAAGACTGTAAATATCCGATGTAACGCTTGTCTGGCCGCTTCCATATTGTTCTGGAGCAGCATATCCCCTTGTCCCTATATAGACCGTATCGCAGTCGGAATTGCTTTTATATTCACGCGCGATTCCAAAATCAATTAGCTTTAAGCCACTTTTTGTAAGAATTATGTTTGCGGGCTTCATATCCCGGTAAATTACAGGATTCGGTTTTAAGGTATGAAGGTAAAGCAGGACATCGCATATCTGCCTGGTCCATCCCAAAACAGTCTTTTCATCGAATTTTCCTTCCTTTATCAAAGCTTTGTCAAGAGAATCCCCTTCTATATAATCAACAATTATGTACAGAAATTCATCATTTTCAATTATGTCGAATATTCTGGGAAGTGCCGGATGACTGAGCTTTTTTAAAATATTAGGTTCAACATAAAAATCAATTTTCCTGTCGCTGTCCTTTTTAATTTCTTTTATAGCCCACAGGGTACCCAACTTGATGTTTTCACCCAGGTATACCTTGCTCATGCCGCCTTCTCCCAGGATTTTAACAATTCTATATCTGCCGTCAAACAAGCTTCCAACTTCCACAATTTTCACCCACTAATTCAATTAATGTACTGTTTTGTAATAATATGTAATTTGTTGAATTTATAATATCACATATTTTTACAAATTACCATACATTTTTTCAAAATTTTTCTAAATATTTTAAGGCAAGAAAAAAGACCTCCGAAAAGGTCTCCTTAGTTTTACGTAAATTATAATGAATATTTTACCATGTATTCACCAGCCGCTCATATGTCAGTTTGGCAACGACACCCGTCTGTGGCAATCCTTCATTCCTCTGAAATGCTCTGACCGCATCATTAGTCTTGTTCCCCACAACACCCGGTGAAGTAATCTTGAAACCTATTACTGCAAGCCGTTTCTGAACTGCGGCAACTTTAGAATCAAAAGCGCTGGTTTTAATTCCGGTATCTATTACATATGAGTTTCTGAAGTCTATTTTGCAACCTTCCAGAACAACACCGATTATATTGTTCTTTGAGTCATATACAGTCCCGTTCGCAGGAATTCCAGCAATCCACTTATATGCATCGGTGGAATTGTTAAAGGTTTTTGTTGAAATCAGGGCACTTTTTTTGTTATAGGCCTTTGCTGTTACACTTGCAGACGCTTTGGAATAGTTATTAATACCATTAGAAATTGCTTTTGCTATCTCATTTTTAAAGCTTTCAGTTTTAAGAAGGCCTCTTTCAGTACTATTCGAAATGAAAGCAGTTTCTACAAGGACCCCCGGAACGTCTGAATTCCTAAGTACATAGTAATTAGCGGTTTCAGGTGAATGGGTTGTTCTGGCTCTTCCGCCTGCCTTTACCGTATTAACGGACTTTTGAATGCTTTGGGCCAGTTCCTTTGAACCTTTAACTGAACTGTTGTAATATACAATTGAGCCATTTGCGGTAGAATCCGGATTGCTGTTTACATGTACACTGACAAACAATTTTGCTCTGCTGTCATTAATGATTCCCACACGTGCTTCAAGGTCTTTTCTTTCAACTGTTCCGCCTCTGGACGTTTTATAAAGGGACGTATCCTTATTTCTTGTCAGAATACCTCTGTAACCTGAGCTGTCAAGGTATCCGACAAGCTTTTTTGATATGGATAGTGTAATATCCTTCTCCTTCAAACTTCCGTATACAGTGCCCTCATCAACCCCTCCATGGCCCGGATCAATTATTATTTCGGTAACCGAAGCCGCTGCTGTTGTTGAAGAAAGGCTTAAACTCAAAAATGAAATAAGTACGGCAAACAATAAAACATATATCAATTTAAGCATTATTCTTTTTTTTAAAATTAAAACCATCTCCTGAAACACAAAATTTCAGTTAGTATTTCTCAATTTTAAAAAAATATGCATAAAATCTTATTTTAAAATCTTTTTAAGAATTTCATCCTCATATAGCAGTTTTTTGGCTTTTTCACGATATTCGGGTATATGAATAAACGTATATCTGTTTGGTTTTATGCCTGGCGCAGTTTCAATGGCTTGTTCAAGGTCGGCCGCTTTGAGGCCGATATCAGCAACATGGTTAAAGAAGCCAGTCTGTGTAAGGAACTTGTTAACCCTTTCATAACGGTGCTCCTGAACCCGGCTCATTATGTATGTTGCAATACCCACCTGGATTCCATGCAAATAGGGCTTTTCAAGCAGTTTATCAAGAGAATGAGATATAAGATGTTCACTTCCACTTGCAGGAGCACTGCTACCAGCAACCTCCATTGAAATTCCGCTCATTGTGAGTGAATCAACCAGTTCTTTTATGAAAAAATCCTCTTTGATGCTGTTGAAATCCATTCTGGCTATACTGTTTACAGACTTTTTGGCAATCATAACAGCAAAATCATCAACGACAGTCTTTCCATGGCTTTCTTCAAACTGCCAGTCATAGACAGCAGTAATTTTTGAAATTATATCTCCGATTCCAGAGAATATGAATTTATCAGGTGAATTTTTAATTACTCCTGTATCAACAATAATTCCATATGGCATTCTTGCGTGTACAGATGTACGTCTTCCGTTAACAAATAAAGAACAGCCTGAGCTTGCAAACCCGTCATGTGCAGTAGAGGTTGGAACGCTTATAAAAGGCAGGTCGTTAATAAATGCAATGTATTTTGCTACATCAAGAACCTTACCGCCTCCGATGCCTATAATAGCTTCAGTCTGCGAAGGAAGTGAAAAAGCCTTGGACATAAGATTTTCAAGTGCATTATCGTCATAATCATATTCTGCAAGAAGCTTAAGCCCTTTTATGTCGGTAAGTGAATTATGTATAACTGTTCCAAAAAGCTCTCTTATTCCTGTTCCAAAAAAAACAACATATTTGGTTATACCGGCTTTCTTTATATATCTACCGATATTACCCATTTTATCTACTCCCACTTCGAGTATTATAGGAATTGATATCCTATGCGCCTGGTTCCTCATCAAGTTTCCACCCCTTCTTATCCATAAAATCTTTTATTTCGGAATAATTTTTAAATGGAATAAAGTCAGCTCCCTCTTTTTTTAGGAGGTCTGCCAGTTCAGCCTTGGCAAATGCAAAATCAGCTGCTTTTGCTGCTGCCAGGTCAGGTTCACTATCACCTGCAAAAAGAACACATTTATATTCCCTTTTAAGTTCTTCTATGACCTTCCTTTTATCCAATCCAAATATATCTGAATAATACCTTCCGTTTTTATCAGGTATTATTTCAATTCCTCTGTCCTTATATATCCCCTTCATTGATATTACCGTTACACCTTTAATATTCAGGTGTTCCAACAGTATATCAATATAATATGAAGTTCCGGCACTAAGAATAAAAAACTTACCGCCTCTTTCTCCAACTTCATTTATAAAATTCTGTGCAAACCTGTCAAAAGGCAGATTTAAAATGTCTTCATAAATTTCGCTCTCACTTCTGTCCATTGCACCAAAAATTCTATTAAGGAAGTCAACATTTATTTTACTGGTCCTTTTCCAATCCTCATAAAATTGCCTTCCCCAGTCTTTTAAATATTTATCAATTACTATATGATAAAAGTCCCTGTCTGTAAGCGTTCCGTCAAAGTCCGAAACAAATGCGAAATTATCCATATGTCCTCCAGCATCAGATATTATATATCATCCATTTTAATACAGAAGCAATAATTAATATACCACCTTTTCAAGAAATAAAACAACAGGCCTCCCGGAGAAAGACCTGTTGTTTATTACATAAGCTAAAAAGTAAATTCTTTTACATTCTTTGTATTCATACTATAGCTTTTAGTATAACTATCAACAAGCCACTTGTTACCCACATTATCATAAACAAGTTCGTAGCGCCAGTAATAATCCTTGTCCTGCATGTTTGGAGCCTTTTGGCCTTCAGGGTATTCAACTTCCTTTAAAAATTCATGATTTTTTAAATATGCAGTATATTTCTGGCCAGAAAAGACTATTGAAAACGAATCAAGGTCATATATTCCCTTTACATATGTTCCCTGGTACATATATCTTTTATCTTTGAGAGCCTGAATTCTTCTATTTATATCATCAAGCATTGCAGGTGTAGCATTTTCAACTTTCGATGAATCTTTTATAAAACAAGCCTCTTCCCATTGTGTATTAAATTTGTTTACCACGTCCATCATCTGATTTTTCAGTGTATCGTTAACAGCATTAATATCAATTTTTATACGTGAATTATTTCCTACTTCAACTTCTTCACTTTTGACAGTACCCCATGGAAATTCTTTCTGAAGAGAGATTTTTGTTTTGCTGTCCACCGGTCCGAAGCCTTTTTCATTTACCTGTTCAACAGTACGTCCTACATCCTTTCCATTAACAAAAACTTTTGCATCTCTATACACAGAAGTAATGGTTATTGTTTTTCCCTTAAGTGATAAATTTATATTTGCTTTCCTTCCCGAAGTCACAGAAGATACAAGTTTTATCTCCTTTTCTTCTTCAAGAGAAGAGTACTCTCCTTTATAAACAGCTTTAATTTTATGAAGTCCAGGCAGATACGGCCCTATCTGTTTGGAAAAATTATCACTGTCCGCTTTGCATACCTCTTTATCATCCATGTAAATTTCTGTATCCTTGTAATCAGTCTTAACATTTATGAAATAAGGCTGCATTTCGAAAACATACTTATTAAAGAATAGAAAAACCTTACCATCAGTTTTAAGCTTTAAATCAGCGGAAGAATCATTTTGAACAAAGTAGTTACTGCTCTTCCCACTTTTAAAAGAATTTATAATATCATTCAAGTATGAAGGATTCTGGTCTATGTAATCGAGAAAAGCTTTAATACTTGCTTCATCCACTTTTACACGGGAATCTGAAGATACCAGGTACTTTGATAGTTCTTTAACATCCTTTTGTTCTATAGCTTTGCTGAAATTTGATATTACCGTGTCTTTGCTGACAATCGAATTTAATATTAGGAAGCCTGCGACTCCAATTATCACAATAATTGAAGCAATAATTGCTGCAACAAGAGGCTTTTTAGTATGTTTTTTTACCTGTGGTGGATACCCATATACAGGAGGCTGCTGGTTATATGGAATTTGTTGTGTATAAAACTGAGTCTGCTGCATCGGTTCAATGATTTCCGGATTATTCGGTTTATTTTCCATGGTTTCTGTTTCTGTTAACTCAACCGGCGTACCACAATTCTCACAAAACTTATCATTTTCTTTCAATTTGTTTCCACAATTAATGCAAAAAGCCATTAAAAACCCTCCTATACTGTATCAAGTAATAATGATATTATAGTTGATTTGTTGCGCATATTTATATTTTCTGGCAACTACAAGATATTTCTACAAAAATTGCATTTTTCCTCTTAAAAATAATAATAAATTATAAAAGTAAAAGGCGGGAGATAACCCCCGCCTTACTCAACAATTACATTTTAGTGTTTTCCAGCCTTGTGTGAAGGTCTAGTGTCAATTTAAACTACCTAAGAAAATCATTTAAGTCAATGCCGCCAAGATCTACTCCTCCAACACTTACTGATAATATCTTAATAAGTAATACATATAGTAAAATTGCATATCCCAGGAAGGAAATAGCTACTGTAAACAAGCTGTTGTTTTCATTTAATTTAAGTGTATCCCTTACTGCAAAATAACATATAGGTGCACTGATAACAAATGCAAAATAAGATAAAGCGGTAGATATTTCGCTTGATGCAAACATCAAAATTAAGTTCAGTACAAATATGCCGGTAGTATAAACGGATGATACACTCAATACGCTAAATAATGAAACAAAAGAGCCTGTTCCTTTGAAAGCCTTTCCAACCCCGAACAATGCGCCATAAAGGACTGCTGATTGTAATGCCATAAATAATAAAGCCTTTAGGAATAAAGTAAATGATACTCCATAGCCATGTAGCAGATGATCATTGTTTAACCATATAAACAGTGAAACAAAAACGACCTGAATGCCTAAAAACAGAATACCGGATTTATAGTCTGCTTTTTCACCAACTTCTTTAAGTGTTTCTACCGGTTTAGTGAAAAGTTTGGGGACCAGACCAAATGCATTTTTAAGGAAAATTCCGAACTGACTTGGCTGTTGTGGAGCATAACCCTGCTGTGGTCCGTAATTGGGCTGCCCATAGTTAGGCTGCGGAGCATACCCTTGTTGTGGAGCATAACCCTGCTGTGGTCCGTAATTGGGTTGAGCCTGATTAAACTGTGGTGCCTGATTGTACTGAGGCTGTGGTTCAGGTTGCTGAGTCATAACATTTCCTGTGTTCTGTTGACACGCACAAACTTCTCCTTCTTGCAGCGGTCTTCCGCAGCTGCTACAAAACTTTGCCATACAAAAATACCCCTTTCGTAATCTAAATAATATAAAACATATTTCAAAGCATTATTTAATAACTAATTTGCAGGCTTAGTCATTTTCCATGTGCCGGATACCTTAATCTCACCTTCACCTCCGGAGAACTTACCTGAAGCAGTATATACTTCACCACTCTTTTTTACAGAACCATCAAAGGTAATTGTTCCGCTGCCCTCTTCAACTGTTATCTTTATATTTCCGCCGGAATAGGTTACCGTACCCTTGTCAACACTCGATTCTATTGTTAATGTAGCATTGCCCTTTCCGCTGCTCGAAATATTAAGCTTACCGGTGATTGGAACAGGCTTGTTAACGTCTTCATCTTCAGCTGATTCACCATTAAGTCCTTTTAAGTCAGTGATAGTTAATGACCCGTTCCAGCTTCCATTAAGGTCCCCTGCTTTTATACCCGACCCTGGCTTTAGCACTACAAAATATAATACAGCAGCTATAGCCAATACAGCAATTATTGCTACAGTAATTATAATTGGGGCTGAGCTTTTTTTAGCCTTTGGCGCATAATTGTTGGGAGCGTAGTTATTTCCCGGATAAGGGTTTCCAGGGTATTGCTGATTCGGGAATTGATTCTGGAACTGTTGGCCGCCCTGATACTGCGGGTTACCTTGAAATTGCTGATTTTGCTGGAACTGCTGGTTTGTCTGATAAGTGTTCCCAGCATATGGATTACTTGAGTATTGATTGGTATTAAGATTGTTTGGTGCATATGAAGCAGTGTTACCTACTACTGCTGGTTCAGGCTGATTTTGAACCTCTGGACTTTCAACATTTACAGCTTGGGCCGGAACCTTCCAACCGCACTCAGGACAAAATCTAGTGTTCTCTGAAAGCGGCTTTCCACATTGTTCACAAAAACTATAATTACTCATTGCTTCCCCCCTCTGATCATTTTTAATGCCATTAACTTTTATTTTTAATTATTAATGTCTTTCGTACGAGAATTTAAAGGAAAGTAATGCACACTGAGGTACTTTATGCATAATAATTATAATTCTCCACAAACGGGAAAAGTCCTTCTAAAATAATATAAATCTAATACTTTTCCCAATTTCCATAATTTTTAACTTTCCGGTTAAATGAGAACTGCACTTGAAATTATATGAGTATTATTCAAATCATATTACACTAAGGAAATAATATAATAAATTTGCAATAAAAATGTGTTGTTGAATAATAACCTACTAAAATATATAATTTAATTGGAATTTTTAATACATTAACATAGATTGGAGAATGTTTTGAAGAAGACAGAAAAGATTTCTACGGGGATTACTATTGCTATAATACTTGGAGTTTACATACTAAGTTTAATAGTTTTTATAAGCAGCGGAACATACCAGATAAACCCCGGAACAAATAATGATCGCTTTTTTTCCATGGATGACAGCTATTATGTCAATCACATTTATTCAATAGAGCTAGATAATACAGACAGGATAGTAAAACATCCTCTTCTCATAGCATTTGCCCATTATGCAACAAGTGTCGAACACTTTTTTTCCGGTAACTTAAGTATTCCGTCACATTATTTACTGATAGTCATTGGACAGCTTTTGGTCAGCTTTCTTGGCTTTTTGTTCCTTTTCAAATTGCTTAGGGAAAACTATAAACTACCGGCAATTAAAGTAAATCTTTTAGTTACAATCTATGCCCTTTCATCAGCAGTTCTCATTTATACTTTTATTGTTGAAAGCTACATACTAAGCGGTACAATATTGATTGCTTCACTTTGGTGTGCATTGAACAATAAACCCAAAAGCCTTATTATACTTGGAATACTGGCTGGCGGTGTCACTATAACCAACTTTGCAATTTGGGTTGTCATTGCTTTCTTTATAAATAAGACTTTAATAAACAGAATAAAGCTTATGCTTATTTCAGGTATAAGCCTTGCAGGAATTATTCTGGTTCTTCCCATAAGGGGCGTTTTCTTCCCGCACTTTTTTAAAGTATTTATAGGAAGCCCTGAGAATTTTTCTGATCATTATGCTCTTCTATCTGCAGCCAAAAGAGGTTTTTATGCAATTTTCGGTTCAACCTATTTTTATACCGATACCGTTAACCAATCGCCTTTCGGTCAACTGCAGGGCAAGGCAATCTCCTTTGTTCCAAGTTCCAATTTATTAGTTATTGCGGCGATGTGCATATGGGTAGCCGGAATTTTTGCAGCAAGCATAAAAGGAATTAAGCTCAAGGACAAGCTTTTGCTTGCGCCCTTGGCGATATTGGTATTTAATGTACTGCTTCACGTTGGAATTCAATACGGGCTTAAGGAAGCCTTCCTGTATTCACTTCATCATTCCTTCGCACAGATTCTTATAATAGGTTATCTCACAAAAAATACAACCTCGCCGACTGGCAAAAAGGTTGTACTGGGTCTTACAGGTGTTTATCTGCTAATTATGATAGGGGCTAACATATCCGGCAGCGTGCAGCTTGTGGATTATATAAAGTCGCTAAATTTGTAAACTTATTCAAACTCCCTGAACCCCATTGCATTCCAATCTTCCTTTGTTATTTCATTCTTTACTCTTAGCTTATGGTCCTTCTGGAATTTATGAATTGCCTTCTTCAAGTCATCCTGATATATGCCGTCCAATACATCGTCATAATACCCAAGATCCTTGAGCCTCCGTTGAATCTCCATTACGTCGGTGCCCCTGTCACCCGGATAGATGGTTGCAAACCCCTGACCGAAAGGACCGAAGCTTCCATTCACTATTGTAACCGGTGTTCCGATTGGTACTATATCATAAAGCTCTGCCACATCATCGTTATACATTCTTATACAGCCTGCGCTTGCAGGAGAACCTATTGTATTCTCCTTCGAAGTGCCATGAATACCATACATACCCCAAGGGACATCTAAACCCATCCATCTTCCGCCAAAGCCGCCGCCCCAATCACTCTTGTCTATTATCTTCCAATAGCCAATCGGTGAAGGGTGCCCCGATCTTCCGGAAGCGATAGGATAAGCCTTGACACATTTTCCGTCCTGCATAAGATAAAGAATATTATCCTCTGCCTCAACAAATATAGAGTACTCAACCTTATTGAATGTTGTAGCATCCTTAGCTTCGAAATTTTTTTCTTCTATTAAATCTGCACAGGCTTGTGCAGCACCGAGAATCAAAAGAGATATTACTGTTATTGTAAGAAATAATCTGGCCCTCAAAGACATTCACCTCTCTATAATAATATGAGAGGTGAATGTTATATAGACGATAAAAAAGCTTTCAAATTATACAAGTCTTATTTCAAACTTGTCAAACTTTACATCTTCAAGAAATTGCTCATTAGAGAAAAAAGTAAATCGATACAATGCCAGCTCGGTTGTATTTTTCTTAAGCCAAACCGGGACTTGTATATCCAGCTGTCTGCAGCCGTCTATAAGGCTTTCTTCAAGTGCATCCCTGAATGGTATATTTTCACTTTTTGTAACTTTTACTTCTTTTATAATTTTTCTGTCTTTTATAATTTTACAAACAAGCTCCAATGTGTATCCCCCAAAAGGCTACTGGCCTGCATCCTTGATAAGCTTATATTCAATGGAATCTACAAGAGCCTTCCAACTGGCATCAATTATGTCTGTTGATACACCAATGGTAGTCCATGTCTCGTCGCCATCCGTAGACTCTATAAGAACCCTAACCTGTGCTGCAGTAGCGGACTTTGAATCCAGTACCCTAACCTTGTAGTCTGTAAGTTTCATTTCCTTTATATTAGGATAGAACCTTTCAAGTGCTCTTCTTATTGCTTTATCAAGCGCATTGACAGGGCCGTCTCCCTCAGCCGCCGATATTTCGTCTTCCCCATCAACCTTTATTTTAACCATTGCAGAGGAATTTACGCTTTCTATCGAAGGTTCATTTACAATTACCTTAAACTCCCGCAAATCAAAGAAAGGCTTGTATTTCCCGAGAATTTTCCTTATTACCAGTTCAAAAGAACTTTCGGCACCTTCATACTGATAGCCTTCATGCTCAAGCTCCTTAAGCTTATCAAGAATTACAGCGGTTTCAGGCGAATCCTTCTTGATACTCTGATCCACCTCATTTATAAGGTGCAGAACAGCACTTCTGCCTGCAACCTCCGACATAAGGAACTTTCTTTCATTTCCTACAACTGAAGGATTTATGTGTTCATATGCCTCGCTGTTCTTGTTAACGGCATCCGCATGCATTCCGGCCTTGTGGGCAAAAGCAAATCTTCCTACATAAGGAGATCTTTCATCGCTTACAATGTTAGCAATCTCACTTATTGTCCTTGCAATAGGAGTAAGCAGTTTCATGCTTTCATCGGGTATACAGGAATATCCAAGTTTTAACTGAAGATCAGGTATTATAGTACAAAGGTTTGCGTTTCCGCATCGTTCACCAAAGCCATTAATTGTACCCTGTACCTGTGTAGCACCTGCCTGAACTCCCATTATCGAGTTGGCAACTGCCGTTCCGTTATCATTATGGCAATGTATACCTATGTCCACATTAAATCTTTTTACAACCAAACCTGTTATCTCGTAAATATCAAACGGGAAAGTGCTTCCGTTCGTATCACAAAGGGCAATACTTGAGGCTCCTGCTTCATATGCTTTCTGTAGTGTCAGCATTGCATATTCTGGGTTTGCCTTATAGCCGTCAAAAAAGTGTTCAGCATCAAATACGACCTCTTTGCCCTTTTCTCTGAAAAAGGCAATAGTATCATATATCATATTAAGATTTTCTTCAAGAGAGGTTTTCAAAATATCAGTAACGTGGAAGTCCCAGCTTTTGCCGAATATTGCCACCGCCGGAGTATCTGCCTTAAGCAAAGAGTTTACAAATGGGTCATCAGCGACATTAATTCCAACTCTTCGTGTGCTGCCGAAAGCAATAACCTTTGAATGCTTGAAATTAATCTTTGAAGCCCTTTCAAAGAATTCAAGGTCTTTTGGATTGGAGCCTGGATTTCCAGCCTCAATATAACTTACCCCAAGTCTGTCAAGCTTTTCAACAATTTTAAGCTTATCCATAACGGTGTAGGAAATACCCTGAGCCTGTGCACCGTCTCTTAAAGTAGAATCATAAATAATTATTTTTTTCATTTCCTGCACCACCTCACATTCCTGACGTATAACTACCTGCTGATTATTCCTTCACCTAATTCACTTATAGCTCTGTTAATCGCATTCAAATATGCCTTAACACTGGCTTCAATAATGTCTGTGCTTATTCCCCTGCCAATAAATCTATTATCACCACGCAATACCTTAACGGTAACTTCACCAAGCGCGTCCTTACCTTCAGTAACAGCCCTTAAGCCATAATCCTCAAGTTCAAGGCTCACGCCTGAAGCACGTTCAATAGCATTGAATGCCGCATCAACCGGGCCATCACCTGTAGCCGCTTCGGTTATAAGGTCTCCATTTCTCAAAAGAGATACCATTGCAGTAGCTATAGTTTTATTGCCGCTGTTTATCTGGAAGCTGTCAAGATTATATATTTCAGCAACTTCAAGAATATTTTCTCCCGCAAGAGCTTCTATATCTCTATCTGTAACTTCCTTTTTCTTATCGGCAAGCTGTTTGAATTTCTCAAAAGCTTTTGCAATTTCATCCTGAGAAAGCGAATAACCCAGCTCCTTTAATCTTTCCTCAAAAGCATGCTTTCCTGAAAGCTTGCCAAGTATCATTCTGTTTTGAGTCAAACCTATTGATTCGGGAATCATTATTTCATACGTGCTTTTTTCTGAAAGAACACCATGCTGGTGTATACCTGATTCGTGTGCAAATGCGTTAGCACCCACAATAGCCTTATTGGGCTGTACAACAACACCTGTGTAGTTTGTAATAAGCTTACTTGTTCTGTATATCTGCTTAGAATCTATGTTGTGCCCTATATTGTAGAAATCATGTCTTGTTTCAAGTCCCATTATAATTTCTTCAAGAGCTGCATTTCCGGCTCTTTCGCCAAGTCCGTTTATTGTACATTCCACCTGGATTGCTCCGTTAAGAATGGCCGCAAGGCTATTTGAAACAGCCAACCCAAGGTCGTTATGACAGTGGACACTGATTTCAGCTTTATCTATGTTTTTTACTTTGTTTCTTATATTATATATCAGTTTTCCAAACTCTGTGGGAGTTGTATAACCAACTGTGTCTGGTATATTGACTACTGTTGCCCCTGCAGCAATGACACCTTCAACTATTTTATAAAGAAATTCGGGATTGCTTCTTGTAGCGTCTTCTGCTGAAAACTCAACATTTTCACAATAGTTTTTTGCATATTTGACCATTGCAACGGCTCTTTCATATACCTCAGCCTCAGTCATCTTAAGCTTATATTTCATATGAATGTCAGAGGTTGCAATAAAGGTATGAATTCTGGGCATTTCGGCAAATTTAACTGCTTCCCATGCCCTGTCAATATCCTTCTCAACAGCCCTGCATAAGCTTGCTATAGTAACACCCTTGATATTCTGTGATATTGCCTTAATGGCCTCAAAATCTCCCGGAGAAGCAATGGCAAAGCCTGCTTCAATTACATCAACACCGAGACGCTGCAGCTGTCTAGCTATCTCAAGCTTTTCCTGAATATTAAGGTTTACACCCGGTGTTTGTTCGCCATCTCTTAATGTGGTATCGAATATTTTAACTTTTGCAGGCATAGAATCATCCTCCTCTTTACATGCTGCGGCATAAACAAAATTATTATTTCTTGAGCCAACTCATCATCTTTCTCAGCTCTGCTCCAACCTTCTCTACCTGATGCTCTGATTCAAGCCTTCTCATGCCAAGGAAATTTGCCCTTCCTCCGGCTTTATTTTCAGAAATCCATTTAGTTGCAAAAGTACCATCCTGAATTTCATGAAGTACCTTTTTCATTTCATTTCTGGTCTCTTGAGTAATTATTCTTTTGCCAGTTACATAGTCACCAAACTCTGCGGTGTCGCTTATCGAGTATCTCATATTTGCAAAACCGCCCTGGTTAATAAGGTCAACTATAAGTTTCATCTCATGAACACACTCAAAGTAAGCACTTTCAGGCTGATATCCTGCATTTACAAGCGTTTCGAAACCTGCCTTCATCAATTCTGTTACACCGCCGCAGAGAACTGCCTGTTCACCGAAAAGATCAGTTTCTGTCTCTTCCCTGAAAGTAGTTTCAAGAATTCCTGCTCTGCCTGCTCCAATACCTGACGCATATGCGAGTGCATAATCCTTTGCTTTTCCCGAAGCATCCTGATGTACAGCTATAAGGGACGGAACCCCCTTACCTTCCTTGTACTGGCTTCTTACCGTGTGTCCCGGTCCTTTTGGAGCAACCATTATTACGTCAACAAACTTTGGTGGTACTATCTGATTGTAGTTTATGTTAAAACCATGAGCAAACATTAGTACATCGCCATCTTTAAGATTAGGTTTGATGCTTTCTTCGTAAATCATAGACTGTTTTTCATCTGGAACAAGAATCATTATAATATCAGCAGCCTTTGCTGCTTCTGCTGTATCAAGTACTTTCAAACCGGCACTCACAACCTGTTCTCTTCTTTCAGATGTAGGAGTCAAACCTACAACTACATTTATTCCACTTTCCATCAAATTCTGGGCATGTGCATGGCCCTGACTTCCGTAACCTATAACTGCAACAGTTTTTCCCTTTATAAGATTTAAATTACAATCACTGTCATAATACATTTTTGCCATAATACTATTCCTCCTCGTTTTTATTGGGTTTTAATATCTTGTTACCTCGCTCTATAGCGATGGTCCCTGTTCTTACTATTTCTTTTATACCAAACTGCTCAAGCATATCGAGTAAAGCAGCAACCTTATCTGTACCACCCGATATTTCTACAGTAAGGGTATTTTTCGAAACATCAACAATTTTTGCCCTGAATATTTCAACTATTTGTATTATTTCAGGTCTGGTGGCAGCAGTTGCTCTGACCTTTATAAGTGCCAGTTCCCTGCTTATTGACTCAGTTTTGTCAAGCTGCTTTATTTTTATAACATCGATAAGCTTATTAAGCTGTTTTGTAACCTGTTCTACAACATATTCATCACCATTAACAACTATTGTCATTCTGGATATGTCAGGATTCTCTGTAATACCCACAGCAAGGCTGTCAATGTTAAAGCCCCTTCTGCTGAAAAGCCCTGAAACTCTGGAAAGAACTCCCGCATGGTTTTCAACTAATACTGAAAGTATATACTTAGGCATATCAATTCCCCCTTGTTAGGTTTATTTGCATTAAATTACCGTTTTATAAGGTAGATTCTTCGGGGTTTACTATAAACTCCAGAAGATAAGTGTCGTCATCAGCTAACATCCTGTTTATCGCTGGTATTACCTCTGAATTCTTACGAATGCTTTCACCTTTAAAGCCATATGCAGATACCAGTTTAACGAAGTCAGGGTTTTCATCAAGAAATACCTGAGAATACCTTCCGCAATAATTTCTCTTTTGAAGCTCCCTTACCATCCCAAGTCTTGAATTATTAAAAATAATAATTTTGATGCCAAGCTTGTTTTGCTTTATGGTGCCTAGTTCCTGCATTGACATCTGAAAGCTTCCGTCACCTGCTATAACTATAACTCTTTTATCAGGATTGCCAATTTTAGCACCTACTGCAGACGGCAATCCATAACCCATAGTACCCAACCCTCCGGAGGATATAAAGGTACGGGCCTTGTTTATCCTGTAATGGTTAGCTGTCCAAATCTGATTCTGACCTACTTCGGTTGTTACTATTGTATTTTCTGCCGAAGCCTTTGAAAGTTCGCTTAGCACATATTGAGGTCTTATATATTCATATTTTGAAAGAGTTTCTTGCTTCAGAGGGTGCTCTGCTTTCTTCTGCTCCAATGTCTTTAACCAGTTTTCAGTATTGCCTTTCCCTGCAGCTTCATTCAGTTCTTCAAGAACGGTTTTAACGTCACCGACAACAGGTACCATAGCGGGTATATTTTTGCCGATTTCGGCAGGATCTATATCAATATGGACTATCGATGCTTTTTTTGCTATTTGAACAGCGGAACCCATTGCCCTATCACCAACTCTGGCACCTAAAAGGATCAGAAGGTCAGCATTGTTAACAGCATAGTTTGCAGTATATACGCCATGAGAGCCCAGCATTCCCATATTAAGCTCATGCTCGAAGGGAATTGAACCTATACCCATAAGAGTATTTACCACAGGTATCCTGTATTTTTCAGCAAACTTGAGGAGCTCTTCCGAAGCGTTGGCATTTATAACACCTCCGCCTGCACAGATGAGAGGTGCCTCTGCCTTTTCAATAATCTCTGCCACTCTCCTGATTTGTACAGGGTGTCCTTTATATGTAGGCTTATAGCCTTTAATTTCTATAGTTTCCGGATATACAAAATCAATCTCTGTGTTTTGTATATCAATAGGTATATCAATGAGAACTGGGCCAGGACGTCCTGTACTTGCTATATGAAAAGCTTCCTTAATAATTCTTGGAAGACTTGACGCATCCTTAACCAGATAATTATTTTTGCAGAATGGTGCGGTAGCCCCTGTAATATCAGCTTCCTGAAAAACATCCTTTCCAATGTGTTCGGTTGGTACCTGCCCTGTTATGGCTACCATTGGAATTGAGTCCATGTATGCAGTTGCAATACCAGTTATAAGGTTTGTGGCACCAGGGCCGGATGTTGCAACACACACACCTGTTTTACCGGTTGTACGTGAATAACCGCTTGCTGCATGTGCAGCTCCCTGTTCATGCCTTGTTAATATATGCTCTATTTTGGATTCCAGGAGTGCATCATAAAAAGGACATATAGCGGCTCCCGGATAACCAAAAATAACGCTAACGTTTTCCATTTCAAGTGCCTTTATTATTGCTTTAGCTCCTGTAAGTTTCATATTATACACGCTCCTAAATATATGAAAATCCCTTCATTCCTGCAGCCTTAATGCAGGGACGAAGGGATAAATAGACCTACGCGGTACCACCCTGTTTTAATATGCTAATAAAGCATATTCTCTAGATAAGCAACTTACCTTATCCGGGCTATAACGTAGTCCAACGCCGCTGCTTACTTCAATTCACCAACGGGGCTCAGGAATGAGCTATATATGCAGCTTTGGCACCGGTTCGCACCAACCACCGGCTCTCTTAAGGCTTTCGCATGCATTTTTATTCCTTCATAGCCTTTATTATATTAGTACAGTCATCAGTTATTTGTTTTTTGTTGCTTCTATATAATTGAATTAATTTTATCAACCGCTTAATATAATGTCAACACGTTTTTAACTATCCTGTATGAAAAAAAATGCATGATTTTTGATATATAACAGCCTTCCATGTGGGTTTCTTGTCACAGAAAAACCTTGCTGCTTGTTCTTCCTTCCATCTTTCCTATACCATACCCGTAACAAAATGACTGGTACATACATGAAATTATCTGCAAAACCAGGAAGTCGCGTTCTTCCTTCTCAAATCCCTTATCCACTATATTCACAAAATCGCGGGTCTTATCAACTGCTATAAGTTTTATAGCTTCACGTGTACCTGTCAAATCCTTTTCAAGCTTTTCCTTGCCCTGTTTCAGGTACTCTTTCATTACTCTTTCAAATTCATCACTGGTATAACCTTTATAAGTTTCCATTAAAGCTCCTCCGGCCAAAAATTTATCTTTTTAACATTAAGATTTTAGCCAGATTGACTTTTATATTATACATTTTTAAGTTATTTCTTAATTATTAGTTTGATCCAGAGCCGACTTGATAATTTTTTTAACACTTTTTTCGAACTTAGGCCTGGGAAGCATAACCTGATGGTCACAGCCGATACACCTGATTCTGAAATCAGCACCAGTTCGTGTAACTTCCCACTGCTTGCTTCCACAGGGGTGCTCCTTTTTAAGTTCCACTATATCTCCTACCGAAAACCTGTCTGCCATAAAAACCTCCCGTACTAACCTTTAATTACATCATTTTCCCTGAATTCCGTAGTTACAAGGAATCTTATTCTTCTTTCAACAGGCCCTTGTTCATTAGGTTTTGTCTTTGCTGTTATACGAAGGTTGAGCCCATCCTTGTTCAGCTCAGTAATGCCCAAAACCGAAGGCTTTTCAATAATTGTGTCAAACTCTTCGCATACACTGGAACAAACCTTGTCTGCAATTTTAATTGCTTTGTCCATATCGGCATTATAAGGCAAAGGTATGTCTACAAATGCCACCTTCGAGCCTCTTGTATGGTTTGTCACTTTTTTTATTTCTCCGTTGGGTATCATGTGAAGGTCTCCGTTTGCATTACGAAGCTTTGTAATTCTCAGTTCCATTTCTTCAACTACCCCTGTCATTGAATCAACTGTAATAAGGTCACCTACCGAATACTGGTTCTCAAAAACTATAAAGAATCCAGAAATTATATCCTTGATAAGGCTTTGAGCACCAAAACCTATTGCAACCCCTCCTATTCCAGCAGCTGCAAGTATTGACTTCAGATTAAAAACCTCACTGCATATTGTAACAACGGCAATTATATAAACAGTGTACTTAAAAATGCTTGTTACAAGGCTTGCCATTGTATCAAGTTTCCTGTTATTTGCTATGTATTTTATCTTCTTTCTCTTTTCAAAAAACTTTCTTATCAGAAACTTCCCCAGCTTTACTACAATAAGCGCCACTACTATAATTAATATAGTTTCTACCAGTTTACCAAGTGCATAATACTTTCCGCTGAAAAAATCCTCTATATATTTAAGGACCGCATCCATATAACGAAACCCTCCGAATAGTATGTAATAAAAAAATGTTACCATATTTCTAGGTATTATCCAATAAGATTATATGTTCTTCAATATCACTAAGGATACTTATCTATTGTGTAATTTTATGGTATAATTCATTAAATTGTTTGTATGGGGAGATTATATGATAACATTTTATAACACTATAATTTTCGTTAAAGATATTGAAAAATCAAAAGCTTTTTATACAGATGTTTTAGGTCAGAAGATACTTGAAGACTATGGAACAATAGTTACTTTTGAAAACCATCTGGTTATTCATGATTCCCAAAGCTTAATAAGAACTACATACGGCGAGGTCACACCAGAAAGCGGAACTCTTCAGGGCAGAAACAACTTACTTGTTTATTTTGAAACAGATAACCTTGAAGATGCCTACGAAAGGGTAAAAAGTTCAGGTTGTGAGATAATTCACCCTATAAAGAAGCAGGAATGGGGGCAAAAAGTATTCCGTTTCCTTGACCCTGACAATCATATTGCGGAAATTGGTGAGCCTCTACATCTAACATTTTTAAAGGAGGAAATAAAATGAAGCTTGTTACGGACAGGTTTACTTTAAGACAGTGGCTGGATTCGGATGCTCCAAGGCTTGCTGAAATAGCCAATAACAAAAAAATCTACGATAATCTGAGAGATGCCTTCCCTCACCCGTATTCTCTTAAAAATGCCCAAGAATTCATATCTGCAGCTAAAAACAGCAATACAATGTTTGCTATAGAGATTGATGGAAAGGCAGCCGGAAGTATTGCCTTTTTTCCAAAAGACGATGTGTATAGAAAAAGTGCAGAATTTGGCTATTACATTGCCGAGGAATACTGGGGAAAAGGCATAATGACAGAAGTAATAAAAAAAATAGTCGAATATGCCTTTGAGAATTTTAATATTATAAGAATACATGCAGAACCCTTTGCAAGAAATGTAGGTTCCAGAAGAGTGCTTGAAAAGGCAGGTTTCAAGCTTGAAGGAATCCTTAAAAACAGTGTGGTAAAAAATGATATTATAGAGGACAGCTGTATCTATGCAATTCTAAAAGGTGAATGAAACTATCTGCAAGAATCAACAAACAGCTTGAACAAATTAAGTTGTTCAGGGTAATTCTCCCACATCAGTTCAGGATGCCACTGGACTCCTACAGCAAAAGGGTGTGCAGTATGTTCTATGGATTCTATAACTCCATCTGAAGAGTTGGATGTTACTACAAATCCTGCTGCAACATCCTTTACAGCCTGATGGTGAAAAGTATTAACAGATAACACAGGTTTTCCAAACATTTTCCAGACCTTTGAGCCTTCGGATATCTTGATATCATGCGTCGGATGCCATTTCGGCGCCTGCTGTGAATGTTTAAGAACAGTATTGGAGGTCATTTGGGCACATATATCCTGATAAAGTGTTCCCCCGGCTGCAACATTCATAATTTGTATGCCCCTGCATATGCCTAGAACAGGTTTCCCCGAAGCAAGTGCCTTTTTGGCAAGATATATCTCAAGGTTGTCCCTTACGGGACTTATACAGTCGTTGAACGGAAGGTTCTCCTCATTATACAGCCTGGCATCAATGTCCGGCCCTCCCGATAGCAGTATTCCATCAAGGTTTTCAAAAACCTCATCAAGGATTTTTTCATCTGAAACGGCAGGTATAAGTAATGAAATGGCCCCAGATTCATTAAGGCCTTCGCAGTAGCCATGTTTTATGTACGTTGTCTTATTATCATAGTCATAACCCGGAGTAACTCCTATAACTGGTCTTCCCATGCGCAGCTCCCCAATTAAATCTGTTTAAATATCATATGCGAGAATTATTGCCTTTGCTATTTCCTTCATAGGTATTCCACGGTCCATGCTTTGCTTCTGAATCCTCTTAAACGCTTCAGGTTCGGTAAGATTAAGGTTTTTCATAAGTATGCCCTTAGCTCTTTCAACTTCCTTCCTGGTATCAAGGTTTTCTCTCAAATCTTTTATTTCGTCCTCAAGGGCACGTATTCTCCGTCGGTTTTTTACCATCAGTTCAATGGTGTTAATAAGATTCATTCTGTTCAAAGGCTTTGCCATACATACAAAAGAGCTTCCGCCCTCAATGTTTCCTATGTCATTTCTTTGTGCCTCGCCTATTACCAGCATTATATCACAAATACCGTCTTCAACGGCAACCTTTGCAACCTCGTAACCGTTAAGCATAGGAAGCGCATAGTCTAAAACAGCCAAATCAGGCCTCAAGGTCCTCAGTTTTCTCAGACACTCGTTGCCTTCTTTTGCTATATCTACTACCGTATATCCACTTTCTGATAATATCGTTTTCATTTTTATGGCTGTTGCATCATTTCCCATGGCTACAAGTATCCTCACAGATTCCATGAAAACACCTCATATATAATAATATTCAAAAAATGACAAAGCCAAACCATAAGGTTCGGCTTGATCTTTGCCGCTTCATAATAAAGCATATAACCATCTTTGGCTATATATATATTTACACTTATTGCAGAAATTAATACTTGTTAAGATACTCATCTACTTCCCATTGACTTATCTTTGTTCTGTAGTTGTCCCATTCATTATTCTTGGCTTCTATATATTTGTCAAAGATGTGCTCCCCGAGAACTTCCTTGGCAAGTTCACTCTTTGAAAGCTCATCTATTGCATCCTTGAGACTTCCGGGAAGTGAATCTATTCCAGCCTCTTTCCTCTCTAGATCGTTCATTTCAAATATATTGGTATCAGTTGACGCCGGTGGTTCAATTTTGTTTGCAATTCCATCAAGACCCGCCGTAAGTATTGCTGCAAGCGCAAGGTAAGGGTTGCATGAAGGGTCCGGACATCTCAGTTCTATTCTTGTTGACATTCCTCTTGCTGCAGGTATTCTGATAAGAGGACTTCTGTTTCTTGCAGACCAAGCTATATAAACCGGTGCTTCATAGCCCGGTACAAGCCTTTTATATGAATTAACAATAGGATTTGTAAGTGCTGCTATGGATTTAATATGCTTTATTAAACCGCCTATAAACCAGTATGCTTCCTGGCTTAACTGCAACGGATCCTTTTCATCATAAAAAGCGTTTTTTCCTTCCTTAAACAAGGACACGTTTGTATGCATACCCGAACCATTTATGCCGTACAAAGGCTTTGGCATAAAGGTCGCATGAAGACCGTGTCTTTGAGCAATGGTTTTTACCACCAGCTTAAAGGTCAATATTGCGTCGGCAGCCTTCAAAGCCTCATCATACTTAAAATCTATTTCATGCTGTCCGGGTGCCACCTCATGGTGAGATGCTTCTACCTCAAACCCCATCTCCTCAAGCATCAGGCACATATCTCTTCTTGCGTTTTCGCCCAAATCAATAGGACCTAGATCAAAGTAACCACCATTATCGTGGGTTTTAGTTGTCGGGTTGCCTTCATTATCATTCAAAAAAAGGAAAAATTCACATTCAGGACCAACATTGAAAGTGTCATATCCCATATCACTTGCCTTCTTCATGGCATGTTTAAGAGCAAACCTTGGATCTCCCGCGAAAGGAGTTCCATCAGGATTATATACGTCGCATATAAGCCTTGCAACTTTACCTGTCTGCGGCCTCCACGGGAAAATAACAAATGTGCTCGGATCAGGTCTTAAGTACATATCTGATTCCTCAATTCTGACAAAACCTTCAATAGAAGAACCATCAAACATGCACTTGTTATCCATTGCTTTTTCAAGCTGATCTATAGTAATTGCAACATTTTTTAGTATGCCGAAAATATCTGTAAACTGCAGGCGAATGAATTTGACGCCTTGTTCCTTTGCAATACCTATAATATCTTGTTTTGAATATCCTGCCATAATAAAACACTCCTTATTAAAACATTATTCATGGCCAAAATATAATATAGCGTTCATTGGAATTTATTATTCCGTCATGAACGCCTTTGTCCAGTCAAATCACATTTAATTATGCCCAACACAACATATATTATAAAACGTATTATTTAGTTTTTATTATACCATATATACTCTAATATGCAATAGGCTTTTACCTAATAATGCAGGCAATGCCTTCACAACTTGCATTTTAGCCAGACATGCATTTAAAAGCGCAGATGGCTCCAAACCCAAAACAGTCTGAATACTCTTCATTCAATATTTAAACACAGTTTTTGCAAGAATTAAAATTTAATTTTTGAACCCCATCATCCTGCAAAGCCTGTAATTATGTCAAGCATATAATCAACAAGAAAGGCCTAAAGTAAATGTGTAATATGACGATAAATATAGTACAAGGATAGGAATTATTCCAACGGATTGGAGATGATTTTTATGTTATTTATAGGTGAAAAGGTAAAGTACCTCAATCACATCGCAGTCGTGCTTATTGCCAATGAAAACGAAGCACTCCTTTATATCGATGTCGGCTATGTCAAATGGGTTGACTTGGCTATGATTGAACTGCAAAAAACAGCATAAAAAATTAAATCCTGCTGTAGCCAGCAGGATTATTTTTTATAGATCTTATTAATTTGCGTTACTTTAACTGTACACTGTAAATTGTACATTGTAATCTGTTACTTACGCTTTTTCGAACATATCCTTACCTACTCCGCATATTGGGCAAAGCCAATCTTCAGGAATATCTTCAAAAGAAGTTCCCGGTGCGATACCGGAATCGGGATCTCCCTGTTCAGGATCATAAATATAACCACAAGCAGTACAAACATATTTATCCATTTTAATATCAACTCCGTTTCATTTATTTTTCTATTATATTACCACCTGATTTTATGTTTGAAACATATTTTTTATACTTCTATTTTTTAATCAATTTTTAAAGAACTTTTTTATTTAATAATTATTTTTCTTTTTCCCGCCAAAGGCTATGACTAAACCAATTGCAACAATCAGCAGAGGTACAAATATATGCCTCATTTGACCTCCGAATATGCCTTGGAAAGAAGTTTCAAGGAAAAACACAAGTGAAAGTCCAGTAAGTATTGTTATTGGAATAAGCAAACCCCTATGCTTTCCTCCGAAAATATAAAGCTCAAAAAGTCCGAATGCTACAGAAAAAATATAACCTGGCCATAGAAGATTCCACAAGTGGAACACCATCGAAAGCTGGCATACAACGCCTATAATAAGGAGTATTCCTGCTGGTACAAGTATACCTGCCCCTTTTGATTTACCGGAGAAGAAAATTGAATGCATTGCAATGGCAGGCAGTATAATGAATAATGTTGACCAGAAGTATGCAATAAGCTTGCCTATACTTAATGAGAAACTAAATATGTTCAGATTGGACAACAAAAATAAAACTCCAAATATAATCAGAATAAAACCTATTAAAAGGCCTCCCTTATTTTTCATAAAATACTCCTCCTATAAAGCTGTAAATGATGTATAAGAATGTTACTTTATCCTATACATTATATTATAGTCGGAATTAATAAAAAAGTCTGATTATAAGGAAAAGTCTTTTATTAAAAATTCATTCAGAAGCTAAGCATACATAGCTACTTACCTCAGGGCTGTTGGATAGTCTCCATAAAACATACTTTATACCCGTTGATATGGTATCAGCCATTTTCATGACGAGACTGAGCCTTGTATTCTGAAGTATAAGGAAATCCATAAGACCTCCGAAGTTAACTATACCAGTAATGTAGATATCCCCAACAGGAGGCAGGGTTTTGTTGACACCTGAACCAGGAGCTATTGAGCCTTGACCTATATTCAGGTACCCTACATGCTCGGTTTTCCCAAGACATGCATCAATTGCAACAATAAAAGGCTTGTCATACATTGATGAAATATTTTTGATTACTATATCTAGATTTTTAGCATGAACAGGCTCTTCAAGGGTTCCATGAATATATACATTCTTATATCTTATACTACTGATTTTATAACCCACCAGTGGTCCAAGACTGTCGCCTGTAGATCTGTCAGTGCCTATACAGAGGAATACCAGAGATTTGTATCCGTTAAGCATTCCATCCCTTAATAATTTATATAGCATATCAGTAAAGTCTTTAAACACAAAAGGGCTTGTTACATTGATATACTGCTGTTTTGAGGATGTTTTAAAAAACATTGAATTTCTCCCAATTCATTTAGTACATTAATATATTATTGCCCTCCTCCTTCGTTTTATTACTGAATTATTATTGCCCGTCGATATTATTAAATGATAGAAATATTTATTTCCACCAAATTTTAGGGTGTTGTTATATTGAAATTTTTATTGAATTTATGTATCATCTATATATGAATTAATTATATTTCCCGAGGGGATAATTTTATGCTATCCAACAACCTTATTAAGAAAGAGATAGATGCCGGAAGCAGCAGGTTTATCGAAGATATATTGAACGGTATGTATGACTGGGTAAGAGTTATGGATACTGATGATAACATATTGTATGCAAATAAGGCCATGTGCGATGGCCTTGGATTCAATCCAAAAGGGAAAAAATGTTTCAGCATCCTCGGAAAAAAGAAAAAGTGTGTCAACTGTATATCCCATAGTACATTTCAAACCGGCAAACCACACCATAAACAAGAAATAATAGCCGGCAAGTGCTTTTCAATTATGAGTTCACCCCTTAGAGACCATGAAGGGAAAATATTTGCTGTGGTAGAGGTTCTAAGGGATGTTACCAAAGCAATAAAAATGCAGAATGAAATTATTACTCAAAACCAAACACTTCAGAATGATCTTAAGATAGCCAAAAAGCTACAATTAAGCCTTTTACCGAAGAAATTAAGTAATGACCAGATAGAATCAGCTTACGTATATAAGCCATGTCATAATCTCGGAGGAGATTTTCTAGACATGTATAAAATAGATGAGTATCATACAGGCATATATATTGCAGATGTAGCAGGTCACGGTGTATCTGCCTCAATGCTTACTGTATTCCTGAGATCTTCAATAGCTAAAAACACTCTTTCACCATCACAGGCATTAAATGAATTATATGAAAAATTTAATAACTATGGTTTTAATCATGATCTTTATATAACTATTTTCTATGCAATCATTGATCATAGGACGAATACTATGACATATTCAAATGCCGGTCACAATGCCTGTCCTGTACTTCTTAGCGGGAATAAAACAGAAATAATTATGGCAGCAGGAATTCCTATAAGCAATTGGCTTGAACATCCTGAATATGAGGACTTTAGCCATTCCCTGAGTAAGGGGGATAGGATATTCTTCTGTACCGACGGAATTATTGAATTAAGGAATAAAGAGAATGAACAATATGGTGAGGAGCGTCTTTTCAAGATACTACTCAACGATAAGGGAAGAACAAATAAAACTCTTGACAAAATACTTGAAAACGCCCGTGAATTCCTTGGTCATGACCTCACGAGCATAATTGACGATATAACCATGGCGCTTATAGAAATAAAGTAAAATCAGCTTTTATAAGCGCCATACTTGATAATATCAAGATAACTCATAGACTCTTTAATCGCCTTACAATTCATATCAGCGTAAGATAACATGTTTTCCTTATAAAGCCTAATATTCTTTGCATTCAGACCTTCAAGGCAAAACAGGATTGTTTCAATAAGCTTATTGACGTCTATATCCTTTTTCAAATTAGTTGTATCTATATCTTTAAAAACCCGCGGTACATACTCTTTATAGATTTTTTCATACCTTGATTTAATTTCTTTCGACACATCCTCAGTCTCATCAACAAATGCTCTTGCTGCAAACTCATACATCACTAAATCTTTTTGAATA
Organism: Bacillota bacterium; assembly: GCA_023397675.1. Taxonomy (GTDB): domain Bacteria; phylum Bacillota; class Clostridia; order Acetivibrionales; family JANLFN01; genus JAEZTC01. Next base: position 8,660 of record JAEWTV010000128.1, on the reverse strand, counting down.
AGGTTCAGTTTGACAAGTGCAAACTGAAGAAGCCTATCAAATATGTCTGGTATAATTTGCTTAAAAAGCTCCTCCAGTTCATTTAAATAATACTCCATAGATTTATCAACAAGGTAGAGGTAGAGATTTTTTTTATTGCCAAAGTAATGGTATAATATCCCTTTTGATATACCCGCCTTTTCTACCATTGTGTTGGTAGATGCCTGCTTATAGCCGTGTCTAACAAATTCCTCCATACAGGTTGAAATAATTTTCTTTTTTTTATCTTCAGGCAGGTTTTCAAAACTTTTATACAAATTACCGCACCCTTTCCTGATATCTTTTGTACTGCAATTAAACTTTTATATCCTTTTTATTATAGAAATAATAAGCCCCACCAATAGATATTGCAATTACCACCAGGAACAACCCTCCGTAAACATAGTCTATTCTTGCGTTATCCATAATGTATTTGGTATCCATATATTTAAAGGGTGATAGATATTTCAGGAATTCTGCCTTTTCTGTTATTGCTGAGAGACCCCCAATTATATATGTTCCAAGTACTATCCCTATAGAAATTGAAACTACCGATTTTGGTCTGGATATAATAGTAGAGAGGAATATGCCCACAGCTGTAAAAAGGCTGAATATAAGGAAGGCTCCAAGCATCATGCTCATTAGCGCTCCGTAGTTGACAGACTTTGTTACGAACAATGAAAACATTACCACACTTGTAGCCGCATACAAAATGCTTAACAAGAAAATGTTAAAAAATGCTGCTGCAAGTTTTGACGTAATAATCTGGCTTCTCTTTATAGGCTTGGACATGAGAAATTCAATTGTTTTCTCTCCTTCTTCTCTGGATATTATACCCGAGCCAAGAATCATGGCATATACTCCGCCCATCATTGAAAGGTAAACAAATGAATAAGCACCAAATAAGCTAAGGACGTTGGAAAAATCCATAAATCCCATGCCAAAGAAATCAAGTGCCCCTTTCATGTCCTTCAATACGGTGTCCATTGCTTTGGCTTTATCCGAAAGCATTGGGAAGAAAGCTATAACCGCAATGTTATAAAAAAGAATTATTGAACTCCATATAATAAAAGTTTTCCTGTTTCTTTTCAATTCTCTCAAAAATAAAATCATAAAATAACACCCTCCTTCTCATAATAATGCATAAACACTTCTTCGAGTGAAGGCTCCTCTATCCATAAATTGTCCACGTGCCTTTCAGATAGCCATTTAATAATTGAATCAAGATCTTTACTGTAGAGGAACTCATATAATCCTTCTTTTGCTTCAAACTTGCTTACACCCTTAAGATTTTTGATTTCCTCAATACCATTTCCATCAGACTCAATTCTTATCTTTTTATACTTACTGGACCTTAAGACTTCTACCTGCTCAACCTTAAGAATACAGCCTTCTTTTATAATGGCAACCCTGCTGCACATTCTCTGTACCTCGCTGAGAATATGTGAGGAAAAGAAAATTGTAGTACCCTTTTTATTTTCTTGCTGAAGAACCTCAAAAAACCTGTTCTGCATCAATGGATCCAGACCACCTGTAGGCTCATCAAGTATAAGCAGTTTCGGCTCATGCAGCAATGCCTGAACTATAGCAGTCTTTTTCTTGTTTCCGAAAGAAAGGGAATCTATCTTTTTACTAGTGTCCAAATCGAATATTTCAACCAATTCCTTAATTCTCTTTGAGCAGTCCTTCTTGTAATACTTTGCAGAGTAGGATAGCAGCTCTCCAACCTTCATATCATCATAATAGTTTACCTCAGACGGAAGATAACCTATTTCCTTTTTAATTTCATCTGATTGTTTAAAACAGTCCATTCCGAAAATCTTTGCACTTCCACTATCCGGGAACATAAAAGCGAGCAGTGTTCTTATAGTTGTAGATTTTCCAGCACCGTTAGGACCTATAAAACCAAATATCTCTCCCTGCTCTACATTGAGGTCGACATCGATTATTCCTCTTGACTTTCCATATGACTTTGTAAGTTTGTTTGTTTCTATGATATTCATAATGTCACACTCCTTCTATTGACTACATGGTCAACCTACAAATATAATTATAATCTCCGTTGACCAGTTAGTCAATGCTAATCTGTAAAAAACACCTGCGTTTTTGCAGGTGTTCTAACATCCTATAACTGTTGACTTTTAAGCCATTCAATCAATTCATTCATACCCTCGCCTGTCTTTGAGGAAACTTCAAATACGGGAGCTTTTTGATTCAGTGTCCTGATTCCCTTATAAAAGGCTTCCTTATCAAAATCAATATACGGAAGCAGGTCTGTCTTGCTTAAAACAACAACGTCGGCAGCTTCAAACATTGAAATATATTTGAAAGGCTTGTCATGTCCCTCAGGTACGCTTGCTATTACTATTTTTATAGATTCGCCAAGATCAAAAGATGATGGGCAAATCAGATTTCCGACATTTTCAATAAATACAAAGGAGTTATCCTTTACTTTGAGGTCTTCCACGGATTGTCGTATTACATTTGCATCCAGATGACAGTTGCCTGCTGTGTTTATCTGAACCACAGGTATATTCTCCCTGTCTATTTTTTCTGCATCTATTGTTGAAGCAATGTCACCTTCAATTACACTCATTTCAATGCTGCCCTTAAAGGCTTCAATTATCTTCATAATAATGCTTGTCTTACCTGCACCGGGAGAGGCCATTATATTTACGACAGTAAGTTTTTTGTCTCCAAAAAGCTTTCTGTTTCCAGCTGCCAGGGTGTCGTTGCTTTCCATTATATCTTTCATGATTCTTATTTCCACAAAACCACATCCTACTTATAATTATTCAACTTCAATGCTTTCTATATAGAATTCTTTTCCTTTATCGGTAAGAATGCTGTCGCCACCGCATTTTGGGCAGTCAAAGCTGCTGCTGTTTCTTACAAATTCGTTTCCGCACTGTCTGCATCTGTATTCTGCAGGTACCCTTTTAAAAACTAGTTTTGCGCATTCCGCAAGTGTATCTTTGCTTATAATATCAAAGTACATTTGAACAGATTCATCTACAACACTGGATAGATCTCCTATTACAAGTTTTATCTCTGTAATTTTTTTCGCACCGGCTTTTTCAGCTTCTGCATTTACAGTTTTTATTATGTTCTCTGTTATGGCATATTCGTGCATGTCATACTCCCACTTATAAAAACTCAAGGGTATCGGAACCCTTTTTGTTTTTGTTATCTTTCTTCAAAACATAACATAATTAAAGCAGGGACTGCCCTTTCTCAAGTACAAGAGCAATCCCCGTTAATAAGCTTATTGTTGTGTTGTTGTTTCCTGTGCTGCAGGTTCTGCAGGCTTTGGCTGTTGTACCTGTCTATGAATATCCTTTGTCGGGGAAGATGTCTTGTGAGCTTCACCCATATGCAAGCATTTCTTCGGACAAACCTCAGAGCATACACCGCATACTACACACTTGAAGTTATTGATCTCCCAGGACTTTTCATTCCTGTTGACAGTAATTGCATCAGCCGGGCACTTTTTGGAGCATATGCCGCAGAATATGCAGGTGTCAATATCAACGCCTGCAACCTGGCCTCTTGCATTCTTGAACGGCTCCCTCGTATCAAAAGGATAATTTCTTGTTGCCGGCTTAGAACCGAGATTCTTAAATATATTTTTCATCATATCAAACATTTTTTATCACCTCTCAGTACAGCTAATGCAAGGGTCTATTGTTAATATCAATATCGGTACGTCTGCAAGCTGGCTTCCAGGAAGCATCTTCAGCAATGCAGGAATATTTGCAAAAGTTGGAGTTCTTACTCTCAACCTGTCAAGATTCTTAGTACCGTTGCCTCTCATGTAGTAAAGAGCCTCACCTCTCGGCTGCTCAACTCTTGATATTACCTCACCATTCGGGAACCCTTTGAACGGAGCTGCTATTTCACCTTCAGGTATTTTTGCAATAGCCTGTTTTATAAGGCTTATTGACTGGTATACTTCCTTAAGTCTTACTACTGTCCTTGAATAGCTGTCGCCATCGTTATGGGTGATAGGTTCAAAATCAAGTTCCCCATATGCCGCATAGCCTGTAGTTCTATGATCGGTAGCTATTCCGCTGGCTCTTGCCATCGGTCCGCAGGCTCCAAGCTCATATGCATCCGCTTTGCTCAGAACACCTACTCCTACAAGTCTGTGTTTTACTGTATAATCGTTAAAGAATGTCTTTTCAACCTCTTCGAGATCCTGCTTTATTTCATCAACAATAACTGTAATCTTTACAAGCATTTCGGGAGTTATGTCTCTTCTTGTACCGCCGATAGCGTTTGCAGATATTATAACTCTGCTTCCTGCGGTCTCTTCCATGATATCCATAACCTTTTCCCTATTTCTCCAAACCTGCATGAACAAGCTTTCGAAACCGAATGCATCCGCCAAAAGACCGAGCCAGAGAAGATGGCTGTGAATTCTGTGAAGTTCAGCCCATATTACCCTGAGGTAGCGTCCTCTGTCAGGAACCTGGATATTCATGAGGCTCTCCATTCCCTGGCAGTATGCTAATGCATGCTGGAAACTGCATATTCCGCATATTCTTTCAACTACAAAAACATTCTGTGTAAATTCCTTAGTCTCAGTAAGCTTTTCAAGTCCCCTATGAACATAGCCTATAGCAGGGATAGCTTCTACAACTGTTTCGTCCTGCATAACCAGCTTGAGATGAAGCGGTTCGGGCAGAACAGGGTGCTGCGGTCCAAATGGTATTACTGTCTTTGACATCCTATTTCTCCCCCTTCTGCTCAATTACTATCTGGTTTCTTGCCATTGGATTTTCCGGTGCGTCATCGGATAACAACATTTTTCCGCCATAATCTATTGCCATACCTGATATTTTAAGTCCGAACAATTCGCTCATTTCGTTTTCAACAAGTATGGAGCAGAAATATATTTTTGAAATACTGTCTATTTCTTCATCCTTGGGCACTTTCAATTTAAGGTTCTTCATTTCATAATTCTTGTCGAAGTGGTATATTACATCTATCGTGCCGTCTCCATTATCAACGCATGTAGATGTAACAAACCTGTATCCGTCATACTTCAGCTTCTGGACTTCACCTAAAAGCTGGTCATTTGTTATATCAAACAAGTTTTCTATCATAAACTAGCCTCCGTTACTTCTAACATTACCCCAGGGGGCGTTATTCAACTTTTGCGCCTTCCTTGCTGCTTTCAGCCTGTGCAGGCTTTTTCTTCTTATTCTTTACCTTTTCGTTGATCTTTCCTACCGCAGAATATATTCCGTCAATTATAGCTTCAGGTCTTGGGCAGCATCCAGGTACATAAACATCAACAGGAAGTATCTTGTCTACACCACCATAAACATTGTAGCAGTCACTGAATATCCCGCCTGTACATGCACATGCTCCAACCGCTACAACGGCTTTTGGCTCAGGCATCTGATTGTATATGTTCTTCAATACCCTTACATTCCTTTTATTAACCGATCCGGTAACAACCAGTACATCGGCATGCTTGGGATTACCCACATTGACTATTCCAAAACGCTCTACATCATATAAAGGTGTAAGGCACGCAAGTACTTCTATATCGCAACCATTACAACTTGTGCAGTCGTAATGTATCACCCAGGGTGATTTTATTCGGGATTTACTGATTATTCCCACAAGTTTCACTCCATTTCATCCAAGGTACGGATAAATGATCCATTTCAAAAATCCGTTCATACCTGTAACATCACATAATTAATATAATACCCTTTTTTATTAATCCTTACTGTAAATTATCTGTTTTTAATGTAAAGCCAGATAATGTTTGTAAGAGCAACTCCAATTCCTACAATTCCTGTAGCTTTAAGCATCCACTTCCAGGTAACCCTGGCGCTGATGTTGTCTACAACTATTTCAAGGAAATAGCATGCAAGTGATATTAAAATTCCAACCCATATCGGTTTTGCAAAGAACAGAGATATAAGTCCAAGTAATAATACCAGTTCATACCAGTGAGCGACCTCTATTATTGCAAGCTGAGGGCCAGAGAATTCGGTTGTCAAACCTTTTACAAGTTCCTGATGTCCATGGTGCGATGTTGAAAAATCAAAAGGTGATTTTCTTAGCTTAATAGTAAGCACATACAGGAAAGACAGGAAAACCAGAGGCAAGCTGAACAGCAACGGCTCGTCATGGGTAAATATACTATCTATCATAAAGCTTTTTGTTGTCATATATATACCGGCCATCATGAATAAAAGAACAGGCTCATAAGCCATCATCTGTATTATTTCTCTCTGTGCACCTATCTTGCTATATGGTGAACGGACACTCATTGCTCCCATAATAAGCGTGATGTTTGCAAATGCCATTACAAATATAAGCATTACAAAATCCTGCTTAAGCACAAACATCCCCAAGCTTGCAAGTGCAAAGAGGAAATACCCTATTACAAATGCCATCTGTGAAGAGTTTACCATAATTCTTTCTTTCCCAAAAAGCTTCAGCACATCATAAAATGGCTGTAGTATTGGTGGTCCCTGCCTATTCTGCATTCTGGCAGTGATTTTTCTGTCAATACCGTTAAGGAGTCCTCCTATAAATGGAGCCGCAATAAAAGTTACAACTAAAATCAATATATCTTTAACTGTATTTGTCATCTTATCACCACCCCAAACATAATGAGTATTATTGCTCCCGCGATTGCATTAAGCCAAGGCGTAAGCCTTACTTCTCCAAATGCGCCCTTAAGATAATAGTTATGAACAACTACCTCTTCAACTTTATCTGCAGGACTAGTAAATTCAAGTCCTCTTATATCATTGTTTATATTTTCTCCGCAAAGGTACGGAGGTTTAACGCTTTCAGGCTTTGCATGCTTGAACAATATTGGAATTATAACCATTAATGCAAATATGATTACGAAGAACAATATTGAAACAAATCCACCTATTACAGCATTGTCCAATCCATGGATCATAAGTCCGCCACTTTCTGCAGCAATTTTGGGGCTTATTCCGCTAAGTGATTGGATGTAAGGCTTGATGAGTGAATTGTATAAAGGAACAACAAGTACACTCGCCGCAAGAACACCTGTAACCAAAATCAGTAATGTGCTTTTGATTGAAGCGGATAACTTTTCTATATTATATTTAGGTTTATATGAAGAGGTAAGAATTATACCAATCCATTTAGCCCAGAATACAACTGTAAATGCACTTCCCATTACGATAAACAGTAGTACGAGAGGCATATTTACCGATGACTCTATAGCAAGCCATTTTGTTATAAGAACTCCGAATGGAGGTAAAAGCATTGATATCATACCTATTACTGTAATTACTGTTGTCATAGGCATTCTCTTCATAAGTCCCTGCATATCTTCTATATCCCTGCTGCCGATGCCATGTTCGATTGTACCTACACAAAGGAAGAGCAAGCCCTTTGAAATAGCATGGAATATCATAAGCATTACTGCAGCACCTATAGCAACATTGGTTCCGATTCCTGCACAGCACACAATCAAACCGAGGTTTGCAATTGTTGAATATGCAAGAACTCTCTTACCGTTACTCTGACTGATTGCAACTGCCGAAGCAGCAACAAATGTAAATCCGCCTGCAACTGAAACCAATGTTCCAAGAACAGTACCTGCAAAAGCAGGTGACAATCTAACTACAAGATACACGCCGGCTTTAACCATTGTACTTGAGTGGAGCAGTGCGGATACCGGAGTCGGTGCAACCATCGCACCAAGCAGCCAGCTTTGGAATGGGAACTGGGCAGATTTAGTGAAACCTGCAAAGCACAAGAGACCGAGACCTACCGGAAGTAAACCTGTTAAACCACCGGCTCCCTTTTTAATTATTTCATCTATTGCGAGAGTACCTGTTGCACTATGAATTACCACTATAGCAGCCATAAAGCCTACACCGCCAAGCAGGTTTATCCATAAAGCCCTCGTTGCATTCTTGACTGCTTCCCCTGTACCATCGTGAGATATCAACAGGAACGAACACAGTGTTGTTACCTCCCAGAAGAAGAACATCCATGAAAGGTTATTTGTCATTACCAGGGCATTCATTGCACCAAGGAATGCAAAAATTATCATAAAGAATCTTGGCTGCCTTGATTTTTTAAGGCCCATATGATGTTCATGATTTTTCATGTAACCCATACCGAATATTGCCACAAGTGGCCCAATAACAGATACAAGAAGAATCATAACAAGAGACAGGTAATCTATTACAAATGCTCTGGTTGGCTCTTCAACCGATCCGAACACCTCAAAAATTACCATTGTAACAAGCTGCACTGCAGCAAGAACTACTATTAATGCTTTTCTTAGCCTGATTCCGGTGTATATTATGTACACCATCAGAGCGAGATCCAGCAACTTTATAATCCAGCCTATATCGAACGGCATTGATTCAGGTATGTCTATGACTATCTTTCCTCCGGCCTTTATTAACAGATATGTTAATACTCCGGCTACCACAAACATTACTGAAGATGTAAAGATGATTATAAAATTACGAATCGGGGTACTTTTAATAATGTAACAAAGTGCGGCACTTAATGCAGGAAGTAATATCGCTACAAGCAATGCCAGTAATTGTAATTCATCGTTCCCCACAAAACCTACTCCTTTCTTGAATGAATGCTATGATTTAAGTAATTTTAAA
>JAEWTV010000142.1 GCA_023397675.1 Bacillota bacterium | reverse complement strand
TTGCAAGATTTGAAAGAGGCGAAGGCCTTGCAAAGAAGGAAGAAAACTTTGCAGAAGAAGTTATGAAGCAGATCAATGGTTAATAGCCAATAAAAAGGAACATAATATTTATGTTCCTTTTTTGTGTGTAGACATTAAATTTATTTTTCAATTTGTAGTTTTAATGCAGGATTTTTTAGTCTTAATGTAGAAAAATATGTTAAAGATTCGGGGGTATTTCTATAATGGCAGAACCTAAATATAAAAGGGTAATGTTAAAAGTCAGTGGGGAAGCGCTGGCTGGAGACAAAAAGACTGGAATTGATTCTGAAACTGTAGCAAGAATATCTGATAACATCAAAAAGATATATGATCTGGGTGTGGAAATTGCTATAGTCGTTGGTGGCGGTAACTTCTGGAGAGGAAAAAGCGGCCACGGAATGGATAGAACCACTGCAGACCATATGGGAATGCTTGCAACAGTAATTAATTCACTTGCACTGCAGGATGCATTTGAAGCAAGGAAAATGCCTACAAGAGTTCAGACAGCCATTGAAATGCGTCAGATAGCCGAGCCTTATATCAGAAGAAGATCTGTAAGGCACCTTGAAAAGAAAAGAATAGTTATTTTTGCATGTGGTACTGGAAATCCTTATTTCTCAACAGATACTGCAGCAGCATTGAGGGCTGCAGAAATTGATGCTGAAGTAATACTTCTCGCAAAGAAAAACGTTGACGGAGCATATGATAGTGATCCTATGCAGAATCCTGATGCAAAGAAATTTGACAAGCTTGAATACATTGATGTTCTTAGCAAACGTCTTGGAGTAATGGACTCGACTGCAGCGTCACTTTGTATGGATAACAAAATACCTATTATCGTTTTTGGACTTGATGAACCTGAAAACATAGTAAAGGTTGTAATGGGTGAAAATATAGGAACTCAAATAACATAAAGGAGGGTATTTATGGACAAGGAACTCTACAAGCCAATGGAAGAAAAAATGAAAAAAACTTTACATGCTCTTAGAGAAAACCTCACAGGTTTAAGGGCTGGGAGAGCTAATCCCGCAATTCTCGATAAAATCCATGTTGACTATTATGGAGCACCCACTCCAATAAACCAGCTTGGTAATATTTCTGTTCCTGAAGCAAGGGTTATACTTATTCAGCCATGGGAAGCAAAAATGTTAAAGGAAATTGAAAAGGCCATCCAGAAGTCGGATATAGGTATAAATCCTAATAATGACGGTAAGGTAATAAGGCTTGTTTTCCCTGCATTAACCGAAGAAAGAAGAAAAGAGCTTACAAAGGTTGTTAAGAAGGATGCAGAGGATGCAAAAGTTGCAATCAGAGCTATTAGACGTGACATAATAGAACACTTCAAGGCACAGAAGAAAAACGGAGAATTGACCGAGGACGATTTAAAAGATGCCGAGAAGGATGTTCAGATTATTACCGACAAGTACATAGCCGAGGTTGATAAAATGGCTGAAGCTAAGGATAAGGAAATACTTGAAGTATAAATAGTAAAACCTAAGGAAGGTAGTAATGAAAGAATTTGATATTATTGGCTATACTCTTGACATGGCGATTCCATTAATTGAAGGCCAGGGTTTAGAGGTGGGCGATATTAGAGCTACATTACCCCCAAAGCACAGGAATGTTGAAATTGATAATTCATTCAGAGTTGTAAGGGTAGATTTTTTAGATAATAAAAAGATAAGTTTGTTAGTATGCAAAACCCCTCTAAAATGAGGGGTTTATTATTTTACGTTACTCCGTTTGCAGAACTTTTCTTTGCTTTTATATTTTAATTGCTGTCTTTTTTTATTATAATGGTTTAAGGAATTGCTTATTAACGGTAAACACTGGCAATTAATAAAACTAGGAGGGTGCTATGTTCCTGTTCGGGAAGAAAGCTGATACAACTGAGGAATTCGATGCACAAAGGCTTCCACAGCATATAGCCATAATAATGGATGGAAACGGGCGCTGGGCTAAAAAGAGAGGACTACCCCGTAACATAGGACATAAGGAAGGAACCAATGCATTAAGGAAAATAGTACATAAATGTTACGATATAGGTATAAAGTATCTTACCGTATATGCATTTTCAACTGAAAATTGGAAAAGGCCACAGAAGGAAGTTGATACTTTAATGGACCTTCTCTATGGATACCTTAAAAATGCAGACAAGGAGATTGACGGGAGAAACGTAAGGATAAAGGTCATAGGTACTGATACTGGTCTCAGTGATAAATTAAAAACTGAAATTAAGAGAGTTCAGGAAAGTACCAAAGATAATGATGGAATGAACTTTATTATTGCACTTAACTACGGTGGCAAGGAAGAAATGCTGCACGCGGTAAAAGAAATTGCAAAAGAATATAAAAATAAGAATCCTGAAAATATAACCGAAGAGACTATAAGCCAAAAGCTTTACACAGCAGGCATTCCCGACCCGGATCTTCTGATCAGAACCAGTGGGGAACAAAGGACCAGTAACTTTTTGATCTGGCAGCTTGCATATGCGGAATTTTGGTTCACAGATGTATTGTGGCCCGATTTCAAGGATAAACACCTATTTGAGGCTATAAGAACTTATCAGAAAAGAGACAGAAGATTTGGGGGAGTAAAATAAATGAAAATCAGAATTATCAGCGGTTTAATAGGTATTGCTGTTCTTATTGGCGTTTTGTTGCTTGGAAAGACTGCACTTGGTATAGCTGTTTTTGCAGCAACATTGATTGGAATGTACGAATTTTTTAACTGCATGCAGCAAAAAGGATATAAACCGGTTAAGTTTATTGGATATATAGCTTGTTTGCCTGTTTTAATGCTTGGATTATACGGGAGCTTTGATTTCCTTGATAAAATAATTAAAGACCTGGGCTCCTTAAACTATCTGTTTTTATTCATATTTGCAATACAGGCAGTATTAATGGCACTCATTGTTTTCAAACATAAGAAATATAATATTGTAGATGCATCTCTTACTATAATGGGTATATTCTATGTTGTATTTATGTTTGCTTTCATAATACTTACAAGGAATCTGGATAAGGGTGTTTATTTCATATGGCTCATTTTCTTTGCTTGGGTTACAGACACAATGGCATATTTTACAGGCAGAGCTTTTGGTAAAACAAAGCTTGCACCTGAGATAAGCCCCAAGAAAACAGTTGCAGGTTCAGTAGGAGGAATATTGGGTTGCGTTATAGTAACGCTGATATATGGGTATGTTCTTAAGTCAAATAATTCAGTAAACATTGAGTTATACCATTATGCAATTATTGGAGTACTTGTAGCAGTCCTTTCACAGATTGGAGATCTTGCAGCATCTGCAATTAAAAGGTATGCAGGGATTAAGGATTACGGAAACATCATGCCAGGCCACGGCGGAATTCTTGACAGGTTTGATAGTGTTGTTTTTATAGCACCTGTTATTTATTTCTATCTAACTATTGTTGCAGGACAAATTTGATTTAGCATATAGGGGATGAAATTTTGAAACAAAGAAAAATTTCCATACTTGGTTCTACAGGTTCAGTAGGAACTCAAACGCTTGAGGTCGCTTTGAACTGTGGAATTGAAGTAGTTGGATTAAGTGCGAATACGCAAATAGATCTGCTTGAAAAGCAAATAAGACAATTCAGGCCCTCAGCTGCTGCTGTAAAAAATGAAGCACTTGCAAAAGAGCTTCAAAACAGGGTTAAAAGCATTGGAACTACTATTTATCATGGCGAGGAAGGCCTTGTTAAAATTGCTACACTTGAAGAAGCCGATACAATTGTAACATCCATAGTGGGAGTTGCTGGGCTGGTACCTACACTTGAAGCAATTAAGGCCGGCAAGAATATTGCGCTTGCAAATAAGGAAACACTTGTTGCTGCAGGTCAACTAGTAATGTCCGCGGCAAAAAAACACAAAGTTCAGATATTACCTGTAGACAGTGAGCATTCAGCTATTTTTCAAAGTCTTATGGGAAATGATAATAAGAGTATAAATAAATTAATACTTACTGCTTCAGGCGGACCTTTCAGGGGTAAAAAACTAAAAGACCTTGAAACAGTGACATGTGAACAGGCATTAAAGCATCCCAACTGGAGCATGGGAAACAAAATTACAATAGATTCTGCTACACTTATGAATAAGGGGCTGGAAGTTATAGAAGCTACCTGGCTGTTTGATGTTAAGCCAGAAAGGGTGCAGGTAGTTGTACACCCGCAGAGCGTTATTCATTCGGCAGTTGAGTATGTAGACGGTTCAGTAATTGCACAACTGGGTTCTCCGGATATGAGAATACCTATACAGTTTGCTTTAACATATCCTGAAAGGGCTTCAAATGATTTTTCACGGCTTGATTTGTTTAAAACCGGAATGACCTTTGAACAACCTGATACCGAAACTTTCAAATGTCTTGCTCTGGCATTCAGGGCAATCAAAGTGGGCGGAACAATGCCTGCGGTAATGAATGCCGCGAACGAAGCAATAGTAAGTATGTTCCTTGAAGGAAAAACAAGATTTCTGGATATTCAGGATACAATAGAAAAAGTTATGGATATGCATGAACCTGTAATCAATCCTACTCTTTCGGATATTCTTGCTGCCGACAAGTGGGCGAGAGAATGCGTTGAAACACTAAAAAAGTGACAAGAATAATAGTGAATCGTTTTATATAAGTTACCAAAAAAGCAGTAATTGGAGGAAGAAGATTTATGAATTTGCTGATAGCATTCATTGCTTTTGATATCATAGTAATAGTACATGAGCTTGGACATTTTATTGCTGCAAGGCTGACCGGAATAAAGGTTTTGGAGTTTTCACTGTTTATAGGACCCAAAATATTCAGTATCCAGCGCGGTGAAACAATGTATTCGCTTAGAATTATACCTGCACTTGCATATGTCAGGATGGAAGGCGAAGAAGAAGCATCTGACGATGAACGGGCTTTCAGCAAACGTCCGGTATGGGCAAGGTTTATAACGGTCTTTTCGGGGCCTGCTGCAAGTATACTTCTTGGGGTAATATTCCTTGCAGTATCCTATCTGATTGCAGGAGTAGATACCACCAAACTGAGTGATGTGCCGGAAGGTTCTCCTGCTTATAATGCAGGGCTTAAACCCGGAGATAAAATTATAAGCTATAATAATAATTCTGTTTATCAGCCACTGGATGTCGCCATGTTTATGTATGCTTCGAAGGGAAAGCCTGTACAGGTAACCTACAAGCGTGGAGACAGTACATTTACCAAAACAGTTACACCCGATATTTCACATGAAAATCGTTATTTAATTGGTTTTACTCCAAAGGCTCAATATGGCCCTGACTCCACTGTTGTAGATAAGGTGTCGCAAGGAACGGCAGCAGATAAAGGCGGTTTAAAGCCGGGTGATCAAATAAAGAAGATAGATGACACACAAATATCTAGCTTGCAGGATATAAGCAATTATCTTTATGAACATAAGGGTAAAACGATTGACATAAAAGTATTAAGAGATGGTACCGGTAAGGTTCTTCCTAGTATAACGCCTGTTCCCGGCAAGAGCCCAGAACAATATGATGTTGGTATGATATTTACAAACGAAAAAGGGAATATTTTCAGTTCATTAAAAAGTGCTTTTGTAAATTCATACTCAATAACAAGGATAGGTGTTTTATCAATTGTTTGGCTCATAAACGGACAGGTGCCTGTTAACCAGATGGCCGGGCCTGTAGGTATTGTTTCAAGCATTAATACCGTTGTCCAGCATAGTCCATCGTTTTTGGACATTATTCTTAACCTTTTAAATATTTCTGCACTTATAAGCATAGGGCTTGGTGTAACAAATCTTATTCCTATTCCGCCGACTGACGGAAGTAAGATAATATTACTTGGAGTAGAAGCAATAAGGAGAAAACCAATACCGATTGAAAAGGAAGCAAAGATTTCCATGGTGGGTTTTGCACTCTTCTTTGGCCTCTTCATATTATTGACGTATAATGATATTGCAAGGCTTATCACCGGGGGTTAATCATAATCAAAAGTCTGTTAAGGAGCTGAGGTTACGCTGGAAACGGAATATATCAAACAAAAAAAAACACGCAGAATACGTGCCGGCAATGTTTATATAGGTGGAGATTCGCCAATTACAGTTCAATCCATGACCAATACAGATACAAGAAATATTGTGGAAACCGTTGAACAGATTAAAAGGCTGGAACAAGCAGGCTGTGATATAATTAGGGTTGCTATTCCCGATATGGAAGCTGCCGAGGCTGTTAAGGAAATAAAGAAAACCATTCGAATCCCTCTTGTAACTGATATCCACTTTGATTACAGACTGGCGCTGGAATGTATTAAAAACGGTGCCGATAAAATAAGGCTTAACCCCGGAAATATAGGTGGACGCGACAGGGTTAAAGCTGTTGCCGATTTGGCAAAGGAATATGGCATTCCTATACGTATTGGAGTAAATTCAGGTTCGATTGAAAAACAATTTTATGATAAGTACGGCAGGGTAACGCCTGAGGGAATGGTGGAAAGCGCACTGGAACATGCAAAGATGCTTGAAGCAGAAGGTTTTGAGGATATAGTTTTTTCACTAAAAGCATCAAATGTGCCAATGACTATCGCCGCCTACAGGTTAATGTCTGAAAAATCCGACTACCCGCTGCACCTTGGCGTAACTGAGGCAGGGACCGTTTATAAGGGGACAATAAAGTCTTCTGTCGGACTTGGAACAATGCTGTGTGAAGGTATTGGAGATACTATAAGGGTATCACTGACTGGGGACCCGGTAGAGGAAGTTAAAGCCGGAATAGAGATACTTAGAGCAGCAGGGCTTAGAAAAGGCGGAGTTGATTTCATATCCTGCCCTACCTGCGGAAGGTGTCAGATAGACCTTATTAATGTCGCAAACAAAATAGAAACAAAGCTTGCAAAGCTTGATAAAAACATAAAAGTGGCAGTAATGGGCTGTGCCGTTAACGGGCCCGGGGAAGCAAAGGAAGCGGATATCGGTATCGCGGGCGGCAAGGGCGAAGCGCTCCTTTTTAAAAAAGGACAGATTATCCGTAAGATACCTGAAGACAAGATAGTTGAAGTATTACTTAGTGAGATAGAGAAAATTTAACATTTATAAAATTATTGTTATTTTAGTTTATGGACTGTGAGTTTAATTTTGTGGAAAGAACATTGCGATGTGTGTTGTAGAGCCTGTTAATCCGAGCGAGGATAGCAAATTCACTGTCTGAGATGAATAATTACTATGAGATTCAATTAATGATTATTCATCGAGTTTGAATTTGCCCGAAGCTGAATTTACAGGGTATCAACCGCAGAGCACCTAGTTCTTGCAGCCAAATTAAACTTACAACAAAGATAATTTACTCAAAATGTTCCGGGGGGCGGCGTTTAAATTACAATGGATAAAGGTGTAGGGGAAGCAAAGGTATTACTTGAGGTATTTCCTGGAATTTCATATGAAGATGAAACCCTTGAACTTTTTAAAAGTGTAAGGGTTGAGAATGTACGTGTATACAGCAAATCAAAAAAACTTGAAATAAATGTCCTGTCTGACAGGCTTGTTCCTGCTGAAAAGGTATTCAATCTTGAACAGCAGATAACAAATTCATACGGAATGAACTCCGTTTCAATCAAAACAAAGTTTAATATTGATCAGCCTACAGAACAACTAATAACAGCATACTGGGACAGTATACTTTTCTCACTGTGCCAGTCGGTTCCATCCTGCAAGGGAATTCTTACCGGCTGCAGTAGCGAGTTCCAAAATAACCGTCTAAAACTGAAATTGGCTACAAAGGGTTCCGAGCTTCTGAAATCCAAAGGCTGTGACCGACTGATAGAAAGCCTTTCAGAACAATATTTTTCTGTAAAAATAAAGGTTGATATTGAGGATTTTGTCATGAGTGAGGCCGAAATGGACAAATACCTCGAAAGTAAAGAGAAGGAAGAACAAAAGATAATAAGTGAAATGGAGCTTCCAGAGGCCAAGAAAAAAACCGTTAAGACTAAAAGCAGCAACGAAGGCTTTAGTTCAGGCAGCGGAAGGGTGCTTCTGGGTAAAAACTTTAATGACAGTATAATGAATATGGTGGATGTAACCCCGGATTCTGGCAAGGTTGCAGTGTACGGTGATCTTTTAAGTATTGAGGTAAGGGAGCTAAGGGGTGGGAAATTCCTCTTTTCCTTTGATGTTACTGATTTTACAAGCACCATTACAATGAAAATATTTGTTGAAAAGAACAATCTGAACGATATGAAGGAAAAACTCAAGGAGAATATCCGCATAAGGGTGAGAGGCGAAGCCCAGTACGACAAGTTCTCCAAGGAGCTTTCCGTTATTGCTTCAGATATTATAGAGATAGAAAAAGAAGAGAAGCTTGATAATGCCGAGGTTAAGAGGGTGGAACTGCACCTACATACTCAAATGAGCTCAATGGACGGCGTATCATCAGCAAAGGACCTTGTCAAGCGCGCAGCCAAGTGGGGTCATAAAGCAGTTGCTATTACAGACCATGGTGTTGTGCAGGCTTATCCGGAGGCATACGATACAGCTAAAAAGTGCAATATTAAAATCATATATGGGATAGAGTGCTACCTGTTGGATAACGGAGCACCTGTTATATTCGGTACGAAAGAACATTCCCTTGATGATGAATATGTGGTATTGGACATAGAAACAACAGGTTTGGACTACCGTAAGGAATGTATTACCGAAATCGGTGCAGTTAAGTTTAAGCAAGGTAGTATAATCGATGAGTACAGTACGTTTGTAAACCCTGGAAAACCTATTCCGCCCTTCATTACCAAACTTACAGGTATAACAGACGAAATGGTGAAGGATGCCCAGCCTATTGAAGAAGTTCTTAAAGGACTAATGGACTTTATTGGTCAAGCCCCTATAGTCGCCCATAATGCAAGTTTTGATCTTGGTTTTATAAAACATTTTGCTTCAATGAACGGTATTTATGTTGAAAATACCATAGTAGATACCTTGCAGCTATGCAGATGTGTTTTCCCGGGCCTTGAGAAATATAAGCTGGATGCAATTGCAAAGCACCTGAATATTGATATGGGAAACCATCACAGGGCGCTTGACGATGCTAAAACAACAGCACAGATCCTGGGGAAAAGCTTTGAAGTGCTTAAGGAACAGGGCGCAGAAACAACCGGAAGCATAGAAAAAATGTATGATGAGTGTGAGGATTACAAAAAAGCAAACTCATACCATGCAATCATAATGGCGTCAAATTACACCGGGTTAAGAAACCTTTATAAAATAGTATCCATATCCCATCTGAATTATTTCCATAAGAAGCCCAGAGTTCCTAAAAAGCTTCTGCTCAAATATCGTGAAGGCCTTATACTTGGCAGCGCCTGCGAAGCCGGTGAACTATATTCAGCTATGGTTAACGGAAAAGACGACAGGGAGCTTAAAAAAATAGCATCCTTTTATGATTATCTCGAAATACAGCCTTTGGGCAATAATCAGTTTTTGATTAATAACGGAAGGATGCAAAGCCAGGAAGCCTTGAAAGACCTTAACAGGAAGATAATTAGCCTTGGAGAAGAGCTAGGTAAGCCAGTTGTTGCAACCTGTGACGTGCATTTCATGGATCCGCGGGACGAGGTTTACAGACGAATCCTCATGGGCGGACAGGGCTTTGATGATGCGGACAATCAGGCACCTTTGTATTTACGTACTACAGACGAAATGCTTGAGGAATTCAGCTATCTTGGGAAAGAAAAGGCTTATGAGGTGGTTGTTGAAAACACCAACAAAATTGCCGATCTGGTTGAGCAAATAATTCCGATACCTGATGGCACCTTCCCACCTAACATTGACGGTGCTGAGGAGGAAATAAAGACTCTGGCAATGTCCAAAGCGACAGAAATATACAGTGAAAATCTGCCGCAGGTAGTTAAGGACAGGCTTGATAAAGAGCTTAACTCAATTATTAAAAATGGCTTCTCGGTTATGTATATTATAGCTCAGAAGCTTGTTAGAAAGTCAAACAGCGATGGCTATCTTGTTGGATCAAGGGGTTCGGTAGGTTCGTCTTTTGTAGCAAACATGGTAGGAATAACAGAGGTTAATTCTCTACCTCCGCATTACATATGCGTTAACTGTAAACACACGGAGTTTATAGATGACGGCAGTGTAGGCTGCGGCTTCGACCTTCCTGACAAGGACTGCCCTGTATGCGGCAGCGAACTTAAAAAAGACGGCTATGACATTCCATTTGAAACCTTCCTTGGTTTTGATGGAGACAAGGAGCCTGATATTGACCTTAACTTCTCGGGTGATTATCAGCCGAGAGCACACAAATATACTGAGGAATTGTTCGGCGTAGGACATGTTTACAGAGCTGGTACAATAGGAACTATTGCTGACAAGACTGCTTATGGTTTCGTTAAAAATTATCTTGATGAACGTGGAATAGTTGTTACCAATGCAGAAATAAACAGACTGGTAAGAGGCTGTACAGGAATTAAGCGAACTACGGGTCAGCATCCGGGTGGGGTTATGATTGTACCACAGGACAGGGACATTTACGAGTTCTGCCCTATCCAAAGGCCTGCTGACGATCAGGATACCGATATTATAACAACACATTTTGACTACCACTCAATAAGCGGAAGACTTTTAAAGCTTGACATACTGGGCCATGATGACCCTACAGTTATAAGAATGCTTGAGGACCTTACAGGTATAGACGCAAAAACTATACCGCTGGATGATAAGGAAACAATGAGCCTTTTCAGCAGTACTGAGGCGCTTAGTATAAAACCCGAAGACGTAGACAGCGAGGTTGGAACCTTCGCGGTGCCTGAATTTGGTACGAAGTTTGTAAGACAGATGCTTGTAGATACAAAGCCGAAGACATTTTCCGAGCTTATAAGAATATCCGGTCTGTCTCACGGAACCGATGTTTGGCTAAATAATGCACAGGAACTTATAAAACAGGGAATTACGACACTTTCCGAAGCAATATGTTGCCGTGACGATATTATGATTTACCTTTTGCATAGCGGGCTTCCTCCAAAGACCTCATTTAAAATTATGGAGGATGTAAGAAAAGGTAAAGGCCTTAAAGAGGAATATGAACAAACCATGAAAGATAATAAGGTTCCTGCTTGGTACATTGGTTCATGTAAGAAGATAAAATACATGTTCCCCAAGGCCCATGCAGCAGCTTACGTAATGATGGCTTTCAGAATTGCATGGTTTAAGGTACATTATCCGCAAGCATTTTATTCTACGTACTTTACGGTAAGGGCAGATGACTTTGATGCGGAAATGATGGCATGTGGTCAGGATAAGGTTAAAAACAAGATTAAAGAATTTGAGAAAAAAGGCAATACCATTACCCAGAAGGAAAAGAATGTTCTTACCATACTTGAGGTTGCAAACGAGATGTATGCAAGAGGAATAAAGTTCCTTCCGGTTGATATTTATCACTCGGAAGCTACCAAATTTCTTATAGAGCCGGAAGGAATAAGGCCTTCACTAAATTCACTTCAGGGGCTTGGCGTTTCAGCAGCACAAAATATTGTTGAAGCCAGGAAAAATGGAGATTTCCTTTCTGTTGATGACCTGCGGGTGAGAGCAAAAATAAGTAAGTCTGTAATTGAAATACTGCAGAATCAAGGCTGTTTTAAGGGATTGCCCGAAAGCAACCAGCTGAGCTTCTTTAACCTATAAGCGGAGAGTGAAATAAAACTTTAAGAAATGTAATAAATTATTGCTAATTGCGGATAATAATGATATAATACATTTTGACTAAGGGCTAAATAGCATTTTAAGTTAAAGAGTGGGTTGTTCCCACTCTTTCGCTTTGTTAAACAGCCTGGAGCGTTTGGATTAACTGGAGGCTTTTAATGGGTAAGAAAAGTGTTGAAGAAATAGTTACAGAGCTTGTTCAACCTATAGTTGAAAAAAATAATTATGATCTTGTAGATGTTGAATTTGTAAAAGAAGGTGCAAACCGTTTTCTTAGGATTTATATAGATAAACCCGGGGGAATAACAATAGATGATTGCCAGATGGTCAGTCAGGAGTTGAGTGATAAGCTTGATGTTACTGATCCCATAGAACAGGCATATTTCCTGGAGGTATCATCACCGGGACTTGACAGGCCTCTAAAAAAAGATAAGGATTTTGAAAGATATAAGGGTGAAGTGGTTGAAATAAAGCTTTTTCAGCCGATTGACGGACAGAAGGTTTTTGAAGGCGAACTTTTGGGATTAAGTAACAACAATATACTGATAAAAAAGGCATCTGATGAAATTGTTGAGTTTGAACGTGACAAGGTAGCAATAGTAAAACGTGCTGTTAAATTTTAAGGGGAGGTTTTATTGGAATGAGTGCCGAATTAATTCATGCATTGGAACAATTGAAGAAAGAGAAAGGAATAGATACAGATATATTGATTGAAGCCATTGAAGCTGCTTTAATTTCAGCATACAGAAAAAATTTTGGTACCGCTCAGAATGTTAAGGTAACTATAGACCGCGATAGCGGAGACGTTCATGTATATGCCCTTAAAAGAGTGACAGACCAGCCGGCTAATGAATATCTTGATATATCACTTGAAGAAGCAAGGAAAATAAGTAAGAAATATATACTTGAAGATACTGCTGAAGTTGAAGTGACACCTAAGAAATTCGGAAGAATAGCAGCTCAGACAGCCAAACAGGTAGTTGTACAGAAAATACGCGAGGCTGAAAGAGGAATAATATACGACGAGTTTATCAACAAGGAAGGCGACATAGTAACCGGTATAATTCAAAGATCAGAGAGAAAGAATGTTATAATTGATCTGGGAAAAACCGAGGCTACAATGCCACCATCCGAACAAACTCCTAACGAGGAATATAGATTTAATGACAGAATAAAGACATACATTATAGAGGTAAAGAACACTACAAAAGGTCCTCAGATAATGGTTTCAAGGACACATCCATGGCTTGTAAAAAGGCTGTTCGAGCTGGAAGTTCCTGAAATTCATGAAGGTATTGTTGAAATCAAAAATATCGCAAGGGAACCAGGCTCAAGAACAAAAATCGCTGTGTTCTCAAAGGATGACAATGTTGATCCCGTAGGTTCATGTGTCGGACAGAAAGGTACTAGAGTTCAGGCTGTAGTTGATGAACTTCGTGGTGAAAAGATAGATATAATAAAATGGAGCAGCATGCCTGAAGAATTTATTTCAAGCAGTTTAAGCCCTGCTAAAGTTATAAGGGTAGATATAAATGAAGAGGAAAAATCCGCTAAAGTAACAGTTCCTGATTTTCAGCTTTCTCTTGCAATCGGCAAGGAAGGTCAGAACGCCAGACTGGCTGCAAAGCTTACCGGATGGAAGATAGATATAAAGAGTGAATCCCAGCTTAGAGCTGCTATAGAGCAGCAGCTGTTTAATTTTGACGGCAGTTACAGCGAGGATGAAAACTATGAAAGTGACGACTTATCTTCGGATGAAGCTTATGAAACCGAATCCGATTCGGATATAGTTGATAATTCAAATGATGCTGAATAAAGCTCAGGGGGCAGTTCCCTGGCTTTTGCCGTATACAGGTGAAAACCTTTAACTCGACATGAGGTGGTATTGTTAATGAAGCAAAAAAAGGTACCTTTGAGAATGTGCCTTGGCTGTCAGGAAATGAAGCCTAAAAAAGAACTTATACGGATTGTAAAAAACAAAGAAAATGAAACGAGTGTTGACTTTACGGGTAAAAAACCTGGAAGAGGAGCATATATATGCAAGAGTGTCGATTGCTTTGAAAAAGCCAGAAAAGGTAAAAGGCTTGAGAGGGCTTTTGAAGCTCCAATAAGTGAAGAGGTTTATGAAACCTTAAAAAGACAGATGGAGGATGAGAATGACCAATAGAATTTACTCTTTCATCGGTCTTGCAGCTAAAGCAAGAGCACTGGTGTCAGGAGACGACACCTGTGAATTGAACATCAAAAAGGGAAAAGCAAAGCTTGTAATAATAGCGGGTGATGCTTCACCAAACACTAAAAAGAAATTTCAAGAGATGTGCGAATACAGGCACATTGATAATAGAATTTACGGAGAGAAGGAGTTTATCGGAAAACATATAGGGAAGGATTTGAGATCAGTTATTGCTATAACAGAAAAAAACTTTGCAGGAAGATTGAAAGAATTAATTGATGAGAGCAACTTAGAATTCGGGGGTGAGCAGATTGGAAAAATATAGAGTATATGAGCTTGCGAAAGAGATGAATACATCAAGCAAAAGGCTTATGGAGAAGTTAGAGGAAATAAATATACACGTAAAAAACCATATGAGCCTGCTAGATGATCATGAATTGGGGGCTCTTTACAAACATATAGGTATTATCAAGCATGATGATAAGAAAGCTGACACAGAGGAAAAGAAAGCTGCACCTGTTGCGCCTCCAAAGACTGAAGTTAAGAAGGATGCAAAGGATGTCAAACATGCTCCTAGGATAATAAGAACAACTGAAATTATAATAGATACAAAGAAGGAAGAAGAACAAAGAAATGAAGCAAGGCATGATGTCCATAATGAGATAGGCAGAGATGTTCGCGGCAATGTTAAGACAAATCAAAAACACGACGCTTTTAAAGTTGCAGATGCGGGTTCCGGATTGAGACCCGGTTATTCAAGAGAAAACAGAAATGATTATAGAAGGGATATTGCGCCTAAAAAGCCTGATATGAAAAAAGTTATGCCAAATGAAGCAGCAATAAAAGAACCTGCTCAGGAAGTAAAAGCTGTTAAGCCTGAACAGAAACTGGTAAGTACTGAAATTCCGGTACAGACCACTCAACCTTCAAAGATTGCGGAGGAAAAGTCAAGCATTGAAAAGGACACCTTAAGTCAGAGTGCTAAGGTTGTTTCACCTGAAGTCAAACCTCAGCAGGATAACGGGAATACTGAAAGCAGTGCTCCGAAAGCTCCGGATCAGAGAACAAATCAGGATCAGCCGTATAGAAAGCCTTTTCAGCAGTCTGGTCCGAGGAATGATAACAGACCTTATGGTAATAGGCCTCAGGGCGACAGACCACAAGGTGATAGGCCTCAGTATGACAGAAGGCCGCAGGGTGACAGGCCGCAATATGAAAGACCACAAGGTGACAGACCTCAGTATGATAGAAGACCACAAGGTGATAGACCTCAGGGTGACAGACCATATGGTAACAGACCACAAGGCGATAGGCCTTACAGACCTCAAGGCGACAGGCCTCAGGGTGATAGACCATACAGGCCACAGGGTGACAGGCCGCAATATGACAGACCATATGGTAACAGACCACAAGGCGACAGACCACAAGGTGGACCAGGAAGGCCACAAGGTGACAGGCCATATGGTAACAGGCCACAAGGCGACAGACCATATGGTAACAGACCACAAGGCGACAGACCATATGGTAACAGACCACAGAACCAAGCTGGCCGTCAACTTGAAATACCAAAGCTTGATTTAACCGAGATTCAGAAGGAAACAATCAGTTCACAGAGAACTGAGGTTAGAAGAGAGTTTGCAAGTAAAGATAATGACAAGGATATAAAGAGAGAGCAGAAACCTGTTAAGACTGTACAGGATAAGAATAATAAATTTAAGCCTCAGAAAATTCTTGTTGAGAAAAAAGGTATAAACGAAATACTTTCTGAAGACTATATTTTAAGCGAATTTTATAATGACGATAATAAAAAGAAAAAAGGTTCAAAGCCTAGGAAAGATATAAGGATTGAGAATAAACACATTCCTCCAAAGGCAGTGCTTACACAAATTACAATACCTGAAATTATCATTGTTAAGGATTTGGCAGAATCATTAAAGAAGACATCCACCGAAGTTATCAAAAAGCTTATGGGACTTGGTATGATGGCTACTCTTAATCAGGAGCTTGATTTTGATACTGCTACCCTGATTGCTGAAGAATTTGGCGTTAAAACTGAAAAGGCAGTAGTAGTCAATGAAGAGGACATTCTTTTTGATGATACTGATGATAATGAAAAAGATTTGTCGCCAAGGCCTCCGGTTGTTGTTGTAATGGGTCACGTTGACCATGGTAAAACATCTTTACTTGATGCTATCAGGAAGACAAATGTTATTGAAAGCGAAGCAGGCGGAATAACACAGCACATAGGTGCTTATATGGTTAAGATAAACAACAGGAATATTACATTTCTTGATACTCCTGGACATGAGGCTTTTACCGCAATGAGAGCAAGAGGTGCACAGGTTACCGATATAGCAATAATTGTTGTTGCAGCAGATGACGGTGTTATGCCCCAGACTGTAGAAGCAATTAACCACGCTAAAGCGGCGAATGTTTCAATAATAGTAGCAATAAACAAAATAGATAAGCCTGGAGCTAATCCTGACAGGGTTAAGCAGGAGCTTACAGAACATGGACTTGTTGCTGAAGAATGGGGCGGCGATGTAATATGTGTACCTGTATCTGCTAAAAAAGGTGACAACATTGACCAGCTTCTTGAAATGGTAATTCTTACTGCTGATATACTCGAACTTAAGTCAAACCCGAACAGGCAGGCAAAGGGTACTATTATTGAAGCAAGGCTTGACAAGGACAGAGGTCCTCTTGCAACAATGCTTGTACAAAGAGGAACTTTAAATGTCGCTGATTCAATTGTAACAGGATCTATAGTTGGAAGAATAAGAGCTATGGTTGATGATAAGGGCCATAAGATCAAAAAGGCAGGACCTTCAACTCCGGTTGAGATTCTTGGACTTCCAGAAGTACCGGTTTCAGGAGAAGTTTTCTATGCAATAACCGATGAGAAGGTTGCTAAGCAGCTTGCTGAGAAGAGAAAGTTCAAGCAGAGGGAACAAAACCTGAAGTCATCATCAAGAGTTACTCTTGATGACCTGTTTACACAGATCAAGGAAGGTAAGCTGAAAGATCTTAATATAATTGTTAAGGCAGATGTTCAGGGCTCTGTAGAAGCAGTTAAACAGTCTCTTGCAAAACTCACCAACGATGAAGTAAGGGTTAATATAATTCATGGAGGCGTTGGTGCTGTTACTGAATATGACGTTACCCTTGCACAGGTATCAAATGCAATTATAATCGGATTTAATGTAAGACCGGGTGCCAATGTTCTGGAAGCTGCTAAAAATGCAGAAGTTGACATGAGGCTTTACAGAGTAATCTATAATGCTATAGAAGATATACAGGCTGCTATGAAGGGTATGCTTGATCCTACCTTCAAGGAAGTTGTTCTTGGACACGCAGAAATCAGGCAGATATTCAAGGTATCCGGAATAGGAACCATTGCAGGCTGCTATGTAACTGACGGAAAGATTGTCAGAAACACAGATATAAGAGTAGTAAGAAATGGTATAGTTGTTCATGAAGGTAAACTTGCTTCATTAAAGAGATTCAAGGATGATGCAAAGGAAGTTGCATCAGGTTTTGAGTGCGGTTTGTCAGTAGAAAGATTCAACGATCTTAAAGAAGCAGATGTTGTAGAAGCATTTACGATGGAAGAGGTTAAGAGATAGTAATTGTAAGGGGTAAGGGTCATGGGTTATTGAAGGTGTGCTATTTAGCTCATCAGCATTACCATACTCTTACCCGTTTTATTTTACTGATTATTTT
>JAEWTV010000141.1 GCA_023397675.1 Bacillota bacterium | reverse complement strand
GGATTTGAACCAACGACACTTCGGGTATGAACCGAATGCTCTAGCCAACTGAGCTACGCCGCCATACGTTGCTTTAATATTGTAGCAGAAAGGTTGGTCCAAAGTCAAGAGAAATGTTAAGTATTTTGTCTAAAACTATATTCCTTAACTGTAACTTACATCCATACAACAGGCAGCTTCAGTGTACAACTTGACTTCTTTTACCGCGTAATATTCAATTGTAATTCAGACAAAAAATCAATAAACTCCCTTACTGTTTAAGTAAGGTTTATACTGCATGTCAGACTTGAGAATATGACTTGATACCCAATCAATAAGGAACTCGGTTATTTCCATTATAGTTTGACCTTGCTGACCGTCGATATCCTTTTTTTCAATCCTTTTGAGCTTTTTAACAAAGAAATCGTGTTCAATCGAATGATTTTCAATTTCTTCATAGCCATTCTTTTTAAGCAATTCTTCTTCAAAATTAAAATGATAAATGGTATAATCCCTAAGTTCACCAATTATGTCCATTATTTCGTCATAATGATCAAAATCATCTTTAAGAGAAGATAAATCGTAAAGCCTGCCGCCAATTTCAAAAAGTTTCTTATGCTGGTTATCAATTTCTTCTACATTTACACTGTAAGTATCCTTCCATCTTATCATCGACTTTTCCCCCTTGGTTTATGGAGCGATTAAACATTACGGAGACTTCTAGTCAAAGTTATGTTTAGTCGCAAATTGCATACTTTACTTATACCACAACTTTAAACAAAAATAACAAAATTTTAGTAAGGTTAATAATTAAAAAGCCTGCTTAACAATATAAATTGAAAAGCAAGCTTTTAATCAATCAAAGATCAGGATTACAAACACCTATTGTACCTTTGTACCACAGTTGGAGCAAAATCCATCTCCTGGTCCCATTGTTAAACCGCATTCTGTACAGAAACGGCTTACATTTTCCTGCTGAGGAGGTGCATATTGCTGCTGTTGCATATTAATAAATGGTGGCTGCTGGCCATAGTCAGGTGGTACAGGTGGTGCGTATGGTCCCTGCTGCCCCATGAATGGCGTCTGTACAGGCTTCTTATTATAAATTATATAGAACCCCAAAGCTGCTGCTGCAACAAAACCTATCAAAATTAAATAGAATCCTATTTGATATTTAATATTAATTATTGCTTCTGCTTCCGCCGAATTGTTTGTTACCCATGAACGGATTGTAAAAATTGAACCAATTGTACAAACAAACCCTGCTATTGCTGCTATTGCAGAAAACAGCACAGCTTTTTTTGACTTTATAAAAGTAATAACCAATCCTGCTATAGCAGCTGCAAATGCAAGAATAACCATAAGCTGTGGACCGTAATCTTCCTTTGTAGCACCTTTTGGGGCAAATGAGCCGATATCTCCCAAATCTCCAGTGTCTTCCTTATCCCCAATATTTCCGAGATCTCCTAAATTTCCTAGATCTGAACCAAAGCTTTTGCTCATTTCATTAAGGCTTGATGCATCAATTTTACCGCCAGCTAACAGATTATATCCTTTTGCATCGATTATTTCCATGTTACTGCATGAAACTGATACATAAGGTAACAGGAAACAGACAAGGACTATAACGAAAATGATCCTTAAAATGTTCTTTTTTGACATTATTTTAACCCCCCTATTAAAATTAAACTTATATATTAGTTTTAATTAGTCCCTGCTTAACAACATAATTTAAAGCGAGCTTTTTATCAGTCAAGATTAAATTTGACTTAGTTATTGTACTTTAGTACCGCAATTTGAGCAAAATTCGTCTCAAGATCTAATTTTAAAACCGCATTCGGAACAAAAACGATTTACACTTTCCTGCTGAGGAGGTGAATATTGCTGCTCCATATTAACAAATGGTGGATGCTGTACATAGTCAGGTGGTGCATATGATCCTTGCTACCCCATGTATGGTGTCTGCACAGGCTTCTTATTATAACTTGCATAAAACCCGAAAGCCGCTGCTGCAGCAAAGCCAGCCAATATTAAATAGAATCCTACCCGATAATTAACCATAATTACTACTTCAGCTCCAGGTGAATTGTTTGTTATCATCCATGAACGGATTGCAAAAGTTAAAACAATTATACAAACAAACCCTGCTACTGCTGCTATTGCAGAAAACAACACAGCTTTTTTGAATCTTATAAAAGTAATAACCAATCCAGCTATAGCTGCTGCAAATGCAAGGATAATCAAAAGCTGTGGATAACTCTTTTCAGCATCTTCTCCGAGGCTCTTACTATCCCCATCATCTTTTGAATCTTCTGAATCTTTAGAACCTCCATTATACCAGATATCTTCCGGATCTAAAAAATCATCATCTTCACTAAAGATTTTGCTTATTTGATTATTACTTGATGTATCAACTTTACCGCCAGCCAAAGGATTGCTGTAAGTAATTGAGTTATAAGGCAAGAGGAAACAAACAAGGACTATAATATAAATAATCCTCAAGATATTCTTTTTTGACATTTTTCACCCCTATTAAAATTAAACTTATAGATTAATTTTAATTAGTTCTTCAATTACAAAAACTTAAACGATTTAACCACTTCTTCAATCTTGTTGATAAATTTTGAATAGCTATCACTTTTAGCCGTATAAGTTAATAAATAAACCTTACCATCCTTCATTGTGTATACTGACATCTTTTTGAAGTTGATGCTTTTTGCCGTGCTGCTATAAACTATCTTATGCCCATTTAACCCTCCAAATGTCACATCCTCTGAAGATTCTATATTTGCATTTGTAAGCTTTTTAATATCTTTTTCTGAACCTTCAGTGTATTGTTGCATGGTAACAGGTGTGTCTTTCATATCCTGAATCAATAAGTTAACACTTTCAGCAAAATCATCCTTATCCTTTTCTGTATTAAAGAAAGCAAAAGCTGCTTGTTTAATATTTTCTTCAGCGTGCCATTCCTTAATAGCATAAATAGAAAATCCTTTTACTGTATTTTTATATTCTTGATAATTAGCATTGGTAGTATCTGTTATAGTTCCTTCCTTAATTTTTCCAATATCACTTTTTTCATCGCTTGTGCTACCTACACAACCGACTAATATAGATGTCATCATTAAAGTAATAATAACTGTGCAAATCAACCTTAAAACTACAGATTTCTTCAATTGCTTAACCTCCTTGATGATTGCTGAATATTAATAAATTGAGTATTCTAAGTACTATAAGATTATAACATAGGGACTTTCACAGCACAATGTAATTAGTATCTGTAAATAATAATACAAAATATAACAATTCATACAAATAATTTTTGAATAGTTTTGAACTTTTGTTAACATAATAGATTAAGTAACAATATTCGGAGGTGCAGTTGGATGGAAGGAACAGTAAAATGGTTTAATGCTGATAAAGGTTATGGATTCATTGAACGCGAAGGTGGCGATGACGTTTTTGTTCACTTTTCTGCAATACAAAGCGAAGGATATAAATCTTTAAATGAAGGTCAGCGTGTCCAATTTGATATTGAAAAGGGACAGCGCGGAGATCAGGCAGCAAATGTTGTTCCCCTATAATTAAGAATATCCATAATTCAATTCAAAAGAAAATGGCCTGTTGCATATACAGGCCATTTTTCTATGACTTTTATCCCATTATAACTTTAACATCGTGAACTTTGTTGTCTCCGAAAATTGGTATAAGACAATTTTGAAGTTTTTTTCCATCAACACTTATTTCTTTAACACCCTTGCAAATACCCTTAGGCTTTTTAACTTCAATGTTATATGCAGCATTCCTGAAATTTCTCTTTACCGTGAAACCTTCCCAATCTGAAGGAATACACGGATTAATACTAAGCCCTTCATATTCAGCTTGAATACCGAGAATATATTTTGTAGCTGCCTGATATACCCAGGATGAAGTTCCTGAAAGCCAACTGTTCCTTCCAAGACCGAATTGGGGATGTTCATCTCCTAATATGTTCTGAGGATAAACATATGGCTCACACTCATATTCATCAAGAATATCATTTTTATAAACAGGGTTGATCTGGGTATAATACTGGAATGCCCTATCCCCATTACCTACAGCAGTCTCTGCTATCATTGCCCAAGGATTGCAGTGCAGGAATATGCCTCCATTTTCCTTAGCTCCAGGAGGATATGTTGTGATACCTCCAATTTCAGGGTCATATCCGTTGTATCCCGGCCCGCTTAGTTTAATACCATTCTTGGTATTAAGCATTTTATTAACTGACTCCAAAGCCTTTTTAGCTCTATCGAAAGGTGCAAAGCCTGACATAACACCCCAGGTCTGAGCGTTTATATATATTTTACCCTTTTCATTTTTGGACGAACCAATGGGGCTCCCGTTATGGTCAAAATACCTTATGTACCACTCTCCGTCCCACGCATGTTTATTAACATTCTCACTGATTATTTTATAATAATTTTCATATTTTTCAGCACTACAGTTATCACCAAGGTAGCTCATAAGGCTGATCATTTCTTTTAAGGCAACACCGTAGAGATTTGCAGTAAACATTGATTCTGCGCCTGTCGGAAGGTTAACTGTATCATTCCAGTCAGCAAAACCTAAAAGCGGAATTCCATGTGCACCAATATTATTGTATGTAAACTCTATTGCCCTTTTCAAGTGATCAAGCACTGTACCCTTTTCAATTGGATTACCTTCTTTATCTTTTTGATAATATGGAATCACTTTTGATAAATAATCCTTATTACCTGTTTCTTTAATATATGTACATACGGCAAGTATTACCCAAAGATGGTCATCACTGTAATAATGCGGCCTGTCTTCCATTTCCCTTGAGTCTCCTGCAGTAGCCTCCAATGTAAGTGGATTTAGCTGATGCATTGCTGATCCATCGCAATTCTGAACACCTAAAAGCATTTCAATCAGCTTGATTCCTTCTTCAGGCATATGGCTGAGAACACCCATAACATCCTGTGAGCTGTCTCTGTAGCCTATACCCCTTCCGCCAAATCCCAGCTGGTAAAGTGAAAGGTACCTTGACCAATTCTTTGTTATGTAGCACTGTCTAGGATTATGGATATTAAGCATTGTATTCATTGCCTTGTCAGGAGTATCAACTACGATTGTATCAAGGTAGTTGTCCCAGAATAACTTTAGTTCATTAAAAGCAGCTTCAACAACTTTCTCATCTCTAAACTTCTTTATTACAGATGTCTCTGCATCAATACTGCTGCACTGACCAAACTGTGTAATAATCCGTTTACTTTCGTTTGGCTTTAACTCTCCAAGGTGATGCATCAATGCACCTATGTTATCTCCTCTAAGAGCTTCGTAATTATTTAATTCATCCTCTAAAAGGCTATATGGACTTTTCCATGTTCCATAGCCATTATCACCAAGGAACTGTTTACGGTCCGACTCAAAAGATGATACCGGATAATTTGAAGTCAGGTAATTTATCCTTCTACCTTTGTTCATAAAGGCATATTGTGTGAGAACCTTAAGACCATCTTCCTGATTGATAACCTTTGACTGCATTGTCTGGGGAACCCAATCGGCATTTGTAAGCTGTTTCAATGCATCGAAGTGTGTATACTCAATAACTGGTATAACATCTATCTGCAGAGGCTCTTTGTTCAAATTAGTGATAACAATATCCCTTATAACTCTTGATTCCCCGATTGGAACAAATATTTTTACATCTGTCCTGATTCCATAGAATTCGGATACTATTCTGCTGTAACCAAGTCCTACATGACATTCATACCTGTCATATCTGTCTAATGTAGGAACAAAATACGGGGAGAACACTTTATACTTACCATCTTTTTTAAACCTTAAGTACAAGGTTTCACCTTTAAAATCTGAGTCTGGCATCTGAGGGATATATTTTGTCATCCTATTTAATGCAGGGTCTCCTTTACATATCAAGGAACCGCCTGTATTATCGACAAAACCTCCGAAACTTAGACCGCCAACATAATTAATCCATTTTACAGGTGTCTTTGGATTTGTAATAACGTATTCTCTTTCTGAGTCATTAAAAAAACCGTAATTCATACTTTATTCTCCTGTTTAAGATATTATGAAAATGGTGATAACCCACGTTTAGCGCCGGCTATCACCATAATACACAAAATACAAACAACTTTGGATTTATTTACTATTCTTTTACAGCTCCTGCAGTAAGACCGCCAATTATATATTTGGAACAGAAGCCAAATACTATAAGTATAGGTACAATTGATAATGCAATTGCG
This sequence comes from Bacillota bacterium, assembly GCA_023397675.1. Classification (GTDB taxonomy): domain Bacteria; phylum Bacillota; class Clostridia; order Acetivibrionales; family JANLFN01; genus JAEZTC01. The sequence goes on along the minus strand of JAEWTV010000141.1, from coordinate 222 downwards.
GTATAAACTGCTCCGAAGTCTGTCCTATATACACCCTTTGCAAGAGCAACCATTACAGGCACGGTATACTTCTTTTCTTCCTGGAGTATAACCAGTGGAGTAAGGTAGTTGTTCCATGAATTGATAAATGAGAATATTGACATTGTAGCCATTGATGGAGTTATCATTGGGAGAACTATCCTGTAGAACATCTTGAATTCTCCACATCCATCTATTCTCGCC
>JAEWTV010000056.1 GCA_023397675.1 Bacillota bacterium | reverse complement strand
TTGTGCTATTATTTTTATATGGCTATATGAGAAAATAGGGGGGTTAGCGTTGGCTAATAGTCTTGTAAAAAAGGATAAATACAGCCGTTACGGTTATTATTTCTTAATTCCGTTTTTTGTAGTTATGGCGATCTTTGTAGTTTATCCACTGATTTATTCAATATACTTAAGCTTTACATCATGGGATGGTACAGCGAAGCCGCCAGTATTTATAGGCCTTGATAATTTTGAAAACCTAATTCATGATGCAACATTCTTTAAAACAATCGGAAATACCTTATTCATCTGGTTATGTAATGTAATACCACAGATGATATTTGCAATTGGACTTGCTGCTCTTTTAACACAAAAGAACATTAAGGGAAGAGGATTTTTCAGAGCTACATACTTCCTCCCAAGTCTTGTTACAATGGCATCGGTAGGATCTTTGTTCTTCTTCCTGTTAGATTATCAGGGTGGTGCCATAAACTTTATTCTTCAAAAGCTTGGTTTAATCGGATCCGACTATATGGATAAGATATACTTCCTGCAGTCCGAAGGATGGACAAGAGGATCGATATCCTTTATCCTGTGGTGGTTGTGGTTTGGTTATACTATGATCATATTTATAGCTGGTATAAAAGCAATACCGGACGAATTGTATGAAGCTGCTTACGTGGATGGTGCAAGTAAATGGAAGCAGTTCCGCTACATAACAATTCCGGGATTGAAGTCAACAATATCATATAATATTTGTACCTCAATAATTGGAGGTATGACAATATTCGACGTTCCTTTCACTTTGACAAATGGATCAGGCGCTCCTAATGATTCGGCGCTTACGATGGTTATGTACTTATATAACACGGCGTTCCAGACTAACAGATACGGTTATGGAGCAACAATAGGTGTTGCATTGTTCCTTATGATACTGATATTTGTTGTCATAGCATTCAGATTTATAAACAGAAAACCTGATGAAGCGTAAAGGGGGGATAGAATAATGTCTAGTTTGGTAAAGAAAAGATTCGGCGTAGGAAGTGTGTTTATGTATGTAGGACTTGTCCTTCTCGGAGTTCTATGCTTCCTGCCGTTTTATATAATGATAATTAATGCAACCTGGGATAACCAAACAATTGCTACATCTGTTACACTGCTTCCTGGATCGGAATTCGGTGAAAACTACAGCAGAATGGTAGAAAACGTACCATACTTCTGGTCTGGTTTTAAGAACAGTTTAATTATCTCCGGAATAGGAACAATCATTTCAGCATATTTTGGAGCATTAACAGCATTTGCGTTTGCAAAATACAAGTTCAAATTTAAAGAAGCATTATTCTGGGTGGTACTTACAACAATGATGGTACCTCCACAATTAGGAATAGTAGGATTCTTTGATTTGATGAACAAAATAGGCCTTATCAATAGTCCTTTAGCAATCATAATACCAATGATTGCAAATGCAAACCTGGTATTCTTCGTAAGAGGTTACGTAGCAACAGCAGTTCCGACATCAGTAATGGAGTCGGCGAGAATAGATGGATGTGGAGAATTCAAGATGTTCAACAGGATAGTTCTCCCAATGATAACTCCATCAATGGCTACAATGTCAATATTCACATTTATCAATTCATGGAACAACTACCTTACTCCACTGGTTATACTTCAGGAAGAAAAGAAGTATACCGTGCCTGTAATGGTTGCTCTTGCAAAGGGTGTATATAGGACAGACTTCGGAGCAGTTTATACGGCAATTGCATTATCGATTGTACCTATACTTATAGTATTTGGCTTCTGTTCCAAATATATAATTGGCGGTCTTACTGCAGGAGCTGTAAAAGAATAGATTAAACAGGTATATGAGCCGGAGACTTTTTGTCCCGGCTTTTTTCTTGTCAAAAAACACCCTTTGTTTATATTTTCATTGTATTTTTTATAAAAATTTGTTTATATTAATACTAATGTTACATTAAAAAGTATATAATAATTATGTAAAATATATTGTAAACCAAATAAGTTAATGCTATACTTAATAATATAATATTAGAAAGTAGGTAATGGATATGGCTTTTTTACTGGGGATTGATATTGGCACTTCGGGAACAAAAACAGTTCTGTTTGACGAAAGTGGAAATACTGTTGCAAGTGCATTAAGTGAGTATCCTTTATATCAGCCCAATATAGGATGGGCTGAACAGGAACCTGAAGATTGGTGGAATGCAACAGTCATAACAGTCAAGAAAGTAATTCAAAAAAGCGGCGTTAATCCATCAGACATTAAAGGTGTAGGATTATCCGGTCAAATGCATGGCGCAGTTCTGTTGGACAAGGATAATAATGTTTTAAGAAAATCTATTATCTGGTGTGACCAGAGAAGCCACAAGGAATGTGAACAGATTACCTCAATTGTCGGCAGGGAAAAACTTATATCTATTACAGCCAACCCTGCACTGACTGGTTTTACAGCATCCAAAATTATGTGGGTAAAAAATAATGAACCCCAGGTTTTTGAAAAAGTTAAAAAAATTCTTCTTCCGAAGGATTATATCAGGTTCAGGCTTACAGGCGAATTTGCAACTGAAGTTTCAGATGCAAGCGGTATGCAGCTTATGGATATACCAAAAAGACAATGGAGCGGCGAAATACTTCAAAAGCTTGAGATAGACAGCAACATGCTTGGAAAGCTTTATGAATCCTATGAAATATCAGGAAGAGTAAATAAAGCAGCCTCTGAACTTACCGGTCTAAATGAAGGTACACCGGTAGCAGGAGGAGCAGGTGACCAGGCAGCCGGTGCGGTTGGTAATGGTATAGTAAAATCTGGTGTTATTTCATCAACAATAGGTACTTCAGGAGTTGTATTTGCCTATACAGATAAGGTTAGTATAGATCCAAAAGGCAGAGTACATACTTTCTGTCATGCTGTTCCAAATACATGGCATATCATGGGCGTTACACAAGGTGCCGGATTATCTTTAAAATGGTTTAGAGATAACTTCTGTATAGAAGAAAAAAGAACAGCCGAGCTCATGAAAATTGATCCATATGTCTTAATGGACCAGGAAGCAGAAAAGATTGAACCCGGATGTAAGGGACTGATATATCTGCCGTACTTGATGGGTGAAAGAACCCCACATCTTGATCCTGATGCAAAAGGTGTGTTCTTCGGCCTGTCTGCACTCCATGAAAAGCCTGATATGATAAGGTCTGTAATGGAAGGTGTTGTATATAGCCTTAAGGATTGCCTTGAAATTATCAAGGATATGAATGTTGAAATAAAAGAAGTCAGAGCATCAGGCGGCGGCGGTAAGAGTAAATTATGGAGACAGATGCAGGCTGATGTATTTGGTACAGGTATTACAACCATTAATTCCAGCGAGGGTCCTGCACTTGGAGTTGCTTTACTTGCAGGTGTTGGTGCTGGTGTATATAAGAATGTGGAAGAAGCTTGTGATACTGCAATAAAAGTTAAAAACGTTCAGCAGCCTGAATTGGGCAACACTGAAAAATATTCTGAATTCTATAAGATATACACAAAGCTTTATTCTTCATTAAAGAATAATTACTCTGAACTTGCCGGAATATTAAAAAAATAACCCAGGGGTCATCAATGTCTAAAAGAACGGGTAACAACAAATTTTTAAAAGAATACAACGAATCTATTATTTTGGATTTAATCAGAATAAATAAAGCATTGTCTAAAGCTGAGCTTTCAAAGCTTACCGGTTTGTCGGCAACTGCAACAGGTGCTATCACAGCTGGACTGATAGAAAAAGGCTACATTTATGAAACCGGAATTGGTGAATCAAAGGGCGGCAGAAGGCCAGTTCTCCTTGAGTTAAAACCAGATTCGTTCTATTCTATTGGGATTGATATAGATTATGACTTTATAAATCTTGTGCTTTTGGATATAACCGGGATAACTGTATGCGAAAAAGTTATTAAAATGCCTGTCCAAACAGATTTCGCAGGTGTTATTAAAAGGGCTGAGGATGCTGCAACCAAAATGTTGGATAATTACTTAAAAGATTATTCACAACTTCTTGGAATAGGGTTTTCAATACCGGGTCTTGTTGATATTAAGACCCATGATATTGTACTTGCTCCCAATCTAGGGTGGGAGAATTCCAATGTATATTCTGCTCTTACTCGTTTTAAGGAAGTGCCTGTTTTTGTTGAAAATGAAGCAATGGCGTCGGCTATATGTGAAAATTGGCTTGGACAATGCCAACATGAAGAGAATTTTGTATGTATAAATGTTAAATCAGGTATAGGAGCAGGTATATATACCGGTGGACGGCTGTATAGGGGAGCTAGCGGCACTGCTGGTGAAGTCGGACATATACTTGTTGATGAAAATGGTCCGAAATGTGGGTGTGGCAGTTATGGCTGCCTTGAAACTGTAGCATCTTCCAAAAGCATCGTTGATAAAGCCAAACGTCTGGTTAAACAGGGTACTGTATCAACACTGAATAGCCTTGAAAACGCTGATGAAATGACAATTTCAGATGTTGTTGAGGCAGCAGCATCAGGAGATGAGGCTGCAAGGGCCGTTATCATTGAAGCAGCAAGATATATGGGTATAGCAGTTTCAAATATTGTTAATACAATTAATCCCTCAAAAATAGTACTTGGTAAGGAGTTTTTAAAGTATGCCGACATGGCTATTGATACCATTAAGGGTGTTGTATCCTGTAAGGCATTAGGAACACCGGCTTCAAGGGTTGAAATCGTAGCTTCCGAGATAGGAGAAAAAGCTTCTGCTATGGGGGCAGCAATTATTCCATTAAAAGCCTTGTTTAAATATAACTAATAATTTATCAGAAAGGGTGGATGATTGAAATGACTGAATATTTCAAGGGCATCTCAAAAATCAACTATGAAGGAAAGGACTCCGATAATCCGTTAGCTTACAAGTTTTATAACCCTGATCAAGTTATAGCAGGCAAAACAATGAAAGAACACTTAAGATTTTCTGTTGCATACTGGCATACCTTCGCTGCAAATGGAGCAGATCCATTTGGTGTTGGAACAGCTCAAAGGCCATGGGACGGAACAAGTGATGCTATGGCTCTTGCAAAGAAAAAGGTTGAAGCAGCGTTTGAACTTTTTGAAAAACTTGGCGTTCCTTTCTTCTGTTTCCATGACAGAGATATAGCACCTGAAGGAAGTACACTGGCAGAAACAAACAAGAATCTTGATGAGATTGTCAGTTACATCAAAGAACATATGAAGTCAAGTGATACAAAGCTTTTGTGGGGAACAACCAATGCATTTGGAAATCCAAGATTTGTACATGGTGCATCAACATCCCCGAATGCTGATGTGTTTGCATTTGCTGCAGCACAGGTTAAGAAAGCTATGGAAGTAACTTACGAACTCGGTGGTCAGAACTATGTATTCTGGGGTGGCAGAGAAGGCTATGAAACACTCCTTAATACAAATATGAAACTTGAACTTGATAACATGGGACGTTTCATGCAAATGGCTGTAAATTATGCAAAAGAAATAGGATTTAAAGGCCAATTCCTCATAGAACCTAAACCAAAGGAACCTACAAAACATCAGTATGATTTTGATACTGCAACTGTTATTGGCTTCCTAAAGAGCTACAATCTTGATAAGTATTTCAAGATGAACATTGAAGCTAATCACGCAACTTTGGCAGGACATACATTCCAACACGAATTGAGAGCTGCAAGAGTGAACGGATTCTTTGGAAGTGTTGATGCAAACCAGGGTGATGTACTTCTTGGCTGGGATACTGACCAATTCCCGACAAACATTTACGACACATCACTTGCAATGTATGAAATACTTAAAGCAGGCGGCTTTACTACAGGTGGTTTGAACTTTGACTCAAAGGTAAGAAGAGGCTCCTTTAAGCCGGATGATCTGTTCCTTGCACATATTGCAGGTATGGATGCCTTTGCAAAGGGATTGATTGTTGCGGACAAAATGATTACCGATGGTAAGATTGATAAGTTCATTGATGAAAGATATTCAAGCTATAACAGCGGTATAGGTAAAGATATCGTAGACGGTAAGGTAGGATTCAAGGAACTTGAAAAATATGCATTGGAACACAGTGATGTAACTAACAGCTCCGGCAGACAGGAAATGCTTGAATCAATTTTCAACAGCTATTTATTTAAATAGAAAATAGTTTTTAGATAAGTCAATTAAATCTATTGATATTTTCTGTAACATTATATATACTATTGATTATTAATTTTTGGGTTTGTGAAGTTGACTTATCTCTTAACTTGTATTGGAAGTAAAAAAGATACATCTATAGTATACTAGCCAGTAAATCCAATTACCGGTTTTAATGTATGATAAGCACAACAAAGCCTTAATAAAGTTATTCTAAGGCTTTGTTGTTTTGCGTATATACGCACTTTACTTGGGAGTTATTATGAGGTTTGAGAAGAAAAAAATTGAAAAACTGGAAGTACTAAGACAAAAACTTGACGATCTTTTGAAGGATGAAAGCCGTTTAAAAACCAATGAAGCACTTAAGCTGAGTAAGGAATTGGATGAATTAATAGCTGATTGCTATGTAGGTGTAAAAGTAAATAAAGGCTGATAAAATGAAGGGTTCAACCTAAAAAAAATCACCTTTATTAAGGTGATTATAGATTGATGACAAAATAGATTATCCTGCTTTGTTTTTAATTTTTTTGTGATAAGTCGAGTGCATTTTGTACTGCTTTTAGAATGACCTTGCTACTGTTGGTGGCACCTGAAACAGTATCGACCTTGAGGGACTGGGCATTTTGGATATCCATTACTATCTTTTCTGCTTTATTACCTTTGTCATTTTTATGATTTATAAGGGTGATATTTGTAATTTTGTGATCCTTTACATCTACATTTACTGTTGCAGCGACCATAATTGCATCGTATGAACCTTTATATGAGCCATTGGGTATTTTACTCAAATCAGCATCGGTTATTGATATATCAGCTATACGTTTTTTATACTCGCGCAGCTGAAGGAAATACCTTGTTCCAAATACAATCCCGATAATAACTACAATAGATATTGCTGCTATAATCATTCTTTTTTTCTTTCCTTTCTTTATACTTTTGTTTTCTTTAATTTCTGACATTTTCTTTTACCTCACTTTACATAAATAATATTTTTATGGTATTAACAACTATGTGATATATAATTGATGCAGCAAGTGCTGTTATGGACAATAAATGAACAGTGTACACAATTCTGTTTTTCATTATGTACTTTTTGATGATCCCGGAAACAATTGCGGCAGTAAGTGCCACAAGGCTTAAGTAGCCTGAGGTTAAATAGAAATTAAAATTGAAATCAATATGCACCAGGATCATCAATAAAGATAAATATCCCGAAATGCAGTGAAATTTAAGCTTTTTAAGCTTAATACAGAGTTTTTGTTTCTTGAGCAAAGGGTACAGTAGTGAGAAAACAATCAGAAATGTACTGATAATTCCTGTTACAATAGTAATAAACATTTTGTATCACCATTTTAAAAATAATAATAACTATAGGGTTTGTTATTGCTTTGAATATGAAATAAAGAAGATAACCCCTTGGAAACATAGACTTTTTTATCTTTTGTAATAATTACCCCATTAACATTCATTTTATAAATAAGCTCCATGCCATAATCAAGGCCTGAAACAAAAACCGCAGTTGAAAGTGCATCTGCTTCCATAGATGAATTTGATACAACGGTAGCACTGATTATGCCTGAATCTGAGGGATAACCGGTTCTTGGGTCAATGATGTGATGATACCTTTTGTTGTCTTCCAAAAAGTATTTTTCATAGTCTCCAGAGGTAACTATTGACATATCACAGCATTCAATGGCTGCAATAAAGTCACCGCGTTTGCTTCTCGGGTCCTGAAGACCAATCATCCAGGGATCACCGTTTAATTTTGTACCAAGTGTTTTAACATTTCCCCCAAGATTTATAAAAGCTGAGTTTACTCTGAGTTCCTTGTAAAGTTTTATAAGCTCGTCTGCAGTATAGCCTTTTGCTATACCCCCAAGATCAATTGATTGCCCCTGCTTTAGTGAGGCAGTCATATTGAATTCATCAATCTTTAAGCCTTCACCGGATACCTTATAATTTAGATTGTGAACTGTTGATTCGGATGTAATAGTTTTATTGGCAATAGTGTTACGCCACATCGAAGACAGAGGAGCTACTGTTATATCGAAAGCCCCATGGCTTAGTTCATAATATCTGCATGCTGCTTTAAGAACCTTATATACATTTTCATCAAGCTTAACCGGTTCTGAATTTGATGAATTCAAACGGCCTATGATACTGTCCGGAATAAAATAACTCATCAAACCTTCCAGATGTTTTATTTGTTCCGATGCCCTACTGAAGATTTTTTCACTTACTTCTTTGTCTTGAGCTGAAATCTTCTGCTCGATAACTGTACCCATACCAAAGCTTATATTTTCATAATACGAGTTTTTCATAGTTTTAACCTTTCTAAGAATCTTTAATAAGAGCTTTCAATAACAGACCAAAGCTGTAATCAAAGATGTCCTTGATATTCCTGCCATATTCTTTATATATATAATCACCTTTTTTTATTTCAAGCATGATAAGTCCGTTCATAGATGACCATAGCATAATTGCTGTGCTTACAGGATCAACCTCTTTTTTAATAACACCTTCATAAATGCATTCCTCTATTGTCTTCACTAAAATTAACAAGGATTTCTCAGTTACGCTGTTGAATTTCTTTAAGGTTTCACTTGTGTTGGAATCCTGCAGGCCACTATTTGTATCATAATTTATAATTGCCTGCACGTATTCGGGATAATCCTTTGCAAAGCCATAATAAGCGTCTCCGACTACCTTTAACTTATCAATTCCGTTTGTACTTGAATTCCTTACCGCGTTTTCAAATACTCCATTCATTACCTCAAATTTCTTAATTAAAAGCTCCAGATATATCTGGTCTTTACTTTTAAAATAGGAGTATATTGTTTTTTTGCTGTATTCGGCTTCCCTTGCAACATCCTCAATAGTAAGGCTTTCATAGTTTTTTGTCTTAAGGGCTTTTCCCATTCCATCGATTATTTCGTTCTTTTTAATTTCAAGCATTTTCTGATTACGTTCATTTATTCCCACGGCGTGAACTCCTATAAACTAATATTATACTAAAGTAAACTGATAGTTTACTTACAGTATATAACATAGTATTAAAAAGTGTCAAGTGCAATATTTCTAAAATACCAGTAATTGATAAACTAAACATTGTGATTTTATGTGAAAACCTCTTGCAATGAATTTTGAACCATGCTATAATACTTTTTGTCGCAATCGTTGCCGGATAGTGTAACGGTAGCACTAATGACTCTGGATCATTCTGTGAGGGTTCAAATCCTTCTCCGGCAGCCAAAAGCCTTGAGATTATATCTCAAGGCTTTTTTGTACTTTTTAATAAACAATTGACCGGGTACAGCTAATAATCAAGAGGGTGAGCAACCCTCTTTTTTTATGCCATAAAAATAAATATAGTAATTGCCAAAATTAACCAAAAGAAGTACAATATGTATACTGATTTTGGTCTTTTTGATGTTCAATTTTAAATTACGTTACGAAAGGATGGGTTAAAAGTTGAGGACTTTTTTACTAAAACCTGAAACATGTTTCCCCAAATCACAAATTTTTAATGATGAGAGCATGATGAGAATACTAGGGCTTGAAGACTCCAGAAAATTAAGGGTTCTATTTAAAAGAAGTGAAATAAATAAAAAGTACTCGCTATATAATTTCTATAACAAAACCTTAAATGAGAGTATGTCGGATATTTGTTACGGAGCGGTCAGCGAACTGTTCGCTAAAAACAACATTGATGCAAAGGACATTGATTGTGTGATAGCGTGTTATAACTCAAATGATGAACAGCTGCCAGGACTTAGCAGCAGGCTGTTTGAAAGATTTGATTTTAAAAAAGAAATACAAAATTATCCGCTTTTTGGTTTAGGCTGCGGTGCTTTTATTGGAGCAATAAATTTATCCAAACGTTTATTAATGGATGATAGTATAAACAATGTTTTAGTTATTTGTTGTGAAGCCCAGACGCAATTATATGATAAAAATATTGATCCGGACAATGACAGTGTATTAATGGGATTGACTTTATTCGGAGATGGTGCATCAGCCGCAATTGTGACCAGGGATGCAAGTTTGGGCAAAGACAAACAGGAGGTCATTGATGTAAAGATTGCAACTTCCTTTAGTAATAGCATGACAATGAAAAATGATATTGTATACCTGGATGATATGCTTCTTGAAAATATCTCACCTCATATATATGAACTTGTAAGAAATTTATTAAACGAAAATAATATTGAAATATCAGATGTTAAGCACTGGGTCATACATTCAGGCGGAAAAAAGATTTTGGAAGGTGTTAAAAGACTTTTTAATCTTACGGAAACCCAAATGTATCCTTCTATGCAATCCTATAGAGACCATGGAAATGTGTCCTGCGCCAGTGTTCCGATAGCTCTGAACAAGCTTTACGCCTTGTCAGGGGACGGCTTGTATACAAAGGAGCATAATGATTTAGGTATCATACTTGGCTTTGGCTCAGGCTTTTTCCTAGGGGCAAGCCTGGTAAGGTATTAGTAATTTAATTAAATAATAATGTTAAATAATACGATAAAATAAAAAAGGAACAAATTAACAACATATAGAGTCCAAAATATAGTTTCAAATGTTATAACTTGAATTAAGAATATCCAAAATTATCGATATGAACAGGTGGTTTTTTGAAAGTTATATCTTTTATCAATAGAATTGGAATTGTTGCTTATATTGCTATTATTATTATAACATTTATATTGAATGTATTAAGTTTCAAAATTATAGATTCTACAGTGAATAATGTTTTAACAATCATTTATTTCATTATTTTAATTTTAGCCATGATTTCTTTTTACAATAGTAAAGAGAAAGATGTAATTTCAATTGCATTAATTTTTTTACCCTTTATTCTTCTATTAACCGGGATACCCTTTAAAGTTATAACTATGATTTCAGTTTTGCCCTTATTTTTCGTTAAAGGAATCAAGGCGGAAGTGCGAATGATAGGCGTTTTAATATATTGGTTATTAATAATTATTGGGATATTCGGTATATGCTTATCTGACTTTGGTGCTAAAAACATAATTGATCAAAAATACTCACCGAATGGAATATATAGGACGGTCACAATTGATGTTGATCAAGGTGCTTTGGGCGGGGATACAATTATTAACCTTGAAAGGTTATACTTTGGGATTATGAAAAAGGATATAAAAATATTATATCGTGGTCATTGGGGTGAAAAACCTACAGTAATATGGCTGGACAATAAATCTGTTCGAATTAACCAAAAAGATTTTAATATATATACAAGTAAAACATGGGATACAAGAGATTAATTTAGGGGGTAGCTATGTCCAACGTTGTTAAGCAAACTAAAGAAGATTTTATCAGAGATGAGATGTGTGACAGGGAACGGATAAGCAAAGAAGAATATCGTTCTATTAAAGATAAGACATATACAATTGTAGATCCAGATGATACTTTAAATGAGGATTATAATTATACAAGGATTATTCCTGAAGATTTCACTAAAGAACAAATAGATGAGTTCATAGCCATTAGAACCTATAAAATGCTTCGAAGAGTTGATAAGAATATTAATATAATTAAAAACATAGCCATATTCTGGCTGGTTTTAACCTGTATTGGGTTAATGATTTACATTTTATCGAAGTTTGGTCATTGAGTTTGGTACAAGGGTTATGTATTGTTGGGGGAACCATAAATGAAAAGAATAATCCTTTCATTCATACTAATTTCATGTATATTGCTTAGTGGATGTTCAAATGACAGCCAAGCAATAAAAAATGAGAATGAAAAGCTTAAGAACACAATTACACAACTTGAAAATAAATTGAAAGAGAAAGACAGCAAAATCAATGAATTGCAAAACAATGAACTTGAGTTAAGTTCACTACCTATAATTTATATACAAAATAAAAGCAGCAGAAAATTTGTTGAAAAGCAGTGCAATTTGCTTGCTTTACCAATTGATAACTCAATAAAATTCAGACCGATTTTGGAGAATACAGTAATTGATATACTAGATACAGCCAGTGTGAACAATGTGGCATGGCTATATGTAAGTATACCCGTTTATGATTCTCCGATGAATTATAAGGGATGGATCAAAGAAGCTGATACCGTTGCGTATACAAAGGATAAAATAAATAAGGTTCAAAGTGACGTAAAAGTAAAAAAAGGTGAAGCTATATATGAAACGGAAAGCTTTGATGCTATTGGGATGGTTAAGCCTTATAATGCTGGAATTATAGATCATGGCAGAATTGAAGAGAAGAGAGACGGCTATGTCAAAATGGAATGTCCTGGCGGAAAAACCATATGGGTAAGGGAGTCTGCAGTTATTTTTCCTGAGTTGGATTAGTTAATTTTTCTATAGCACTTAAAAATCAGGCTAATGATAAATTGTATATAATATGGGCAGGGGGAAGGTTATGGCTAAATATGAACGCAGATTGAAAGGCAGCTTTGAAGAGATCTTAAAATTATGTGATGATGCGATATTAAACGGAAGTTTATCTGCCAGCCGTGAAGATGGGAGCGATTATGAATCCAACGGAATTCGGCTTGCAGTACGAGTTTATGAAAGATACAGTGCATTTGGAGGGAATAGGGTAAGCCTTAATATGACTTTGGCAGGTAATGGCGAGGAGCTTTTTCTTACTGCCATCAGTTCTGGGGGAAGCCGGGCGGTTTTCTTTAAAATTAACACGGTTGGGGAAGAAACCTTCCTTGAAACTTTGAGTACTGTTATAGAAAACTATGTACAGGGATGAGTAGGACCTTTATTAATACAGCATTAAGCCTTGAGACAATCTCAAGGTTCATTTGTTTTAAGCGGCTTTTTAATTTTCAGAAACTTAGATTATAAATTTGTAAAGTCCTTGCTGTATAAGTATAATATATATATCTGGTTATGGAGGCATAAATTATGAACCATAAATTGATAGAGGAAAAAAGCAAGCAAATAGAAGAAATATTATCAGACCTATCTTTTAAAGAGCAGAATGAAGTGCTTTCCGCTATTCTTGCCTCGTGCGAGTTTCATACGTCCGCTAACCTTGTAAGGGCAGGGAAGGATGTATATATGTATGGGGATATACTATACGATAATGTCTACTCTTTTTCCGGTAAAAGAGGCTGTATCAACTTGAAAGATATATTGAAGCAATGGATTACAGTAGTAAATACTGATAAGGAATATGGCAGAGCACATATTATAGAACTTGTTGTTCCTAAGAATGAAGAAGAAATGAGTAACCTGAAATCAGAGAACCCTGTTGAAATGGTTAAGGCTAAATCTGATATCGACAAGCTGTATGTTGAGTTTGAAATAGATTAATTAAAAAAAGTATTAGCTTCGATAGTTAAAGCCAAAGTGGCAGTTCATACACATTAAGCTTTGCGTACTGTTATGCCAGTAGACTATGTACATTTTTGAGTCGCAGACAGGACATCTTGCTGCCGTCTTTTTTCTGAATGGATGAACAACCATTGTAATTCCTCCTTTAATTAATGTTAATATAATCTGCAGTTATAAGTATAAATAAACGTGAAATTTATGGCAGGAAAAAATGAGATATAAATAAATATAAGGTTCCGATTAGGAACCTTATATCTTTCTTGGTTGTTTGTTATCCGGGCAAACAAAAGAGAGTATTAATTCTTTTATTAAGTAATTATCATTATACTTGTCAAAAAAAGCAATGTCAATATGAGGATAGACCTATTTTAATTTGATTTTCCAAAAATTTTATAATCTATATCTGGAAAGATGTTATTTCTGTATTCCAGATCAGATAACCATTCACTATCAATATTATTAGTAATAATACCGCTGTAAAGCTTAGTAAAGTTTGAAATGTGCTCCTTAATACGTCTTTCGGCATATTGGACCATTGTACCCGTTTTTATAATAAAAGCCCAGTCACTGCTTTGGGCAAGCAGCAGTTCCCTTGTAGCTTGATTTAAAGCTGATTTTACAATCCCTTCTGCATCAGGATTCTTTGAAGCCAGCTCAGTCATTCTGCTTCCTGCTTTATGAAGGTGCTTATAAATCCAATCGTTAGATTTGTTTAACCAAACCTCATTGTATCCCTTTTCTCCCCAGGTGGATTCGCAGGGTTTTGAAACCTGTATAACTGGATTGTTTACTAAATACTCATTTAGTGTTATGAACTCTAAAATCTCCTCGCCAGCCACTTTTTTAAGCAGAGCATAAATCCAGTCGGGTCCTTCAAACCACCAGTGTCCGAATAATTCAGCATCATAAGGGCAAACAATTAATGCAGGTCGATTTGTTTCTTTATAGAAATTTTCAATTTGTTTACATCTTTTCAGGATAAAATCCGTTGAATGCATTTCAACCTTGCTTTTTGCCCATTCGGGTACGTAAACCGTTTTATTTGGTGTTTTCCCTGTTATACGGTAATACTTTACGCCTGTACTTATACGAGTGCCGTCGAACGGCATGTATTGGGACAAATAATCATAATCCAGCTCATATCCGATATCACGATAAAATTCCCTGTAGTCTACATCTCCAGGGTAGCCATCAGCAGCGCTCCAAACTTGCCTGGAAGACTCGATATCTCTTCCGAATAATACAGTGCCGTTTGGTGAGATAATGGGAGCATATGTAGCGAATACGGGTCTGGGGTCTGCATATAAAACCCCATGGGATTCGGTAATTATATACTTAATGCCATTGTTCCTTAGAGAGCTTTCTATATGTACTGTATAACCGCATTCGGGAAGCCACATACCCTTGGGGTCTGTATTGAAAAGCCTTTTGTAAATTGAAACCCCAATATTGATTTGTGCTTCTATTGATTGGGGATTGACAGTCAATAAGGGGAGAAAAGCATGGGTTGCAGCGCACGCTATTATTTCAAGGTTTCCGCGATCCTGTAGCTCCTTGAAGGCAGTTATAATATTGCATTTATATTGTTCTCTGAAGAAATACAAATCTGACTTGTATTTCTCATTATACATAACTGCAAGTCTGTTGAATTCAGGCTCAGCCTTTGTCCTGGTCGTTTCTTTTTCTGTAAGCTCTATAAGCTGTTCCAGATACTTTATATATTTATCCTGAAGAACCTTATCTGAAAGCATTGAAAGGAGAGTGGGGGTAAGTGACATTGTTATTTTAAATTCGATTCCCTCTGAAATCAGTTTTTGAAATTTTTGAAGCAAGGGTATATAGCTTTCGGATATGGCTTCAAAAAGCCACCTTTCCTCTATAAAACCATCACTGTCGGGATGCCGTACAAATGGCAGATGTGCATGAAGAACTAATGCCACATAACCTTTATTCAAAATATTTACCATCCTCCGTAAAGTAACTGTATGAGCTTATACTTGTATAATCTCTTTTATTTTCTGCTAACTGTTCGGAACTTAAACCTGAAATATTATTAGATTTTCCTAGCAGTTGTTCCGAACTTAAACCTGAAATATTATTAAAATTTCCTATCAACTGCTCAGAACTTAAACCAAAAATATTATTGAAGTTACCTATCAGCTGTTCAGAACTTAAGCCAAAAATATTATTGAAGTTACCTATCAACTGCTCAGAACTTAAGCCAAAAATATTATTGAAGTTACATATCAGCTGCTCAGAACTTAAACCAAAAATATTATTGAAGTTCCCCATAAACTGCTCTGAACTTAAACCTGAAATTTTTATTAGTTGGAATGAACTTAAACCTAAGATATTATTGAAGTTTCCTGTTAACTGAGCTGAACTTATACCCAATAGATCAATTAATTGATCCTGAAAATAATAGTTATATGAATTTTCCAGTAACGCAAACTGCCAATCTTCATTCATTGTCATATAATCAACGAAAAAGGCGGCCGAATTTGAACTTATGTTATCGGTAGGTGTAACAACATAATTGGATTTTAAAATACTTATAAAAGAGTTATCTGAATTCAATCTTCCCAATTCAACACAGTAGAGACTGCAGGAGTTAGTCACATTAATATATGTACTATCCGCAGCATCGCTTACATTTATAATAAAGCTAGAGTTACGGGATACATTGGTAATCTTTAAAGCAGCAGCTGATTTTTGCCAAACATTATCACCAAACTCTTGTACCAATTTCTCCTTAATATCATTTGAGATATCCCAGTATGCATATAAACAACGAGGATCTTTGACCATTAATACAAGCCTGCTATCATCAAAGCTTGTTAACTGTTTATTAGGGGTTTTGAAATCTTCGTCAGGCATTAAAGTAATCCTCCATATAACTTTTTATAACGCATCAGTAGAAAACTTTCGCTGTAGAAAATTTTTCTTGCCTTATGCACGTTTCAACGAGGCGGATATTTATGCATCGCTATAAGTTTATGATGTACATATTACTAAAATTTATTTTATATGTTCAGAAAATTATAGTGTTACCTATATTTATTAATTTCTACCCTAAATAATAAGTTAAAACATTCTTCTATATTTATTTTACATAAAATTAGACAAAAAAAGAAGGAATTTTGTATTGTTTGAAGAAAAATATATTTGCTTGAAAAGGAATAAATAACTGGGATACTTAACAGGATGTATGATTTTTATTGATGTTTTTCATCAATAAAAGAACTATTTATGCAGTAGTTTTATTTTTTTGATACAAATTACTATTAAAGTGATAAAATATCTTCATGTAATATTGATAATAATAACTATGAAAAGAAGTTACAATATATTTGTCCTCTTAATATATTGAAATAATATTATAAAAAGTTTGATATATATTTTTAATTTGCAGCTTTAGTTTGAAAGGAGTATTTATGCGCATACTTATGCTTACCTGGGAGTATCCTCCTAGAATTGTTGGAGGTATTTCAAGAGTTGTATATGATCTCGCACAAAAGCTCGGAGAAAATGGAAGCGAGGTTCATGTTGTTACATGCTGGGAACCTGGCTCTAACGAAATTGAAAAAGACAAAAATGTTTATGTGCATAGAGTTCATACATCTGATATACAAGCCAATAATTTTATTGACTGGGTTTTGCAGTTGAATTACGCCCTTATAGAACATGCAACAAGACTGTTTAACCAACTTGGAGCCTTTGATCTGATACATGCCCATGATTGGATAGTAGCCTTTGCGGCAAAAACCTTGAAGCATTCTTATACTATACCTTTGGTTGCCACCATCCATGCAACTGAATATGGAAGGAATTCGGGAATACATAACGAAGTTCAAAGGTATATTAACAGTATAGAGTGGATGCTGTGTTACGAATCGTGGAAGGTAATAGTAAACAGTTCCTACATGAGGGATGAGGTAACAAGGATTTTTCAGCTTCCGTCAAATAAGTTATGGGTAATACCGAATGGGGTTGATGTAGGTAAATTCAACGGCTATGAAAGAGACATGAATTTCAGAAGAACATTTGCTACCGACAATGAAAAGATTGTTTTTTTTGTCGGGAGGCTGGTGCACGAAAAAGGTGTACAGGTATTAGTGGATGCAATTCCTAAGATTTCAAGCCAATATAATGATGTTAAATTTGTTATTTCCGGAAAAGGTCCCCAGATGGATTATCTTAGAGGGAAAGCGGCTTCAATGAATGTACTGGATAAAATATATTTTACAGGGTATATAGGCGACAAGGAGTTGTTAAAACTTTATAAGTGTGCGGATATTGCTGTTTTTCCAAGCTTATATGAGCCTTTTGGCATAGTTGCACTTGAAGGAATGCTTGCTGATGTACCTGTTGTTGTTTCGGATACTGGAGGCCTGGGTGAAATAGTGAATCACGGGGTTGACGGAATGAAGGCTTATACCGGGAATTCCAATTCACTTGCCGACTGCATATTGGGAATACTTTTTAACCCTGAAGTTGCCGAAACAATGAAAAGAAACGCATTAAAGAAAGTAAACGATATCTATAACTGGAATATAATTTCCCGGCAAACCAAGGACCTTTACGAATATATCCTGGATGAAAGCAGGAATTCTGGCTGGAAGCCTGTGAACATAAAAGAAAGTCTCGGGTTATAGTGTTGTTATAAACAATATTTTGTTATGTTAATTGGAAATGTGCTATAATATATAAGTTATAGCTAGTTATACCAGTTTTAAAATGGAGGTTAAGTAGTGGCAAAGAATAAAAAGAAACTAAAGATAATTCCTCTTGGGGGGCTTCATGAAATAGGCAAAAATATTACTGCCTTTGAATATGGTGAAGACATAATAGTAGTTGACTGTGGACTTGCATTCCCTGAGGATGAAATGCTGGGTATTGATCTTGTTATACCTGACGTAACTTATCTTGTAAAGAACAAGGAAAAAGTAAGAGGCATTGTTCTTACACACGGACATGAAGACCATATTGGAGGTCTGCCGTATGTATTAAAGGATATAAATGTACCTGTATTCGGTACGCGTCTCACTCTTGGACTGCTGAAATATAAGCTTGAAGAGCATGGAATGCTTTCAAGTGTTGATTTGCAGACAGTAGAAGAAAGCCAGACTATTGAGCTGGGAGTATTTAAGGTTGAATTTATAAGGTCAACACATAGTATTGCAGATTCAGTTGCATTGGCTATAAGCACTCCTATTGGAGTCATAGTTCATACATCTGATTTCAAGATAGATTATACTCCTATTGAAGGTAAAGCTATGGATTTAGCCCGCCTTGCTGAGCTTGGCAAGAAGGGTGTGCTTCTTTTAATGTGCGACAGCACAAATGTTGAAAGAGAAGGGTATACAATGTCTGAAAGGACAGTTGGAGAAACCTTTGAAGAGATATTTATGGATGCAAAGGGGCGAATTTTGGTAGCTACATTTGCTTCCAATGTTCATAGGGTTCAGCAGGTAATCAATGCTGCAGTCAAATTTGGCAGAAAGGTTGCCATTTGCGGAAGAAGCATGATCAATGTTGTAAATGTTGCGCTTGAGCTTGGTTATATGAATATACCTGAAGGCGTTCTTATAGATATTGACCTAATAGATAAATATCCGTCAGAAAGACTTGTAATTATTACAACAGGCAGTCAGGGTGAACCCATGTCAGCACTTTCAAGAATGGCTGCATCTGAACATAAGAAGGTTGAAATAGTTCCGGGGGACCTTGTAATAATTTCTGCAAATCCTATACCTGGAAATGAAAAGTTCATATCCAGGGTCATTGATGAACTTTTCAAAAAAGGAGCAGACGTTATATACGAAGCTCTTGCGGACGTACACGTATCGGGTCATGCCTGTCAGGAGGAGATTAAGCTTATTCACAGCCTTATCAAACCCAAATATTTCATGCCGGTACACGGTGAATACAGACATCTGCAGCAGCATGCGAACCTTGCCCATTCTTTGGGAATGTCCATGGATAATATTTTTATCATGGATATCGGAAGAGTTCTCGAATTAACTTCCGACAGTGCAAAAATCAATGGTAGTGTAGTTGCGGGACGTGTACTTGTTGACGGACTTGGTGTCGGTGATGTAGGCAATGTGGTATTAAGGGACAGAAAGCACCTTTCACAGGATGGTCTTATTATTGTTGCTATCACGGCAGAGAAGGAAAGCGGTTTAATTATTGCAGGACCTGATATCATCTCAAGAGGATTTGTTTATGTTAAGGAATCCGAAGACCTTATGGAACAGGTAAGAGAAGTTACAAAGATGGCGCTGCTAAAGATAGAAGATAAGAGAAGGAATGATTGGTCGGCAAAACGTGGAATAATTAAAGATGCTCTTAGAGATTATCTTTATGAAAAAACTAAAAGAAAGCCAATGATACTGCCCATTATCATGGAAGTATAATTAAATTGGCGAATTTTTGAATAATCATTAAAAAAAAATGGGGTGTGCTAAGGCACATCCCATTAATTATGTATAAATACTAATGATTTATTTTGTACATATTTGAGCTGCCACATCAGCAGCGGTTGCCGCATCGGGTGTATAAATATCGGCTCCGATTTGGTTGCAGAAGCCTTCGCTCACAGGAGCTCCACCTACCATTATTCTGATACTGTCTCTAAGACCAGCCGCTTTTGAAGCTTCAACGACATTCTTCATTTCTCCCATTGTAGTGGTAAGAAGCGCAGAACATGCTATTATATTGGCACCATTTTCTTTCGCTGTAGTAACAAACTTTTCTGCTGATACATCTATTCCAAGGTCAATTACCTCAAGACCTTTACCTTCCATCATCATTTTAACCAGGTTTTTGCCTATATCGTGCAAATCGCCCTTTACAGTTCCAAGTACTACCTTGCCTTTTGATGTAACACCGCTTTGAGTAAGTATGGGCTTTAAAATCTCAGAACCTGCATTCATTGCCCTTGCTGCTATGAGTACATCGGGAACATAGACCTCATTATTCTTGAATTTTTGGCCGATAATGCTCATACCTGCAAGAAGACCTTCATCAAGTACTGCTTTTGCATCTATACCTTCATCAAGGGCTTTTTGAACCAGTTCTTTAACATTTTTTGCCCGACCCTGCTGCAAATTAAGTGATATATCATCAAAAATACTCACGTAAAAATCCTCCTTAAGCCTTGTATGACCAATAAAGCCTTTATGCCGGCAGTCGTTAAGTTTACAAAAGTTGTATAAAAGTCTGCAGACCTTTCTTATTATACTATATTGAAGACTGAAAATACAACCTTGCATTTTAATTCGACTTATATATTTCCAAATAATCGCTAAATAAGTTATAATAAACAATGATTGAAAGATAATAATAATAACAGGAGAATTTATGAGGATTGACCAGAAAAGGCTTAAAACCCTTATTAATATTTCAATAGCTGCATTATTTATTGGACTTCTCGCTTTTGCAACAATTAAGTTCGCACCGGATATCACTAAACTATTAAAAGACCCTGATAAGTTTAAAGACTTGTTAAATTCATATGGATATAAAAGTGTATTCGTTTTTATTGCTTTTCAGATAATTCAGGTTGTAATAGCCGTAATTCCAGGGGAAGTAATACAAATTGCTGGAGGGTATGTATTTGGAACCATACTTGGAAGCCTTTATTCAATAATCGGAATACTTCTCGGAACTGTAATTGTATTTTTTATAGTGAGATTAATCGGTTATCCTCTGGTCAAAAGATTTGTACCTCAAAAAAGTATAGAGAAATTCAATTTCCTTATAAATAGTGAAAAGTCCGAAATAGCAATATTTCTGCTGTTTTTGATTCCTGGTATTCCTAAGGATGCCTTGACTTATATTGCCGGGCTAACACCCATAAAGGCATTAAGGTTTTTTATAATCATAACAATAGCCAGACTTCCGGCACTCATAGCATCTTCATATATCGGAACAAGCATTCAGACCCGGGACTACCTTGTTGTAGGGATTATATCCGGAGTAGCAATTATATTGTTTGTATTGGGAGTAGTTTTCAGGAACAAAATTATTTCGAAGCTTCACAATATTATCCATAAGGATAAGACCTGAAATTTGAATTGATTTTATACTATTACTACATTTTGGGTAAATTCCTGGCCTGCACTGCGTTGTTCACTACTGCTGTATCCTAGAACATATATGTCGGTTGACCTTGCTTCAAGTTCAAGTAAGCGGCGTATATACGAGTTTTCCGAGTTTTTATAGTCTGCTGCCTTGGTTACTAAGGGCAGTTGGGCTGATTGTTTTATTTCTTTAAGCAGTTCCCTGCCTGTAGAATTGAACCCCAAAATTCTTATATACTGAGGTCCTTTATCCCTTACAAAGGTTTCAATATCTGAGTTGTAAATACCATTAAGAATACTGAAAAGGCATCTGCTTATGCGTGTTCTGGTATATCTTTTGGTACTTGTACAATCTATAAGCTCTTCAAGGGTACCGCAGCTGTCAGCACAGCTCTTGAGTCTGTTTTCAAGCCCTTCGCCCAAATAAGGGTATTGATAAAGCTGTTCAACTGTCATTCTGCGGATTTCGTTTATTATTATTGTTTCAAAATTAGATTGAAATACTGGGCCTCTTCCATTATTTATTTCATCTATGAGTATATTAAGGCTTGACTGAGGCATAACGCTTTTAAGTGTTTGCTCAAAACTTGCTAACCCTTTTTCCGATATTGTTTTTCTTATTGATGTTGCACTTGAAAAGGTTTCTGTAAGGAGTTCACTGTTGTAAGAATTACCCTCTCGTTTAATTGTGAAAGGAGTAATATCGCTTTTAATTCTTTTTAAGGCTTTCAGATATTCGATTCCAAGAATGTTGTTAGCTGAACTTATAGTTTGTGGATTATACTTTTCAGAATCATATTCCGGTTCGAGAAAAGCTCCAAGGGCCGCCTGCCTTGCAGCAGGGTATGAAAGGCCCTTGGCAAGCTCTGCTTTTAATAGCTGCTGATATTTTTCAGGCTCATTTGCAAGTACCTCTGCAATTATATCAAGCTCTCCGACACTGCCGCTTTCGCTGCCAAAGCAGATACTGTCAACCAGTCCGAGACTGTCAAGTATTTTAACAGCCCCGTAGGAAAAGTATTCTGCACTTGCCATTGCATAAACAACAGGAAGTTCGATTACAAGATCCGCTCCGTTTAATAAAGCGGCTTTTGCACGTGCCCATTTGTTTATTATTGCAGGTTCGCCTCTTTGAATAAAGTTTCCACTCATTACACATACGATGCAGTCAGAGTTGCAAACCTTTCTGGCCTGCTGAATATGGTACAGATGACCGTTGTGGAATGGATTGTATTCGACAACTAACCCTGTTGTTCTCATACTTCAAGAACGCCTTCTCTGAATTTCATCATATAATTCATGCAGTAATCATCAAGTCCAAGCAGTGTTTCGGTTGCATAAAGGAAGGACATCAGCTTTTTATCAAGAGGATCAAGTATAGCTCCATCCATTCCAGCTGTCATAGCTGCAACAAGGAAGGACTGGTTCATCAGCTTCCTTACGGGTATACCAAAGGATATGTTGCTAAGTCCACATGCAATATGCACTTCAGGGAATTCAGTCTTTACCTTGCGGATGGTTTCTATTGCAACCTTTCCATAATGGGAACCTGTTCCTACAGGACGCACCATTGGATCAATAAAAATATCATCAATTTGCATACCACTTTTGGTAAGCTTGTCTATAAGTCTGGCAGCAATCTTAAACCTGTCTTCTACCGTTTCAGGCATTCCCTGGTCATCCATGCAAAGTGCTATAACACGTGCCTTGTGTTCGAGAATAAGCGGAAGAATAGGGTTGTATCTGTCTTTTTCATCAGTTATAGAATTGATAATGGGTTTTCCGTTTTTATTGGCCTGTAAGGCTTTCTCAAGGGCTTTGGGGTTTGGGGAATCAATGGAAAAAGGTGTTTCGGCAGTTTCCTGAACGGTTTTGACAAGCCATTCAAGCCTTTCAGGCTCATCATTGTAAAACATGCCTGAATTTACATCTATATAATTTGCACCGGCATCAATCTGTTTTTTTGCAAGCTCCTGAATAAAGGCTGCATCGTAATTCTCTATAGCCGGTTTTACCGATTTCAACGTACTGTTTATCTTTTCTCCTATAATAATCATTTAAGTTTCCTCCATAAATTAAAACTTGGTACTTTTATACATAATTATAAATTATATATGAGTTGCAGAAAGTTTTAAATATCTATTTAATATTTCAATGTTTTCATTTTCTCTACCCTTTTCAATTATTGTTTCATTAGTATATAATTATTTATGCAAATATGTTGAATTAAGCTATTAAATGTAACTATTTCTTTACATGGTCAATAAATGCTCTAACTTTATACATAAATCGAAACGAGGGGGAAATCCATGGAATACAAAAGTGATATTGAAATAGCACAGGAAACGGAAATGCGTCCCATTAACGACATTGCAAAAGCTCTTGAAATTGACGAAGATGACCTGGAGCTATACGGGAAGTATAAAGCGAAGGTAAATTACAATCTTTATGAAAAAATAAAAAACAGACAAGATGGCAAGCTTATTTTGGTTACAGCAATAACCCCTACTCCCGCAGGTGAAGGCAAAACAACAACATCGGTCGGACTTGCCGATGCACTCAGGAAAATAGGCAAAAAAGTTGTACTTGCTCTCAGGGAGCCCTCGCTGGGACCTGTTTTCGGCGTTAAAGGCGGCGCTGCAGGCGGCGGATATGCACAGGTTGTTCCGATGGAGGATATTAACCTGCATTTTACCGGTGACATGCATGCCATAGGAGCAGCAAACAACCTTCTGGCTGCAATGCTTGATAACCATATATACCAGGGAAATGCCCTCAATATTGATTCACGCAGAATTACCTGGAAACGTTGTGTAGATATGAATGACAGGCAACTGAGATTTATTGTGGACGGACTCAATGGAAAAACAAACGGTTTTCCGCGTGAGGATGGTTTTGACATAACTGTTGCGTCCGAAGTAATGGCAATTCTTTGCCTTTCAAGAGATCTTAATGATTTGAAGGAAAAGCTAAAAAATATAGTTGTAGGTTATACAAGGGATGATAAACCTGTAACTGCAGGGCAGCTTAAGGCTGAAGGTGCAATGGCGGCACTTTTGAAGGATGCCCTTAAGCCAAACCTTGTCCAGACACTAGAACATACACCTGCTTTCATACACGGAGGACCTTTCGCAAACATTGCACACGGCTGTAACAGCATAATGGCAACCAAGATGGCACTTAAACTTGGAGATTATGTAGTTACCGAAGCCGGTTTCGGAGCTGACCTTGGTGCGGAAAAATTCCTTGATATTAAGTGCAGGATGGCCGGGCTAAAGCCTTCTGCGGTAGTAATTGTAGCTACCGTAAGGGCACTTAAGCTCCATGGTGGAATACCTAAAAATGAGTTATCGGCAGAGAATCTGGATGCTCTTGAAAAAGGCATTCCCAACCTTCTAAAGCATATAGAAAACATCACTGTTAAATTCGGGCTGCCTGCTGTTGTTGCTATTAACCGTTTCCCAACTGATACCGAGGCTGAACTTAAGCTGGTTGAAGAAAAATGCAGACAGTATGGAGCAAATGCTGCGCTTTCAGAAGTATGGGGCAGAGGCGGAGAAGGCGGAATTGATCTCGCAAATGAAGTTGTAAGACTTACAAAGGAAGGGAAAAACAACTTCAGATTTATTTACAGTGACGATATGTCTATAAAGGAGAAAATAGAAGCAGTAGCCCGTGAAATATATGGAAGTGACGGAGTGGATTTTACCCCTGCAGCCGCAAAGGAAATAGACAGGCTCACTGAATTCGGGTATGGTAACTTTCCGGTGTGTATGGCAAAGACACAGTATTCATTTTCGGATGACCCTAAGAAACTCGGCTGGCCTAAAGGCTTCAGGGTTACAGTAAGAAATGTCAAACTTTCGGCGGGTGCAGGTTTTATTGTTGTTTTGACCGGAGAAATAATGACAATGCCGGGGCTTCCTAAGATTCCGGCAGCAGAAAAAATTGATGTGGATTCAACCGGTAAAATATCTGGATTATTTTAACAGAGGAATACTAGCTTGAAAGACTATAGTCTGAAAGCTAATGCACATCTGCCTGTTTTGTAAAACAAAACAATGGCAGGTGTAATAAAAATAACATTAACCCCATAAAAAGTGTTTTAACACTTTTTGTGTGCCCGATGGGACAATTCATTTGGCACATAGGGGACACGGAGGTTAACATAAATGATGACTGATAAAAGCTGTAAGGATTTCATAGAGGTTCTTTCATCTGCCGCACCTGTACCCGGCGGCGGAGGTGCTTCGGCACTGGTAGGTTCTTTGGGAATGGCTTTGGGCAGTATGGTGGGCAATCTTACATTGGGCAAGAAAAAATATGCAGATGTTCAGGAAGATATAAAGCAGATACTTTCAAAAGCTGAAGTGCTGCAAAAAGAATTGATGGAATTAGTGGAAAAAGATGCTGAGGTTTTTGAACCTCTTTCAAAGGCTTATGGACTTCCTAAAAATACAGAGGAAGAAATCAGGGAAAGAGAAAAAATAATGGAAAACGCTTTAAAGAATGCCTGCAGTGTTCCGCTTGAAATAATGCGCAAAGCATTGGAGGCTATAGCACTTCATCAGGAATTATCAATTAAGGGAACAAGGATTGCAATAAGCGATGTGGGCGTAGGTGTTCTGTTCTGTAAATCAGCTCTCATGGGTGCAAGCCTTAATGTGTATATTAATACAAAATTGATGAAGGACAGGGAATATGCAGAAAGAATAAATCATGAAACCGAAATGCTGCTGGAAAAAGGCTCAAAAGCTGCAGATGAGGTTTATAAGGCTGTTGAAGCAGGTATAAAAGGGTAAGAGATTGAACTGGAGTGTTGATATTTAATTTTGTGGAGAGTGAAAAATGGGTTCATTATTAAAAGGAATAGACGTAGTTAATTCAATGAAGGAAAAGATGATAAAGGAAACAGAAGAACTTAAAGCAAAGGGTATTAATCCATGCCTCGCAATAGTAAGGGTAGGAAAAAGGCCTGATGATATATCTTACGAAAGAGGAGCAATTAAACGGTGTGAGGGAGTAGGAATAATCTGCAAGGTAAATGAGCTGAGTGAAACAATAAGCCAGCAGGAGCTTGCCGAAGTAATACAAAAACTTAACAACGACACATCGGTACATGGTATACTACTTTTCAGACCGCTGCCAAAGCACCTTGACGAAAATTCCATAGTGAATATGGTAAGTCCGCAGAAGGATGTTGACTGTCTTAACCCGGTAAACCTTTCAAGAGTTTTCGCAGGAGATCCTGAAGGGTTTGCTCCGTGTACACCCGAAGCGGTTATTGAAGTACTTGATTATTACAAAATTCCTATAGAAGGAAGCAGAATAGCTGTTATAGGCAGAAGTCTGGTTGTAGGAAAACCTCTTTCCATGCTTTTGTTAAAAAGAAACGCGACTGTCACAATATGCCACACCAGGACGAAAGAACTTGAAGCCACCTGCAGCAATGCTGAAATTGTTATAGCAGCCGCAGGAAAAGCAAAAATGGTAGACAGCAGTTTCATATCCGAAAACACTGTTGTTATAGATGTCGGCATAAATGTAGACGAAGCGGGTAACCTTTGCGGGGATGTAAGCTTTGAAGAGGTATCCGAAAAAGCAGGTTCAATAACACCCGTTCCGGGGGGTGTAGGAACTGTTACCACTTCGGTATTGGCCAATCATGTAATCAGAGCTGCACGAAGTATTTCTTGAGGTTGATAAATAAGCCGTGGGTTAAAACCCACGGCTGTTAAAGACAAGTCCCTTACAGGGACTATTTTTAATACATTATTGAAATTTATAGTCGGTGTAACCGACTTGGTTTGTAGCAGCCATGGGTTTTAACCCATGGTGGAAGGCGAACATCTTTAATCCAATCCAGCCACCTCTTATTTTTTTGAACTTTTTTGCTGTTGCTGCTGTTGCTGCTGACTCTTTTTCATTGCTTTCTCAAGTGCACTGATATTAGAGAGAGCAACACGTCCTTTAATGTCTACCAACGCTTTGTTTCTTTCTTTTACGACTTTTTCCAGCTCATACATTGAAAAATCCAATTTGCCTCCAGTGTCCTGCATTTCTTTTGGTAGAGAAATTTTAAGCATTGACCACGAAGATTTCATATTATTGATGTCGGTTTCTGCCTGAGTAAAGTTATCAGCAAGCGAATTTAAAATTGAATCTCTTATATAATACCTTATCCTCTTTATTTCAGGGGAAACTGAGGATTTATTAAGCGCATACAAATCAGGTATATAAGAGTAAAGACGGTTAGCTGTCATAATAGTGTTGTCTCTGCTCTTATTCATTACTGCAAGGGTAAGATCGTTTAATGCAGTTTCAAAGCCATCTAAAAGAGTTTTGCTAGCTCCCTGCTTGATAGCTTCCGGCGTGTATCCATTCCATTCATAGTGCATACTGTTTATAGTTCCGAGAATTTCCTGCCAAGGATCCTGTGCTTTAGTTTCCTGAGGCTTTGCAGGTGCCTGTTGTCCGCCTTGATTACCCTGGCCTCCACTCTGCCCACCACCTTGTCCACCTGACTGACCGCCGCCTTGTCCTCCTGATGGACCGCTGCCCTGGACACCCTGACTGCCACCTCCCTGTGAACTTTGCTGCTGGGTGCTTTGCTGCTGAGTGCTTTGCTGTTGGGTACTTTGTTGTTGGCTCTGGCCTTGACCTTGCTGCGAACCTCCGCCTTGTTTTTCTTCAGTCTCAACAGCCGGGCCATTCATTTTTTTAATTATTTTTTCAATATTGTTTTCTATTCCCGAAAGCTGTTCCATGGTTTTTGCTGATGTATCCTGCTGTGTTTGCATTTGCGATTGCTTGGGTGCGGAACCGCCACAGCCGCTTAGTATAACACTGCATGTTAAAAATATTGAAGCTATAAACGCCGCATTCTTTTTGTTTATCATAACAGATAGCAGATTTTACTGCCTTCCCCCAATCCGCCTATATTTGAAATTGATTAAAATTTGTCTTATTTAGTATTTCGCAAAGAATGAAGAAAATACTTGTTTTATTACTCATCCTATATAGAAGAAATTACATAAAGGAATTAGCACCTTGATGTTGAATGTTATTATGTAAACAGAGGACTTTTGTTTTGCTGCTCAAAACGCTATCAACAGGAGGAATATTCTAAAATGGATGTATCAGTTAACTTATGGTCCAAGAAACCAGGTGAGATTAAAAAGTTCCTTGAAAGGTACTATCAAAAAAATATTTCAATGGACGAAGATGTAGATCAATGGATATACATATATCGAAATCCTTTGGATTGTGTAGACATAATAAGTGCTGTTATGGACAACAATGATAAGTACCAGATCTCAATGTACATACAGATTGATAAAGGTGATATTCACCTTGTTACAAATGAAAATCACAATGACATTATAAAAGGTGTATTCGATTTATTCTATGAAGAGAAGGTCGAAACAGCGTACTGATACACTTCGTAATTAGCTAGCTTTCCCGCTGGTAAATTGTGAAAATCTGTTCTTCACCCTACCTCTATTTTTGTTTACCCTTCTATATGCTTGAATTGAATATTTGACTTAATTTACAGCTGTTATACTTTGGACAAACTTATGGTATAATATTGCAGTAAAATGAATTAACCCCATAAATAATCGGGGCTGGTGGTTTAAATGACAAAGATGAAAAAATCCCATATCCTTGTATTGGTAATGACAGTGGTTCTGGCTGCAACATCTGCATACTCTCTTGCTGCCATAAACCAGGTTTACAACATAAATTTTGAATGGTATTCACAATATCAAAAGAATTATGTAACTGTTCCAAGGGAAACCTCTCTGGATGCCTGGCAAAAAAATGAAACAAGTCCGGAAGTCAAATTCAGAGCCATATTAAACAGAACAATGCTTGGTAATATGAACAGTAAAGACGAGCCCTATTTGTCCCTGTATAAGAAAAATGATTTCAATGATTATATTATATTGGATTGCTCTATGGGTAAGGTTTATTCTCCCAACTATCGGGTTAAAGTTACCGGTATCGCACAAAGAGGAAATGTTGTAGAGGTCAGAGTCAGTCTAAACAGCCCTGCGGCAGCTGAATTGAGTATCTGGGATGAAAACGGTACTGTTTACCAGCCCAGAGATATGGTGCGAATAAGCAGATCATCATTTCCTATAAAGGGCAGACTGAATTTTATATTTAAGAGCCAGGATGGTGTTAAGCTGCTCGAAACTTATTATAATATTGTATAGGATTTTAGCGGTATATTAAATGCACATAAGGAATATACATATAAGTGGGAAACTATATATATTGATTTAGACAGTTAGATGTTGTAACATTAAAATGTTGATATTATTTGTTTGTAAAGGGAGGGTACATATGTCAGTTTTTGAAAAAGTCACTAAAAAGGTATCTACAACTGCAAAAGCAGCTGCAAAAAAGTCAGGTGATATTGTTGAAATCACCAAATTGAACATGAACGTCGGATCTGAAGAAGATAAAATAGAACAGAAATACTCTGAAATAGGTAAATTACTTTTTGAATTATACACTAAGGGTGAACCAGTCAGTGAAACCTTAAAACCTCACTGTGATGAGATAAAGGCACACTTCGATAGCATAAATTCAATGAAAACAAAGATACAGGAACTTAAAAAGATTAAGAATTGTCCCGGCTGCGGCGTAGAACTTGAAGCGGAAATACTGTTCTGCCCTAAGTGCGGTGCCAAGCAGGAAGTTCCTCAACCTGAGGAAGAACCCGAAGAAGAAGAAAAGAAACCCGTTGAACTTAAATGTCCCAAGTGTGGAGCAGTTCATGAGGATGAAGTTGTATTCTGTCCAAAATGTGGCGAAAAACTGGCAGAGTAGTTTTAAATACATAACTTGAAACATAGCACCTGAAGTTAAGAACCGGTTGGTTTTTAACTCAGGTGCTTTTTATTTATATTGGAGTTATCCAATGTGGTAAATTTTATTATATAATATATATCAATATGAAGAAACTAGGTGAATACCGTGAATTTGGAAGAAGCTTTACAATCAATCAAAGGCTTGGACAGGCAGTCGCTTGACAAGGCGCAGAAAAGGCTGGATAGTCTGACAAAACCACTTGGAAGCCTTGGTAGACTTGAAGATATCGTTAAACAGCTTGCCGGAATTAATAAAACCGGATTCCCAAGTGTAGACAAAAAAGCAATTGTTATTATGTGCGCTGACAACGGTGTCACAGACGAAGGAGTAAGTTCATGCCCCAGAAGTGTTACAGCTTCTGTTACAAGAAATTTTACTAAAGGAATTACAGGTGTCAATGTTCTGTCAAGGCATTCAGAGGCAGATATTGTAGTCGTTGATATAGGAGTGGCTGATGATATAATTTGTGACGGGGTGATAAACAGAAAGGTCAGAAAAGGAACATACAACATGGCAAAAGGCCCTGCTATGACAAGACAGGAAGCTATAAAAGCAATTGAAACCGGGATAGATATTGTATGCGACCTCTCAAAAAAAGGTTATAACCTGCTGGGGACAGGTGAAATGGGTATTGGAAATACTTCTACAAGCAGTGCTGTCGCAATTGCTTTAACAGTCAGTTCAATTGAAGATATGGTTGGAAAAGGTGCGGGACTTTCAAATGAAGGCTTAAAACATAAAATTGAAGTTATAAGAAAATCTATAAATATTAATTTACCTGACCCGGAGGATCCCATTGATGTTGTTTCCAAGGTTGGAGGCTTTGATATCGCAGGACTTGCAGGCTGCTTCATAGGAGCTGCAGCTTGCAGAATACCTGTAGTAGTTGATGGTTTTATCTCTGCTGTGGCAGCTTTGGTTGCTGTAAAGTTAAAACCTGAGGTTAAGGATTTCCTGCTTCCGTCACATGGTTCTGCAGAACCGGGAAATAAGAAAGTCATGGCAGAATTGGGTCTTGAGCCTTTCCTGAACCTTGAAATGAGGCTTGGGGAAGGTACAGGTGCTGCACTCGGCTTTCATATTATAGACGCAGCTGTTTCAGCGTATATGAATATGGGAACCTTTGATGATGCAAACATAACACAATATGAACCATTAGAATGATTGAGCTTTGGAGGACTAATTGTGGAGTATATTGTAAAAATACATACCGATAGCGGTGTTTTAGAAAAAAGTGCAGAAGCTGGGAACAATGTTCTTGAGCTATTGCAGAAGGAATCTATTGATTTGGACAGCCATTGCTCAGGTAAAGGTACATGCGGAAAGTGCAGCGTAAAGATTTCAGGCAGGCTGATGCCTCCCGGTGACAAGGAAAAGCTGATGCTTGGTTCGGATAAGTTGTCTGAGGGGTACAGGCTTGCATGTTATTGCAGCGTCAATTCGGATATTGATATATTCCTTGAGAATAATAAAGCATCAAAGGTCTCCATACTTACTGAGGGCAAGGAGAATGAAATAAAGAAATGTCCTTTAGTTGCAAAAGAATGTCTGGATATAAAACGGGGCACACTTGAGAATCAAATGTCTGATGCAGACAGGATAAAGCTTTCAGGGCAACAGACAATAATTGAAGATTCACTAGAACTGCTGAGAAAAATTCCCTCCGTACTTTCCAAAAATAATTCAAAGATTACGGTATGTAGCAAGGGAAACGAGATTATAGAGGTTGAAGCTGGTGATACTACCGACAGATTTTATGGCATTTCTGTGGATATTGGAACTACTACAATTGCCGCTTATTTATATAGCTTAAACAATGGCAGGAGAATTTCCGTTAAATCCACATTAAACCCACAAAAAAGATATGGGGCTGATGTCATTTCAAGGATTGAATACTCATCAAGAAGTACTGAAAACAGGAATGAAATGTGCAAAACTCTTTTAGAAGGAATAAATGCTTTGATTTCGGATTTGGTAAATGAAAGCAAGATAAATACTGAAGATATATATGAAGCTGTATTTGTAGGAAATACAAGTATGCTTCATTTTATGATGAATATTTCTGCTGAAAAAATCGCTGTTGCACCGTTTATTCCCGTAACTACAGATATGCACAAGTTTAAGGCATCTTTGCTTGGAATTGATATAAATCCCTGCGGGTGTGTAGTATTATTACCCTGCGTGTCTGCATATATTGGTGCTGATACTATTTCCGCGGTACTTGCAAGCAGAATGTTTAATGATAAGGAAATATCGTTGCTTATAGATATAGGAACAAACGGTGAAATGGTACTTGGCTGTAAGAAATGGATGCTTTCATGCTCTGTGGCGGCAGGCCCAGCTTTCGAGGGGGCAAATATCAAAAATGGCACAGGTGGAATAGAAGGTGCCATAGACAAGGTTTACATTGAAAATGGATTGAAATATACAACTATAGGTAATAAGTCTCCATTGGGAGTTTGCGGTTCTGGAGTTATTGACGCAGTTGCAGCCATGTTGGAATCGGGGGTTATCGATGAAACCGGCAGGATTGTTGAACCGGAGGAGATGGAGCAAAAAATTCCAATAGATATGAAAAGCAGGCTAATGGTATATGACGGCCAAAAAGCATTCATTATTGAAAAAAAGGATAATACTCAGACAGGAGCCGATATCGTTATAACACAGAAGGATATACGTGAGGTTCAAAACGCCAAAGCCGCAATAGCAGCAGGCATTCAAACCCTTGCAAGACACGCAGGTATAAAAATTGATGATATTAAAAAGGTGTATCTTGCAGGTGGTTTTGGTAACCATATGAATATTGAAAGTGCGGTTAAAATAGGATTGATACCTTCAGAGCTTTGTAAAAAGATCGAGTTTATCGGGAATGCAGCTGGAATAGGGGCTGTTGAGAGCTTATTGTCTGAAGAATTGCTTGAAGAAACACTGAATATTAAAAAGCAAATCAGGTATGTTGAGCTTTCAGCCGATAAGGATTTTTCAGAGAATTATATCGAAAACATGATTTTTTAGGAGCTCAGCAATTAGCATTGGCTAATATTGACATAAATATCATAAAAGCATAAAATTTAGTAATGTATTGCGTTGAAAAGTTACTAAAGGAGGAATTCAGTTGAATCCTGATTACAATAGAACAAAAAGGTGCAGCTACTGCGGGGAAGAAATCGCATTTGATGACAGAAGATGTCCGTTTTGCTGCAGTCTGCTGAACGATAATCAATTTGATACTTCCGCTTTTTATAACAATGAATTTGTCCAGCCTTATAACAATGGGTGGAATCCTCCGCCTGATAATAATTTTTATAATTATAATGAGTACAACCAGATACCTCCATATTATCAACAGCCTTTACAGCCTCAACCGGAGACTGTACAAAATCAAACATATGCATCACCTGAAATGCAAAGCTGGAACAATGTTCAGAGCCAGCCGATGCAAAGTGATTCTTTAGAGACAAATACCGGGGAGAATGCTTTCAGTACAAGGTTCAAGGTTTTTCTTACGGCTGCATGTTCAGTCGTACCAGGCCTAGGGCAGTTGGCGGGAATTATTATATCAATAATTTTACTCAATTCAGAGGACAACGAGGATAAGAAAAAGTTTGGAGCCTCATTGATGCTATCTTCTGTTGTTACGTTTGCATTCCAGTGCATAATGATTTTTCTTTTGGTTATGGCATTATCTCCTTATACACTATAATTAATATTCAGGTGGTAGAAACCCTATGGATACTGTTGGAGAACTTAAAAAAATCTTAAGAGATACTGTTTTGAATAAAAGAAATGCGCTTGAAAAAGAGGAAGTCAGTAATAAAAGTACTGTAATTATAAATAAAGTTTTCAGTTTGTCTCAGTATAATAACGCTGATTTGATATTCTGCTATATCGATTTCAGAAATGAGGTTGAAACTAAGGAATTTATAAATACCTGTTTAAAAGCAGGCAAAAGGGTTGCCGTACCTTTAATAACATCGCTTGACGGAATAAAAGCTATGCATGCGTGCGAAATTACAAGCGCGGCCGATGATTTAAAAACAGGTTATTATGGGATATTGGAGCCTGTTAAAGACAGACCGGTGCCGGTAGATTCAATTGACCTTGCTATTATCCCGGGAGTAGCCTTTGACAAGTCTCTAAACAGGCTTGGCTTTGGGAAGGGGTTTTACGACAGGTTCCTGCCGAAGCTTAAAAAACGATGTTTGAAGGTAGGAATTGCTTTTGAAATTCAAATAGCAGATGCTGTGCCAACATCTGAATATGATGTTAAGTTGGATGTGCTTATCACAGAGGAAAGAGTTATTTCCATAATTGATATATAATCAATAAGTGCAGAGAGGATTTTTTATGAAGGGAAAACTTACGATTACCGGGGTAAATAAAGTATTTTTCGCATTTACAATCATATTTATTGCTTTTGACTTGATTTTAGAGGTTTTGAAACAGCTCCTGAAATTTGATATTAATATCTATGTAATGCTTTTGATAAATGAATTTGTTATTATTTTAATACCTTGTATAGTTTATATAGTTAAAAACAAAATAAGCCTCCGGGAAACGCTGGGCTTTAGAAAACTGAAAGCTCTTCCAGCCTTATTAATTACACTGATGTCTGTCCCTGGATATTTTGTTGCACTGGCTGTAAACTATCTGGTGATACTGTTGCTTCAGCAGGTGGGAAAGTTACCTACAGTACCTATTCCGTCCCCACAGAATATCCCTGAATTGATTATTGGAATTTTAGTTATTGCAGTATCTCCAGCAATATGTGAGGAGCTTCTTCATAGAGGGTTACTTTTAAGAGCTTATGAAAAACGGGGATCATATAAAGCTATTATAATTACTAGTTTTTTCTTCGGGCTTTTCCACATGGATATAACAAATTTCCTTGCGCCGATATTCTGGGGTGCAATTTTCGGATATTTTGCTTTAAGAACCGGCTCAATATTCGCAGGTATGCTTGCACATTTTCTTAATAATGCGATTGCAGAGCTGCTACAATTTTTCCTGAGGAACGAACCTGAGAATAGCAGTTTAACAGCTTGGTTTGAGCATCCGGAAAACATATTGCTGCTTGGTGTTGTATGTCTGGCTGTGTTTACATTGCTGTTCCTGCTGTTTAAAAAGGTTACAAATGGAAAACGTGAATTCGTACCGTCAATCAGTACCTTTAGGAAGGACCTTAAATCTGTTTTTTCACACTGGCCCATTATTGCTATAGTAGCTGTGTATGTTGTGTTCTTTCTGCTTACGCTTCTTGTAATGTCCAGTCCAAGGATATCTCCTTAACCTGATTTTTAAAACAAAGGATTGCCTGTAAAAAGGCAGTCTTTTTTTCGTGTTTTCTACAACCGAAAAATTTTCTACTAGTGCGTTATAATAGGCCAAGATGTAAAAGTATATAATATAAGTATAAAGCTATAAGGCCTATGAGGTGAAAGCATTGAACTCTGACGAAATTATAAAAATGAGTTCACAGGAGTTATTTGAGTATGTAGAAGAGCAACTGGAACTGAATCCTGTACTTGAACAAGGTGAATTGGACGAAAATACTGATGAAGCAATACTTTCACTGACTGATAATAGTGCTGAAGATGAAGACATTGAGGACGATGATGATGAAAGAATAGATGTGATTAAAGCTGATGATATTACCATTAAGGAACATTTGATAGCACAGTTGAATGCTTCCTCAATGGATAAAAAACAAAAAACTGTTGGAGAGTATATAATTGATAATATTGATGAAAATGGATATATGCTCGTTGAAACACAAGAAATAGCCGCATATTTCGGATCCTCGGAAGAATATATTGGTGAGGTACTTAAAAGGCTACAAAGTTTTGATCCTCCTGGAGTTTGTGCAAGAAACCTCAAGGAATGCCTTACAATACAAATGAGGCAGCTTGGAACCTCAAGTGAAGATATAAAGGCTGTGGAAAGTTTTCTGGATAATGTTGCATCGGAGAATATTTATTCCGATTTTGGTAAAACGGGAATAGAAAGTGAAAAGATAAAAAAGCTTCTGGAATTTGTTAAAACTCTTGAACCAAAACCTGCAGGCGACTATTATAAAGATGTTGAAATGAAATATGTTATGCCCGACATAATTATAGAAAAAGTTAAGGATAACTTCCAAGCTATTATAAATGAGGAATCCATTCCTGCTGTTCATATGAATTTATACTACTGGAAGATATCGAGAGATGATAGCCTTGAAGATGAAACAAAAATATTCCTTAAAGAAAAACTTGATAACGCGTCTGCCCTTATGGTAAATCTTAATAAAAGGAAGGATGCTCTCAAGCAACTGGGTGATTTTATCCTTTATAAAGAGCTTGAGTTCTTTAAACATGGGATCAAATACTTAAAATTATTGTCTTACGCAGATTCAGCCGTTGAACTGGGAATTAGTGAAGACAAACTAAGGAACATTATCGGTAGTAAATATGTACAATGCTGTTGGGGCTACTTTGAAGCTGAGGGGTTCTTCAGCTAAAAAGGCCATTGCGGCTTGGATTCCCCATTAACCCCCAAAAAGCCCAGAATACCACGTTTGCCGAAGTGCTCTTCTTCAATGGCTTTTATTCTTTCTTCGGTATAATAGGTTATTTCGCCGACTTTTTTTACCTTGTCGCTGTAATCGCGCATTATTTCTACTTCTTTGGCAGTTAAGGCAGTCTGACAGTCATGGGAATTTAAAATACGATTTAATTCAGAAGCATACTCATATCCGTCTTCTGCATCCTTAATCCCATTTTTAAAAAAATACATAAGATTTTCCGGTAATGAACGTCCCATATAAATCGCCTTCTTTTAAGGTTTATATAAATCGCTTCTTTTATATTATACAACTTACAGCAGATAAATAAACAGTTTTTATTAAAAACCGACATGGCATTAATTACATGATTGTTTTGGAGGCATTTATGGCGTGCAGCAGAAAAATTCTAAAAAATTATAGCGGAAGAATCAGCAAAGAGGAGCTGCTATTGAGTATTGTAAAGATTATCCTCAAATCCAAAAAAGAGGTCTGATTACTGTTATGTTATTGGAAGTAAGTTACAGGATAGGCATATATGTAAGAGAAAGCAGAGACGAAAATGGTGAAAACTATGAGACCATTGAAACACAGAGAGACCTTCTTGCTGATTTTATAAATAAAAATAAGCTTGGGAAAATACATAGAATCTATATGGATGATAATGCTTCAGGAGCGGCTTTCAATAGAGCGGGAATTGAAATGCTCAAGGAAGATGTAACTGCTTCCGTAATAAACATGATTGTTTTGAAGGATTTGTCCCGACTGGGCAGAAACAATGCAAAAACTCTTCTTTTCCTTGATTTTCTGGAGGAGAATGGCATCAGGGTAATGACTTTCGACGGGAGGTATGACAGCCTTAAGGATAACGACACTGTGGGAATAGAAACCTGGTTTAACGAGCGTTACATCAAAGATATTTCAAAAAAAATAAGGACCAATTTAAGATTTAAAATCCAAAAAGGTGAATTTCTCGGCAAACCTCCATATGGGTATAAAAAATCCGAATTAAGCAAAAATTGCCTTGTTGTAGATGAGGCTACGGCACCGGTAGTTAAAAGAATATTTGAGATGTATGGAGAGGGCTATGGTTACAGGAGCATTGCCAATTACCTCAATGATAAAGGATATTGGTCCCCTGGTTATAGTTTAAAAACTGACGGAAACTGGAATGCAGCTGCCATAGGAAGGATACTTTCGAACCGGGTTTATACGGGAGATACGGTTCAGGGGGTAAGTGAAAAAATAAGCTTTAAAAGTAAAAAGACCAGAAGGCTTCCATCAGATAAATGGGTTATTACACAAAACACCCATCAGCCTATAATCAGTAAGGAAGAATTTAATAAAATACAGGCGTTTATACATTCAAAGGTTTTACGCCCGCATAAAAAACAGCTTCATTTGTTCAAAGGCTTGATTTATTGCGGAGAATGCGGAAGTCTTATGTATGCAAGAACCAGAAAAGACAGACCATTGGGGTATGTTTGCGGCAGCTATGCAATAAAAGGGAAATCGGCCTGCAGCAGTCATTTCATAAGGCAAGATATGCTTGAGACCGTGATTAATGAAGAAATAATGAAGCTTTTTGATGACAGTATACTTGCTGAAAAAGTGAATGCCAATATAAATAAAACAATAGAAGATGACTATAGCAGCACCTATATTAGCCTTTCAAAGCTTGAACACCTTATAAAAAGCAAAAGGAGGCAGCAGGATATACTTTATACCGATAGGCTTGAAGAAAGAGTTTCACAGCAGTTATTCGAACGTATGAACAGCAATCTTGAAAAAAATATTGAACAAATTGAAAGAGATATTGCATTGACTCAGAATAAAGCTTGCAGAACAAGCAATAAACAGGACTTTGTGGAAGAGGCCTCCACAATTTTGAAAAATGGTAGCTTAAATAGAGAAACTATTATGCTCATAGTTGAAAAAATAACTGTATTTGAAAATCTACCTGCTATAAACGAATGTGGTCAAATAATAAAAAAGAAGCCTGCCTGTACAAGTACTGTACAGATAGACTTCAGCTTTTAAACGCTTTATTTCATCAGGAAGCGGTCCATTACCGTATAACCTTCATCAATATATACTCCTGTTTTAGCTGCTTCTTTCTCTGTATATCCATCAACACCGCTGCCTTTTTGACTGCTCTTCTGATAAATAATATATGGTACCGGGTCGGAACTATGAGTTCTTATACTTAGCGGTGTTGGGTGGTCCGGCATTACAAGGATTCTGTAATCATCATATTTTTCAAGGCCTTCTAAAAGAGTGCCTACAATCTTTTCATCAATTAATTCTATCGATCTTACCTTGTTTTCAATTTCAAACCTGTGGCCGCACTCGTCTGGGGCTTCGACATGGATATAAACAAAGTCCTGGCCGTTTTCCAATTCCTTTAGTGCCGCGTCCGCCTTACCCTTGAAATTTGTATTTATGTTACCTGTAGCACCCTCGACATCTATAGATCTCATTCCGGCACTAAGACCTATACCTTTTATCAGATCTACTGCTGAAATTACAGAACCTTTTGTTCCATACTTTTCATAAAATCCGGGTATTGTAAGTTTTTTACCCTGTCCCCACAGCCATATGGAATTGGCAGGCCTGAGTCCACGGGATATTCTATTTTTGTTTACAGGGTGCTCACCCAGAAACTTATTACTTTCCTTCATCATATCAAGCAGAAGCTTTCCTGATTCATATTTCGGAAGGTATTCTTTTATAGGTTTATCAGATATGTCATGAGGTGGTGTAAGTCCATATTTTTCAGGCCCGTTTTTAATTACCATACAGTGGCGGTAGCTTATGCCAGGGTAAAACTTTACTACATCGTTCCCAAACCTTTTTTCAATTTCATAAATAAGCTCATGGGATTCTTCTGTAGTTATCTCATCAGAACTGTAATCCACCATTGTTTTGTCTTTATAGTTTTCTTCATCCGAAAGGGTGACAAGATTGCATCTGAAGGCGGTATCAGTATCTTCAAGATTTACGCCAATACTTACGGCTTCCAGCGGTGAACGTCCGGTATAAAATTTCTTAGGGTTATAGCCCAGAACAGAAAGATTGGCTACATCACTTCCTGGGGCAATACCGTCAGGAACAGTCTTTACCATTCCTACTTCACCTTTTCGTGCCAGGTTGTCTATATTAGGCTTTTTTGCACATTCAAGTGGTGTCTTATCGCCCAGCTGGGGCATGGGACAATCTGCCATGCCGTCCCCCAAAACTACAACATATTTCATAAGCAGCATCCTTTACCTTATATATTTAAATATCAATAATACATTTTGTTACTTGCAACCTATACATTATAGCAAAGTTTGACTATAGTGAAAAGACTATAGCTGCTTTGTTGCAATAAGGATATTGTTTTGATAACATGATTCTTATATGCAAAAAAACTGCATTTTCGATATTACTGTCCTTGCTATCGGGAGGCATTATGAATAACATTCCAAGGATTATTATAGGCGGCACCAACAGCGGCTGCGGTAAAACGACCGTCTCCATAGGGATAATGGCTGCCCTTGTTAAAAAGGGAATATGCGTTCAGCCCTTCAAGGTTGGTCCTGATTATATTGATCCTGCTTTTCATACCTTTGTAACTAATAGGTATTCCAGAAATCTTGACAGCTGGATGCTAAACAATAACACTGTTTTAAAACTTTTACAAAAGAATGGAAGTACTACAGGGATAAGCATAATAGAAGGTGTAATGGGCTTTTATGATGGGCTTGGAGGAACCTCCCTCGAGGGGAGCACCTCTCATGTGGCAGAAATCACTAAAACGCCTGCAGTGTTGGTCGTTAACGGTGAGTCATTGGCGCTTAGTGCCGCTGCCATTGTAAAAGGTTTTTGTGAGTTTAATAGGAATGTTAACATTGCCGGAATTATCCTTAACAATATTTATGGTGAAGCTCATTACCAGCTTCTCAAGGAAGCAATAGAAAGTAACACCTCAGCTAAAGTACTGGGATACCTTAATAAAACAGATGTCACTTTTGAAAGTAGGCACTTGGGGCTTGTCACTGCCGGTGAGCTTTCGGACCTGAAGGAAAAAACGGATATACTTGCGCAAAAAGTTCTTAAAGGAATAGAGATTGAAACTCTTATAAAAATAGCCAAAACTGCACCTGAAATGGATACTGCAAAATATAATTCCGAGCTTTTGGTTAAAAATCCGTCAAAAACAGTAATTGGGGTTGCTGTCGATAAGGCTTTCAGCTTTTATTACAGAGACGGTCTGGAGCTGCTTGAAGAGCTTGGAGCAGAACTTAAGTATTTCAGTCCGCTTGAGGATGAAAGCATTCCTCATGATGCTGATGGGTTATATATAGGCGGAGGCTATCCTGAATTATTTGCAAAACAGCTTGAGAATAATCGTTCCATTAGAAAATCAATTTATAATGCAGCTGTAAACGGTATGCCCATTTATGGAGAATGCGGCGGGTTAATGTACCTTTCAGAAAGCATATGTGATATTGAAGGACGGGAATACCTAATGACAGGTATCATCCCGGGTAAAAGCCTTATGACTACAAATTTGCAACAGTTCGGGTATGTAAATATTCAAACTATGGAAGATAATATACTGTCCCAGAGAGGTCAGAGTATAAGGGGTCATGAATTCCATTTTTCTGTAACAGATTTAAATCATGAAGTTTCCGAATGCTTTAATGTTTCCAAGGGTTACGGCAAAGGTTTACCCTTTAAAAGCGGGTATAAAATTAAGAATGTTCTTGCGGGATATTCGCATATACATTTTTGTTCAAATCCAGAGTTCGCAGAAGGTTTTGTGGAAAGCTGCAAAAGGTTTAGAGCTGAGAGGAGGGAATATTAGTGGCTGCTAAGAATATTATGATTCAAGGGACGGCATCATCGGTTGGGAAAAGTATACTGACTGCCGGCTTATGCAGGCTTTTACACAGAGAAGGCTATAGAGTGGCACCTTTTAAGTCTCAGAATATAGCTTTAAATTCATATGTTACACTGGACGGAAAAGAAATGGGCAGGGCGCAGGCTGTTCAGGCTGAAGCATGCGGTCAACTGCCTTTATACCTAATGAATCCTATTTTATTAAAGATAACATCAAGCACAAAAATGCAGGTGATTTTAAACGGCGAAGTATATGGTAATCTTACAGGGAAAGAATATTACGGTCTTAGGGAAAAAATGCTGGGTGAAATCAGAAAGGCTTATGAAGAACTTAGCAGGAATAACGATATAATAGTGATTGAAGGTGCTGGGAGTCCAGCTGAAATAAACATGAAAGAAAATGATTTTGTAAATATGGGTACTGCCAAAATGGCTGATGCACCAGTCATACTTGTTGGAGACATTGATAAAGGCGGCGTATTTGCCTCGCTTGCAGGCACCGTAATGCTTCTTGAGTCTGATGAAAGGGACAGGATAAAGGGCCTGGTAATAAACAAATTCCGCGGCGATATGGAAATACTTAAGCCGGGATTTGGTATACTTGAGGATATCACTAAAAAACCTGTTCTTGGAGTTCTTCCCTATTTAAACCTTACAATAGATGATGAGGACAGTGCTATAGAAAAACTGGAAAATAAAACTCAGAAATCTTCTGGCAGCGGGCTTGATATTGCTGTGATTAAGTTTCCTCATATATCCAATTTTACTGATTTTAATATAATCGAACAGCTTGAAGGAAATAATGTAAGATACATTGATAGCGTAAGCGACCTGGGATGCCCTGATATGATAATACTTCCAGGCTCAAAGAATACTGTGGAGGATTTGCTTTATTTAAGAAATACAGGGCTTGAAAACAGGATTATTGAGCTTGCTAAAAAAGATATTGTTGTCTTCGGTATCTGTGGAGGCTACCAGATGCTTGGAAAAACAATTGAGGACCCATATGGGGTTGAATCCGAAGTCAACTGTGTTAAAGGACTAGGCCTTTTAAATGTAAGAACTGTTTTCATGCACGATAAAACCACTACACAGAACAGTGCAAGGTTATGTAGCAATAAGGGGGTTTTGGAAGGGCTTCAGGATTCCATTATAAAGGGCTACGAGATTCATATGGGTGTTACTGAGTTGTTGGATAAATGTGAACCATTTCTCATAAGTGATAATGAAAGTATAGCAGGGGTTGTAAATTCTTCAGGAACCGTTTACGGGACGTATTTTCACGGAATCTTTGACAATGAGCAATTTATCATAAGCTTTTTTAATAATCTGAGGAAGAAAAAAGGTATTGACCCGATAAAGAGTAGCAGGCTTGATATAAGGTTTGAACGGGAAAGACAGTATGATTTGCTTGCCGATATTATTAAAAATAACCTTGATATAAGCCAGATATATAGGATTATTGGATTATAATTTATTTTTCTCCGGATGTTGCAATAACAGAGGTCAAAGTGATTAAAAAGCCTGTAAAAATGATTATAAATCCTACTAATGGGCCAAAACTTCCTTGGACTACCAGACAAGCAATTCCACCTATTATTGTTACCTGAATTCCTAATAATGCAACAATAGTGTAATTCAAATTCTTCCGCACCCCTATAAAAAGAAGAAGTCCTGCACATGGAGCAATAAGAAACATTATGAAAAATATCATCATGTAAATCTCCCTGGAAAGGTAATAGTAAATATTCAATCTTCCACATTATACCACATAAAATGTATTTGAAATAGTTGATACTTTTCTTATTAGAGTAAATACTTTAAAATGGGTGATTGAATTGAAAAAAGTTATTTTAATAATAATAGTTATTTCATTTTTCTCAACTGGAATGGCGGTTTATGCTGATGGACGTGTTGAAATCTTTGATATAAAGCAGGAACAGGTTATAAAAAGCACTGAAATGAATGATACAATAAAAAAGGAAGCTCTTAAGCTGACAGATGGAATAACAGGAATGTGTATGAGGTTTAGGCCTGTACCTGGAAACGGCTATATGATAGGAATACCTATAGAACCGGGCGAGAAATCTTGTAACAAATGGCTTAACTGCACTATAAAAAGATTGATACTTATGATACCTGAAAAGGAAAACATGATTTTAGGCGTGTTTGATGAAAAGGGAAGAGTGTTGTTTTTTTATGTTAAGGATGCAGCCAGGCTTTTAAAGAAGCTCAGATTTTCTCTTCCTCCACCCTATTGAGATTTTCTGCATATTGATTTTTAGCGTCGCTAGTGTTAAAATATTATAGCTGTCATGCGGATGTGGCGGAATTGGCAGACGCGCTGGATTTAGGTTCCAGTGGGCGACCGTGCAGGTTCAAGTCCTGTCATCCGCACCAAAAAAGCAATTAAGGGGTTTACTCTTAATTGCTTTTTTTATTGTTATTTACAGGCAGGACTTGGACCTGAGAAGGCACGAACCGTTCAGAAAACGTGCTAAATGCACGTTTTTAGGTGAGTGTGCCGTAAGGCAGTAGTATGCGAGCAAAGCGAAGCAGACGGTCAAGTCCTGTCATCCGCACCCGAAGGCTTTTGTGCTGCTTGAGTATTTGTTTCTTTTGCATTATTTCCGTGCTTAAGGGA
The DNA here is from genome assembly GCA_023397675.1 of Bacillota bacterium. GTDB lineage: Bacteria > Bacillota > Clostridia > Acetivibrionales > JANLFN01 > JAEZTC01. The sequence continues at coordinate 40,185 of JAEWTV010000056.1, read as the reverse complement.
TTGTAATATATTGCATATGTCATCAATATCTTCGTTGCTTAGTGTATCAAAGCCGTCAAGCTTGCTTTTGATAGTATCAATTACATTAGTCCTCAGTTTGGTTTTACCTTCTCTTTTTCTGATAAAGAACGTTGATATTGTACCGGTAAGCATACCCAGAAAGCCTATTCCAATAACCATCAAAATTACTGCGATGACTCTTCCTTCAGCGGTAGCGGGAGATATATCACCATAGCCTACAGTGGTAGTTGTTACAAAAGCCCACCAAAGAGCATTGTCATAACTCATATTTTCAGCAAAAGAAATCCCAACAGCACCTATAATTATTGTGGATATGGTAATCAATAAAATATAATGAAAGTTATTTGTTTTAAAGAAAACATTCATTTTTTTATAAAGGATTGCTAAAAAGGATACCAGACGAAGCACCTTTAGAAGTCTTAAAAGTCTTACAAGCCTTGTTATTCTTAAAGCTTGGAATATTGCATTGAAGGGGATTATGGCTATTAACTCTATTATATTGCTTTTAAAGAATTTCAGCTTGTCCTTTGCAAGAAAAAGCCTTGTAAAATAATCAATAGCAAAAATTATAAGAATAACATCATCAATAATGGCATATACCTTTAAATCCTGTTCACCTGGATTTGAAGTAAATTCATGGATGAGGATAGCTGCAACCAGCACAGCAAGGAGTGACATGAAAATATCATACGCCAGTTTTACGTTTTTGTTTTCAAATAGTTTTCTCATCAGCGCCTCGTATGCATTAATTTATTAAAGAGATTGCATAAAATAAATATACTACAAAATTTTGCATAATAAAACAATAAATGATGTCACGCCATTTCAAAGAGATTTGTTTTAGTATAGAATATATGTGTTGCGTAACTTTAAGGGGAGTATTTTATGAATTCCGACTATTTAAAATTAGTTGAATATTTGAATAAGCTTAATATTGAAAATAAAATTATTGAAGAGTTAATAAAGGTTTATAAATTAAAAAAATATAAAAAATATGAATGCTTTGCCGCAGAAGGCCAAATGGTCGATAAGGTTGGATTTATAATTGAAGGGCTTTTTTATATGTACAACATTAAAAGCGACGGTTCTTTGTTTGTGAAACAATTCATAACAAACGGACAATTCCTGTTGGCAACGCTTAATCCTTTAAAAGAAAGCAGTGTTTACATTAAATCCGTATGTAATGCTACTATACTTGAAGCCAAATATTCTGAAGTGTTATCTATTATAAAGAAATATCCCGAACTGGAAAAACTAAGCCAGGAAAGGACAGAAACTGAAATTGATGCTATTAGTGACCGCTTGAGGCAATTCGGCACTATTTGCGCAGAAGAAAGGTATTTGTTATTCAAACAAAATTATGGAGACCTGGAACAAAAGGTTCCTCAGTATTTGGTTTCTGCCTATCTTGGTATTACTCCAACCCATTTATCCCGGATAAAAACAAAGCAAACAAATCACTTTTCTTTATAGTAATAGAAATGGTCACAACATGCATCACCTTGCATTAGAGTCATTGAACGTTTTAAACCGATATTGGGATTAAAGCCTTCTGCAATGTAAGGGTCGGCAAGGCATGTGTGATGGTACATCCACTCCAAAGCATCCAGCTCTTTAGCTAAATCGTAAATAGGGCATTTAGTACAGTACATTTGTACTCCCTCATGATTTTTTTTCAATGTGAATTCAAAACCTTTGGATCGTAAGGGCTCCCATAAAAGCTGTATTAAAGCTTCTATCGAATGATCGGTATATTGCGAAGCTATGTTCTGCCAGGCATGCAGGGCTTTTTGGCATTCGACTTGTTCAACGACATCGACTACGTTCTCACCGAATTTTTCCTTAAGTGCATTAAGTAAATCTATTTTATCCCTAGTGTGAAATTTATTTAATGCTACTGCTTTTTCAAATTCTGAAGCTTTTTCCTGCATAATAATAACCTCCTTATTTTTTAAGAATAGAATATCTTAAAGGAATTAGAATTTCATTTACATTTGTTGATAAAAGCTGTTTATAGCATAAAAAATAGAGACTATATAAGTCTCTATACTTAATTATTGCTGTTATTAATGTGATCTTAGCCAGTAGTAAATTTCATCTGCTATCTGATAATAGCCTTTAAATCCTGGATGTACGCCATTGCTCTGATGCTCTGCTAAATTTGGATTGCGGCTGTTTATAGCTTCTTCTGTAGTCTGCATGTTATGGACAGTATCCAGGTTCACATTTATAGGTACAAGATCAATTCCTTGAGCCTCTTTGCCCTGAAATGCATTGATTAAAGCTTTGTTCCATATAAAATTATTACGTTTATATCTCCACTGTGTTATTTCGCATTTGTAGCTTTCGCCAAATGCATCCTGATCTTTTGAAGGAGGAATAGTCACTGCGATGCCAATTCTGATTCCGGTGTTATAGGTTTTTATGTTTTCAATCATTGAATTGAGTTTTTCAAGAATAGACGGAATCTCTTTATTTAAGTCTGAATCATTATTAAAACCAAGTACATCATTTATTCCAAGATTAATTAAAACAAAACCTGGGTCGTGTAATTTGTTCGTCGATAAGTATTTTCCAAAATCAAAGGCTCCATTAAATACAAAAGGGCTTTTTGAACTTTCATAAAAGTAAGCAACAGTCCAACCGCTTATACCTTCGTATTTGTTTGAACCTTCACCCTTGCTACCGGTTAAGGCAATAGAAACCTTGTCTGATTTCGCCATTTTAAGAATTTCACCTGTATAAATACCCCCCGAAGTAGTGCTGTCTCCTATTGCTAGAAAAGTTTTATTACTGCCATCCGAGTTTACTTCGGAAACAACTACATTAGTAGAAGCGGAACATATGAGTGTATTTTGCTCATATACATCTATGCTAAGGGGATATGTTCCTGCCTTTGTGGGTTTACAGGTCCATCTGTCGTTCATGTGCTTTCCTATACTGCAATTTACAGTAAAATCATATTTTTCTGCTTTATCGTTTAAAACGTTCTCAAAATAAATATTAACTTCTTTTCCAACTACTGCATAAACTTTACTGGGAAGGCAGATTTCAGTAGATGATACAGGTTTAGGTGAAACTTTGTCATTATCGCCTGTCTTTTCATCTGCTTTAGTTTGTGAATTGTTACTTGGTGAAATTTCTGAAGAATTTGTTGTATTGCTTGCGGCTGCCGAAATACCGACTATTATGAAAAAAGCAACAGTTATTATAAGTATTCTTTTTATGTTTGATTTTGTACTTATTTTGACCATTATGTATACCGCCTGGTATTTTTTATCTAAATTATATATTCATCTTGATATAACTTCAACCTTTTTAAAATCAGATTAGCTGGAAAGGGTAATAATATTGCCCGAATGTATCAATCTTTTAAGCCTTGCAAATACTTAATCATGATAATCTTTAATTGGAACAAATGTAAAAACGTGGTATAATCCAATAGCGAATTTTAATTGTGAAGTGTCAATGGGAGGTATTATGGACAAACTGCTGCAACATAAGATTGAAGAGGCTGCAAACTACTTTCTGAAGTATGAGCGTACCGAAAATGAAGTCTACCTGCTTAATATCATTCTTGATTTAGGAAAAGAATATAATAAGCTTGTGGAAGAATATAATTCACTTTTATGTAAATCTAAAAAGTCTATAAGATACTTCCCGGCTAAAAAGGCTAATGCTATTTCTTAATAAACGAATTTTATGAAAGAATGCTTCGGACTGGAGCATTCTTTTTTTATGCATCAATATTTTTTTATACTATGCTGCCTTATTGACAATGAAAATATAATATATTAACATTGTATTAATTTTATTATTGAAAAAATAACTGTGAAACAGCTTAATCAAGGTCTTAACCTATTTTCAATGTTATATTAATAATTAAACATAATCTTAAAATAAGGATGATTTATATGCCTATTAATATTCCAGACAATCTTCCGGCAGCAGAAGTGATGCTAAATGAAAATATATTCTTTATAACGGAGGACAGAGCCTATCATCAGGATATCCGCCCTCTTAAAATAGTAATACTTAATCTTATGCCGACAAAAATTGTTACTGAGACTCAGATACTTAGGATGCTTGGAAATTCACCTCTTCAGGTGGATATAGTTCTTTTGCATCCACGCACCTACCAGTCAAAGAATACACCTGAAGAACATTTAATCAAATTTTATAATACTTTTGACGAAATACGTAACCAAAAATTTGACGGAATGATAATAACCGGAGCCCCTGTAGAGCAGATGGATTTTGAGGAAGTGGCATATTGGGATGAGCTTAAGGAAATAATGGACTGGACACACACCAATGTTTATTCCACTCTCCACATATGCTGGGGTGCGCAAGCTGGTCTTTATTACCATTATGGTGTACCGAAATATTCTCTTAAAAAGAAATTGTTCGGAGTATTCAAGCATACTGTCAATAAACAGAATATTAAACTGCTCAGAGGATTTGATGATGAGTTCTATGTACCGCATTCACGCTATACTGATGTTAAGCGTGAAGACATTGAGAAGGTTAAAGAGCTTGATATACTTTCTGAATCTGAAGAAGCAGGTGTCTATATTGTTGCGGCAGGCAAAGGAAGGCATATATTTGTAACAGGACATTCGGAATATGATGCCAACACTTTGAAAACCGAATATGACAGGGATGTTGCAAAAGGCTTGGATATTGAGATTCCAAAAAATTATTTCAAGGATGACAATCCTCAAAAAAATCCGGTTGTAAGATGGAAAGGTCATGGTAATCTTCTTTATAATAACTGGCTCAACTACTACGTATATCAGGAAACACCGTTTGACTTAAACGATTTAAATGAGGAATAAATAAATTAAAAACAATAAAAAAGAAAACTCAAGGGCTTCAGAACTGACCCTTGAGTTTTCTATTTTTTCTAGAACTTTTTTTATTCGAAATAGCCATTTATAGAAATATATTCAATTAGAGGTTAAAGTAAATTTAGTAAATCATTTATTTATGTGAGCTTTTGATATAAAATAATCTTTAGTAAAAAATCTAAAAACCTAAATTTGTTTAAAATATAAGGAGTGTTCTTTATGAATAGAAAAACTGTTAAATGGGTATCACTAATTGTTGCCATAGCGTTTATAGTTACGACGCTTAGTGCTATAATTTACGGTTTGGTTACCGGGAGGTAATATTGATGGGAGAATTTATCAGGTCTTATATTTTTCCGCACCCGCCACTGATAATACCTGAGATTGGCAGAGGTGAGGAAAATGGAGCTGCTGACACTATTAAAGCTGTGATGAAGGCAGCTGAGGATATAAAAAATGATGCACCTTCCACCATAATTGTTACAACTCCCCATGGACCTGTTTTCCAGGATTATATCCATATCTCTATGCAGGACAAGCTAATTGGAGATATGAGCAGGTTTGGAGCCAATGATATTAGATTTGAGTTTGAAAACAACCTTTCTCTTGCAAAGGCAATATCTTCTTATGCTGATGCTGTCCATATCCCTGCAGGTGGTTTGAGTGAAGAACTTTCTGCCAGGTATAAAATTTCAAAAAACCTTGACCACGGAGCACTTGTTCCTCTGTATTTCATAAAAAAAATGTATGGTTCCTTCAAGCTGGTTCATATATCTATTTCAGGCTTATCGTTTGAGGAACAGTACAGATTCGGAAAGTGTATTGCAAAGGCTGTTGCCCAGTCTGATGAAAGGGTAGTCTTCCTGGCAAGCGGCGATCTATCTCATCGCCTTACCAATGAAGGGCCTTACGGATACAGCGAATACGGCAAGCTATTTGATGATATGCTTATAGAGAGTTTAAAGAAGCTTGATGTAGAAAGGCTCATTACTACAGATGAGAATTTTTGTGAAAATGCAGGAGAATGTGGTTTAAGGTCTTTTATTATGATGTTTGGTGCATTGGACGGTTATGATTTGGAACCTGAGGTTTATTCATATGAAGGTCCGTTTGGGGTGGGTTATTCCGTTGCGAGGTTTTCGATAGGCGGAAAGAATCCTGAACGTCAGATACTGGACAAGCTGGAGTTTAAAAACAAACGTGAGATGCAGAACATTAGGGAAAATGAGGATCAATACGTAAAGCTTGCAAGACAGACTATTGAGACATATATAAAGGAAGACAGGATAATAGATATACCGCAAAACATTCCTGGGGATTTAATTAGAAATAGAGCAGGTACCTTCGTTTCTTTAAAAAAGAGCGGGCAGCTTAGGGGCTGTATAGGAACTATTGAACCCACAAAGGACAATATAGCGGAAGAAATCATGAGAAATGCCATAAGTTCAGCAACCGAAGACCCAAGATTCAATCCTGTAACCGAGGATGAACTGGATAAGCTTGTGTATTCTGTTGATGTATTAATGCCTGCAGAAGATATTAAATCAATAGACGAACTTGATGTTATAAAGTACGGTGTCATTGTCAGAAATGGGAGAAAGTCCGGGCTACTCCTACCAAATCTTGACGGAGTATACACACCTGAACAGCAGGTATCAATTGCTCTTCAAAAGGCGGGAATTAGAGCGAATGAAAACTATACAATGCAAAGGTTTGAAGTAATAAGACACAAGTAAGGTAGTGTACAATTTACAATTTACAGTGTACAGTTAAAGGCAAAAACCAGTTGATAGTTGATGAGATGATGAGAGGACAGTTAAAAAAGCAGTGTACAGTTGACAATGTACAATTTACAGTTAAAGGCAATGAAAAGGCAGAGGACAGTTGACGAGATGACAAAAGGACAGTTAAAACAAAGACGGTTAAGGGAGAATGTATGAGTAAGCTGGCAATGTATTTTGAAAAAATAGAGGATTCGAAGGTTCACTGCAGTTTATGCCCGCACAACTGTGTTATAAAACCTGGATCACTTGGGGCGTGCAGGGCCAGAAAAAACAATAACGGTGAATTGTATTCACTGAATTATGGTGAGATTGCGTCCATTTCGCTCGATCCTATTGAGAAAAAGCCATTATATATGTTTCATCCCGGTTCAAACATCCTGTCTGTTGGAACTTTCGGCTGTAATTTAAAGTGCTCATTCTGCCAGAATTGGAGCATTGCCCATAAAAATCCGAAGACTGTTAACGCCAAGCCCGAGACAATTGTGCAAAAGGCAGTTGAGCTTAAGAAAGAAGGCAATATTGGTCTTGCATATACCTACAATGAACCTTCAATATGGTATGAGTTTGTATGCGATACATCCAGACTGGCTAGAAAAGAAGGCCTTTTTAATGTCCTTGTAACTAATGGGTTTATTTCAGATGAACCTCTTGACGAGTTACTTCCATATATAGACGCAATGAATATAGATGTAAAAGCATTTACTGCTTCCTTTTACAAGGATATTTGCAGTGCTACGCTTGAAAATGTAAAACATACAGTTGAAAAAGCAGCGTGTAAGTGCCATATAGAGGTCACAACACTTGTTATACCTGAGCTAAATGATTCACTGGAAGAAATTGAAGAATTATCAAAATGGCTTTCTGGCATATCAAAGGAAATTCCCCTTCACCTGTCAAGGTTCTTTCCAAACTACCTGATGCAGGATAAAGAAATAACTCCTGTAAGTACTCTTAATGCCGCAAAAGATAAAGCATCCCAATATCTTAATCATGTATATGTCGGTAATGTATGGTAAACAGCTTGACAATTGATTAACAGACATTTACAATACCTTTAAGAAATTAATCCACCATACTAAACTTTATGTAAAATAACTTTGTAAACATATATTCTTACTGCTGATAATAAATCCAATTATATATTTTATAAAAAAGATATAAGTTTTATTAATTTTTTGCTAAAAATAATCATTTTAGCTTACAAAACTACAAAAAGAGGGTATAATTCTTATAAGGGCGTTTTTTGTCCCGATACTTTGATTATTCTATCTGAAACAAGGGCGTGAGGTAAGTTTGGATTTTGGTCACATAATTAATAATATTGCAAATTTTATTGATATAAAAAGTCCTTTAGACGTTGTCAGAACAATAGTCGATATAGGTATAGTTTCATATGTAATTTATAAATGTATTATTCTTGTTAGAGAAACCAGGGCAATGCAGCTCATTAAGGGCTTTGCTGTTATTCTTATAGCTTATTATCTGAGTGATCTCCTGCAATTAAGGACAATAGAGTATATTTTTCAAAACACCTTCCAACTATTAAGCCTTGCACTTGTAGTCATATTCCAGCCTGAATTAAGACGCGGATTGGAGCAGATAGGCCGAAGCCGGTTCAGAAGCTTGTTTGGACTTGATTCAAGCAGCCTTGCGGTTCAAACTACAACTGTAATAGAGGAAATAGTCAGAGCAGCGGCTTCAATGTCAAAGACACAGACCGGTGCCTTGATAGTTGTAGAAAGAACAACAAAAATCGGAGAAATAATTAATACCGGCATACACCTTGAATCAAATGTATCAAGTGAACTTTTAGTTAACATATTCACGCCGAATACTCCACTTCATGACGGAGCTGTAGTTATCAGAACCAATAAGATAATGGCTGCCGCTTGCTTCCTGCCGCTTACCGATAACCGAAACCTCAGCAAGGAGCTTGGAACAAGACACAGGGCAGCTATAGGCATATCTGAAATATCTGATTCCATAGTGGTTGTAGTATCCGAAGAAACAGGAAGCATTTCTTTTGCCCTTAATGGAGGACTTACAAGGAATCTTACCCCTGATCTTTTAAGGATGGCGCTGAACAAAAATCTGCTTGAAAAGGAAACACCCACAAAGAAACTTTCAATTTGGAAGGTGAAATCCAAATGATGAACTTCTTAAGAAAAGATATATCATTAAAAATACTGTCTGTATTACTTGCAATTGTTCTCTGGTTCATCGTCTCAAATTCTGTGAATCCTTTGAAGCAAACAAGGATTACTGTTCCTTTGGCAATAATCAATAAACAAGCTCTTGTTGACAAGGGAATTGTTATTACGAATGAAAAGTACACAAAGAATGTAATTTTGACTATTGAAGCCAGAGAAAACATACTTCAAAATCTTACTGCAAATGATTTCCTTGTAAACCTTGACCTGTCAAAGGTTAAATCTGTTTCAGATACCGAAATCGATGTTGATGCGCCTGTTTACATAGGAGATCAAAATAAGAACGATATTAAAATTACAGGTATGGAGCCTTCAACGATAAAGGTAGAGCTGGGCAAACAGGCTAAGAATGCTTTTAAGGTTGACGTAACAACCGTAGGAGAACCTAAAAGGGGCTATAAAATAGTTGAAAAAACAGTAGAACCTGAGATGATACTTGTTGAAGCACTTGATTCGCAGCTTGGGACAATTGATTCAATTAAGGCGGTTGTGGATATAACAAATATTGATAAGGATACCGTTATAAAAAAGGATTGTACTGTGTATGATAAAAAGGGAAATGAGATCCCTGCGCTTAGCAAGAATCTTAGTGTTGATGTTAAGCTGAAGGTTGCAAAACAGGTTGTCGTAGAACCTGATTTGCTTGGAAATCCTCAGGATAATTATACACAAAGCGGTACTAAGGTAACCCCGGAAATTATTTTAATTACCGGCTTGCCTGAGGTTTTAGACAGAATAGACAGTATAAAAACCGAACCTGTGAATATTCAGAATATTAATCAGTCCATGGAAATAACTAAGAAACTGAAGCTTCCTGAAGGCGTTAAACTTTATACTCAGGTTAAGGATGTAACTGTTTCTGTTACAATTGAGCAGTACTCAAACAAGGATATTACTGTTTCAAGCAAAGATATAACACTTTTTAACAAGCAAGCTGATAATTCATTAAATTATAGTATTGCACCCCCAAGTATTGTAATAAACCTTAAAGGGTTTAAGAGTGACATAAATAGTTTGGATGTACCTACAATAAAACCATACATAGATGTAAAAGGATTGGGTCCAGGTGAATACAAATTATCTTTAAAAGCAGCACTACCAAGCAATGTATACCTTTCACAGGATTATATGATTGATTTGAAGATTGAAGCCCGATGAAATTTAAGATTTGGAGTACCGATAAATGAAGCTCGCGGTTAATAATATAAAACTTTCACTTGATGACGATATAAACCAATTAAAAAGTACAGCAGCAAAGAAACTTAAAATAGGACAAGACAGGATTAACAGCTTAAAAATAATCAAAGAATCGGTTGATGCGCGGCATAAGCCTGATATCGTTATAGTTTACTCAGTGCTTGTTGAAATATCAGGTAAATACAGAGTTACTGGCAATAACGATATACGCGAAATCAATGAGTTGCCTCATGAAGAGCTAAAATCTGGCCATAAAAAATTAATAAACCGTCCAGTGATAATAGGTAGTGGACCTGCAGGAATTTTTGCAGGCCTTATTTTATCTAAGAACGGTTATAAGCCTATTATTTTGGAACGCGGCGAAAGTGTTGAAAAAAGAACCGAAAAAGTACACCGCTATTGGAAAACAGGGGTTCTCGACACTGAAACAAATGTACAGTTCGGTGAAGGCGGTGCAGGGACTTTTTCGGACGGCAAGCTGACAACCAGGATTAATGATTACAGGTGCTCAAGAGTACTTGAGGAATTCCATAAAGCAGGAGCACATGAAGAAATACTTTATAAGTCCAAACCTCATATAGGGTCTGATGTACTAAAGGATGTTGTAGCTAATATGCGTAAAAGCATTATACAGCATGGAGGTGAGGTACGATTCAACTCAAAGGTAACATCTCTTAAAATAAGCAGCGGAATAGTAAAAGGTGTTATTATAAATGATAATACCGAACTGGATGCAGAGGTTGTTGTTCTTGCTATAGGCCACAGCTCAAGAGATACCTATGATTCCCTGCTAAAGAATGGTGTGGGCTTTGTAAGAAAGCCTTTTTCCATTGGAGTCAGAATTGAACACCCTCAGGAGCTTATTAATCAAGCACAGTATGGAATCTCTGCCGCGCATCCAAAACTTGGAGCAGCAGATTACCAATTGTTTTGTAAAACCGGTGGACGAACTGCATATTCGTTTTGTATGTGTCCTGGAGGCCTTGTTGTTGCTTCTGCTTCAGAACCAAATTCGATTGTTACAAACGGTATGAGCTATTTTGCAAGGGATTTGGAGAATTCCAATAGTGCACTTGTTGTTTCAGTTGGACCTGAAGATTTCGGCAGTGAACATCCTCTTTCTGGAGTTGAATTTCAGAGGAAATGGGAAAGGCTTGCATATAGTATAGCCGGTGGAAACGGCACGGCACCTGTGCAAAGGCTTGAAGATTTTCTTAATGGTACTGCTTCTTCGGCTTTTGGGGCGGTTAAACCCAGCTATACCGGGGGCACTGCTTTTGCGGATATTAATTTATGTCTTCCCGAATTTGTAACATCATGCATGAAGGATTCCATATACTACTTTGATAGAAAATTAAAAGGCTTTGGAATGGGAGACGCTATTCTTACAGGAGTCGAGACCAGAACATCCTCACCGGTCAGGATTCCGAGAAGTGATGAAACCTTTGAAGCCTTGGGGATTTTAGGACTGTATCCTGCGGGAGAGGGAGCAGGCTATGCAGGCGGAATTGTAAGCGCAGCTGTAGATGGAATCAGAATTGCGGAACAAATAATAAAAACATATACACAAATGTAACTTGTAGATTTTTAATTGTAAAGATATAATATTTTTGAATTATTATTTAATATTAATTTAACAATAACCAGGGGGTTTACATATTATGGGACGTCTTTTTGGAACTGATGGTGTCAGAGGAGTAGCAAACGAAGAACTAACAGCAGAACTTGCATATCAGTTGGGTAAGGCAGGTGCTTATGTACTTACCAAAGAAACAAAACACATACCAAAAATACTTGTCGGGATGGATACCAGAATTTCCGGAGATATGCTTGAAGCGGCTTTGGTTGCTGGGATATGTTCAGTAGGAGCACAGGCTGTATGCCTCGGAATAATACCAACACCAGCGGTTGCCTACCTTACAAGGCATTATAATGCAGATGCGGGAATAGTTATTTCTGCTTCACACAATCCTTTTGAATTTAATGGTATAAAATTCTTCAATAATAATGGCTATAAGCTTCCAGATGCAATAGAAGACGAGATAGAGGACTTAATCCTCAATCATGCGGGGCAGATTCCATGCCCAACAGGCAAGGACGTCGGAGTTAAAGTAGTTAAGGAAGATGCGCTTGATGATTATATTACTTTTCTTAAAAGTACAATAGACTGTGACTTCGAAGGCCTTAAAATAGCCGTTGACTGTGCCAATGGAGCTGCATATGAAGCGGCGCCGGTTACATTCTTTGACCTTAAAGCGGAAGTGTGTGTAACCTCTAATGAACCTGATGGGTTGAATATTAACTGTGGCTGCGGATCTACGCATTTGAACAACCTAAAGGAATTTGCAAAAGAAAGTGAAGCTGATTTAGGTCTTGCTTTTGATGGAGACGCAGACAGGGTACTTGCGGTTGACGAAAAAGGAAACTTTATTGACGGCGATATGATTATGGCTATAATCGGTCTTTATTTAAAGGATAAAGGGGAACTCGCCGGCAATACCATAGTTGCTACAGTTATGAGTAACCTTGGATTTGATATAATGGCTAAACGTGAAGGGCTTAATATAGCAAAAACAAAAGTCGGAGACAGATATGTTCTTGAAGAAATGCTCCAGAAGGGTTACATACTTGGCGGTGAGCAGTCAGGACACGTAATTTTCCTTAAGCATAATACTACAGGGGACGGAATTCTAACAGCTCTTCAGCTTTTGAAGGTAATGAAAGCTACTGGAAAAAAACTTTCTGAATTGGCATCAGTTGTACAGGTGCTTCCGCAGGTATTAAAAAATGCCAGGGTTAGCAATGACAAGAAGCATAACTATCTTGATGATACAGTGATTGCAAGTAAGTGCAAGGAGCTTGAGGATGAATTCCACGGTGAGGGAAGGGTGCTTATAAGGCCTTCAGGAACTGAACCGCTTGTTCGTGTAATGATAGAGGGAAAAGATCAGAAATATATTACTGAAAGAGCTATGGAACTTGTTAAAATTATAGAAGAAAGACTTGGTTAATTCTGATTATTGGACGACTTTGATTTGTTAAAATATGATGAGAAAACATAAGCCCTTCCCTCAAGTACAGGCAGAATATGCCGCCTGGAAGGGGAAAGGGCATTTTGTTTTATTACCTTGGGGTTGACTAAAGATGTAAAAAATACTAATATTAAAAATGTAGGCATAATATATTATTGTAAATAGAATTTGGGGGTGATAAAAAGGGGTTGACAGGGTTGGATACCGGAAAAACCGGAAACCACAACAACAAGCGCCTGGGCACAAGTTTTACCTTGTGTTGACGAGGAGAAGGAGGACACATATCAGTTGACAGTTGATAGTGTACAATGTACAGTTAACGGCATTAAAGCTAAGGAAGTTGATAGTTAAAGGCAAAAGCCTCTATATAATATAAATAACTGTACACTGTAAATTGTAATCTGTACACTAACCTGATACGTGTGATATCGGAGAATCGGCGGAAACCTTCCGGCTGGTCACAGTCGTAAGAAACCCATTAAAAATGCAGGGAACTGCACAACAGAGTGGATTTCAGTGATAATCCTGTTCTAAAACAATTCCAATTTAAATATCTATATTTTCTTGATGGGCTAAAGGTATACACTTTTGTGTGTAACCCTTTGTGTCATCCTTTTATCAGTTTGAAAAAATAAACTGTAATTACCGCTAATTTTGCTATAGGGGTATTATAACTATTACCCTGATGCGGTAAACCTGGCCTCTTAGGCTTGATTAGCTTTGTCTCAATTAATTTGTAAAGGGGAATATTTTATGTGCGGAATAGTTGGATATATTGGTGAGAAGGAAGCAGCGCCAATACTTATAAATGGTTTGCAAAAGCTTGAATACAGGGGATATGATTCGGCAGGAATTGCTGTATTTAATGACGACGATTTAAAAGTTATTAAATGTAAAGGAAGACTTTCAGGACTTGAATGCAAGATTAAGGGTGAAAGCCTGAATGGAAAAGTGGGCATAGGACATACTCGCTGGGCAACTCACGGTGAACCAAACGATATTAATTCACATCCTCATATCAGCCATTCGGGAAATATTGCTGTTGTTCATAACGGTATTATAGAAAACTACATGAAGCTTAAGGAGTTTTTGCAGTCCAAGGGTTACACCTTTGTTTCTGATACCGATACAGAGGTTGTTGCTCATCTGGTGGAATACCACTACAAGGGTAACTTACTGGATGCGGTTATTGAGTCAATTAACGAGGTTGAAGGCTCATATGCTTTGGGTGTAATATGCAAGGACTGCCCAGATGAATTTATAGCTGCAAGAAAGGACAGCCCGCTTATTGTAGGACTTGGCAAGGACGAGAACTTTATAGCTTCCGACATACCGGCGATACTTGAATACACAAGGGATATCTACATACTTGAAGATAAGGAAGTAGTTATTTTAAAGAAGGATAGTGTTAGAATATTCAATATTCATGGAGCTGAGGTTAAAAAGGATATTTACCATGTTGAGTGGGATGTTACAGCTGCAGAAAAATCTGGCTATGAGCACTTTATGCTTAAGGAAATGCATGAGGAGCCAAAGGTTATAAAAGATACAATAAACCCAAGAATCAAGAACGGTTCCATCAGTCTGGATGATATAAGCATAACACCAGAACAGCTTAAAAACATTGAAAAGATATATATTGTTGCATGCGGAACTGCAAGCTATGCAGGTATGGTTGGAAGGTATATCATTGAGAAATTTGCAAGGATTCCTGTAGAGGTTGATGTTGCATCCGAATTCAGATACAGGGACCCTATTATAAGTAATAAAAACCTTGTAATAATTATTAGCCAGTCGGGTGAAACTCTTGATACCCTTTTTGCGCTCAGAGAGGCAAAGAAGAAGGGTGCCAGGACATTGTCAATAGTAAATGTTGTGGGCAGCTCTATTGCAAGGGAATCGGATGATGTACTTTATACATGGGCGGGTCCTGAAATAGCCGTTGCTTCGACAAAGGCTTATAATACCCAACTTGCGGCACTGTATCTTATTGCACTGGATTTTGCAGTCAAAAAGGGTATGATGGATGCAAAAGCAGTGGGCAGCGTGCTTGAAGAACTTCAGAACGTACCTGAAAAGATTGATAAGGTGCTTGAAAACAAGGAGGTTATACAGAAATTTGCTTCACAGCATTACAATGCAAAGAGCATATTCTTTATAGGAAGAGGCCTTGACTATGCGCTTTCAATGGAAGGCTCGCTCAAGCTTAAGGAAATCTCCTACATCCACTCGGAGGCTTATGCAGGCGGTGAATTGAAGCATGGAACAATTGCTCTTATAGAAAAAGGAACACTTGTAATATGTCCAATGACTCAGGATGACCTGTATGATAAGATGGTAAGCAACATTAAAGAGGTTAAGGCAAGGGGCGCTGTTGTGCTTGCCGTTACACAGAGGAGACATTCTGAAATAGAGAAGGTTGCCGATGAGGTAATCTATGTACCTGATATAGATCAGACGGTTGCACCTGCTGTGGCTGTAACTCCGCTTCAGCTGTTCGCATACTATATGGCTATAATGAAGGGCTGCGACGTAGATAAGCCGAGGAATCTGGCAAAGAGCGTGACGGTAGAGTAGGTATAGGCACTCATAACTGAATATATTTATATAATAATAATTATAAAATTCCCTTTTGGTATTATAACCTTAAGGGAATTTTTTATTCCTGGCCTGATAAAAGCCATTTATACTTATATTGAAAGCCTTTGCCAAGCCTACCACTCCATAGTATGTTCATAATCTAAGGTGGGATCAGTAGCAAATCTTGTTCAAACAAGAGGAACACTTAATCATAATGTAAACAAAATTTTACTATGTTAATACAAAATATTTAAAATACATGATTTTATATTAGTGATAAAATTAAGACTAAATTTAATAAATACAATGTTTAGAGGAGTAAAGTATGAATGTTTTAAAAAATAAGGCTGTAATTTTCATTACTATTATAGTATGTTTTATAATGTTACAAGGCTGTGGAAGTAATAGTACAACTTCCGAAAGTACAGGTAAAGCGCAGGAAACTACTAAGATATTAAATTCAGAACAAAGCACAGTGAAAAGTTCATCTGCATTAACAAATAGTGACAAGAATGACCAAACTTCAAAACTTCTTCCTGGTGTTTCGCATTTTATAAATGCTTCGGTTAAAATTAAAGGTGACAAGACTGTTTATTTTGATCCCATAGGAACCAATGGTGAACCTCATGATGCTGATATCGTATTCATTACGCACACTCATAATGATCACTTTCTGGTAGATGATATAAAAAAGCTTATGAAAGATGGGGCAACTCTTGTTATTGTAAGCGATGGAGTTCAAGCGGCTAAAGATGCTGACATAAAAAAGATAGTAGATGTTACCCCGAATAAAGAATATGAAGTAGACGGAATAAAATTTAAAACTGTTCCTTCATATAATCTTGAAAGTGGGTATCACCCAAAAGAAAGCAATTGGGTAGGGTATATAATAAACATGAATAGCACGTCTTACTACATTGCAGGTGATACAGATGTCATTCCGGAAATGAGCGGTATCAAAGCTGATGTTGCATTTCTGCCTGTCGGTGGTACATTTACAATGGATCCGTCTCAGGCGGTTCAAGCTGCAAAGATTATCAAACCTAAGTTTGTAGTGCCCATTCATTATTCATCCAGTGCAGATGCAGAGAGCTTTGTTAATCTGCTTGATAATTCAATACAAGGAATTGTCATCGAAAACTAGAATATCACTCATGAACTTTTTGCTGATAAAGTAATAAACAATCTTTAATATTGAAAACTCCCTTTTGATGATATTTTCACCGGAAGGGGGTTTTTGGATTTATATGAATATTTCGGGGACGTTTCTCAAAAACTCACAAAATACTAAAGTAGTTAAGTATTTGAGAAATGTCCCTATCTATTTACTGTTGAGGCTGATGTTGCATCCGAACACTGTTGAATGATAAAAAAGTGTTAAAATAAATAAAAAAGTAATGGAATATATAAAAAAGATATAAAATTAATTACTGAAAAGGATTCTTGAAAATTCAAGGGTCCTTTTTGTCGTAATGCATCAAGAAATGCTGGACCATATTTATTGGCTAAAGTCTTATTAAATTGCGAACGAAAATTTGGTTGAGATATCTAACAGAAAATATCAATAAATGTATTTACATGTAGAAAAATCTGCTGTAATATAATAATGCTAATCATGACATAAAATAAAAGAAAAGTAATAATATAAAAACTATGTAATAATATATAACTTGTGCTTATTATAGTATTGGGATACAGCTATTAACAGACACATATTACAACCTAGCAAATTATTATTGTAACGCTTTTCAATTCTTTCTAACAATTCTGATTCCCAAGAGTTTTCTTTAGTTTAATTTAATAAAAATGATTTTAAAAACCTTGTTTTAAGGCTTTATATTTTTGTGCTCATTTTTTTGTCTTAAATTCTGCATTATTATTTATTGACTTGGGTTCAAAGTGAAATTAAGAGATTAAACATAAATTTAGTATTAGTTAATGGGGAGGTAAAAATGTTTAAACGATTATTTCAGTTTTTTTTAATTACTATTATTAGCATAGTTATATTTGGTTTTGGTATTCCTAGAATGGCCTATGCTGAAATGATGGATGCTTCAAGTATACAAAGAGTATATACAGGTACATGGTGCAGCTATATATTGATGAAGGATGGAACAGTGAAGTCCTGTGGGTTTAATGCTTCAGGTGAACTTGGATGGGGAAATAGATCATATTCTCCAAATCCAACTTTTACAACTATTCCTGGTTTAAGTAATGTTAAACAATTAGCTGTCGGAAATTCTTGCTGCTTTGCCTTGTTAAATGATGGTACAGTTAAGGCATGGGGATTTAACGAATCTGGAAACCTAGGTACAAGTAGCAATGAATACTATCTACTCAGACCAGAAACTGTATCTGGATTGTCTGAGGTTAAACAGATTTTTTCCGGCATTAATGTAATTTATGTAATCTTAAACGATGGAACTGTGAAGGCATGGGGTTCTGGTTATGGTAAAACTTTCGTTAATGTTCCCGAATTAACTGGAATTAAACAAATTGTATCTGATCTGTACAACAAAATAGCTCTTATGATAGATGGGACGGTGAAAGTCTGGGGTTATAATGCTTATGGACAGTTAGGGACTGGAAATTATACTTCTCTAGATACACCGACGACAGTACCTAATTTAACTGGGGTTAGTCAGGTCGCTTTAGGTAATATGTGTTCTTATTTTCTTATGAATGATGGAACTGTTAAAGTATGTGGACAAGATGATGGTTATCAACTTGGTATTGCTAATTGTGGGACATTAAATACGCCTACAACAATTCCTGGAGTATCAAAAGTAAAGTATATTTCATCAAGTGATTATGGTAATACATTCGTAATACTAAATGATGGTACGGTAAAAGCATGGGGGAATAAATTGGCGGGATGTGGTAATTCGTCTGCAACTCCTGTAACAATTCCGTCTTTAACTAATATCATTCAATTATCATCTTTTTCTAATCAGGCACTGTTCATAATGGGAGATGGTTCAATAACTGTATCAGGTATGAATACATATGGAGAATTGGGTACTGGGGATACTATATATAGTGCGCCTAAAAAACTGGATTTTGTTATTGACAACCCACCACAAATAAATGTAACAATTCCTACATGCGTATATGAAAATATGCAAGTGTCGTTAACTGGTACAATTAAAGATATTGATAATGGTGATACCGAGAAAATATATTATCGGATAGACAGAACTACCGGTCAGACGGGTGTGCAATTAGGCAATACTATTACCGCTAATGGCAGCAGCCAACCTTTTTCAGGCTCAATCGATGTAAGTGGCTTGATTGAAGGAAAGCATACAATATATGTATGGGTACAGGATGATTCTGGTTTCAAATCTTCAGAAGCCACAGCATCCTTCTTAATAGACAAAACTATCCCAAATGTAAATAAGCCAATTCTATCTGTTAATAGCTCTTCACAAATAAATGTTAAGTCAAATGCGACTGATCCTATATCAAGTACTGTGAGTTCAGGAGTTAACTCATACCTTTATAATAGAAACGGTACAGATGTTGGCTCATGGACATCAAATGCTTTATTAACAGATAGTGGATTAACTCCAAACACCCAATACACATATAAATATAAAGTTAGTGATAAAGTAGGAAATACAAGCGATTATTCTCAAATAGCTTCTGTATATACATTGGCCAATCAGCCGGCAGACCTTAAAGTAACAGGCGGAGACGGAGATTCAATAAAACTATCCTGGAGTGCCAATAATAATCCAAATGGTACTGAGTATTGTATAGCTGCTTTTGATTCAACGGGAAAGGTTATAAAGCAAAATACCTGGACTACCCAATTGACAGATACTATAACAGGACTAAATGCACTGGATTCATACATAATAAAAGTCAAGGCAAGGAATGTGGATAAGGTTGAAACAGACTGGTTTGAAGTTGAAACATCCCAAACAGTAATAGACACAATAAAATCCGATCCTCATGGTACATACATCACTTTTTCATGGGCTGGCTTGCCAGGTGCAACAGGCTATGATGTTGAAGTCGATGGACAAGTACTTTCTATTGGAAATAAAACTTCTCATACAATGAAAGACCTTAAACTTGGAACCCAACATACATTTAGAGTCCGTGGAAAGAATTTTGCCAAAACCGGACAGTGGAGCCCCCTTCAGAGTGCAATGACAACCGCTGTACTGCCTGGTAAACCTTTAAACCTTACATACACTGTAACTAACACCACAGCAACAATCAACTGGGATGCTGCCACCGACGCAGAATCCTATGAAGTTTCTGAAATAATTACAGGCCAGGATGAAGAGATAACCGATAACGGTAACGTAACAACCTGTGAATTACGAGGACTTGCCCCAGCGTCATCGCATACCTACAAGATAAGGGCTGTTAACAGCATAGGTGCAGGCGAATGGAGTGATCCAATTACAATAACAACCTTCCTTTTAGATACACCTTCAGATATAGTCACAATTGAATCAGACACCTCAATATTCTTAGGGTGGAGTGCTGTTAAAGATGCCACTTCATATGTAATCAGCATAAACGGTACAGAAACCACGACAACAACCAATGTATTTACCTTCTCTAAATTGACTCCTGAAACTAAATATACATTCAGGGTTAAAGCTGTAGGAGCTAATGGTGAAAGCAGTTACAGCGATGTTATCACTACAGCAACAACACCAATTAAGCCTGCTGTACCTAAAAATGTTCATGTCGTTGTATCTGACATCACTATAACTATAAGGTGGGACAAGGTTGAAAGTGCAGAAGGCTATGATGTTGAACTTGATGGTATTGTGATGGAAAACGATAATGTCAGTATTTACATACATGACGGTTTGGAATCAGACACAATGCATACTTACAGGGTACGAGCAAGGAACTCAGCCATTGAAGGCGACTGGAGCGATATGCAGTATATAAAGACACTGCCTGGAAAACCTGTTGTACCAAAGAACATAGAGATAAGGTCAACCACAACAGGTGCGAACCTTACCTGGCAGGGCAAGGACAGCGATTTAAGCTACGATATAAAGATATATGACGGTACAAAGAAGGAAGACGGTGCACCTACCGATCCAGTAATAATTGAAAACATAGCTAAAAGTACATACACTCACAGGAGAACAGCATTAGGCCAAGAGTACACCTATTGGATAAGGACAAGAAACAAGGAAGGAGTAAGTGATTGGAGCGGAAAGATAATAAACAATGCAATAAAAGCGAAGTGCACTAAAAACAAGACTGTGGACTTGGGATTAACAGCAAAAGACGTTACAGATTTTTCAGCATACACCATGGTAGTTACATACAATGCCTCCGCAGTTGATGTAATAGACCTTTCGACTCTTACCGGCCAGTTTGAAACAGTTCCGGGTAGGATAGAAGGTACAGACATAGAAATAACCGACTTTACGCCCGGAAAGATAACCTTCAAGTGCGACAAGGTTGTAAACCTTGGTGAGGCATGGACAGGGGTAATCAACAGCATCAAGTTTAGAGCGAGGGCGACAGGCGGGACGACAATAACCTATACGGTATTTTGTAAGCAAGAGGAATAATTAATTTTTAAGGAGGGGGATAATGAAAAGGATAATCAGGTTTTTGATTTTATTGTTTGTAATTATGTTTTTCGGATTGGGAATCCAGATAAACTACCAAGGTAAAAAACTGATTGAACTGAGTAATAAGGCTTATGCTGCAGGAAGTGGACCTGTTATTGGAACAGTAACAACATCATCAACAAGTGATTCTGTTACAATATCCGGTTCTGCTGCTGGAAGTTCAATACTGGATAACAATCCATACAGATTTTCAATTGGAACAAATACAAGTGGGTGGATGCCATCTAACAGTTTCACAGCAAATTCAACCATAGTAAGTGGTCTTATGGATAATAGGTTCAGTCAATATAATAGTAGAAGAATAGTAAGATTGGGTAATGGATGGTTTATAGCAGCAGTTTTTAATGAAAATACAAGTACAGATTATTTTTATAAATCAACAGATAATGGTACTTCATGGACTCAATTATCATACTGTACCGGGGTTTTTGATGATATTTCCTTGGCATGTGTCGGAAACACAGTTTACGCTATTACTGGAGGAACAAGCATGGTTTGTTATGTGTTTGATGCAACAATTATTACAAATAGTGATATGAATTCATCACAATATAAACATACCATTTCAGGTCGGGTTAATTCATTAAGCTACGGATGCTCCATTGCAATAGCATCCGATGGTACGATTCATGCAGCATGGACAGACATAGACTATGGCTATAGGTATAATGACAATATCCGTTATAGTAAATCAACTGATGGAGGGGCAACTTGGTGTGAACCAATAATGATATCAGATACATATGATCAGTCTAATGATTATAATAATATGTGTCCAATTGTAATGATTAAAAATGATGGTAATCCCATAATAATTTGGGCTTGTAACTACCGCACACCTAGTTTTTGCCATATCAAAACTAGAAGTTATACTGGCCAATATTGGGACAATAGTGTTAATTATATTGATCTGGGTTTTTATGTAGGGGTTCCAAGTGTTCCAAGTGCAATTATAGACAATAGAGGAATTATACATGTTGTTTGGAGCTTTTATGATTCTAATTCTAAAAAGAATTATTTATATTATTCTTATTCGGCAAATGGTGGTTTGGCATGGAGTAGTAGAATGCAATTGACTGATGGATCTTATAGCCCAACATTAACATATGATAAAAATAATAATTTATATGTAATATTTTCTGAGGGTGCTACTATTAAAAAAATGGTTTACAATGGTACATCGTGGGGGCCTAAAACAATTGAATTCTCCGAGTCTGGTTATCCTGGAGCTTGTGTAAACTATACGGATTTTGTAAACCCTATATACATATATAATAGGAGTAATACTGGACCAACCAAGTATTCCGGTTCGGTACCAAATGGAAGTAATTATATATTTTCAGGTCTTTTACCAAATACAAAATATGTTGTAACATTTGAAGCCAAAGATTCTGCCGGTACAGTAACTTCAAAAGCACAGGATGTATATACCAAGGCAGTTGTACCTGGTTTGTCTTCAAAAGCTCTTTCTGCATTATCTTTAGAGGTTGATATAAGTGATACGAATCCTGCCTCTACAGAATATCAAGTAAAATGTGGCAATTTATATGTAAGTTCTACAGGACAGATGACAAGTACTCCAACATGGATTACCCTGCCTGATAAAAAAATCACGCTTACAGGACTTAGTGCGAATACACAATATATTTTTCAGGCGAAAGCCAGAAATGCAGAAAACATAGAAACGTCATTTAGTAACATAACCTCTTGTTCTACCTTTGCTAAAGTTTCAGGCACTCCTCAAAACCTTACTCTTATATCGGAGGAAAATGTTATAAAACTGGTATGGGATGAGGTAGAATATGCAACTGGATATGACATTGAGGCTGACGGTAATGTAATAGATAACGGTTCTTCCACATCATATCAAGGTACATATGAACCTGGAATAGAACATAACTTCAGGATAAGGGCAAAGAATGATTCGGGACCTGGAGAATGGAGCTACATAGTAACAGGAAAGTCAAAATTCATTCTTCCTGCTGTTCCAACAAATTTAAAACTAATTCCGGCCGGTACATCTATAAGTGTTTCATGGGATTCAGTGACTGGCACCACCGGATATGACCTTGAAGTGGATGGTCAGATAATAAATTCAGGTATTAAAACGACATACAAACATTCACCTTTAAAACTTGGAACTCAGCATACCTATAGGGTGAGGTCTAAAAATTCACAAGGTGTAAGTGCCTGGAGCTCCCTTCAGAGTGCAATGACAACCGCTGTATTGCCTAGCAAACCTAACAACCTTACATATAAAGTTACAAATACCACAGTGACAATCAACTGGGATGCCGCCACTGATGCAGAATCCTACGACATAGTAGAAGTTGTTAACGGTCAGGACGGGCGTGTAGTTGACAACGGAAGCCCGACAACCTGTGAAAAACGCGGACTTGTCCCTTCATCAACGCATACATATAAGATAAGGGCTGTTAACAGCATAGGTGCAGGCGAGTGGAGCGATCCTATCACAATAACAACTTTCCTTTTAGATACACCTTCAGACATAGTCACAATTGAATCAGACACCTCAATATTTTTAGGATGGACTGCCGTTAAAGATGCAACTTCATATGTAATCAGTATAAACGGTACAGAGACCACGATAACAACCAATGTATTTACCTTCACTAAACTAACCCCCGAAACTAAATATACATTCAGGGTTAAGGCTGTAGGCGCTAATGGTGAAAGCAGTTACAGTGATCTTATCACTACAGCAACAACACCCATTAAGCCGGCTGTGCCTAAAAACGTAAATGCCACAGTATCAGACACCTTGATTACAGTTACATGGGACAAGGTTGAAAGTGCCGAAGGCTATGACGTTGAGCTTGACGGTATTGTTATGGAAGATGACGATGACAACATTTATATACATGATGGCTTGGAATCAGACACAATGCACACCTACAGGGTACGTGCAAGGAACTCAGCCATTGAAGGCGACTGGAGCGACTTGCAGTATATAAAGACACTACCAGGAAAACCTGTTGTGCCAAAGAACATAGAAATAAGATCAACTACAACAGGCGTAACCCTTACATGGCAGGGTAAGGACAGCGATTTGAGCTATGACATAAAGATATATGACGGTAGTAAGAAGGAAGATGGAACACCTACCGATCCGGTAATAATTGAAAACATAGCAAAAAGTACATACACTCACAGGCGTACCTCACTTGGGCAAGAGTACACCTACTGGATAAGGACAAGAAACAAGGAAGGAGTAAGTGACTGGAGCGGAAAGATAATCAATAACGCGATAAAGGCAAAGTGCACTAAGAACAAGACTGTGGACCTGGGATTAACAGCAAAAGATGTTACAGATTTTTCAGCATACACCATGGTAGTTACATACAATGCCTCCGCAGTTGATGTAATAGACCTTTCGACTCTTACCGGACAGTTTGAAACAGTTCCGGGCAGGATAGAAGGTACTGATATAGAGATAACCGACTTTACGCCCGGAAAGATAACCTTTAAGTGCGACAAGGTTGTAAACCCCGGTGAGGCATGGACAGGGGTAATCAACAGCATCAAGTTCAAGGCAAGGGCTACAGGCGGGACTACGATAACATATACGGTATTTTGTAAACAGGAGGGAACTGTTGATTAATATTTCAGATACAAAAGCTACAGTTAGTTAAATCCAATAATAGAATAGAGGGGAGAATTTATGCAAAAAGGTTTAATTAAATTTATCACTATATTTTTTATTATTATTACATTGCAGACAGTTATGATGGTGCCGGGTGAAGCGGCATTGTCAGGCAACGGCATAACCGGAAAATTTACAAAAATTTGTGCTGGAGTGTACCATACTGTTGCACTGAAAGATGACGGAACTGTCTGGACTTGGGGACATAACGGTTTTGGTCAGTTGGGAGATGGGGCAACTGAAAATAGAAATGCACCAGTACAAGTGCAGGGGTTAAGTGGAGTAACAACAATCGCTGCAGGGCAATATCATACATTAGCAATAAAAAATGACGGAACCGTGTGGACTTGGGGCTGCAACAATTATGGCCAACTAGGAGACGGGACTACTACTAATAGAAGTATACCAGTTCAAGTACAGGGTTTGAACGGTATTATTTCTATAGCAGGAGGGCAGTATCATACAGTAGCAACAAAAAATGACGGAACAGTGTGGACGTGGGGATATAACAATTATGGCCAACTAGGAAACGGAACTACAAACAATAGCAGCATACCGGTGCAGGTACAGGGTATTAGCAATGCAACAGCTGTAGCTGCAGGGATGTATCATACAATAGCATTAAGAAGTGATGGAACAGTAAGGGCATGGGGATATAATGCCAATGGTCAATTGGGTGATGGAACAACTGCCGATAGGTATACACCTATTCAGGTACAGGGTTTAAGCGGAATAACATCAGTAACAGCAGGATTTTACCATTCGGCAGCATTGAAAAATGATGGAACAATACAGGCATGGGGAGATAATGGCGGTGGCCAGTTAGGAGACGGTACATTTGCCAGTAAGAGTACACCTATACAGGTACAGGGATTAAGTGGCATCACAGCCATAGCTGGTGAATTTGGACATATGACATCACTAAAGAATGACGGAACGGTATGGACATGGGGATATAACAATTGTGGTCAATTGGAAGATGGTACGTTTACCAATAGGAGTATACCGGTGAAAGTCCAGGGATTAACTGGTGTAACAGCTATAGCGGTTGGAGGATACCATTCGGTGGCTATAAGGGACGAAGGGACAGCATGGACTTGGGGATACAATGTTTATGGTGAATTGGGGGATGGAACCTCAATAAAGAGAAGTAAACCTATAGAGGTTCAGGGGTTGAATAGTATTACAGAAGTAGCAGGCGGAGGTTGCCA
Source organism: Bacillota bacterium (assembly GCA_023397675.1). Taxonomy (GTDB): domain Bacteria; phylum Bacillota; class Clostridia; order Acetivibrionales; family JANLFN01; genus JAEZTC01. Next base: position 14,015 of record JAEWTV010000056.1, on the reverse strand, counting down.
TACAATAGCATTAATGAGTAATGGGACAGTATGGGCATGGGGATATAACAGCTGTGGTGAATTGGGAGACGGAACCTCAATTCAAAGAAGTACGCCTGTACAGGCACTAGGTTTATCCAATGTAAAGGCAATAGCTGGTGGATACTACCATACGATAGCTTTAGATAGTAGTGGAACAGTGTGGACGTGGGGATATAATTCCCATAATGAATTGGGTGACGGAACCTCAATACAAAGAAGTACTCCTATACAAGTGCAAGGTTTATCCAACGTTAAGGCTATAGCAGGTGGAATGTATCATACAATAGCACTGAAGAACGACGGGACAGTGTGGACATGGGGAAGTAACAATTGTGGTCAGTTAGGCGATGGAACAACTACTAACAGAAGTAACCCGGTGCAGGTGCAGGGATTAAGCGGCATAATTTCTATAGCTGGGGGAAGTAATCATACAATGGCGTTGAAAAATGACGGGACGGTATGGGCTTGGGGAGATAACAATTATGGACAACTTGGAAACGGAACAACTGCCAACAGTAGTATTCCTGTACAGGTACAGGGGTTAAGTGGAATATCATCCATAGTAGGTGGATATTGCCACACTGTAGCATTAAAAAATGATGGAACAGTGTGGGCTTGGGGGAATAATAATTATGGGCAACTTGGGAATAGTACGACTATTAATAGTAGTATACCTACGCAGGTGCAGGGAATAAATGGGGTAAATGCAATATCAACAGGTACTTACCACACGGCAGTACTCAAGAATGACGGAACTGTGTGGACGTGGGGATTTAACTATTACGGTCAGTTAGGCGATGGTACAAAAGAGGATAAGCATGTTCCGGTAAAAGTTACAGGTTTAAGCGGTACAACATCTATTTCATGCGGATTCTATCATACAATGGCATTAGATGGTGATAAAACAGTAAAAGTTTGGGGAAATGATGATATGGGGCAGGTTGGTACCGGACGTATTATGCTGACTTCAACCCCAATACAGGTCAATAAGCCGTCAGCGACTGATATAACATCCATTGAGCCCAATAGTGAAAGTACTCTCATATCATGGAATACAATTGACCAGGCATCTTCATATAATCTGAAATGCAATGATAATGTAATATATTCGGGAAGCGGAACCTCTTATACTAATTCCGGACTTGTACCAAATACAAAATATACATATTCAGTACAAGCTTTTAATGAGTTTTGGTTTAGTGATTGGAGTACCTCAATATCAAAATATACACTTGCCAATATGCCCTCAGCTGCCAGCATCAAGACAGAATCAAATGATTATATAAAAGTGACATGGGATGCGAATGGAAATCCTGCTGGAACCCAGTATTGTATTGCTGTTTTTGATTCCGATAACAACCGTATAAAACAGAATAACTGGACAACAAATTTATATGATTCTGTAATAAGGCAAGATGATTCAACAACATATTCTATAAAGATCAAGGCAAGAAATCAAGATGGTATTGAAACAGAGTGGTATGATGCAGTTACCTCTGTTGCACCGATTGATAATATTAAGGTTGAATCTATGGGAACGCATATAATTTTGTCATGGGCAGAACTTACTGGTGTTACAGGATATGATGTAGAAGTTGATGGGAAAATTATAGACAATGGAGATAGCAACATATTTGATGGAAATTTTGATGGAGGTTCAAAGCATATTTTCCGCGTAAGGGCAAAAAACAATGCACATATCGGCGACTGGAGCAGTACAGTTGAAGGAAGTGCAAAATATGCAATTCTGGCTCCTCCACAAAACATCAATATCATACCCGCTGGTACTTCAATAAGTATTTCATGGGATGCAGTCAATAATGCTATGGGCTATGATATTGAAATAGACGGACAAGTTAAAAGTGTAGGCGTTAAAACAAATTATCTTCATACTTCTCTAAAACCACAAACTCAACATACATATAGGGTTCGATCAAGAAATCCTGACGGACCGGGTGAGTGGAGTCCTCTTCAAACAGTAATGACTACTGGCGGAACTCCTGGCAAACCATCCAACCTTACATATGTAGTTACAAATACCACAGCCACAATAAACTGGGATGCAGCAACCGATGCAGAGACATATGACATAGTAGAAGTGGTTAACGGTCAGGATGGGCGCATAGTTGACAACAGCAGTCCGACTACTTGTGAAAAACGCGGACTTGCTCCTTCTTCAACCCATACATATAAGATAAGGGCTGTTAACAGTATCGGAGCAGGCGAGTGGAGCGATCCAATTACAATAACAACCTTTCTTTTAGATACACCTTCAGACATAGTCACAATTGAATCAGACACCTCAATATTCTTAGGGTGGAGTGCTGTTAAAGATGCAACTTCATATGTAATCAGCATAAACGGTACAGAGACCACGACAACAACCAATGTATTTACCTTCACTAAACTAACTCCAGAAACTAAATATACATTCAGGGTTAAAGCTGTTGGAGTTAATGGTGAAAGCAGTTACAGTGATCTTATCACTACTGCAACAACACCCATTAAGCCTGCTGTGCCTAAAAACGTAAATGCCACAGTATCAGACACATTGATTACAGTTACATGGGACAAGGTTGAAAGTGCTGAAGGCTATGATGTTGAGCTTGACGGTATTGTAATGGAAGACGATGATGACAACATTTACATACATGACGGTTTGGAATCAGACACAATGCATACCTACAGGGTACGTGCAAGGAACTCAGCCATTGAAGGCGACTGGAGCGATATGCAGTATATAAAGACACTGCCTGGAAAACCTGTTGTACCAAAGAACATAGAGATAAGGTCAACCACAACAGGTGCGACCCTTACCTGGCAGGGCAAGGACAGCGATTTAAGCTATGACATAAAGATATATGACGGTACAAAGAAGGCTGATGGAACACCAACAGACCCCGTCATAATTGAAAATGTAGCAAAAAGTACATATACCCACAGGCGTACGGCATTAGGCCAGGAGTATACCTACTGGATAAGGACAAGAAACAAGGAAGGAGTAAGTGATTGGAGCGGAAAGATAATAAACAATGCAATAAAGGCAAAATGCACAAAGAACAAGACTGTGGACTTAGGATTAACAGCAAAAGATGTTACAGATTTTTCAGCATATACCATGGTAGTTACATACAATGCCTCCGCAGTCGATGTAATAGACCTTTCGACTCTTAGCGGCCAGTTTGAGACGGTTCCTGGCAGGATAGAAGGCACTGATATAGAAATAACCGACTTTACACCCGGAAAGATAACCTTTAAATGCGACAAGGTTGTAAACCCTGGTGAAGCATGGACCGGGGTAATCAACAGCATTAAATTCAAGGCTAAAGCGACGGGTGGTACTACCATAACCTACACGGTTTTATGCAAGCCAGATGAAACTGATGAATGATATTCTGTACATCTTGCCGCTGGTTGATTTTACGGAAAGAACGTTTGTGGAAAGGTTGTAGAGCTTGTTAATCAGAGTGAGGATAAGCAAATTCACTGTTTGAGATAAATGATTACATTAATATTCATTCCGGAAATCATTTGTCGAGTTTGAATTTGCCCGAACTGAATTTACAGGGTCTAAACCTTAGAACTGTCCGTTCTTGACGTTAAATCAAACCAGAACAACTACCAAAGTTAATTTAATTGGAGGAAAATGTATGAAAAATCTTAAGAATACTATTGCCAAAATAGTAGTAGCTGCTTTTTTCATGAGTAGTGTAATGCTTCCATATAGCACGGCTTTCGCAGCTTCAGGCTCAAGCCCTAAGGTAAACAAGGAAAAGTCACAGATAATTGTAAAGTATAAGGATGATTCAAAGGCTGATTCCGTAAAAGAAAAAGTTAAGAAAAAACAAAAGCTTTCGAAGATAGACACTAAAAAGAAAAACAAACGCACCAAGGCAGAGCTCCTTGAAATAGGTAGCAGTGATGATGTAAACAAGGTTGTTACGGAACTTAAAAAGGACCCTAATGTACAGTACGCTCAGCCCAACTACAAGCTGACACCCACTAGTACTCCATCAGATGAAAGGTTCAATGAACAGTGGGGACTTTTAAATGATGGTCAGTCCATAGGCTATGTACCAGGAACACCAGGTGTAGATATAAATGCAACTGCTGCATGGGAAAGCGGTGAAGGCTCTCCTTCAGTAGTTATAGGTGTGCTTGATACTGGAATAGACATATCCCATGAGGATTTAAAGGACAATATATATGTAAACAGCAAGGAGATTCCCGGAAACGGTATAGACGATGACAGCAATGGATACATAGACGACGTAAAGGGATACGACTTTTACAACGGAGACGGCAGTGTTTTTGATTCGGATTCCTCTGAGGAACATGGAACGCATGTAGCAGGAATAATTGGGGCAAGTGCAAATAACAAAGGAATAAAGGGTGTTGCTCCAAACGTTAAAATACTTCCATTAAAGTTCATAGACAATGGCACCGGTTATACTTCCGATGCAATTGATGCAATAGAATATGCAAAGAGTCTCGGCGTCAAGGTAATAAACTGCAGCTTTGGTTCAACAGACGACAATCAGGCGTTAAAGGATGAAATGGCATCCAGTGGAATACTTTTTGTATGCGCTGCAGGTAACAGTAACAGTGACACATCTATAGCGCCTATGTACCCGGCTGCTTTTGCATTATCAAATGTCATCTCGGTTACTGCAGTGGACAATAACGGAAGCCTTGCAGGCTTCGCTAATTACGGTAAAACTGTTGATCTCGCAGCACCCGGAGTAGGAATATTAAGTACTCTTCCGGGGAATCAGTACGGACTTCGCAGTGGTACTTCACAGGCTGCACCATTCGTAACCGGAACAGCAGCTCTTGTCCAAAGCCAGTACCCTGACCTTACTGTTCTTCAGATAAGAAGCAGGTTGACAGCAGGTGTACAGAAACTGGACAAGCTGGATGGAAAGGTATTCACAAGGGGACTTATTAATGCGGGAAGTTCGATTTCAGGCACTCTTGATACAAGCAAGGAAGAAACAAATAATAAGGAAGACAAGGACGGAAAGAGTGGAGATTCAAAGGTTACAACCCTTGCTGCCGAAGTATCACAGCAGCTTTTAGAACAGATACATTATGGAGAAACAGGTATAAACGTTGCAACAGGTAACTTCTCTGAAACATTTACCGATATGAGTGTAACAGCACCTGGTTTTACAGTAAACTTCTCAAGGACATATAACTCAAGAGATACAAGAACAACAAGCACTATGGGAAAAGGTTGGTTCTTCGGGTTTGAAGGAAGCTTCAAAGTAGATACCACAAATTCCACCCAATGGATTGCAACCCTTCCAAATGGTGCAGCTAATGTATTTGTCAGAAGCGGAGATACCTTTACTGCAAATGACTCGAGAAGCACAATGGTACTAAGCGGTGATACCTATATACTTACTACAAAAGACCAGTACACGTACGGATTTAATACGTCAAACGGTTACCTAAAATGGATGAAGGACAAAAACGGAAATGCTGTAACAATAAATGTGGATTCGGCAGGAAAGGTGCAAACTGTTACTGATACAGTCGGACGTACATTTACCGTTGGATATAACGGGTCGGGATACATAACTTCAATTACCGATCCAATGTCAAGAAAAGTAATATATGCCTATGATTCAAGTAACAGGCTTGTATCAGTTACCGATCCTAATGGAAATGCTATCGCTAACTATACATATGATGCATCGTCAGGGTGCCTGGGAACTATTCAGGACAAATACAAAAACAGTCTTGAAACCCTGACATATACAGGTTCAACTAATGCATACAAGGTAAGCACATACAAGGATGCAAACGGAAACACACAGACATATTCATATGATACGGCAAGCAAGGTAACAACCCTTACTGATACAAATGGCTATGTAATTAAGAAGTGGTATGATAACCAGTATTTTGTGATAAAGACACAGGATCCTGAAGGAAAGATTGCTTCAGTTACATACTTTACCGATACAAACGGTGTTAATAAGTTTGGTGAAGAACAAAGCATTACAGATAGGTATGGCAATACAACAAAATATGATAGGGATTCTAATGGAAATATAACCAAAATAACCAATCCTGACAACTCTACAAGGTCATATACCTATGACAGCAAGAACAACCTCACTTCAGAAACGGACGAACTGGGGCACGTTACATACTATATATATGACGCAAACAAGATAAACCTTCTAAAGAAGGTGCAGCCTCTAAACGGAACTGATGCATACAGCAGTGATGCAACGGCTTCAAGGTTTGCAATTACAACATATGTATATTACTCCGATGCTGAAACTTCATGCAAGGTCAAAGGCCTTTTAAAGTCAGTAACAGACCCTGAAGACAATACAATTACCTATACATACGACCAGTATGGAAACAAGACCTCTGAAAAAGACGCCGAGGATAACACAACATCGTATACATACAACACTATCGGCTGGCTTCAAACTGCAACATCACCTGAAGGCTTTAAGACAACCTATTCATATGACAATGACGGAAGACTTGTCAGTACAAAGCTTGACAAGGGTGAAACCACAAGGACAGTCTATGGTGCAATGGGAAGAAAGCTTCAGGAGATAACACCAAACCTTTATGATCCCACAAAAGACGGGTTAAACAGTCAGACTCCAAGCCAAACCTACAGTGATACAGGTGTTGGATACAGGTTCGCATACAATGCCGCTGGAAAGGTGTTAACACAGACCGATGCGGCTGGAAACACCACCGGATATATCTATGATTTGTACGGAAATGTAAAGACAGAAATAAAACCAAACAGTTCAATATATGAATATGCATATGACAAAATGAACAGGCTTACGAAAGTGACCTTTAAAAAGGATAGTACTGACACAGGTACAGTTACCAAGGAATATGGATATGGCGTAGGTAATAAATGCCCTACCAAAACTGAAACTATACATTTGAACAGCAAAGAAGACTCCATAACAGTATATACCTATGACTACAGGGGTAATGAAATAAGCCGGAAGAATCCGGATGGGGCAACTATTACTACCGAATACTATGCCAACGGGCTTGCCAAGTCTTTAACAGATGGAAATGGTGGAACTTCCTACCTAAGGTATGACGGCCTTAACAGGCCTGTTGAAAAGTGGACACCTGTATCAGTCGGAAAGTATTCATACAGTGCGACTGCTTATGACAAGGCAGGAAGAAAAACAGCCGAAAAGATAGGCAAAGATACAGTAGAGCTATACAGTGTACCTGTAGATGACAGGCTTATCAAAACCAGCTATACCTACTATGGTAACGGAAAGGTTAAAGTAAAGACCGACAGCAACGGAAGAAAGACAGCTTACCAGTACGACAAGGATGGGAATCTTAATAGGCAGGATGTATACCTAAGCAGCAGCTCTGTTCAGGTTACAGAATATGAAAACAACCAAAGAGGTAAGACAACCTCTAAAATAGTGCATGTGGATTCCACTGATATATTTGGAAGCGGAGACAATGCAGGTGAGACTTTAATTGCTACCAAATACGATTATGACTTGGACGGTAATCTTAAAACAACAACTGCAGCAGACGGTACAGTAACCAGCATGACCTATGACAGTATGGACAGGGTTAAGACAACAAAACAAATGAGCACTGATGAAAAGGGAATGCCAAAAGATGCAGTGGCTGAAACGACAAATTATTCATGGGATGGACAACCTCTGAAGACAAAGGATGCTCTTGGAACCATAACAGATTATGAATATGATAAACGAGGTTTACTACTATCGGTTACAAAGACGGATAGTAAAGGAGAAAAATATACAACTGCGTATGCATATGACATTGCAGGAAGAAAAACTATTGAGGTTTCTCCTTTAAATTACGTGGCTGGTACTGAACTTGGCAGCCTGAGCCGGACCGAATATGTATATGACCGTATGGGAAGGGTCATAGCTCAAAAGGATATATATAAGAAAAATCCAGAAGACGCATCATTTACTACAATAGTATCAAAGGCATATAAATATGACTTTAACAGTAATGTCATAAAAGAACTTGACGGACGTGGCTATGAAGCGGGTACCGGTTCAGACGACTTTGCAAAAATAAATTCCGGTTACGGAACGGAATACACATATGACCTTTCAAATCATAAGCTCACTGTACGTGATGCGGTATCAGAGGAAAAGGGCCTTACCTTTACCGTCAAATATGCGTATGATGGTGCCGGAAGGAAGACATCTGAAACCGATGCAAACGGTGCAATATTAAACTACATATATGATGATGCGGGTAACATCTTAAGGGTAACCTCACAGAAGACGATATCAAGCCCTGCACTGATGTTAAAGGAATGCAGATATGACCTTATCGGAAACGTCATAGAGGAAACAGACGGCAACAGGAATACTACTGCTTATGAATATAACCTCATAGGTAAGGTTAGAAAAACATTCTATCCTTCAGATTCGTCAATAGAGGGATATGTCGTAACCTGCAAGTATGATGTTATGGGTAACCTTGCACAAAAACAGGATTCTATGGGCGTTATAGACCTATTCACTTATGACCGTCAGGGAAGACAGCTTACACATACTCAGCAGTCAAGTGATGGTAAGGATACAATTTCAACCTCAGCCGCCTATGACTTAAACGGTAATAAGAGGTTTGAAACAGATGCAAACGGAACAACTACCGAAAACATATATGACAGCTTAAATAGGCTTATAACAACCAAGGTTAGTGTAAGGAATGCAGGCGGAACTCCTGTCCTTCATACTACAACCTTCGGTTATGACAAGAACAGTAACCAGACAACTACAACTGATTGGCTTGGCAACATAACAACAAACACATATGATGCATTAAACAGGGTGGTTGAAAAGGCTGATCCGTATGGAACTATACAGAAGCTTGAATACAACTCAAGCCACCTTCAGGTTAAATCATACGAAGCAAAAGATAAAAAAGAGGATGGTTCACTTAACTTTGTTGCAACAACCTTCACATATGACAAGAATAACAGGCTTGTATCAACAACAGACCCTGAAGGTGATACCACCAGTCAGACCTATGACAAGGCTGGAAACATCTCGACAAAGACAGATGGGAACGGAAATGTTACAACATATGACTATAATGAGCTTAAGCACCTTGCATCCGTAACAAATGCAAAGGGTGAGAAGACAAGCTTTACCTATGACTTAAACGGCAATATGATAAGCCAGACAGACGGTAGGAGTAATACATCACTATTTGAATACAACTCTGGTAACAAGATAGTAAGGAAGATAGATGCAGGCGGAAGGAAAGGTAATGCAGGAAGCTATACATATACTGCTTCCAAAACTGAAGTATATAACTACTATGCTGACGGAAGCCTTAAATCTAAGACCGACAGGAACAATGTAGTAACCTATTATGAATACGACATACACGGAAGAATGCTTAAGGAAAAGGCAAAGGATACTACCGTAGAATACACTTATGACAGCAACGGAAACCAACTCACCATGAAGGATGGTACAGGAACAACAACCCGTACATATGATGAATTGGGCAGAGTGGTAACTAAGACCGTTGGAAACCTTGGTACAAGCACCTTCCAGTATGATATAACAAAGGATGTTGAACTAGGTCAGTATGCTGAAATCTCTAAAGACCTTAAGGGTAATGAAACTCAAAAGATATTCGATAAGGTCGGAAGGCTTGCAGAGGTACGTGACGGGCAACAGACTACAGGAACAAAGTATGAATATAACCCTAACGGAAGTACAAAAAGTGTTACATACCCCGATGGGTCACATGAAGAATATACATACCGTGATGACCACCTTTTAGACACACTTAAAAACTACAACAAGACAATCCTTATGGACACATATACATATACCTATGACGACGCACATAACCAGCTTACCAAGAGCGAGGTCATAAACGGAACCGATTATGGTACTACAAACTATGTATACGACAGCCTCAACAGGCTTGCAAAGGTCACAGAACCCGGAGGAAAAACAACCGAGTATACTTATGACAAGGCTGGTAACAGGGAAACGGAAACAGTTGCTGCAGGTACTCAAAGAACACTTACCACTTATACATACAATGAGCAGAACAGGCTTATGAGTACAGTTCAGCAGTTAGGTGACGTAAGGACTACAACAAAATATGGCTATGATAACAACGGAAACCTTACAAGCAAGCTGACATCACAGATAAAGAAGATTGACCCATTGAAGCCGCCAGAAGCTCATTTCGGAATGTTCATAGCAGGACAGGAAAAAGACGGAGCTACACAATACGCAAAGGATATAGCAGGGTTCGCCCAGTACTTCGAATATGATGTGTTCAACCAGATGATAAAGAGCAGTACCGGAACCTCATCAGGAGAATACACTTACTACGGAGACGGACAAAGGGCTACAGCAACAACAAACGGCAAGACAACAAGGTTCATATATGAAGCAAGCCAGGTGACACTTGAACTTGACAGCAAGGGCAACCAGTCAGCAAGGAATATATATGGCAATAACCTAATAACTAGAAATACAGGCGGACAAAGCGTATACTATATGTATAACGGACATGCCGATGTAACTGCATTGCTGAAAACAGATGGCACAGTCATGGCAGCCTACCGTTATGATGCATTTGGTAATGCACTTGATGATACAACCAAGGCAAACCTTAAGAACATTGAAAACCCATATACATATGGAGGTTACAGGTTTGATGATGAATCAGGGCTGTACTACCTCAATGCAAGGTACTATGACCCGGCAACAGCAAGGTTCATGAGCGAGGATACGTATTCGGGTGACCTTAGTGATCCGCTGAGTTTGAATTTGTACACATATTGTTCAAACAATCCGATAATTTATTGGGACCCAACGGGACACTGGCAGCAGGGTGATGAAGATTATAGCCAGGATGTAAGAATAGCACTGTCAAGATTAACGGATGTTTACTGCTCAACCAATGACCCGGCAGTTAAAGAGCGTTGTGCTGAAGAGGCGGCTGCTATACGGCAAAATAACAAGAAGGATTATTCAGGAAATTCATCTGTTGCACAAAAATTCTATGAAGAGCTGAATAAGGATGGGTCTGTTTCGGCAAATGATTGGAAAAATATTAGTAATACAATAAATGCAAGCGTAAGCCCAGGTGCAATTGACACAGTAAACGGTGCGCAAAATATGGTTGATGAATATTATAAGCAGAAGCAAATAGACAAGGCATTTAATTCTGTTTATGATGATTTGAATGTAAATAGAAGTAAGTCTACAAACAATGTTAGTAATTCCGATATGGGTAGCGCTGCCTCTAAGGGCATTAGTTCCGGTATTCCAAAGGTACCAAGTAATACAGAGGGACTAACGATTGGTGTTGTGGACCCCATTACTAAAGCGGGTAATAGTGAGGCTCAAAAATTATTAGATAGTATACTTGATGAATACCATCCATATGAATGGCCTGATAGCTATAGAATTAAACAGTATACTATGAGCGCATTCTATGATGATAAATATGACTATGAAGTTAACAGGTCAAACGATATTGCATCATTTTTCAATGTTTTAGATATTGGAACTACAATTAAGACCATGTATGACCAAGCCCTTAAATCTTCAGGTGGTTTTTTACCAGTAACAATAGTCGGAACAATTGTTTTTACGGCTATTGATAAGGCATGGAAAAAAGAACCTGGAGTTGGAGATTTGCCGAAAGTTTTAGGTATTAATAGTTCACTTACCAAGAGCATATCGAGGGCTTTAGAAAAATCAGAATTTGTCGATAATTCTATTTATAAGTATTTAGTTTATAGGGGTCCATTTCTATTTGAGGAGGGTCCTAGAGGGGAGTTTATTGATTCTATCTCTGAACTTGAAACTACTGTTGCAAAAAGAACAGAAACAAGATATTCTAATCCTGAGGCTAATGCAACCTATAAAAAAGCAGTATTAAAATATCTTGAAGCAATTAAAAACATGAACATAAATTATGAACAATCACTTTCTGATTTAAACTATTGTTTAGATAAAATTGATGATAAATATTAAAAGGGGATAAATAATATATGGATGTGAGGAAAATTACCCGTATAATTCTGCTTTGCATATTGCTGTCTTTTACTTGCTTTTTTGTAGGGTGTGCTAGCAAGCAGTTTGATAGTGATTATATGAGTTTTAAGAGTTCTTACATGAAAGTTACGGAAGTTCTAGATGAGAAAGACCCATTTACGTCAATACAAAAATTAAAAATTAAAGCTTCTCAAATTGAGTTAGGTGATATGAAAAATATACTTGTAAAAATGAGTGCAGAGATATCCACCGAAAAGGAGAAGAGTATATATGAAAATATGTCAAAATATTATGATGCCCTAGAATTTTTAGTTTATGCAGCAAGTAATCAAAATAATCTTACAGAGGATGAGAGAGGCAGAATAGCCACAGAGTTAACACTAATTTCCATGAACAGAAATAGTATAAAAAGAGGCGAGAAATAATTTTAAAACCACCCACTACTTAGCTAAATTAGAAGCAAGCTTTTTTCCTTTCTCATTTAATGGTGTAATTTACATAGTGTAATTAAAAGATGCCATGGCTTTCAGGTGTATACGCACCCACACGTACGGACGCTAGTCCGCCACAAGCAACAAGTTAATAAAGTATAGCTTTTATAAGTGAGTGCCAGGTTCAACCTAACGCTCACTTATTTTTGTCAGAAAATAATGGGTATAAGTAAATATGAATTATACTGTAAATTAGCTTATAAAAAGGTTAAATGCGTTACAAACCGCCCTTTAGCATTATGGGAAAAACTATAAGTAGTTGTCCAATAAGGCCAGCTATAAGTTTCAATTCTTCATATGTATCTTCTGATGATTGGTAATTAGTAAGGTGAAACCAATTGTCAAGCCCATAATTAGCTATTCTGACAGAGTCCAATTTATCAGTTTTACCTTTACGCAAAACAGTTGAAGCATATCTTTTCATAACCAAAGGATTAATTACACTAACAAAAATGCCTGCCTGCTTTAAGCTTGTTAATACCGGAAGATGATATGCCCCGGTAGCTTCCATAATAACTTTAGTTTCTCCTTCCAAAGAAAGAATTTGTTTTATTAGAACTGCTATGTCGCTCTCTGTATGAGTCACTTCATATGGAGATGCAATAACTTCACCATATGGACGCATGATACAAACCATGCTTTTTTCCTTAGATACATCTATTCCTACACTTATCATTGAAAAACCCCCAAAAATTTTTGTAATTGTTATCCACCTGTACTTATTGCGATTCATTTTGATTAGTTACACGAAAGACTAAATGTTTTCAACCTGCTTAACCGAATGCTTACAACAAGGGATGGCTGACAGTTTCGTCCACGGATGTGAAAATCCAAAAGCTGGCACGCCAGACCAATTACTTCTCTTATTGTAAAAAAAATAAGTGCAAGTGCTCAACATTGATTTCTCAATGGTGTAGCAATTACACTTTTATCGTATCAAAAGCTGGCAAAAGTCGCCGCTCGCCGTGAAGGCTTTAAAAGCTTTGGCGCGACGGATTCCGTGACAGAACTTCCAAGCTTCCATCCATGGCATTGTCCGGCCGGTTCCAATGACATCCTTGTCATACTCACCTGAATCCGTCATCCATGACGAATTCGCAGGACTCTTATTGATGTTAGCGGGAAGCTCTAAGTCACTCCACCAAGCGCCTTCAGGGCTAGGGTAACGGGAGGCTATACCGAACTTTGTAAGCAAAGTTCTCACGAAGCTACTAATTAGCGACTTCGAAGTTTTCTCACAAAGAACTGCCCGCATCCTTGCCCATTGAAAGCTGAGCTGGCAGATGTTGCTGTGAACGAAGGTCGAATGCCGGTGAATGGCCTGGATGGCCATTCAAGTAGCATCTGAGCAGGATAGCGAAGTTGCATCGTACCGGCTTGAGAACGAGCGAGCAGCTTACAGATGCCGCAGTAGGCTTTCACCAGGGCGAGCCATGGAAGGTGGGGTCTG
>JAEWTV010000014.1 GCA_023397675.1 Bacillota bacterium | reverse complement strand
CGGATGTCAGCCGAAGCTTTACTGTAAATGCAATAGTACCCAGCGCGCCTACCATCGGCACGGCGACAGCAGGAGATACACAGGCGACTGTGACCTTTACCGCGCCTACATCAAATGGTGGATCGGCGATTACCGGATATACAGTGACATCAAGTCCAGGTGGGTTTACGGGAACAGGTGATGGCAGCGGCCCAATCACCGTTACGGGACTTACTAACGGCACAGCTTATACCTTTACGGTTACAGCAACGAACACTGCAGGCACCGGTTCAGCCTCTGCGGCCTCAAATAGTGCGACGCCCAAAGCAGCACAAACCATCACTTTTGCCAATCCCGGCGCACAAAATTTCGGAACTACGCCTACGCTGACTGCGACTGCGTCGTCGGGACTCACGGTAAACTTCACCAGTGATACTACAGATGTGTGTACTGTCACCAGCGGAGGAACCCTGACTTTCCTGAAAGCAGGAACAGCGACCATTACCGCTCATCAGACTGGTAACGGCAGCTTTTTGGCGGCATCGGATGTAAGCCGAAGCTTTACCGTAAATGCAATAGTACCAGGTGCGCCTACCATCGGCACGGTGACAGCAGGAGATACACAGGCGACTGTGACCTTTACCGCGCCTACATCAAATGGTGGATCGGCGATTACCGGATATACAGTGACATCAAGTCCAGGCGGGTTTATGGGAACAGGTGATGGCAGCAGCCCGATCACCGTCACTGGACTTACTAACGGCACAGCTTATACCTTTACGGTTACAGCAACGAACAGCGCAGGTGCCGGTTCGGCCTCTGCGGCCTCAAACAGCGTGACGCCTTATGGAAACAGCACTATCACTCCCACAACAGCGGCATTTGACAAATACACAAGTGCGACGAATTACAAAGACCTGACCGTAACGCTTATATTGAACGGTAATACCTTGAACAGTATCAAAAACGGTGCGGATACTCTGGTATTAAATACAGATTATACGACATCAGGAAACACCATCACAATTAAAAAGGAATATTTAAAGAATCTTAGTACAGGCACTGTAAATCTGACATTTGATTTCAGCCTCGGTACTGACAGGACTCTTTCTGTTACAGTTTCGGATTCAACTCCTACAAGTGGAGGTTCAACTCCGGCAAAGACAGATTCATCAACCAGTACGGTAGTTGAAGTTGATGGACAAAAACAGGATGCTGGGGAAAAGAAGACCGAAACTGCCGACAACGGCAAGACACAGACAACTGTAACGGTAGACGATACAAAGCTCAACAAAATCCTTGATACAAGCGGCGAAAAGCCGATAGTAACGCTTCCCATCAGCGAGAAAACCGACGTAGTCGTTGGTGAATTGAACGGCCAGACGGTAAAGAACATGGAACAGAAGGAAGCAACTCTTGAAATCAGGACTGATACGATAACCTATACGCTGCCTGCGTCTCAAATCAATATTGATGCTGTATCCTCACAGATAGGTTCGCAGGTTGAGCTTAAGGACATCAAGGTAAATGTAAAGATCGCAGAGCCCCCGGCAGACACAGTCAAGGTAGTAGAAGATACCGCAAACAAAAACAGCTACCAGATCGTTGTTAAGCCTGTTGAGTTTGAAATCACCTGTACAAGCGGCAGTAAGACAGTCCAAGTCAGCAGTTTTAACGGCTATGTTGAGAGAACCGTTGCAATACCCGATGGTGTTGATCCTTCAAAAATCACAACAGGTATTGTCCTTAATGCAGACGGAACCTTCCGCCATGTACCGACTCAAATTGTAGTAATAAACGGGAAATACTTTGCAAAGATAAACAGTCTTACAAACAGTACATATTCCGTAATTTGGAATCCGGTTACCTTTACGGACGTTGAAAACCACTGGGCAAAGAGTGCAGTTAATGATATGGGCTCCAGAATGGTTGTAACCGGAGTAGGCAATGGCAGTTATGAGCCAGGCAGAAGCATCACCCGTGCTGAGTTTGCAACAATAGTTGTGCGCGCAATGGGACTTGCTAAGGGAACCGCCAGTAGCAGTTTTAGTGATGTATCGCCTGACGACTGGTTCAATGGATATGTTGATACCGCAACAGCATATGGTCTCATAGCCGGATATAGCAAGGTAGCTTATGGACCTAATGATACCATTACACGTGAACAGGCTATGGCAATACTGGCACGTGCTATGAAGATAACCGGACTTAATGTAAGCCTGACAGACAGTGAAATAAACGCACTTCTGGCAAAATATAAGGATGGAGCAGATGTTTCCGGCTACGCCAGGGAAGCTGTTGCAGCCTGTATCAAGAGCGGAGTGATAGCAGGCTCAAGCGCAGATTTACTTTCGCCAAAGGCTTATGTATCCCGTGCCGAAGTTGCGGTTATGGTTCAGAGACTGCTACAGAAGTCGGGACTTATCTAAAGGAAAAATAAGGAGAGAAAGAGGGGTGCTGTTCTTACAGCACCCCTCTTTGAAGGTTATATAGCTTCCTAATTCTACAAAAGTTTATTAACTGAGTTAATTAATAATTACCAAAATACAAATTTTTATTGTGAGATTTTGTCCTTGGTATAAACGATATTGCCAAAACCGCCATCTATACGATTAAATGATTCATTTATTTTTTTAGCGATAAGTGCATGCTGTCCCATATATTCATATGGTACATCATCGACTTTTCCTACCTTAATGTCTTCGCATACCTGGATAACATCAGTCAAAGTTTCCTTTGGAGCATCACCTGCTCCATGTAAAAGATAAACCTTATCAAAATAACTTTCTGTTTTTGCCAATAAGTCCTTCATGGATTTTTCATAATCATCTATCCCAAAAGAGCCTTTGGTAAATAGGAATGTGAAATTGTTTGCTGCATCTCCAAGCAACAAAATTCTTGCTTCCTTGAATAGAATAGCTATCTGTCCAGGTGTATGTCCTGCTGCAGAGTAAATTTCCAGAGTGGTCCCACCAAGGTCAAAAACATCTCCGGGTTTTAAATCTTTAAAGTTTGAAATCTTAGCTTTTCCTTTGTAAATAGGATCATCTTTATGATTTATATATACTTCATTAAAATCAGATGCACCTGAAGTATGATCCAAATGTGCATGTGTTAGGAGCACAGTAATTGGTTTACTGGTAATTTTCTCTACGTATTCTCGAAGGTTTCCAACACCGTATCCTGTATCAATCAGGACTGCCTTTTCAGTACCTTCAACAAGGTACATAAGTTCGTTTGACTTTCCATGAATTCTGATAGTATTATCAGAAATTTGCTCTGAATAGAAAATATCACTAGAAGGTAAAGCCTTACTAGACTTTTTTTCACTCACACTGGACTCTGCTTTTTCTATATCTGTATTTGCGGTTGCGGCAACATTTTTAGTGAATGTATCCGCGGTTGTGGTAACCTTTTTAGTTAATGTATCTGCCGTGGCTTTTTGTGCTGAATTAGAACATCCACCCAAAATCATAACTACTAAGCTAGCCATTAATACCAATATTAATTTGATCTTCATTTTTCCTCCCTTAATTTCTTCTTTATTACCAATAATTATACTATTATAAACAAATGCTTCTTTCAAGTTTATTTGGAAGAATTTATGGGAGATTATAGAAGTGGAAAATAGATATAAATATAAAAAAATACAATTATGTTATAAACTAATTCTGTTATTTATATTATTGTAGAAGTCAATAAACTCCTTGTTACTTTCTTCATAATAAAATTCAAACGAACTATTGGTCAATTCCAGCTTCAGCTTTTGCAGGTTGTTGTATCTTTCATAATTTTCAAACTTGATACTGTTTAGTTTTTCAATTGGTATGTATAAAAAAGTGTAGCTAAGTATGTTTTCGTAGAATTTTTTAAATTGCTTCCCCCTGGTTATAACTATTAATTCCTTATCATTTAGCAAATGAAGCGTATTTAATAATTTCTCGCCCACCAGGCTTCCCCAAACCCGCTGCCATAAGCTTGCGTGCTGGCTCAGTTTCACTAATACGGATGACTGCACAGTCCCTATTTTTACCCTTTGTTCCATATTCTTTATCCTATTCAGTAGGTTGACATATAAGTCGTCTACCTTGATATCTTCTTCAATAAAGGTATTTACTGCAATGTTATACTCCATTTTTGTATATCTGTCTCTTATGATTTTTATTAAATGCACGATTACATTCTCTGAAACAGTATTGTAAGGAATAATTATCTCGTTGTCTCTTAACTTAATGCTGAGGCTTCCCAAAAGCAAGTCGATAGAATTATTAATACACTCGACATCCTTATAGAAAACTTTGAATTCCTCAACAAGCTTTTCTGCTCTTTTGAGTATATAAATATAGTCGCCATACAGACCAATTACATAGTCATACATGTCCATGCCCGGTTTTGCATCTCTTCTTTCTATATTCCTCGGTATTTTGACAAGCATCAAATAATTCATGTCTTCCTTATAGTAAGGCAAAAACAGAGGAGGCATTGGGTAATCATCATTTACTTCGTAAATCCAAGGTCCAAATGAATTGTATTCCTGATCTACCATGACATTTAACACCCTTTCAACTTACTTCTATTGAAAATGCCCATTACCCTATAGACAGATGTGTCTATTATTTTTAGTTGGGGCAATTGTTAGACAATAAACCACAATATGCTATGTATTCCATCAACTTTCCTCCTACATTGGTCTTAAATTTAAATTGAGTCTACCTATAATTTTTTCAAGTCTTCTCTTTTTTGCATCATCAGATTTAGCATCAAAATACAGTCCTGTATAATTTATTCTAACAGAAGGGGACATAGAATTAAAATTTGTGTACGCAGGTTCAATATCTTTTATTAACTCTGCTAACATTTGCACTTGCTTATCCGTTATAGGTTCAGGCTTAGGTGCATCCCACATTCTATTTTTCTTTGCTTCTTCAATTTTAGCTCGTCCAAAATCAGTCATTAGACCTTTAGCTTCAAGTCCTTTTACAAGACTTTTATTTTTTTCTGACCACTTACTTCCTTTTGTTCTTGATGAAAAATATTTTAAATACTTCGTTTCATCAATACTTTTCATTTGACCATCAATCCAGCCAAAACACAATGCTTCTTCCAGAGCTTCACTAGCCTTAAGAGTTTTTATACTTACACTCTTACTGAACACAAGCCAAATACCACTGTTTGTGGAGCAATTATCGTTTAGCCAATTTCTAAAATCTGTTCTTGTTTCAAACAGTATTTGTTCCAAATTAATTCACCGCCATTTATACTAACATCTTTACTCACCACAGTCTCGTATAGTAAACCAACTTAATTATATATCATGTGGATGATATTAACAATTAAAGCTATCTTATTTTCAACATTATTCTTTAACAAAGCCATAATTAAATATAGAGCCACAGACTTATATCAAAACATCGTACACAGTATCGCACACCTTAACTAATACAACTTCCCGCCACCATAGTACAATCGGCCCTCCACAAATATCTTTACATGTTCAACGCATAAATAAACCCCTTGCAAATACTAGATTTACAAGGGGTTATATCCACTATTATTTACTTACCGAAATACCTCTTCAAAAGTCCCTGGAAAGCAGCACCATGTCTTGCTTCTTCTTGGAAATATGTAGCAACCTCTCTGCGTTATAGGGTCTGCATGGAATTTTCCCTTGAGCTATACTAGAACAGCCGTGTGTAATATGCAAGCAGAAAACCTCTAATAAAACTTTACTTCTTACTATTAAGGGTGTTCATCAGGCTTTCGCACATACCCTCTGTCAAGCGTGAATGCAAAACAGAGGTAATGCCAATACTCGCGCAAGAGGAATAACCTACCCACTAAGAACTTTTATCAGCTTGCTCAAAAACTGCTGTGTAACCATTATTGCTCGACCAAATGACAATGAGGTTTTTAGTGTTGCCAATCTTCACGCCGTTATTTGGCTGGATATCATTTGTTACCCCCTTTGGGTAAAAATAGACAGCATAGTTGATGGCAACGACATCTGCATCTGCGAGGGAAGCATCGAGTGAACCTCCACTATTTTCGAATGAAAGTTGATGGGAACCCGAACTATCCGTGAGTGTATTTCCCTGAATAACCACCGCTGTGCCATTTAAAGCGATTTTGTCACTTGACACAGAGAGGGTATTATGAGGAAGAGCACCCGCTTTCCACTGAACCCCGTTACCATCATGTGCGTTTACTGCATAGGCTACCTCTTTCCAAGTGCCTTGCAAGCTCGAATAATTCCCAGCTTCAATTTGTGTGAGGTTCATTCCTGTGCCTTTGATATCTTCAGTTGCAGGTAAATTTGTGGATGAAGAAGTAGATACTGCTGTGGGTGAGTTAGCGTTACTGTTCTCATTACATCCAGTAATAACAAACAATATAGAAAGAATTAAGCAGAACCCAAATATTTTCTTTAGCATTTCGTTGTCCTTTCAAATTATGTATAGTTATTAAATGTTTATTAATCCACAATTGAAATGCTACATTATACTAACAAACAAGTCAAGAATATTAATAAATAAGACTTTGACTTAACCATTCGCTGTGTTTTACCGTATAAGTTACGTAACTAAGAAAAGATTTGAACTCTATTTGCCGCTTTGTGGTAGTTTCCACAAATAGACATTACATTCAATTCGGGCAATCAATTTGAATAGCTGACATAAAACAATTTGATAATTTAATACCATTTGTATTAACACAAAGCTCAAGGCAGTCCCCTCATAACTCGTGGGATTTTTCCCTTGAGATTTATAAAAACCTACAAAAATATTAACCTCTATGGCATATACTTTCGTTCCTTAATCCGTGTACTGCGTACATAGAGTTGGTACTTAAAAAAGCCCCTATAACCCTTTATTTATAAAGGGTTATAGGGGCTTTGTGAGCCACCAAAGTATCTATGGGTGGCTTATTTAAAATATCTTTCCAGTAATCCCTTGAAAGCAGCTCCGTGTCTTGCTTCGTCCTTGCACATTTCATGAACTGTATCATGAATTGCATCATAGTTGAGCTGCTTTGCTTTAGTTGCGAGGTCTTTTTTACCCTGGCAAGCACCAAACTCAGCTTCAACTCTCAACTCGAGGTTTTTCTTTGTATCAGGATAAACAACTTCACCCAAAAGCTCTGCAAACTTTGCAGCATGTTCTGCTTCTTCGAAAGCAATTCTCTTATATGCTTCGGCAACTTCCGGGTAACCTTCACGGTCAGCCTGACGGCTCATTGCAAGGTACATGCCTATTTCGGTGCATTCACCATTAAAATTAGCCCTTAAGCCTTCGATAACTTCTGCGTCTATACCCTGTGCTACGCCAATCTTATGCTCATCAGCCCATCCTTTGTTATCACTTGTTTTTTCATAGAATTTAGATTTTGGGGCTTTACATTGAGGACAGCTTTCAGGTGCTTCCTCTCCCATATGAATATAACCGCAAACTGAACATACAAAAACTTTCATTTCTTACCTCCTGTTTCTATTAACTCATATTTAATATTTTATTCTGTTATTTACAGAAGTAATATACCACTATCTAATTATTACTAAACACAAAAATATGAAAAATTAGTTTTCTTCGTCCATAATTTTAATAAACAACTCCGCAATATCAGGATCAAATTGTGTTCCAGTACAGCGTCTGATTTCAGCAATAGCTTCGGTATGACTCATTACACCTTTGTAAGGCCGTGAATGGGTCATAACATCATAGGAATCTATTATAGTTATTATCCTGGACAGTTTAGGTATCTTATGTCCCTTGAGTCCATGGGGGTAACCTGTCCCATCCCAACGCTCATGATGGTGCAGGATATATTCGGCTATATATGATAATTCCTGTGAAGATTGAGCTATTCGGAAGCCTATTTCAGTATGCTTTTTCATTTCCTTCCATTCTTCATCATTCAATTTGCCTGGTTTTAAAAGAATGTTGTCACTGATTGCTATTTTACCTATGTCATGAAGCAGGGATAGAAGACTTAATGCATCCATTTCGGTGCTGGAAAGCCTAAGTGCCTTACCAAGCTTGTTACACAATTGTTTTATCCTTTGTGCATGCTCTTCTGTTTCATAGCTTTTTTCAAAAAGTGTTTTTTCAAGGGAAGCTATGACTGAACTTCTTGCACTATTACTGTCAAGAAGCTTGTGCCTGTACATCCAGTTTTCTGCTTCTTCAAGAATACTCGACATTTTTGTGGATTGTTTATCTTTAGTTGCATAACCAAGAGCAATACTTGGTTGGATAGGTCTTTTTTCAGAGTTATTGCAAAGTTTAATTATCCTTTCGCAGATTTCTATTACCTTGTCATTAGGTGTTTTGGGTAAAATAATTGCAAATTCATCGCCGCCCCAACGTGCAATTACATCCTCTTGACGGCATGAATTCTTCATTATTTTTGCAACTCTTCTAAGTAATCTGTCTCCGGCTGAGTGGCCAAAAATATCATTTGTCAGCTTAAGTCCGTTTAAATCTCCTACGATTACTGATATGGGGAGCAGTCTTTCAGTATCAATCCTTTCCAGCTCTTTTTCAAAGTATGCACGGTTGTAAAGGCCAGTAAGTTTATCATGAAAACTAAGATATTTGATTTCGGCTTCTGCTTTTTTGCGGTCGGTGATATCTTTGGACATTATTATTGCGCAGCTTGGTTCTCCGTCTTTGGTATAAATAAGGTTGGAGGATACTTCAATTATTTTTTCTGTACCTTTGTTTGTGCAGATAGCATATTCTTCGCTTCTTAATGAGTTATTTTCAAGAATATCCATACATCTGTGTAAAATGCTTTTATTATCCATTGGGAGTACCATATCCAAAATTGATTTTCCAATAAGCTCTTCCTTGCAGGAGACCTCATATAGCTTGATTTCTTCTGAATTGCAGTCAATTACTATCCCATTAAGATCAACTATTATGATAGGGTAGGGGGCACAGGCAAAAAAGCTTCTCATTTTTTCTTCAGATTCCTGGAGAGCATCCTGCGCTTCCTTTATTTCGGTTACATCACGGAAAACCAATATTACACCCTGAGTGTTGCCGTTATTGTCCTTAATTGGTGCGGCGCTGTCAGCAATACATCTTATACCCCCTTCTCTTGATATTAACACTGTATGGTTTGCAAGCCCCACAATCTGACCTTCCCTAAGTACTCTTTTGACCGGATTTAGTGCAAGTTCTCCTGTCTTTTCGTTGTAAATATTAAAAACCTCTTCAAGCTGTTTACCTTTAGCTTCCTCCTCAGACCACCCCGTCAATTGCTGGGCTGTTTTGTTAAGGAGTGTTATATTACCGTTAACATCGGTAGCAATTACACCGTCGCAAATTGAAAGAAGGGTAGTATTTAAAAAATCTCGCTCCTTCTGGAGAGCTTCTTCTGCACTTTTTATTGCAGTAATATCTCTTATGGATGTAACTATATTTGTTACTTTGTTGTTTCTAATAACTGGAGATAGGACGGTGTGCCATACTTTTTTACCCGAGGGCAGTTCAAAGGCTTTTTCATAGCTTATGGGTTTCTTTTCACGGACGCATTCCATGTAATAAACCTCAAGACTTCGCGCCAGTTCTGAAGCAAAAAGGTCCTTAAACGAGAGGCCATGATAATTCTTGTTTTGGATTCCCGAATAAATCATGCTTGTCCTGTTAACTCTGCTATATGTAAATTTCTTCTCATTATCTACATCTATAAGCGCCAAAGCGTCCTGAGTACTGTTGAAAATTATTGAGTTTTCCCTCGTAAGTTTTATAAAATCCTCCTGCATTTTTTCAACAGCTGATATATCTTTTGCGATACCTATACGTGCAACAGGCTTTCCAAAATTATCTCTAATTACGCTGCATGACATCTCAGCAGGGAACTCTCCGTCTTTGCCCTTAAAAACATATCTTTTCCCTTCAAAACCTGTACTCATGCTTTCAACCATGTCAAGGCGTGCTTTTTCACGGTTTTTTTCTGAAACGAGCAATAATGCACTTGTATTAATAATTGATTCTTTACTCTCATAGCCAAATTTCTTAATTACCATCATGTTGCAATCTATTATCTGACCATATAAATCTGTTATTACAATAAGGTCGGGAGACATGTCCAGTACATTTCTTAAAAACTCATAATGCGGCGTTATATCTGATGTTTTATAAACGATTATATAAAGCATATCAGGTGAACAATAGTTTATTGACAGGTGAATCCACTTATTCATCTTTTTTGAGAAGTAATGAACATTTCTGTTTTCACCTGTTAAATTGACTTCCATGGCTAAATTGGAGAAGTTTATACTTTGATCAAGTATGCCAGGAATAACCTCTCTTATTTGAATCCCAGGCACCAGCTTATCAGGTGAACTGAAAAGGGTTTCGAATGAAGGATTGTAATCTGCAAGCACAAATTGCCGGGGTGTATTATTCTCATCAAAAATTATCCTGCAAAAGGCTACTCCTTCACGCATACCTTTTATAAGAGCTCTGTAATTAATGTCCTTGCTGTAATTATCGGGAACAGTCACCTGATTATCACCCCATGATTATGTATTAATAGCAAAAAACACCTTTGTATAACGTCATTATTCGACGAAAATTTGAAATATCCTTCCTGTATTTGAAAACTTAATTGCCGACAAAGGTATTTCCCTCTAGTCTTGAGCTAGTCTGGAAAGGAAATATACGAGAACGAAAGAAAGGAAGGCTGTGGAAATAATTTTAATCACAATGAGTGATTCGGGGATTAAGCCGTTTAAAATGCTTATTAATATAAACGTCAATATGCCTGAAATGAGGTATATTAAAGCTTCTAAAATCGGAAACTGGAAGTCACAGGCCTTTTTTATTTCCCTGATATTAAGAACAAGGGCGGTTATAGCAATAAGAAACATCACAATACCATAACCATAAATATTCAGCTCAGGTATTCCGGTAAATATATAGATTAGGATGAGGCCCAATATCGAAATAATCAGAGAATTTCTTAGAACTATATTTTGCTTGCCAAGACCGTTCAGCATGCCGAAGGTAGGTGCGGAAACAAAGCTCAAAACTGTTGCAAGTGAGGCAAAGGCTATCATACCACCCAGGTCTGTTCTGCTGTAAAACAGCATACCCAGAGCTTTGGGAACTGAAAGGTTGATTATCAATGTACAGGTACCAACAAAGCAGGCAATTTTAAATACTTGCTTTATCCTGCTTTCCAAAGCCCAGAAGTTATTTTTGCTCGCATTGATTGATAAGTCCGGAACAAGTACAGTGGTTACCGAATTTATTATAATAATAGGGAGATATGTTATGCTCACTGCCATACCAAGGAATTTTCCTATTAAGGCAAGAGCCTGCTCATAAGGAATGCCTGCAAAAACAAGCCTTCTGGGAAGAATTAAAGTAGATGCAGTTGAGAGTATCGATGATAAAAAACCGTTTATGCAAAGTGGGTAGGATATTATAAGGATATTAAACAGAAGTTGTATTCTGGCCTGAGGTTTGGACTTAAAACCAATACTGGAGCTTTTATTCCGTTTGTAAAATGAATATAACAGAACAAAGCTCATGAATTCTCCAACCATTAGTGAAAAATAGGCTGCTGAAACAGTGCTTTTGATACTTTTTACAGTTAATAAGGCCAGAACCGCCAAGAGCACTGTAACCCTCAGAACCTTTTCAATTATATCTATATAAGCAGCTGTCTTGTATCTGTCAAACCCATAGAAATAACCTTTCAGAATGGCTGAAAGCGATACGAAAACTATTGCCGGGCAAATAATCCTTAAAGCTGGTATGCTTCTCTGATCATCAATCAAGCTGGTTCCGATTATGTTTGAAAAAAGAAGTACCAATAAGGCAATTGACAAGCTCCAGAGAAATATAAAAAAAGAAATGGTTGAAACTGATCTGCGTAAATTGCGCGAGTCATTTTTACTCCTATAAATAGCTGTTACTTTTGAAACGGCAGTAATTAAACCATCACAGGCAAGACAAAGTACGAGACTGTATACCGGCATAATAAGTCCATAAAGCCCTAAACCTTGCGGTCCAAGTTCTCTTGATAGGATTATGGAAAATATGAAACCTATTATTCCGGTAAAAAGATTTGCTGCGGTTAATATAAATGAATCCTTGTAAAACTTGTCTATATGCATCAAAAAGCCCCGTTAACCAAAACATTTTAGTAAAAGGTATTCAATGGTTTGCAAGATTATGTCTTGCATAACTTAGAACAACCTTATACCTGGTTAATCGGGGCTTGTAATATTAGTTTCTCGCTGCATGTATTGGGGCAGGTATTCTGCCGCCTCTGTTGATAAATTTATCGCTGCTGAATTTGTTTACTTCCATAACGGGTCCTGAACCAAGAAGTCCGCCGAATTCAACAGTATCACCCACCTTTTGGCCGGGAGCAGGTATAATTCTAACAGCAGTTGTTTTGTTGTTTATAACTCCTATAGCGACCTCATCCGCTATTATTGCTGAAATGGTTTCTGCAGTTGTATCTCCAGGAACCACAATCATGTCCAGACCTACCGAACATATGCATGTCATAGCTTCTAGCTTTTCAATGCTCAATGCACCTGCTTTTACAGCACTGATCATTCCTGCATCCTCACTAACTGGAATGAATGCTCCGCTTAAGCCTCCCACATAAGAAGTAGCCATCGTTCCACCCTTCTTTACAGCATCATTAAGTAGAGCTAAAGCAGCCGTAGTACCATGGGTACCGCATTTCTCAAGTCCCATTTCCTCAAGTATATAAGCTACACTGTCTC
The DNA here is from genome assembly GCA_023397675.1 of Bacillota bacterium. Taxonomy (GTDB): domain Bacteria; phylum Bacillota; class Clostridia; order Acetivibrionales; family JANLFN01; genus JAEZTC01. The sequence continues at coordinate 35,895 of JAEWTV010000014.1, read as the reverse complement.
CAATTGCAGGGGTTGGGGCAAGTGACAAGTCTACTATACCAAAAGGAACATTAAGCCTTTTTGATGCTTCCATTGCAACAAGCTGGCCCATTCTGGTTATTTTAAAGGCAATATTTTTAATTGTTTCGGCTATTGCACCGAAATCAGCCTGTTCACCGAGCCTCTCCAGAGCAACCTTTACAACGCCAGGACCGCTTACGCCGACATTTATTACACATTCCGGTTCGCCAACACCATGGAAGGCACCTGCCATGAAGGGGTTGTCCTCAGGAGCATTAGAAAACACAACCAGCTTTGCACATGCAAGGCCTCCACCATCTGCAGAAAGGTTTGCTGCCTCTTTTATTACCTGGCCCATTTGTTTTACTGCATCCATATTGATTCCGGCTCTGGTAGTTGCAACATTGACTGATGAACATACTTTTTTTGTTGTGGAAAGCGCTTCAGGTATGGACTGAATAAGCTTTTGGTCTCCAGAAGTATATCCCTTGTGAACAAGAGCCGAGTAACCTCCTATAAAATTGACTCCGGCTGTATCGGCAGCTTTGTCCAGGGTTTGTGCAAACCTGACAAAATTATTGTCTTCACAGCTTTCTGCTACCATTGATATAGGTGTTACTGAAATTCTTTTATTAATTATCGGAATACCATACTCGTGTTCAATATCTTCTCCTACCTTAACAAGGTTTGAAGAAAGTCTTGTGATTTTATCGTATACTTTTTGACATGCAATTTTTGAATCCGGATGACAGCAGTCTCTTAAGGATATTCCCATAGTAATAGTCCTTATATCGAGATTTTCATCCTTTATCATCCTTATTGTTTCTATTATTTCAAAAGGGTTTATCATAAGCTCACTCCTAATTTTCTATATTCTATGCATTGAATTGAATATGTCCTCACGCTGAATGTTTATTGTAACTCCCAGCTCCTGGCCTTTTTTATCAAGAAGCTTTCCAAGTTCAGTAAAGCTTAATGTCATTGAAGAGGTATCAACAAGCATAATCATTGTAAATATCTCCTGCATTGTTGTTTGGGATATATCTAAAATATTTATGTTGCTTTGTGCAAGTAAATTGCTGACTCCGGCAATTATTCCTATTTTATCTGATCCTAAAACTGTTAAAATTGCTCTCATGTATTGTTTCCCCCTAATATGCTTTGATTTGTTCCGAAATCACTTTGCTGCTGTACAAAACTTGGACAGCAATATTTATAAATCATATTATACAGTTACATTTAAGGGGCGGCAAGCCTAATATAACTAATTGGTACCCATAAGACAGAATTATATAAAACCAAAATTGTTATTTATTAAATGCCTTAGTTGGGATAAGGTAATTATATGGTTATTTAAAAATACATATAAAAATGATATAATTTGAATGCTCATTTTTTATACCAAAGGAGGTATATACATGTCGCAAAGATGCGAAAGATTAATAATTCCGGATAATTACAAACCTGGCTTGCCAATAAGGGAGACTGAGGTTGCTATTAAGCAGGTCAAAGACCTGTTTGAGCATACACTTGCTAAAAAAATGAATCTTACAAGGGTATCTGCTCCGCTTTTTGTAAGACCGAGCACAGGTCTTAATGATAATCTTAATGGGGTGGAAAGGCCTGTAGCTTTTGATATAAAGGGTATTGGAAATGATACTGTCGAAATAGTACATTCCCTTGCAAAATGGAAAAGAGCTGCTCTTAAGAGTTATTCCTTTGCAAAGGGTGAGGGATTGTATACAGATATGAACGCAATAAGAAGAGACGAGGAACTGGATAATCTACATTCTGTTTATGTAGATCAATGGGACTGGGAAAAGATTATAGGCAAGGATGAAAGAAATGAAAACAAGCTCAAAGAGATAGTTGAAACTCTCTTTTCAGTATTTAAAGAAGTAGAGAATGATATTCTGAAAACATACCCATCATTGGAAAACTACCTCCCTGAAAATATTAGCTTTATTACAACCCAAGAGCTTGAAGATATGTATCCTGAATATTCTCCTAAAGAGAGGGAAAACCTTATTGCAAAGGAGAAAAAAGCTGTTTTTGTTATGAAAATAGGTGGGGCTATGAAATCAGGCAAGATACATGACGGAAGGGCTCCTGATTATGATGACTGGGAATTGAATGGTGATATCATATTCTGGTATCCTGTTCTTCAAAGAGCATTTGAAGTGTCTTCAATGGGCATAAGGGTTGATGAAGACGCATTGGTAAGGCAGCTTGATATTGCCGGCTGTCCCCAGCGAAAAGAACTAAGTTTTCATCGGGACTTGCTGGAGGGCAGATTGCCTTATACTGTCGGCGGCGGAATAGGACAGTCAAGAATATGTATGTTCTTCCTTGGAAAGGCACACATCGGTGAGGTACAATCCTCCGTCTGGCCGGATGAAATGGTTGATGAGTGTTACTCAAATAATATAATGCTTTTATGATTTTTATATAAAAGGAGAAGAATTTATGGATAATACAATTATCAGGCAGATTTTCAGGGAGTCGGATAAGTATATCGGAAAGGTGATCCGTGTGTCCGGGTGGGTCAGGACAATAAGGGATTCCAAGGTATTCGGTTTTATTGAATTGAATGATGGCTCGTTTTTTAAGAGTATTCAGATAGTTTTTGAAGAAAGTGTACTTGATAATTTCAAGGACGTTGTAAAGTTGCCTGTAAGTTCTTCAGTTATAGTTGAAGGAGAACTTGTTGCGACGCCTGGTGCAAAACAGCCATTTGAGATTAAAGCCAATAAGATAACAGTTGAAGGTTTGTGCTCGGCAGATTACCCTCTTCAGAAAAAAAGACATTCATTTGAATTTCTCAGGGAAATTGCTCACTTAAGACCAAGAACAAATACCTTTTCCGCTGTTTTCAGGGTTCGTTCCATTTTAGCTTTTGCTATTCACCAGTTTTTTCAGGAAAGAAATTTCGTATATGTTCATACTCCTATAATTACAGGAAGCGACTGTGAGGGTGCGGGAAGAATGTTCAGGGTTACTACTCTCGATGCTTCAAATCCCGAGAAGAATGATAGTGGTGATATTGACTACACCAAGGATTTTTTCTGCAGACCTACAAATCTTACTGTCAGCGGACAGCTTTCAGTGGAAACCTATGCAATGGCCTTCAGAAATGTTTACACATTCGGTCCTACCTTCAGAGCTGAAAACTCAAATACTGCAAGACATGCAGCCGAATTCTGGATGGTTGAGCCTGAAATTGCATTTGCCGATTTGACCGATGATATGAGCTTGGCTGAGGATATGCTTAAGTATGTAATTAATTATGTTATGGAGAATGCTCCGGAGGAAATGGAGTTTTTCAACAGCTTTGTTGACAAAGGCCTTATTGATAGGCTTACCGGAATAGTTAATTCTGATTTTGGTCATGTTACCTATACTGAAGCTATTGATATACTTCAGAAGGTGAAGGATAGATTTGAATATCCCGTTGAATGGGGATGCGACTTGCAGACGGAACATGAACGATACATTACCGAAGAAGTTTTTAAAAAGCCAGTATTTGTAACAGATTACCCGAAGGAAATTAAAGCCTTTTATATGAGAATGAATGAAGATAATAAAACTGTAGCAGCCATGGATTTACTGGTTCCTGGCATAGGTGAAATTATCGGAGGAAGCCAGAGGGAGGAACGGCTGGATAAACTTGAAAAAAGGATGGAAGAGCTTGACCTTAAGAAGGAAGACTACTGGTGGTACCTGGATACACGAAAGTATGGCGGAACGAGGCATGCAGGCTTTGGATTGGGCTTTGAAAGAGCAATCATGTATCTTACCGGAATGACAAATATTAGGGATGTTATATCCTTCCCAAGAACAGTAAAATCCGCTGATTTTTAATAATTATTAATGATTGATATAAAGTGTCGTGTTCTAAATTGAACCGGCATTTTTTTTATCTGAATTACTACCATGGGGTATAATAAATCATACAAAGTGTAAAATATAATTGACATATAGTCATATATATATTACTATGTAATTGAGGTGGTAACATGCCAAAAAATCTAAAGCTAAAATCACTAAGAGCTTCGAAAGATATATCACAAAAGCAGCTTGCAGATATGGTAGGTGTAACACGCCAAACCATTAATGCAATTGAAAGCGGCGATTATAACCCGTCAATAAAACTTTGTATTGCCATATGTAAGGTTTTGGGCAGTACCCTTGATCAAATTTTTTGGGAGGATGATGATAGTGAACAAAAATGAGTTGGATGAAATGCAGGTACAGGTTAGAAACAAAATAGGCAATCAGACACTTACAATTATGTTTTATCTTCTTTTAATAGATATGGGCCTTTACGGTTTTGGTATAAGATGGCTCAAATACCCTTTGAATGTTTTTATAATAATGATGGCGTGCATGACATATTATCTCATTCGCATCATTGGGAAAAATGCATTTGTAGGTCCACGTATAAAATCAAGACTTTTATCTGTAAAGATTATTTGTATAGTAGCAGGAACAGTTATCGTTTCTTTAGTAACTTCATTACTGCTTAATAAAAAAGCCTCAATTACAAATACAACTGACAATAATGATAACGGAGCATTGATCCTTTTTATAATATCTGCTGTATCACTTATCATTGTTGGAGTAATAACAATTATTAAAAAAAAGCAAAACAAAGATTGATGATGGTAAAGTTGTTTTAACAAGCCTCTCCCGGTTTTATTTTCAAGTATATAAAAATAATTGACGAGCAACATAAAAATGAAATATATAAACCGGGGGAAAGATCCAAATGTCAAACATTTTTAGTACTAAGCCAATAGATCTACTTTTAAGGGAAGCGGGCGGGGAAAGCACAGGAAAGTCACTGAAGAAGGTTCTGGGTGCATTCGGGCTGACAATGCTCGGAATAGGTGCAATTGTCGGTACCGGGATATTTGTTCTTACAGGGATAGCCGCTGCCAATTATTCCGGGCCTGGACTTATGATTTCTTTTGTAATTGCTGGACTTGCTTGCGCGTGTGCTGCATTATGCTATGCAGAATTTGCAGCAATGGTTCCTGTTGCAGGAAGTGCTTATACTTATGGTTATGCTTCATTGGGAGAGATATGGGCTTGGATAATAGGTTGGGATCTCATTCTTGAATATACTGTGGCAGTAGCGGCTGTATCAATAGGCTGGTCTGGATATGTTACAAGTCTGCTGTCATCAATAGGAATCAATCTTCCTGCATACCTTGCCAACCCTCCGGGTATTAACGGTGGGATTGTAAATCTGCCTGCGATTTTTATTGTACTCTTGATTACTTTTGTTTTATTTAGGGGCGTAAGGGAAAGTTCAACTTTTAACAACATAATCGTTGTTATAAAAGTAGTAGTGATTCTCATTTTTATAATACTGGGAGCACTAAATATTAATTCTCAGAATTGGCACCCGTTTCTTCCTTATGGCTGGAGCGGAGTCTTTAAAGGTGCATCAATGATTTTCTTTGCATATATAGGGTTTGATGCAGTCTCAACTGCCGCAGAGGAAGTTAGGAATCCTCAGAGAGATATGCCCAGAGGAATTATTGGTTCGCTGGCAGTTTGTACTTTACTCTATATATTAGTATCAGGTGTTCTTACGGGTATAGTTCCGTTTATGAAATTGAAAGATACATCTGCTCCTGTTGCGTATGCGCTGTCTCAGATTGGAATCAGTTGGGGATCAGCTCTTGTGTCTGTAGGTGCGGTTTGCGGTATTACTTCTGTAATACTTGTAATGATGTATGGTCAAACGCGTATATTATACGCTATGTCGAGGGATGGTTTGCTGCCGAAGGTATTCAGTAACGTCCATAACAAATATGGTACGCCATCAACCAGCACATTGATTATGTCTGCGGTTGTTATTGTAATGTCGGGCTTTTTGCAAATGGGAGAAGTAGCCGAGCTTACTAACATTGGTACACTTGCTGCTTTTGTAATAGTTTCTGCAGCTGTAATTGTTCTGAGAAAAAGGCGGCCAGATATAAAAAGATCTTTCAAATGTCCGTGGGTGCCATTCATACCTGCAGCAGCAATTATAATATGCGGGTATCTTATAGTTGTGCTTCCTACAGTAACACACATTAGGTTTGTAGTATGGCTTGTTATTGGATTTGTGGTCTATTTTCTATATAGTAAAAACCACAGTGTGGTAAGGATTAAAGGAAAATAATATTAATAACAGTTTACACTTCTAATCAAGTCCTATATAATGATATAAATATTGTTAAAAAAATATCATTATATAAGATTGGTGTGGATAGTATGAGATTAAGCGATGCAAAAAAATGCATAAAGGAGTTGTTTCTAAATACTGACAGTGTTACTGCGTTAATAAGTGAAAGAGGTGTTGGAAAAACATCTTTATATAAGCAATGTTCTGAAGAATTGGGTGTAGGATATATGGGGCTTTATGCCGCAGCTTTGGAAGGCCCGGATTTTATGGGACTTCCCGATAAAGACAGGGATAAGGGAATAACAAGATATCTTGCACCACAGTTTTTACCTACAGTACAAGCTATACAAGAAGGCTTGTTCCCAGAAAGAGGAATACTTGTACTTGAAGAAATTAACCGTGTTCCCAGTGATACGACATCTGTATTATATCCGCTTCTTTTGGAAAGAAAGATTAACGGACATAACCTTGCACAAGGTTGGAAGATAGGTGTAACAATGAATCCGGACACAATGAATTATTCTGTTAATTCTTTGGACGATGCAATGCTGGATAGGTTTGTTGCCATTGAAATTACTGCAAACCTTGATGACTACATAGAATATTCAGTAAAAAATAACCCAAATGACGATATCTTGGCTTTTCTCCAAGCCTGCCCGGATATGCTGCTCATTGTAAGAAAAACATCCGACTCAACCGCTTTGTCGAAAACACCTACACCAAGGGCATGGACAAAGCTTCAGGAACTTCTTAATAACTGTGAACTTGAAGAAAAGCTTATGCTTGAATTGGCAGCGGGTCTTCTGGGACCTGAAACTGCCTCGTCATTTTTTGGGTTCTTAAAAAACAGGGATTTCACAATACCTCCAACCAATAAAATATTGAATTCCTATGATGAAGTAAAAGAAGAAATCAATGATATTATCAGTAAGCATAGGATGGACATAATTACGCTTATTATTAAAAAAATAGTTGTTACCTTCGAAGATACTGATATACATATTAAAAATCTTAATTCTTTCCTTGAAAACCTTCCTGAAGAGCTAGGAATATTCTTTTTTAAACTGCTCGCAACAAACAGGCCCGAATCCTTTCAGAATATTTGTGAGAAAATACAGTGCTTTGATAAGTTGTCAGACAAGATACTTGATATTTTAATAAGTTGAGGTACAGCGTGAAAGACTTTAGTCTGAGAGCTGATGCACATCTGCCAGTTTTGTGAAACAAAACAATGGCAGGTGCAATACATTAACCCCATGTGTCCAATGTAGTGATTCATTTGGCACATTGGGGACATGGAGGTTTAATATGAATATAGAGGACGTTATTGTTCATCTCCTGCTTAAACAGCCTTTTTACGGATATATTGCCTCAACATTGGCTCCTGTAGAAAGCCAGGATACTCCAACCATCGGCATATTATTTAAACCGACTCCACGGATTATATACAACAGAGAATGGTATGGAAAATTGGAAATTGATTATGCAATGGGTGCGTTGATACATGAAATGCTTCACCTCCTGCTGCTTCATCCGTATAGAAAAGGAGACAGGGATGGAAAGTTGTGGGCGACTGCCTGTGACATGGCAGTTAACGAACACATTGATTTAAAACTTCTTTCACAGGAGTCAATTACTGTACATAAAATCAGTCTTGACATAAATCAAACTTTGGAAAGGTTTAAAAGTGCTGAATTCTATTATGAAATAATCTCCCAATATGGCAGCTTCAGCTTCATTGAGGATGATAAACAAATAAGCATAATGCTGAAATCAGGGCAGAAGCTTACCATAAACAATACAACCAAAACAGATAATTCAGATATGGGTCAAAACGCTGCAAAATGTACAGTAAAGGAATTGGTTGAACAGGCAGCAGAAGAAGGGGAAATTCCTGTCAGCATTTATTCCACGTTGGAAGATACTTATAAGATAAATGATATAAACTGGAGAAATGTTTTGAAAAGGTTCTTGTCTGGGAAGGGAAAAATACAGGTAAGAAAGACCTGCAAGAGAGAATCCAAAAGGTTTGAGAACCTCCCGGGAAATAAGCGTACTGTTGGGACAAAAGTACTTCTTGCAATAGATGAAAGTGGTTCTATTTCGAACAATCAGCTTGAGAAGTTCTATGGTGAATTACTAGCAATAAGGAAAATTACTGGAACTACCATATATGTTACTCAATTCGATACAGAATGCACCCAACCAATACCTGTTGAAAAGTTTAAAAGGGATAAGATCAGGACGAAAAACGGAGGGACAGATTTCATACCTGTTTTTGAACTTGCTGATAAAATCCGTATACCTTTACTTATTATTTTTACGGATGGGGATGGAAAAACTCCTCCGGAATCCAACCAGAAGGTACTTTGGGTACTGACCGAAAACGGTAAAAAACCAGCATCATATGGTCATAGTTTAACTCTTAAATTATAATAAGGTGGAATAAAATGATTCTTGAATACTCCATTGTAGGAGGGTACATTAAACTGCCAAGAAATATATTCATACAGGAAATGCTTTGCAAAGACAGCACTTTAAAAAGCTTCATTAAATGGAATTCAACAGCTGAGCTAATGAAGCACAAAATGTATGTCAGTCAACCTGATGAAGAGAATAATGTTATAATCAGGTTTGATACTGATTGCAATATCATTTGCAGTGAATCCCCAAGAGATATACTGTCTGCTTTAAAGAACAAATACCAAAACAAAATAAAAGGTAAAGTTGCATACAGAATTTATTACAGTACCTTTGGAGGAATCTATGACTTTGAAGTGGATCTTGGCTAATCCTATTCTTCGCGGTCTTCGCAATAATCCTGGCAGTCAGTTGAAAACTCTGCGCAACCACGTGTTATACCTGAAATTGTACACACATAGTTGCCAGAGTCACCTGATTCACAGAAAGTAAGGTACTTGCACAGATAGCAATCATTAAAATACATAAGCTAACCCTCCATTGGGTACAACAGCTTCAGCGCCTTTGATGAAACTGTTCTGAGTTGTATTTTTAACTGTTTACTTTAATGTTATTTATAAATATTTAAAATCTTGTTAGGTACTGATCCAATTCCCAACTTGTAACTACTTTCCTGTATTCATCCCATTCTGATGATTTCGCTTCAATAAATTTTTCAAATACATGATTCCCTAAAGTTTCTTTTACAAGGCTGCTTTTACTCATAATCTTCAAAGCCTCTGAAAGATTTTCGGGAAGGCGTTTTATACCAATCTCATCTATCTGCTCCTGCGACAGTGAGTAAATATTCTTATCAACAGAGGCAGGAGGCATAATTTTATTTTTAATACCTTCAAGACCTGCGTTTAATATAAGTGCAAGCGCAAGATATGGGTTGCATGCACAGTCAGGTGAACGGAACTCTATTCTTACCGAATCACCGTTAACTGCCGGAATCCTTATGAGGGGGCTCCTATTCTTGGCAGACCATGCAATATATACAGGTGCTTCATGACCTGGAACAAGTCGTTTGTATGAGTTTATTGTTGGATTGGTTACCGCACATATTTCAGTAGCGTATTTAAGCAAGCCACCTATGAACCAATAAGCTTCCTGGCTTAAATGCTGCGGATCCTGATCATTATAAAATGTATTCTTTCCATTTTTATAAAGTGACAGGTTCGTGTGCATTCCCGAACCACTTACTCCCATAATCGGTTTTGGCATAAAGGTTGCATATAAGCCGTTTCTCTGTGCAACGGTTTTAACAACTTGTTTAAAGGTTAGAATGCAATCGGCTACAGCAAGAGCGTCCTTATATTTAAAGTCTATTTCATGCTGACCTGGAGCGTTTTCGTGGTGGGATGCTTCTATTTCAAAACCCATGTCCTCAAGAACAGCACACATATCACGGCGTGCATTTTCTCCAAGGTCAACAGGACCAAGATCAAAATATCCCGCATTATCCTGGGTCCGCGTAGTGGGTTCTCCTTTTTCATCGGTATGGAAAAGGAAAAATTCACACTCCGGACCTACATTGAAGGAATCGTAGCCCATATCATTAAGCCTTTGTATGGCTTTTTTCAATATTAATCTAGAATCACCTTCAAATTGTTCTCCGTCAGGAGTGTACACGTCACAAATAAGTCTTGCTACTTTTCCGTTGTGTGAACCCCATGGGAATATCAAAAAAGTATCAAGGTCAGGGTTTAAGTACATGTCTGATTCTTCAATCCTGGCAAAACCGTCTATAGATGAACCATCAAACATGCATGTGTTGTCCAATGCCCTTTCAAGCTGGTCTATTGTAACAACAACATTCTTTAGAATACCAAAAATGTCGGTAAATTGAAGACAAATATATTTTACGCCATTTTCGGAAGCAATTTTCATAATATCTTCCTTTTTATAATTGACCAAAAACAACACTCCTTCTAAAAATCTACTTGCTTTTGAAAAAATAATTACCTATTTCTTATAGTGGAATAAGCTATATTCATTTATATTATCAGACAAAAAACCTTGAATTGATACTTACATTTTATCAGATTTTTAATTTACTATCTACATAAGTTGAATTAAATATTAATAAGCATCATGTCCCTAATGCCAAAAAATCCCCAAAAATGGGGTTACCCCTGTATGATGTTCATACAGGGGTAGGATTATGAATTACTGCAATTTTAGTATGCAATACCTTGTGCATACATTGATTTTGCTACTTTTATAAATCCTGCTATGTTAGCGCCTACAACCAGATTATCCTCATGGCCGTATTCTTTTGCGGCTTCACTTGCATTTTTGTATATGTTAACCATTATATCCTTAAGCTTTGCATCAACTTCTTCGAATGTCCATGAATATCTTGCACTGTTCTGGCACATTTCAAGTGCTGATGTTGCAACTCCGCCTGCGTTAGCTGCTTTTGCAGGTCCAAAGATAACCTTGTTCTTAAGATATACTTCAACAGCTTCAGGAGTTGAAGGCATGTTTGCACCTTCACCTACAGCATAGCAACCGTTTGCAACAAGTTTCTTTGCTGACTCTTCATCTATTTCATTCTGTGTAGCAGATGGAAGAGCGATATCACACTTAATGGACCAAATTCCTGAACAGCCTTCAGTATATTTTGCATTTGGATGATATTTTACATATTCGCTTATTCTCTTTCTTTCTACTTCTTTAAGCTTTTTAACTGTATCAAGCTTGATTCCGTCTGCATCATAAATGTATCCATTTGAATCACTTAATGCAACTACTTTACCACCAAGCTGATGTACCTTTTCTGTAGCATATATTGCAACGTTTCCTGAACCGGAAACAACTACTGTAGCACCCTTGAAGCTTTTACCCTTTGCTTTTAAAGCTTCATCCATGAAGTAGCAGAGGCCGTAACCGGTAGCTTCTGTTCTTGCAAGACTTCCGCCCCATTCAAGGCCTTTTCCGGTAAGAACGCCTGTAAATTCATTTCTTAATCTCTTATACTGACCATACATAAATCCGATTTCTCTTCCGCCTGTTCCGATATCACCTGCTGGTACATCAGTATCAGGACCTATATGCTTGCAAAGTTCTGTCATAAAGCTCTGGCAGAATTTCATAACTTCGTTGTCTGATTTTCCTTTAGGATCGAAATCACTTCCGCCCTTAGCTCCACCGATTGGAAGGCTTGTTAAGGAATTTTTGAAGATCTGTTCAAAACCGAGGAATTTGAGGATACTGAAGTTTACTGAAGGATGAAGTCTTAAACCACCCTTGTAAGGACCTATTGCACTGTTGAACTGAATTCTATAACCACGGTTAACCTGTACCTTACCCTTGTCATCAACCCACGGTACTCTGAATACGATCTGTCTTTCAGGTTCAACTATTCTGTCGAATATTCCTGCTGCAACCCATTCAGGATGTCTTTCTGCTACAGGCTCCAGTGATTCGAGGACTTCCTTTACAGCCTGGTGAAATTCAGGCTCGTTAGGATTTCTTTTAATTACTTGTTCCATTACGTTAGCTAATATTTTCATATTAAACCCCCTGATTTTAATAAAATAATTTATTTGTGATTGCATTATAAATAAATAACCCTAAGAATAATCCAGAGTTTATTATGTATAAAGCAAATTGCACACATGAAACATAGTGTTTGGAGAAAGCAAATAAAAGCATTCTCAGTGTTAACACTTTTTAAAATACACTTCATCGCGTATTTTGTACGGCATACGTCGTTGTATACCCCAAAAATTTTTTAAAAGTTTGGGGATTTTTTAAGAAGATTATTAGATATTTCGAATTATAACAAATCATATGCAATAATGCAAGAGTCTATGTCAATAATTTCTTTAGAAAAAATTATAAATATATTTTCATAATTAACATTATGACTTGAAACACCTAATATTAAGGGATTATAGAATGTATGACCAACTGGTAGATATTTTTTTAACAGCAATAAATATGCAGGTTATTACTGCTAAGTATTCATTTTCCGATTAAATTGCAATGTTATTATACTGTAAAAAAGATACTGTTTGTGTCAATAATAATTGTGGAAATTAATAGTGAATTAAAAATATGTTATTATAATATAAGCTTATTTAATTTAAGGAGTATTGCATTGAAGAAGATAATTGATAAATATGAAAAAAGAGCTGCTCGCTTCAGAGATTTTTCGGAAAAGCTTTGTAAAACAGCAGACAGATTAAGCAATATAAGACTTGCTGTTTTTGTTGCAGGACTAGCTTTGGTTATATTTTTGTGCATTGCCGGACTTTATTATTTTGCAGCAGCAGGCTTTATTATATGGATAGGCTTTTTTCTTTACCTTATAGTATTGCACACAAAAGTAATAAACAATAGGGATTATGCAAAGGTACTATTCTATATTAATAAAGATTCTATTAAGCGTGTTAATGGAGAATGGATTGGGTTTGAAGATAACGGAGAAGATTTTTCAGACAATGAGCATAATTACTCCAATGATCTTGATATATTCGGCAAGGGTTCTCTTTTTCAACTTATAAATACCGCAAAAACCTACCTTGGTAGAAAAGCGTTGTATTCGTATCTGGCTGAGGGCCCCGATACTCTTGAAACAATATTTAAAAGACAGCAGGCGATTTCTGAACTTTCAGGTAAAACCGCATGGAGACAGAGATTTCAGTCTGAAGCCTTAATGGCTTCAAAGGCTATGAAAAATCCGGATACTATAATTAATTGGGCAGAGAAATACAATGACAGATACACAGGAAGGCAACTATTCTGGCTGGTAAGGCTTCTTCCCATATTTACCTGTGTTTCCTTTATAATATCATTATCTTCATCCTTTTTGCCGTTATTTATACCGGCAGCGACGCTGCTTATACAGCTTGTAATGCTTAGAATAGGAAGAAAAGAGCGAATTAAGGCACTGTCTATTGCGGCTGGATACAGAGATGATATTAAAGTATATTCAAAAATGATAGAACGTATGGAAAAGCAGAAATTCAAATCACCGATGCTTTCAGAAATGATTGCTGGTATGTCGGATGCACATGGAAAAATGCCCTCCTTTGGAATTGATAAGCTTTCAAAGATAGTAAGCTACATATCCCTGAGGCATAGTGATTTTTATCTGATTTTTAACCTGTTCAGCCTTTGGGATTATCAGAACATGGTTTCGTTGGAAAGGTGGAAGGTATATACTGGTATTAACCTGAAAAATTGGTTTGCCGCAATAGGAAAATTTGAAGCCTTATCAAGTCTTGCACTAATAAGACATGACCATCCGGAATGGGCAGTTCCTGAAATATTTGATAAGGGACAGGTATTGGAAACCAAGGGAATGGGGCATCCGCTGCTTGGTGAAGAAAGAGTATGTAATGACCTTGGTATATTGAAGCCGGCTAAGGTTCTTTTGATTACAGGCTCAAACATGTCAGGTAAAAGTACTCTTCTCAGAACTACTGGAATCAATCTTGTGCTAGCTTATGCCGGGGCACCGGTTTGTGCCGGATATTTTAAATGTTCTATAATGAATATATATACCTGTATGCGAATCAGTGATAACCTTGGTAAAAATATTTCATCATTTTATGCAGAATTATTAAGAATAAAGACTATTGTAAAAGCTGCTTCAAGGGGAGAAAGCATATTTTTCCTGTTGGATGAAATATTTAAGGGTACAAACTCAAAAGATAGGCATGAAGGCGCAAGAGTTCTTATAAAAAAGCTTGGCACTACAAATTCAATAGGCCTTGTATCAACTCATGACCTTGAGCTTTGTGATTTGGAGACAAGTAACGATGTAATAAGGAATTATCACTTCCGGGAGTACTATAAGGATGATAAAATTTACTTTGACTACAAGCTGAGAACTGGGGTGTCAGATACCCGTAACGCTACGTATCTTATGAGAATGGCTGGAATTGATATATAAAAGAAAAAAGGGGCATAAGCCCCTTTGACTATATATAGATTAATAAGGATTGTTTTCTCCAAGGACGCTGTGTACTTTGGGCATCCATTCGCTAATTGCTATTTTCTGAGGGCATTTTTCTTCGCAGATTCTGCATTCAATACATTTGCTTGCTCTGAACTTTTCATCCATAAAGCGAATATATGAAAATCTTGAACTTTCTACATCATTATGTATTTTACCATCATTGTACAATTCAAAATTCCAGGGAATATTTATATTATTAGGGCAAGGCATACAATAGTTGCACCTTGTACATGGGATTGCAGCTCTTGCTTCATATGCTTCTTTTACTTTTACTAAAGCTGCCTTTTGACTGGCTGTCATTGACCCCACTGCTGATTTATTTGCAGAAGCTATATTGTCCTCCAACTGCTTCATTGAACTCATTCCACTCAATACAACAGATACTTCAGGCTGATCCCACAGCCACTGAAGTGCACAGTCATATGGTGGGGTTAAACCTTCTGAATCAAGAATTTCTATTATATCTTTAGGAGGGTTTGCAAGCTTTCCTCCGCGCAAAGGTTCCATTATTACCACTGGAATTCCTTTTGAAGCCGCATATTTCAATCCATTTGTTCCTGCCTGATTATTTGTGTCCAGATAATTGTACTGAATCTGGCATAACTCCCATTTGTCATATCCATCAATTACTTCATTAAATGCTTCAGGCGTGTCATGGAACGAAAAACCTATATGCTTGATTTTCCCTTTCTTTTTGGCCTCTTCAGCTTGTGCCAGAACATTATGTTTAAGGATAATGTTATTCCATGAATCATGTGACAGTGAATGAAGCAGATAGTAATCAATATAATCTATCTGAAGCTTTTCAAGCTGTTCGTCCAGAAGCGTTTCAAAATCCTCTGGCTTTTTTACCAGCCATACGGGGCATTTCGTTGCAATTCTTACTTTTTCCCTGTAACCATCCTTTAACGCTTTTCCTGTTATAATTTCACTGTTTCCGTCATGATAGCCATAAGCGGTATCGAGGTAATTAACTCCATTGTCTATTGCATAATGTACCATTTTTATTGCCTCAGGTTCATCTACCTTGCCATCTGATGTCATTGGAAAACGCATGCATCCAAAACCAAGTGCAGATACCTTCCAGTCAGTGTTTCCGAATTGTCTATAATTCATAATCAACCTCCAACACAAATGTTAAAACCATTATAACCTTATTTAATACTTTGTTGAATAAAGGTAAGCTATTTACCTTCTTTCTTCAATTAATTATAATAGTATTAATTGGTTTGCGTAAGAACCAATTTAGTAAATATAATTTAGAGCCAATTTGTGAGGTAACATGTTTGGTATAAAACTGGAAACAAACTCAGGCGTATCCCTGACAAGGCAGCTTTGTGAACAATTAAGAACACTTATTCAGCTTGGGAAAATGACAGGCAATGAACGTCTTCCTTCAACAAGGAAACTCGCAGGAGAACTGGGAGTTTCAAGAAATATTGTTATAGATGTTTATGAACAGCTTATAGCTGAAGGTTATCTTGAAAGCAGAACTGGCTCTGGTACATATGTAACATGGAACCTTGAACAGGGCGAACCAGTCTATGACCGGAATACATGGCAGTCTATACCAGTAAGTGTTTCGAATGATTCCAAAAGGGATATAATTGAATTCGCTTATGGGACACCAGAATTACGTATGTTTCCCAGGAATTCATGGAGTAGATGTCTGAAAAATGCTATTATGGACATTAATGAAGAATACCTTGATTATGATGATATTTTTGGTTTTTTTGAACTTCGTTCAGTACTTTCAGAATATCTTCTCAGAACTAAAGGAATCCGTTGTGATGAAGAACAGATAATAATAGTTTCTGGTTCATCGGAAGGATTTGTACTTTGTGCAAAGGTTTTTCTTGAGATATGTAATTCTATATATATTGAAGATCCGTCGGTGGAATTTACAAAAGACATTTTTAAAATGATGGGATATAAAATCAATTGTCTGGAGGTTGACAGTAACGGTGCGCGTCCGGAGTCACTACAGAAGGAAAAGGAAGTTAAGCTTGCCTTACTTACACCTTCACACCAGTTTCCTACCGGAAGTATTCTTCCTATTAAAAGAAGACTTCAGATGATAGAAATTGCGGAGAAAAATTCTGCATTTATTATTGAAGATGATTATGATAGCGAATTCCGATTTAAAGGTCTCCCTATTCAGCCTCTTCAGGTGCTTTCGCCTTCCAGGGTAATTTATACGGGAACCTTCAGTAAGAATATGGCGCCTTCACTAAGGCTTGGGTACCTTATAGTTCCTCGGGAACTTATAAGCCGTTTTAAAAGAGTTAAAGTACGGCTTAATATGCGTACATCAACCATAGAACAGAAGGCAATGGCGGAATTTATAAGAACCGGCTGTCTCGAGCGACATATTTACAGGATGAAAAATATTTATTCCAAAAGAAGAGCTTTTCTGTCATCGATGGTACGTGAATATTATGGTAACAATGCGGCTATACTTGGAGACGAAGCTGGAATGCATATAAAGGTTGAATTCATGCAGCAGGCCTTTAATTATATTGACTGGCATAAATCTATTGAATACGGTGTTGAAATAGACAGCATAGAAAACTTTTGTATCCATAAGGGAAACAACAGAAATAAGATAATACTTGGTTATGGAAACCTTGATATGCAAGAAATTGAAGAAGGTGTAAAACGGCTTTACCGTTTCACAAGTTCGTATTTAAAACAGTATTATAATGTTTAGGAAAAAAGCTTTTTATTGATAATATTGTTATTTTACTCTATCATTATATTGGAAATTACATTTTCCGGCTTGTTTAATGTAATTTTGACATAACTTTACATGAGGTATTTATGGGAGAACAATCGGTATCTAAAGGGTTTGCTGTCCTTTCGGCGGCAGGTATAATTGTAAAACTGCTGTCTTTACTATATATTCCGTTTTTATTAGCAATCGTAGGAGAGGAAGGCAATGGTATATATGCCGCTGCAAACCAGGTTTATGTATTACTTTATGCCATTACCAATGTAGGACTTCCTGTTGCCATTTCCAAACTTGTTTCGGAATTGATAGCAGTAGGCAATTATAAGGATGCTGTCAGAAGTTTTAAAATTGCACGTTTTTTACTTATAATACTGGGTGTTATTTCAGCAGCCATCATGGCTATTTTTGCAAAAAAAATAGCAATAGTAATGCATTATGAAAAATCATACCTTGCCATACTTTTCCTGTCTCCGGCATTTTTGTTTACAGCGGTGTCATCAGCATACAGAGGTTATTTTCAGGGCAGGGGAAATATGATTCCAACAGCAATTTCTCAAATCCTTGAGCAGGTAGTAAATGCAGTATTTACCCTTGTATTTGCTTCAATTCTAATAAAAAAGGGACTTGAATGGGGCTGTGCCGGCGGAATGATAGGAACTGCTCTTGCAGCATTTATAGCTGCTATCTTTCTTGTACGGTTCCATAATTCAAAAGGCAGGATGTCTGAAAATAAGAACTATATAAGCATGGATGCCAGAAGATATACATATTCGGAGCTTATGAAAAAAGTTGTGGGTTATAGCATTCCCATAACCCTGTCAATAGGGATGCAATATGCTGGTAACCTTATAGATGTGTGGAATACAAAGGTAAGGCTTATGCATGGCGGCTATTCCGAATCAATGGCTACAGAATTATTCAGCCACCTTTATAAATATCAGCAGTTGCTTAATGCTCCTATTGCGGTAATGGCAGCACTTGCGGCTACTATACTGCCAGCGATTTCAGCTGCCGTAGCCTTACGGGATAAAAACAAGGTCAAGGACAGAGTCAATTATGCATACCGTTTATGTTTCCTTATTACAATACCATCAGCTTTGGGCTTTTCAGTTTTAAGCGCACCAATTTACAGGATGCTGAAATACGGCCAGGGCTCAAACCTTATGCTTTATGGTTCAGTTGCACTTGTAATGCTTGCAATAGTACAAATTCAGACATCAATACTTCAAGGAGCAGGAAAGCTTTATCAGGTTACCTTTAATCTTATCTTAGGTATTATAGGGAAGATAGTAACCAACTATTTCATGGTTTCCATTCATGAAATAAATATAAACGGAGCTATAATCGGAAGTATAGTAGGGTATATTATTTCAATTTCCTTGAACAGTCTTGTAATAAGAAAAACACTTAAAGTTAAGACAAGGTTATTGAAAAATGCTTTTAAGCCTTTTATTGCTTCTGTTGTAATGGCTATAGCTGCTTATGGCACTTACTTTTTAATTACTGCTCTTCTGGGTCACCATTATTTAATCATGACAGTTTCCACACTTATTTCCATAGCAGTCGGAGCTGCAGCATACTTTGCTTCAATGGTCCTGATAGGTGGAATGGAGAAAGAGGACCTTGAAATCCTTCCGACAAGGTTGCACAGGTTTATACCTACATCGCTAATGAATAGAATTCACTAATTCATATCAATTGTTTATTTTCAATACTATTGAGTTATTTATGTAAAGTAAAATTATATACATATGTTTACTTGCCTTTTTCCTATTAGTAATGGTTTCAGGAAATAAAAAAATGATTAAAGATCCTTGAATGATTTCATATGATAATTCATCAAAAATTACTGAATATGGTTTATTTAGATGCCTATTGACTTTGTCGTCACAATATGTTAAAAATACATTGTCTTATCAATATTTTTTACGTTTTTTTGACAGTATTAATCTTTCATGCTGGTGATTGCTGATAAAAATTGATGCTTGATTGGGGGTAGATAAATGGCAGATGAAATCATAAGATTGGTTGACATATGCAAAGATTATAACAGTAAAAAAACTCTTAAGAATATCAACCTTTACATTCTTAGAAATGAATTTCTTACCTTGCTTGGTCCAAGTGGGTGTGGTAAAACCACAACACTTAGAATTATTGGTGGTTTTGAACATCCTACGTCGGGTGAACTTCTTTTCGAAGGTGTTAACATAAATGGATTGGCTCCCTTTAAGAGAAAAGTAAATACGGTATTTCAGAAATATGCTTTATTTACTCATTTAAATGTTTATGAGAATATAGCCTTTGGGCTTAAAATAAAAAAGCTTGATAAAAAAGTTATTGAAAATAAGGTTAAGGAAATACTTGAACTCGTTAACCTGCCGGGTTATGAAAAACGCTGGATAGATTCATTAAGCGGTGGAGAACAACAGCGTGTGGCAATTGCAAGGGCATTGGTTAATGAGCCGGAAGTGCTTCTGCTTGACGAGCCTTTAGGAGCTCTTGATTTAAAGCTCCGCAAAGGAATGCAGCTGGAGCTTAAAAACATACAAAAAAGAACAGGTATTACTTTCGTTTACGTAACACATGACCAGGAAGAGGCCCTTACCATGTCTGATACTATTGCAGTTATGCGTAATGGGACAATTCAGCAGATAGGAACTCCTATAGATATATATAATGAACCTAAAAATGCTTTTGTAGCAGATTTTATAGGTGAAAGCAACATAGTTGATGGAATAATGGTGGAGGATTGCCTGATAGAATTTGGCGGTCACCGCTTTGAGTGTGTAGACAAGGGCTTTGCAAGCAATGAAAAGGTGGATGTTGTTTTAAGACCTGAGGATGTAAAGCTTGTTAACCCTGAGCTTGGAATGATTGAAGGTGTTGTAACTTCGGTTATATTCAAGGGCGTTCATTATGAGATGATGGTTAGAAGCAACGATATAAGCTGGAAAGTTCATAGTACAGCTATGGAACCAGTAGATGCAAAGGTCGGTATTAGAATCCTTCCCAATGATATTCATATAATGAGGAAGGTGTCTGAGGAATGAAAAAGCGTAACTGGATTGCCTACCCTCATATGGTCTGGATGGCTATTTTTGTACTCATACCTGTTCTTATAGTTTTACTGTACAGTATAGCTTCTATTTCGAATAATGGTATAGAGTTTACTCTAAAGTATTTTGAAAGGGTATTTGAACCTACAAACCTTTTAGTTTTCTGGCGCTCTATTAAAATTGCAGCTATAAGCACCGCATTCTGCCTGATTCTCGGTTATCCTTTGGCACTTATACTTGCAAGCAGAAATTTGTCCAAAAGGAATATGCTTATTGTTTTGGTAGTGGTTCCTATGTGGATGAACTTTTTGGCAAGGACTTATGCCTGGATGACAATCCTTGATAATAAAGGACTCATAGCTTCACTTTTTCATTCACTGGGACTTCCGCCTTTAAATATAATGTACACCGATGCGGCAGTTGTCCTTGGAATGGTATACAATTTCCTGCCGTTTATGATTCTTCCTATATACTCTGTTCTGAGCAAGACAAACAAGTCCGTAATAGAAGCATCACAGGACCTGGGAGCTACACCTTTTGTAACCTTCAAAAGGGTTACCCTCCCACTTAGTGTCCCAGGTATAGTATCCGGTATCACCATGGTATTCATGCCTGCGGTTACAACCTTTGTAATTTCAGCGCTGCTAGGCGGAGGACAGTATATGCTTATAGGAAACCTTATTCAACAGCAATTCCTTTCCTCCAGCGACTGGAATTTTGGCTCAGCGTTATCCATTTTCCTGATGGTTCTTATAATGTTAAGTATGGCAATAATGTCGCGGTATGAAAAAGATAATGAAGGAGGCGGTCTCTGGTGAAATCGTTTCTGAAAAAGGCTTATACCTTTTTAATCTTTTTCTTTTTATATGCTCCCATAGTTGTACTTATTGTTTTTTCTTTCAACAGTTCAAAGTCAAGAGCAACTTGGGGCGGATTTTCTTTTAAATGGTACGAGAAGCTGTTTAATGACAGCCAGATACTTTCTGCGCTCTATAATACATTGTTAATTGCTTTGATTTCATCTGTTTTTGCAACAATTATTGGTACAGGTGCTGCGATAGGAATATCCAGAATGAGAAAATTCCCTAAGACCCTTTCCATGAATATAACCTATATACCTGTCCTGAGTCCTGACATAGTAACAGGTATATCACTGATGCTGCTTTTCATATTCATCAAGGTGCCATTGGGATTTTTAACAATGCTTCTTGCACACATAACCTTTAATTTGCCGTTTGTTATAATCTCGGTTCTGCCTAAAATAAAGCAGTTGAATAATCAGGTTTTTGATGCGGCACTTGATTTGGGAGCAACTCCAATGTATGCTTACAAAAAGGTTATTTTGCCAGAAATAATGCCCGGTGTCTTAACAGGATTTTTGTTGGCATTCACTTTATCGATTGACGATTTTGTAATAAGCTTTTTTACTACGGGTTCGGGTGTATCCAACCTTGCAATCACTATTTATTCAATGGCAAGGCGCGGTATAAACCCCGAAATCAATGCTTTACTCACGTTAATGTTTGGTGCAATACTGTTTCTGTTATTATTGGTTAACTATAGAATGTCGAAGGATAATAGTAAGGGGGAAAAATCAAGGTGAAAAAAATAATAAGGGTTTTGTCAATTGTAATGCTTTTGGCTGTTTGTGTATCTTTATTCGCAGGGTGCGGAGATAACAGGCCGGTTTTAAAGGTTTATAACTGGGGCGACTATATCGGAGAAAAGGTTGTTAAAGATTTTGAAGATAAATATAATATCAAGGTTGTCTATGACCAGTTTGCAACCAATGAGGAAATGTATGCAAAAATGAAGGCTGGGGCGGATGATTATGATGTAATAATACCATCCGACTATATGATAAAGAGAATGATCAATGAAGATATGCTTACGAAGATAAACCTGAACAACATACCTAACTACAAGTATATAGAAGACAGATTCAAGAACCTTAATTATGATTCTAAGAATGAATATTCAGTTCCTTATATGTGGGGAACGGTAGGAATTCTTTATAATTCAAAGACTGTTAAGGATCCGGTTGACAGCTGGAGTATCCTATGGAATAAGAAATACGAGAAACAGATATTCATGCTTGACAGTCAGCGTGACTCAATAGGTATTACTCTGAAAATGCTGGGTTATTCCCTTAATACTAAAGATCAGAAGCAGCTTGATGAAGCAAAAAAGAAGCTTATTGAGCAAAAACCGCTTGTACTTGCCTATGTTGGAGACGAAGTAAAGGATAAAATGATTGCAAACGAAGCAGAAATGGCTGTCGTATGGTCGGGTGATGCCATTTTCATGATGAAACAGAACAAGGATCTTAAGTATGTGATACCAAAGGAAGGTTCAAATCTTTGGTTTGATGCAATGGTAGTTCCTAAATCAAGCAAGCATACCAAGGAAGCGGAAATGTTTATAAACTATATGTGCGAAACACAGGTTGCATATAAAAATGCTGATTACATAGGGTATTCAACACCCCACAGTGAAGCCAAAAATCTCCTTCCAAAGGAGCTTACATCCGACAAGACAGCATACCCTTCAACTGATGAGGTTAAGAACTGTGAGATATTTGAAGACCTTGCAGATAGTCTTCCTATATATGATAAAATATGGAATGAGGTTAAAGTAAAATAAAGAGTTGCATATTTAGATAAATGAAGCTAGTATTCAAAAAATGGCGGTTCCTTAAGCAAAGGGGCCGTCTTTTTATAATTCAATAAAAATGACCATTAATTCCATCTGGTAGATAAATTTACATTGATACCACATAGTGGTAATATTAATGATAGTTTTTATTTTTTTGGAGGGAATAGCAGTGGCAGATATTTATAAAATCATGTTTGCCGTTGGAATTTTATATACTCTGGCGTCACTAATTATAAGCGGCATTTCAGGAGCTTTGCATTTTGGTGCCCAGCATATCGGACATATTGATGGAGGCGGGTTGGATGGTCATGCCCATGTTCAAGGACATATGCATCATCATGGAGATGCAGGGCATGTAGGAGGGGATGCCGATTTGGATGCACATGTATCCGGTGCTTCGCATGGGATAATGTCGTTTTTCCTTATAATTATAAATCCTTTAGTAGCAATATCTTTCCTTACCGTATTCGGCGGATTAGGGCTGTTAGGGACACTTCTGAACTGGAACGGACTGCTTGTTTTCCTAGGCTCGATATTGTTGGCTGTGGCAATAGCCATTATCCTTTATAGATATGTAGCTTTGCCGCTATACCGGTCTGAAAATTCTTCCCATGTTTCAAGGGCTGATTTGATAGGAAAAAGGGCAGTAGTTGTTTCTCCGGTTCTAAAAAACGGTTTTGGTGAAATAAGATATACAATAAATGATACCAGATATAATGCCCCTGCCCGGGAAATAGACGATCAGGCCGTAGAACAGGGTGAAGAGGTAATTATCTGTAGAGTTGAAGAAAATATATTTTACATTTCAAGAATGGAGAACATTTAAAATTGCCTTAAAAGGCTTTTAGATTATTAATTATATGTAAAGGAGAGGATTAAATGGATTCGACAACAATGATTCCTATATTAATTGTTGCAGTGATAGTTGTATTGATGTTCAGCTTTTTTGCAATGTACAAAAAGGTTCCGCAAGATAAAGCTCTCGTCGTAACAGGATTCAGGGGCAGAAGGGTTATCACAGGAGGCGGTGGAGTAGTTGTTCCACTTCTTGAAAGAACAGATATAATCACACTCGAAAACATGCAGATAGACATAAGGATAGATGGTGCTCTGACATCACAAGGGGTTGGAATAGTTGCAGACGGTGTTGCGGTAGTTAAGATTAAGTCGGACAGAGAATCCATTTTATCTGCTGCGGAACAGTTCAATACATCCAAGGGACTTGAATACATGCTGACGGTTATTTCCAAAACAACTCAGCAGGTACTTGAAGGAAAACTCCGTGAAATTGTCTCAAAAATGACGGTTGAGGAAATATACAAAGACAGGGAAACTTTTGCTTCCCATGTTCAGGCTGTTGCTGCTACTGAACTGCAGAACATGGGTCTTGAACTGAAGGTTCTTACGATAAAAGATATTTCTGACAGGAATGGTTATCTTGAAGCTCTTGGAAAGCCTAGAATCGCAGAAGTCAAAAGGGATGCTCAGATTGCAGAAGCTAACGCAACAAAGGAAACAAAGATAAAGACAGCCGAAGCCAACAGGGAAGGTGAAGCTGCAAGGATACAATCTGAGACTCAAATTGCAGAGGCTTTTAAGGACAAGGAATTAAAGGTTCAGTCATATAATAAGGACCAACAAACAGCAAAGGCTGAAGCTGACCTTGCATATGACATAAAGGCAAACATAGTTAAAAAGGAAGTTGCCGAAACTTCCATGCAGGTTGAAATTGTTAAGAAACAGAAGGAAATTGAGCTTGCAGAGCAGGAAGCACTCAGAAAGGAAAAGGAACTTGAGGCAACTGTTAGAAAGCAGGCTGATGCTGAAAAGTATAAAGCTACTCTTAATGCAGATGCCAGTAAGTATAAGGAAATTGCCGAAGCGGAAGCAAGGGCAAGAGCTACTGAAATTGAAGGTAAGGCTAAAGCTGAAGCAATAAAGGCACAAGGTATGGCGGAAGTTGAAATAATTCAGGCAAAGGGAGAAGCTGAAGCAATTGCAATGACCAAGAAGGCAGAAGCCTTTAAGTTATACAATGATGCCGCTATCACCCAAATGATAATTGAGAAGCTTCCAGAAATTGCACAGGCTGTCGCAAGTCCGTTGGCTAAGACAGATAAGATAGTTATAATAGATAACGGCGGGGATGGTAAGAATACTGGTGCATCCAAGGTTTCAGGATATATAACGGATATTATATCCCAGCTTCCTGAAACAGTAGAAGCTTTAACAGGTACAAATATAATGGACCTTTTAAAGAAGAATGCCCCAAAAACCCAGAGCGAAAGCAGTACAGATAAAGTTGAACCAAATGCCTGATTAACAATATAAACTTTTGGTGCTTGCCCGGAACAGCCCGGCAGGCACCTTTTTTTGTCAAAATCTTAAGATATATACATTATCCAATAAGATAATGAATTGAATATAGGATTTTCGGGTGCTAGATTTAAGTAAATCATATAAGGGAATAGGGTATTTAATGATGCTTAAATCAGAGAATAAAGAACGTTATCCATACTATTTTTTTATCTTTTATCTTTTAGCCTATATGAGCGGAGGGGTTTTTAATACTTTCCTACCTCTCTACTTCAAGGAAAAGGGCTTTGATCAGACAACAATAGGAACACTTCTTGCAATAGGTCCTTTGGTAGCAATTTTAGCCCAGCCTTTATAGGGACTGTTATGTGACAGAGCTCAGACAAAGAATAATATCCTCAGACTTTTAATGATAGGGAGCGTAATAAGTGCTTCCCTTTTAAAGCTTAGTGACAGTATACTTTATCTTAGCATGGGCATGGCTGTATTAGCTGTTTTCCAATCCCCTATATTTTCTGTAAATGATTCTATCACTCTTGAATACCTTCAGGGGAGCAAATGGAATTTTGGACCTATAAGAATGGCTGGTACATTAGGTTTCGCAGCAGCAGCTCTCGTGGGAGGTTTTTTTGCAAAGAAGAATACCGACATAATTTTTCTTTTATTTGCTGTCATAATGATTGTTAGTGCATTCACTTCTTTAGCAATTCCAAAGGTTAAGGGACATCAGTCCGAGGGAAACAAGGTTTCTATCTGGGTCATATTCAAAAATCGTGAATTTGTAATACTTATGACTCTGAATTTGATTTTTAGTATAACTATTGGCTTTAATGGAAACTTTTTTGCCATATATTATAGACAATTGGGTGCTGACAACTCATTAGTGGGTTGGGTTACTTTCATCACAGCATTTGCAGAAATACCATTTCTGTTTTTTGCAGATAAGATTCTTGAAAGGTTTGGCACTAGAAAAATCCTAATAGCATCTCTTTCGGTAACAGCTTTAAGATGGTTCCTCCAGTATGCTGTTACAAATGTTTATGGGTTATTGGCAATCAATGCTCTTCACGGTATGAATTACATAGTTTTTGCTTACTCGTTGGCAACATATATAAATGACAAAATACCTAAAGAATTAAGAACTACTGGGCAAACAATAAACGGGCTCATCGCTGGGGGAATTGCAAAAATAATAGCAAGTATTGGCGGCGGAGCATTGAGTGATGCAATCGGAACAAGATCTATTTACTTATATATGGCCATACTTGAATTGCTGACGGTTGTTGTATTCAGTGCTTTGTTTTTTAATAAATCCCATAAAAGAAAAAATGGAATGAGCGTGTAATTTGTTGCTGTCGCTGGATTTAATAATTTAAGAGTATATTCCTCATATTAGACAAAAAAATCCACAGTTTAGTTCAATATATTTATTTATAAATAATAGTTGATAAAATATACTTTAAATATATTGATTTTTACGCATAGATTTTTTATGGGATGGGATTTAATGTACAGAGTAATAACCAGAATAATTGCTATAATAACTGTTGCTGCAATGCTTTTTTTATTTGTTTCCTGTGGGAGTATATCGGATATAACCACCCAGAATACGAATATACCTGATAAGACCAAATTCGACAAGGTTCAAAAAAAGCTGACCGACTATTTTGATAAATATTATAATGATACTTTCAGTGGATCAATCTTGATTTCGTCACATGGAAAAATTCTTTTAAGTAAGGGTTTTGGTATAGCAAACTATGAAAAAGGCATACCCAATACTCCGGATACTTCATTTAATATTGCATCACTAACTAATCAATTTACTGCCATGGGAATAATGATTCTTAGCGATAGGGGCCTTCTGAATATAAAAGATAATATAGGAAAATATATTGCCGGTATTGATCATGGTAATGAAATAACCATACATCATCTGTTGTCACAGACTTCAGGAATTGATGATTCAATATTTGAACAGGACAGTATTAAAAATGTAACCAGCGGTCTTACTCCAGTAAAAAAAATAGAAGCCTTGAACGGCAAGAAATTTGAACTTGATTTTGAACCTGGTGTAGCTACCTTTTGCTGCAACACTAATTATTTATTACTTGGTTATATAATAGAAAAGGTGTCAGGCGAAAGCTATGAAGAATTTATCAATAAAAATATTTTTAAGCCCCTTGAAATGGATAACTCAGGATATTACCACGAAGATGTAAATGATGACAATCACGCTGTGGGCTATTCAAGCTTAAGTCCAAAACCTGTTAAAGCTGATATGAAGGGTATTGAGTATGCTTATGCAGCCGGCGGTTTGTACTCTTCTGTAGAAGACCTTTATAAATGGGATCAGGCCTTATATACTGATAAGCTTATAAAAAAACAGACTTTGGATAAAGTTTTTGCAAAGTACACTAATAGCTATGGATATGGCTGGTATATTTCAGATGATAAAGAAGGTGTTATTGCACAAATTGAAGGTGTTGCAAACGGAGCTAATACCTTTATCATCAGGTATATCGGCAAAAACCAGTTGATAATACTTCTAAGCAACTTTGAAGGTGGCATTGTTAGTTCGCCTATTCCATATATAGAAAGTGTATTAAAAGAATTGGAATGAAAAATAAAAGTTTAAACAAGGTATTATAAAATTAATTAGTTGGGTGTGATTGAGTGAAACGAATAGCTAACGTAGTAATTTCTTTGTTAATAGTAGGCTTGTTACCTTTTTTATCTGTTTCTTGCAATAATAGTTCAGAAAATACACATTTAACCAAAACCCCCAGTAAAGAAAAAATTGAAAAAGCAAAAAAAGATCTCAATGATTTCTTCGATAAATATTATGGGGATTCTTTCAACGGCTCATTATTGATTGCATCGCATGGTGAGGTGCTATTCACTAAGGGATATGGAATGGCTGATTATGAAAATAAGATTCCTAACACTCCTGATACTGCATTTAACATTACCTCACTAACTCAACAGTTTACTTCAATGGGAATAATGATACTTAGCGACAAAGGACTTCTTGATATAAATGATAGTTTGGGTAAATACATTCCGGGTATTGATCATGGTGACGAAATAACTATACAACAGCTTCTTTCACAAAAATCAGGGATTGATGATTCAATATATGAACAAGGTATATTTAACAACGTGGATAGAGGCCTTACTATAGCCGAAACCATACAATCCTTAAAAGGAAAGAAATTTAAGCTTGCTAACCAACCTGGTAAATTCTTTTATGATTGTAACATGAATTACTTTTTACTTGGATACATAATAGAAAAACTATCGGGACAAAGCTATGAGGATTTCATAGAACAAAATATCTTTAAGCCACTTAAAATGAATAATTCAGGGTATTATCATAATAATTCGCCTAATGAAAATTATGCCGTGGGATATTCTGTCATAGATCCTGAACCAGTAAAAGAGAATGTCAATGATATCAAATACACATACCCGGCAGTAGGTATGTATTCTTCAGTAGAAGATCTTTATAAATGGGATCAGGCCTTGTATACCGATAAACTTATAAAGAAAGAGACGCTAGATAAAATTTTTGCAAGACATATAAATGGATATAGCTTTGGATGGCATTTGGCGGATGATAAGGATTGTATTATTTCACAAATAGAAGGCTTTGGAGACGGAACTAATTCGTTCATCATCAGATATACCGGCAAAAACCAATTAATAGTGCTGCTAAGCAATCAAGGCGGAGGCATTAAAGGCTCTCCTATTCCAAACATAGAAAGTGTATTCAAAGAGCTGGAATAAGAAATAAAGCTATTATTAAAAAGGAGAAGGGAACATGAAAGTTGCATTCGTATGTACAGGCAATTCATGCAGGAGCCAGATGGCAGAAGGATTTGCGAAAGTATTGGGTGGTGGGGTTCTGGAGGCTTACAGTGCAGGGACACATCCGGTCCCAGAGGTTAATCCAAATGCTATAAAGGTAATGATGGAAGCCGGAGTTGATATTTCAGACCAGTATCCCAAGCTGCTTGATGAAATTCCTACAGACCTGGATATACTAATTACAATGGGCTGTGGTGTTGTATGCCCATTTGTGCCAAACCGTCATAAAGAGGATTGGGGACTTGACGACCCTGCAGGAAAATCAATTGAAGAATTTCGAAGAGTAAGGGATGTTATAAAACTTAAAGTAGATGAGCTTGTTGTAAGAATAAAAAACAACCAGCTTTAGTTCTTACATAACCAATGGTACATCCAGAGATATAATAAATTTACTATGAAATACCCTTTTCTGCCTGAGAAAAGGGTATTTCATCTATAATGTTTTAAACAGTTAAACTTTATAATACAAGGTCTACGTGCTGTACTGTGCCTACCGAGCCGTTTTCCCTAAGGAATACGCCGGTTCTGGAGATTTGGCCCAACTGGACATTGCCGGAATCATTCAAGCCGAATTTGGTGTCTGCATTACCTAGATATATGGCACCAATGCCTTTTTGGCCCAATGCAAACAGCTGATCATTCCCATCCTTGTCCTTCGTCCATATCCTGAGCTTTTTATAAATAGCATCGTTTTCATCAATCCAGTTGTTTTTATCCATATCATATGCTGCCAGGTCTGAAAAACCGTTTCCACTTTGTGTTCCGAATAGTTCCTTGCCGTCATTGATCCTTCCGTCTCCATTTTCGTCCAGTGCGAGAAAACCGCTGCCCTGCCTCAGGAAGGATATCTGATCCAAGGTTCCGTTTGCATCAATATCAAAACTGAATTTAGTATTGCCTAGTGTCGCGGATGCTGCAGCATAATTTATCACTAATGGATCGCACAGCGCATCTCCGGCTTTAATGTTTATACTGTTTTGAGAAATAAACTCCCTGCTTACGTTTAAGTTCAAATCAAATTCTATTTTCTTTCCGTCAGCAGTCTGAATTGTGCCTGATGCATCAAAAGACATTTTCTCACTTTTTACATATGTCTCTGTACTGCTGTATGAAAGCCCCCAACCGTTTCGCATTTGAGCCGGTCCATTTGCTATTTTTATACCCGGGATGTTTCCAGGATTTTTTATATCCTCAAGCAGCTTATGATCAATCTGATTGAGTTTTATTTTTTTACCTGTAAGCGCCCTTATAAACTCTTCAAGCATTTTTGCTTTCAGTTCCTCGGGAGTGGATACCTCATAATCATCCTCATTGCTGGTTTGACTCAGTTTGGTTGAATTGATTTCCTCATGAAGTTTTTTCAATGATTCTTCGGACAATTTGACAGAGAAATCTTTGGAATCAGATACTGTCAAAGCTCCCATTGAAGAACTTTGTTCAATACTCTTGTTGGAATCCCAATATTTAAGAGCTTCTCTTTTGTAATAGCCTTCCATTTTGTATGATCCGGAAGACAATAGGATATTAGAACTCTGTATTCTCAAGTTAAAACCCCCCTTTGAGATGAGTTTGCTTTTTTTGTTTTCTGAATATGATTATATAAGTAACAATATTGTTTTTTCGTGGGTAAGTATTAAAGATTTGTCTTTTGTAGTATATAAATGTTATCGGTGAGAATTAAGATGTTTTTAATGCTTTTAAGGAAGATTAAGGGTCCTATTTTTTAAGACCCTTTGTATTGAAGATTATAAAGGTTATAATACATTCCCTTTAAGGATAGAAGTTCATCATGATTGCCTATTTCCCTGAGTCTGCCCTTATGAAGCACCATTATTGTATTGGCATGCTGAATGGTAGAAAGCCTGTGCGCAATTACAATTGTTGTGCGGTCTTTGGTTATTCTTGCAAGAGCGTCCTGAATAAGAAGTTCGGTTTCGGTATCTATGTTGGAGGTAGCTTCATCAAGTACAAGTACAGCTGGGTTAAATGCCAGTGCCCTTGCAAAGGCGAGAAGCTGCCTTTGACCTGCTGAAAAAGTGGCCCCGCGCTCCATTACTTCTTCATCATATTTTAAAGGAAGCCTGCTTATGAATTTATCAGCATTTACATATTGCGAAACTGTTTTAATGCTATCTTCATCTATGCATTGCTCGCCAAGCCTGATATTATCTCTCACTGTACCGCTGAACAGAAATACATCCTGAAGAACCATACCTATGTTTTGTCTAAGAACATCCTTCTTCATATCCTTGATATTAACACCGTCAATAAAAATGTCGCCCTTCTGTATTTCGTAGAATCTGTTTAAAAGGTTGGTTATTGAGGTTTTCCCGGCTCCGGTAGCACCTACTATTGCAACCGTATTCCCGGCAGGTATTTTAAAGCTCACATCTTTAAGGACCCAATCGGTATCGTTATAGGAAAACCATACATTTCTGAACTCAATTTCACCTTTGAAACGTGTAGCTTCAGTTAACTTACTTCCGTTATCTTCCTCAATCGGAGTGTCAAGAATCATAAAAATCCTTTCGGAAGAAGCCATTGCAGATTGAAGTATATTATACTTTTCCGCCATATCAGTGATAGGATTGAAAAACTGGTTTATATAGCTTATAAATGCGTACAATACTCCGAATTTAAGAGTACCGCCTATTACACTGCTGCCTCCGTACCAGATAACAGCTGCAATTGTCAGATACTCAATCATTTCAAGCAGCGGCCTGAATATTCCGAATACTACTATCTGCCTTACTCCTGCCTTGTAGTAGTCCTTGTTTATACCCTTGAATTCCTTGTATTTTTCTTTTGCCCTGCTGAAAAGTTGAATTATTCTCATACCTGAAAGGTTTTCGGATAACACCGAGTTAAGCTTGGCAAGACTGACTCTAAAGTACCTGTAAACCTTCCTTGCTTTTACTCTGAATAAAGCCGTAGCCAGGATAACCGGCGGAATTGCAGCGATTACTACAAGTGAAAGTTTTATATCCATTGACAGCATTATAACAAGTACACCTACTATAATTGAAACATCCTTAAGGACATTAACAAGCACATTTGTATACATGTCGTTCAATGTCTCGGTATCGTTTGTCACACGGGTTACAAGCCTTCCAACGGGATTTTTGTCAAAGAAACTCAGAGACATTTTTTGGAGATGTGAAAACACCTCATTCCTTATGTTATATATTATTGATTGCCCAGCGTAACTAAGGACATATATCTGCAGAAAATTAAACAGAAAGCCTATTATAATTATTAGAATATATAACAGCCCTTTATTTTGAACGTCTTTCATATCTGAAGCTCTGAATTTGCGTATATCTTCAGAAGACAGTGGTTTGGCATTCAGAAGCTTTCCATCTTCCGAATAGGCCATATCTTCGCCTTTGGTTACAATCTTGCCTTTTTTTGAGCTATCGATTGTTCCGTTAATCAAATAAGGCTTTTTATCCGAATATACAATGGAATATATATCTTGCGGTGGAGTATTTTTAGGTACCGTATCATAAGTTTTATAAACCTTGTTTTCAAAATTGACGCCCTTAATACTGCTGCTGACATCATAAGCTACCATGGGTTTTGTGTAGCCGTTAAGGTTGTCATCAATAACAGATTTGACAAGATACGGACCGGCCAGATCGGTAAGGGTTGTTCCCAAAAGGAGTAGCACTGCAACAACAAAGAACTTCCAATAAGGCTTTGCATACTTTAAAAGCCTTTTCATTAATTTGGAGTCATATGCTTTACCAAGCTCTTCTTCGTCATTATAGTTTGTA
Organism: Bacillota bacterium; assembly: GCA_023397675.1. Classification (GTDB taxonomy): domain Bacteria; phylum Bacillota; class Clostridia; order Acetivibrionales; family JANLFN01; genus JAEZTC01. The sequence goes on along the minus strand of JAEWTV010000014.1, from coordinate 2,876 downwards.
TTTTCTTCAGCCAAGGTGAACCTCCATATTAATAATTAGAATTTAATCTTCTTTTGCAAGCTGGTCTGCAAGAAGCTGTTTCTGATAGAGCTCATAATATTGTCCCTGCAATTCCAAAAGACTTTCATGAGTACCTCTTTCTATTATTTCGCCTTCATCCAGAACGATTATTTCGTCTGCATCCTTTATTGTAGAAATCCTGTGAGACACAATAATACTTGTGCGCTCTCGCATAACATCCTTAAGTCCTTTAAGGATTTCTTCCTCAGTATTTGTATCTACCGCAGAAAGACAATCATCAAGTATAAGAATTTTAGGTGATCTCAGGATTGCCCTGGCAATGGATATTCTCTGCTTCTGACCGCCTGAAAGGGTAACACCGCGCTCTCCCACCACTGTATAAAAGCCCTTGGGGAATTCTTTTATGTCGTCAAGCACTTTTGAAATTCCGGCAGCCTTTTCTATGGAATTTTCATCACTGCCTAGGAAAAAGTCTATATTTTCCTTTACTGTAGCTGAAAAAAGAAATGTATCCTGAGGAACAAAGCCTATATTTTCCCGCAGCACAGATAAAGGAATATGGTTAATATCAGTTTCGTCTATCAGAAGCTGTCCTTCTTGAACGTTATAGAGTCTTGCTATAAGATTTATAAGAGTCGTTTTTCCGCTTCCGGTTCGGCCCACGATTGCAAGCGTTTTGCCCTTTTCTAAAGTAATGTTTATATTCTTTAATACCTGTGAGTTGTGCCCGGGGTAGGTAAAGCTCAAATTATTGAATACTATCTTTCCTTCAACCTTTGAAATTTGTTCGATATCCTGACTGTCTGCAATTTCAGGCTTCTCATCAAGGATTGTATTCACGCGTTTAAGTGAAACAGAGCCTCTCTGAAAAAGACTTGTAACCCAACCAAGCGCTGCAATAGGCCATGTAAGAGTTAAAAGGTAACCATTAAATGCAATAAAGCTCCCCAAAGTTATTTCTCCGCTTATAACCAGTGAACCGCCATACCATAGGGCTATTGCGAATGTCAGAGCGGAAACCGACATAACAATAGGGAACAAAAGACTCATGTTCCTGACAAACTTGAGGTTCATTTCCTTGTTATATTTGTTTGATGAAACAAACTTAGCCATTTCCTTCTGTTCCTGAACAAAAGACTTAACTACGCGGATTCCCGAAAAGTTTTCCCTTGCAGTTTCAGTAAGCTGTGAAAAGGCCTCCTGCATTTTTTCTATTTTTGAATGCATGAATTTTACGTTAATACTTATTATAAGACCAAGAAGTGCAAGCGGCAAAAAGCATATAAGTGTTAGCTTTACGCCAACGGTGCCTATCATTAATATTATAGATACAATAGGTATAAGAAGACTGTCCAGAGACATTGTTATACCCTGACCCAGTGCAACCTGTACATTTGCTATGTCATTAGACGAATGGGCGAGCAGGTCCCCGGTTTTATGATTATTGTAATAATTCAGTGAAAGCTTTTGTAGATGTTCATAAAAACGGTTCCTTAATTCTTTTTCTATTTTTCTTGAGACGCCGAAAATAAAATATCTCCATAAAAATCTGAATAAGGCGATTCCTATGGCGATTAATGCTACTATTATGGTGTAATTTAAGACCTTGCTGCCCGTCATGTTGCCTCCCTTGAGGTCATCTGTAAAATAGCCCAATACCTTTGGAAATATAAGCTGAAGAGTATCAACCGAAATAAGAAATATAATTCCTATGATATATCTGTATTTATATTTTATAATCAAATCTTTAATATACCGTAAATTTTTCATTTTAACCCCACTTATTACCAATCGATTGTTTTACCACTATCGAACTCATAATTATTTTACATCAACAAATTGCCTTATGCAATAATAATTTATAAGCAAAACATAATTATATACAAAAATTCCATGCGGATGATAAAATAAACTTAATAAAACAATGGGGGCGTACAATGCAAAAAGCAGTTGAAATCGTGAGTCAGGGGAAAGTACTACGGGGTATGCTGCACACACCTGAGAATATGATGGGAAAAGTCCCAGCAGTATTACTGTTTCATGGCTTTACAGGTAACAGTATGGAACCTCACTTTGTTTTTGTCAAGCTTTCAAGATATCTTGAAAAAATAGGAATAGCAAGCGTAAGGTTTGATTTTGCAGGCAGCGGTGAAAGTGATGGGGATTTTATTGATATGACAATGTCCAACGAGCTTTCTGATGCGCATAATATATTGGATTTTGTAAAAACTCTCGACATCATTGACAATAACAGAATCGGGTTGATAGGCCTAAGCATGGGTGGCGCAATAGCAAGCATGCTTGCAGGCCAGAGAAACTCGGAAATAAGAACGCTTTGCTTATGGGCACCTGCTGGAACCATGGCAGATACGGTTTCTGAAAGATATGTCGGAGAACGGCTTCCGGAAATGACTGAAAAGGGATGGCTTGATATAGGCGGGCTTGCACTTGGTCTTGACTTTCTGAAGGATATTTCCAACTTGGATATATACCAGAGAGCCGCGGGATTTGATAAAAGTGTTTTCATAATTCATGGGGAGTTGGATCAGACGGTTCCAATCAAAGCATCTGAAATGTATCTTGATATATATGGTTATAGGGCAAAGCTTCATATAATTAAAGGCGGAGATCACCTTTTCAGCAGTCTCAGGATTGAAGCGGAAGTAATAGAAAAAACTGCAGAATTCTTAAAAAAAGAATTATTTGAATAAAAAAATCCACCCAGTGTTGAACTGACCCCAAAAAGCTAGACAGATTAATTAAGCAACTAATGAGGATTGAATCCTGTACTGAACAGGACTCAGTCCTTTTAGTTTGACCTTAATTCGTTTGTTATTGTAATAATATATGTATTC
>JAEWTV010000001.1 GCA_023397675.1 Bacillota bacterium | reverse complement strand
CTGCAGGTAAGCTTTTAACTCTCTTTTGTTTTGCCATTTTTTCTCTCCTTTAATTTATAGGGGCACATTTCCTGTACCCCTTATTTGCTTAACCTCTGTTACTTACTAACCACTGATCTACAATCTGTTTGTTAATCAGCAATCTTCTGCCTATTTTCACTCTGGCACCTGATTTTTTAGCTAATGTTAAAGCACTATTTCTGCCCAACTTTACGTACTTCATAAATTCTTTAACATTCATTAATTCCATATCAGTTCACTCCTTTCCCTATTTTTCATATGGAAGTCATGCAATCCAATAAAAACTCGAATTGCTTATGCCCTTTTAAAAGGTCAGTCATTGGAGTACCTCTCCCATGCTTACTCTACAAACAGGTCTCAACCCAGTGTAATGTTGATAAACAATGTAACTTCTTCTATTGTTCTGCGACTGGTTCCGTTTCGGTCTCTTTTTAGATTGATATTTTGTTTTAATCTTCCTTTTAGGTTTATGGAGTAACTACTCTCTAATAAAAAAGGCAATCACAGAATATGTACTATTAAACTGTACATATTGAGTGTTCGCCTTTTTAGAACTGTATGAAATTACAGCCCCATCTTAAGGCGAATCTTTTTTATTGTCAACCCATAATTTGAAGATATATCAAATCACAAAATGCCGTTTCCCGGAGTACTCATAGAACTAGAAGCTCCAAATATATCAATGAGGAAAATGCATGATCAAAGCTATTGTCTCCTCTGTACTTTTGGACAATCCGACTTTGCTTTGTAGTATTCAAAGGACTAATAATGTTTTTCGGTTCCTCTTAATTACTTCACCTATTTTGGATTATCTTTATCAATTCTCGGTTTCCTGCTTCTGCATTTCTCTCCAATAAAAATCATAAACTTGCCTCTGGTTTATAGCAGACTGGAAAAAATGAAGCTCTTGGAATATATTACTTGCCTTTTATTATTTTGATTAGATACAGACTCTTAAAAATGTGTATTGGTCTGTATTTTTTGATACGAATTATATCTTCTTATCTCACATTGGTTTGCTTATGGTACATTTAAGTTTTTCTTTGTATTATGGAAAAATAAAAATAGCACTTTGGTTGAGCTTTTCTTAAATGATTTGCTCATAAACCAAAATGCTTATTATCCCTGCGTTATTTTCTTTTTTGTTATATCTAATTTTTAACTATCTATTGGTTCGTATTTTTTATTTTGAATTACCCATAATTTTTATGAGTCATATTAGTTGTGTATATAAAAATTTAGATTTGTAGTTCCGGTTTATTACGTTTTTTAGAAGAGTACCGTATAGGTAAAGATTTTTTACACTGTTTGCTCAATATAATATATTTTCATAGACTCGTCTAAAAATATTCAATTACTATTTGGTTCAAATTTTTTATTACAAATCGTATTTTATACGAATTTTTATTCACACTGTATTTTTTACATATTATAAGGAAGTTACTACTTTATCAACGGCTTAAACCATCTTTGCCATTGGTCTAAGTTTTTTACTATGAATGCTTGCTTTAAGTACTTTTCTAAGACATATCATTTTTATTTCTATTGAGCTAATATTAACGGCATATTTAGCCCCCCCCTATATTACCACCATTTTTTAAGTGGACTGTCTTGTACATGCCATTGGTCAAGAAATTTTACACTGAAATAAGCTTTTAATCTAAATTTTTTAACCACGAAGTGGACGTTGTGCATGATTTGTGGTGTTAAAATAGTGAGTTTAAAATTTCATACCTCAAAGCCCCCTTTTTTAACATAGTTCTTTAAACTACTTACACATTTTGTGTAAGTACATTAGTTCCTGCTGACTTAAAAATCTGTGTTTTAAGCCCGTTTTTCAGCGTTTTTTACTACTGTTCATCAAAAATCAGTTCTAATGCACTGTTTGATATCAAAATTTTAAAGCCCATTGCACAGATTTAGTGCATGATTTTTTTGCATTTATGCAAATTTCTTAAATTCGTGGTGACATATAATTTTGACCTCTTTAATCATTCAAAAATCACATGTACGAATTCGATAAGGTTAACTGATGTACATGCAACCAATACTCTTTTTACTATAGTAATTTTCAACATTTTCCGGATTTATAAATTAATCTTATTTATACACAGCATTTCTACTATTTCCTTAAGCAAACTAAAGAACTCACATGGTTTTCTACAGTTATTGCTTATAAACAAAAACTTGATAATATTATTAAAAATCTGTAAGCCATTTCTATACTTAAAATACCTATAAAAATAGCACTCATATTTAATGTATCCTATGTATAGTCAATTCTTTTGTAATTTGTTTGCCTTTTGGGCTGCATAGTAAATACTCTGGGAGTATGCCTTTTTGCTTAGGGTCTTAAAACAGAACCTTTAGGTGTACGGCTCTTAATTCTATAATAGAACTACTATGAGGGTTAAAGGTGAGCGAATGATACGATATGACAATTTATGGAAAACCATGAAAGCAAAAGGTGTCACCCAATACGATTTAACAAAAAAACATAATATTAGTAAATCATTGCTTCATCGTCTCAGAAATAACGAGGGTGTAAGTATGAATACCATTAACACCCTTTGCAACATTCTGGAATGTAAAATAGAAGAGATTGCAACACATTATAAAGACTGACTATTTTTAATAAATGGTCAGTCTTTTTTTGTTCTATTGTAATTGACTTTTTAAATAAATACTGCTAAACTAGCATTATATAGGTTCTTAAATTAGACCCCATTCAAATCAATAACATTGGAGGAAAAATGTATGAAAATGAAGAGGTATACAGTAAGTTTATTAACAGCGTCATTCTTTTTAGCTACAATTCCTTTCACCGCTCATGCTGACTATTCAGCAGGTGGTGCTACAG
>JAEWTV010000095.1 GCA_023397675.1 Bacillota bacterium | reverse complement strand
CCACTGCCCAGTGTACCGTTGGACCCCATATCAAAGGTAACTGTTTTCAAACCAGTGCCGGCAGTAGACTTAATTTCAAGCGTAGGGCGGAAACCAATATCCTGACGTACAGCCACTGGCTCCGCATTATGAACGCCGCGATTCAAGTCTGCCCCACGGAATGTCCGGTATGCTGTTTGATCTACAGAGGTATCCTGCCCCCAGGAACCAATTGAGGTAGAATTTTTAATATAGACCGCTTTTTTATTCAAAAGTTGATCCCATTCATTGCTTTCCGGAGCGCACCGTTGCTCATCCCCGGTTTTATTGTTACTGCCGCTGCCCATAGACAGTGATCTAAGCTTGTAGGAAATGTTGCCTTTATCGTAGCTTTTGCCAAAGATAAGGCTCGCACTGTTCAAGTCATTCCAAGATACTGTGTTTGTTACATTGTAATCTGCCACAAATAAGCTGCGATCATTGACAGATACCGTAGCCTTCTGACTGATGCCCTCAGTGGTACGCGAATAGGCATTTACCGTCCCGGCATAGGTAAATGGCACCCATTTCAGACTGGTATCGGGCAGAGCAGCGTTTACAGTGCCAGGAATGCCCTGTGCCGTCAGGTCAAAATAATAGGTACCGCCTGGAGTAAGTGTGAATTGCTCCTTTATCACCCCGTCATAGCCCGCTTTCAATGTTGTTCCGGATGGCAGGCTGCTAAGAGCTGTTCCTGGCGTATAATAAGTTTTGCCGTCATACCAGCTTAGTCTTCCCGGACCGGGTTCAGTGTAGTTGAAGCCGTTTACCGTCGTGATCTCCGGCAGGGTCAGAGTTCCGGTATAAACCACCGTGGCGGAGGAAAGTGAACCTCCGCCCAGCGTACCGTTGACACCCATATCAAAGGTAACCGTTTTCAACCCGGTGCCAGCGGCAGATGTGATTTCAAGTGCCGGACGGAAGCAGGTGTTTGTAGCCCACGAAGTCCCGGCTGTCCACACCCCACGGGGCGAGCTATTTCCACGGAGATACCGCTCCCCAGTTACACTCAAATTCGTATCCTGCCCCCAGGAATACAGTCCGGAGGTGTTTTTTATGAAGTTTGTATTCTTATTCAGAATTCCATCCCATTCATTTGTAAGCGGAAGACCTCGTAGGCTTTCTCCGCTCCCGGTGATGTTGCTCCCAACAGACAGCGATCGAAGCTTGTAGGAAACGCCGCTGCTGCTGTAGCTTTTGCCGAAAATAAGGCTGTTGCTGTTCAACTCGTCCCAAGAAACCGCTTTCGTCACATTGTAATCTGCCACAAACAGGCTGCGATTATTGACGCTGACGGTTTGCTCGGTGCTAGCGCCTGCTACAGTTCGGGAATAGGCATTAACCGTCCCGACATAGGTAAAGGGCACCCATTTCAGGCTGGTATCAGGCAGATCACCATTTACAGTTCCAGGAACGCTTTGTGTCGACAGGTTAAAATAATAGGTGCTGCCTGGAGTAAGGCTGAATTGCTCCATAGGAGCTGTATCGGCAGCAAAAGCAACCGGTAGCTGTTGCAGCATCATCGCCGCAGTAATTAGCATTACAATAATTTTTTTCTTAATCTTCATTTAATTCCCCCTTCTGCAAGGCAAGCCCCTGCATATGTTCTCAATCCCTTATTGCAAATAGTATATTATCAATGGTAAGCCTGACGGGCATCATTGTCTGCTCCACAGTCTCCAAGTCATTCCAGCAGAGTGCCTTGTCTTCAACCGTTATGTTTTTGAACCTTTCAAGGTCATTTAAAGCGTTGTATGGAATGGTCTTAATAAGTCTTTGCATGTTAAAAGTAATTTGATTTCCATGCTCAAATTCTATAAGCAATGAATAATCATCATTTGGTGTTACTTTAATAATCCTGCTAATACGAAATCCCTCCCCTGTCGTCTGACAAACAAAACTTCTCATTATGCACAATTATATTGATTTTATTTTTTTTGGGTATCTGCCGTTTGGCGTATTTTTTTATATTTTGTTGTTTCATGGGGTATTTTTTAATATAATAATTATGAAGGTTACCAATAAAATGATATTTTGTTAACATATAAAAGGAATCTATAATGAAAAAAACGGAAATATTAAATAGAGAGCGTATTTATAAAGTACTGTCTGTGATATATGATTATCCGCTGACTATTGTCGAAGCCCCTATGGGATATGGGAAAACAACTGCTGTCAGGAGTTTTCTTAAATCAGAGAAAAAAAATGTCCTATGGGTTACCTTTCTTAATTCCGGGGAATCAGCTTCCTTCTTCTGGGATAAATTGGTTTCTCAAATAGCACGACTAAATGAAAATACATCATCGAAACTTAGGTCCCTTGGGTTTCCTACTGATACACCCCAGGTGGAAAAGATATTATCACTGCTCAACAATCTTTTTTTAAGAGACAAAGTTGTATTAGTAATAGATGATTTTCATCTTTCTCCTGACCCGGGCGTAAACAAACTTTTATACCGGATAATTTTTGAGAAAATTGAGAATCTTCACATTGTTCTTATTACCAGAGACACTACCAATATAGATTTTACAGAAATGTTTTCAAAAGGCTTGTGTTATGTAATATCCCAGCAGGTACTAAAGTTTTCGGACCATGAAATAAAGGAATATTGCCGTATCATGAACAGCAGCATTTCAGCAGGTGATATAACAAAAATCACTGAGTACACCGATGGCTGGATTTCTTTAATTTACATGATAATGCTTGGCCTGGATGATGGAATTCCAGTTGGAATGAACAGTTCCATTGACGAGCTGGTTGAAAAGGTTCTGTTTAATGCATATGATTCACGTATTCAAAACTTTTTGCTAAAGCTGTCCATTATGGACGTTTTTACAGCTAAACAAGCTTTATATGTCACCCAGGAAGAAAAAACAAATGAAATCCTGAAAAAGCTACATAAGGAGAATGCATTCGTTTTTTATGATCAGTCAGTCAAAACATATAAAATTCACAATGTACTTCTGGATTACCTTAGAATAAAACAACAGTTTACAACCGAAGAGCTTCGTGAATTATACAAACGTTTGGGTGAGTGGCACCTTGAGAGAAATGATTTTTTGTCTGCATATAGCTGCTTCAATCGTGCTGAGGATTTTGAGAGGATTCTGTCCCATCTTAATCGACCTGAAAACATCCGCAATGAGCTAACAAGCTTTGAAGGCTCCTTTGAAATGTTCAGCAGAATCCCCCGGGAAGTATTGTACAAATATCCGCTTGCCTATTTGCAACATATATTACTCACCATAGTTAAAGGTAATGAAGAGGCTGTAGCGGATTGTTCAGTGCAATTAGACGCCTTAAAAAAATCATATGAAGAAATGGAAAACATAAATGAGGATTATAGGAACCACATTCTTGCCGAAATACTGATTTTCAGGAGATTTACCTCCTTTAATATTATTAGTCCTACCAGTGACTACAATGATGAAATTCTAAGGCTTCTCAATGGACAACAGTCTTGCATAATGCGTAGGGAAAATGAATTTACAATGGGTTCACCTCACTTGCTTTATGTATATTTCAGAGTTCAGGGTTGCTTTAAACAACTTTCACAATTGGCAATCGAGCGTTTTTCAACCTATGCAGCTTTTGCTAATGGCTGCGGTTCAGGTTCGGATTATTTAATAAAAGCCGAATATGCTCTTGAAACCGGTGATTGGGAATCAGCGGAGTTGAACAGCTTCAGAGCCATATACAAAGCCAGGACAAAAGATCAAACCAGTATTATTATATGTGCCAATTTTACACTTATAAGGTTATACATTTTACAAGGTAAAGTATTGGAATCCATTGAAATGCAGAAACAGCTTGAGCAGGATATTGCAGGAATAAATAATTCTATTTATAACACTACCATCGACATGTTGAAGGGTTATATCTATGCATGTCTGGAACAGCCTGAGAAAATACCCTACTGGCTTCAAACCGGAGATATCTCTGATGCGGACCTTTTGTACCAGGGGGTCGCTTTTAATTATATTGTTTATGGTAAGGCTGTTATGCTTTCAAAAAACTATGTTGAACTCGAAATATTAACTGAAACCTTCATGGAACACTTTTCTGTTTTTAGCAATCAGCTGGGCTTTATCCATAATGATATTTTTGAGGCTGTTGCGAAGTATCACTTATACGGACTAAACGAAGGTGTGACAGCATTGGAAAGTGCATTGGCAAAAGGCCAGGCAGATGGAATCATAATGCCCTTTGTGGAAAATGCAGCCCGTATTTTTGATATGCTTAAAGTGCTCGAGAACAGGGATTCAAATAATGAATACATTAGAAAAATTGTTCAATACAGTGAACAATACATACAAAGCCACAAAAACAATCAGCAGGACAAAGTCAAGCTATCTCAGAGGGAGGTTGAAGTTCTTTCCCTTGCAGCAGACGGCCTGAAAAGGGAAGAAATCGCCTCACGCCTTCAATTATCACAGGGAACAGTAAAAACCCATTTGCAAAATATTTATCAGAAGCTGGATGCAAGCGGTAAAACTTCAGCAATTAAAACAGCACTAAAACACGGTTTGATCTAAATACAAAAGGAGCAATGAATGAAGACAGAAAAATTAAATAAAGACAGTTTAAATATTTTTGAAACAATGGCATTATCAGTAGCTATCATGGGACCCTCAGCCTCCATATCCGTAACCGTTATCCTTTTATCTATTTATTCCGGAGTTTCTTCACCCCTTATCTACCTTATATCTATGGCATGTGTGGCGCTTGTCTCCATATCTGTAATAGCACTAAACAGATACTTTCCCTCATCGGGCTCTGTGTATAATTTTGCCGAGAAAACCCTAGGCAAAAAAGCTGGGTTTATATCAGGCTGGCTGATTATTTTTACCTATCTGATGCTGAGCGTAAGCTGTGCAGCCGTAGCGGGATCCTATTTGCAGGACATCTTGAAAGGTCTGGGTATACAGCTTCATTGGGCACTTATTATTATTGTCCTTGTTGCATTGGTTTGGTTTCTGGCCGGAAGGAATGCAAAAGCCGGTACCAGGATGCTGCTTTTATTGGAAGTAATCTCTATGAGTTTTATTCTGTTATTGTCGATAGTTATTATAGTGAAAACAGCCTCCACAACAGGCTTGAGTACCGCCCCTTTCAAACCTGGAAACAACAGTTTTTCTTCCATTGCCAGTGCAGTTGTATTCGGGTTTCTTGCTTTTTCAGGCTTTGAAGGTGCATCAAGTCTAGGTGAAGAAAGCAAAAATCCAAAGAAAATGATACCTATTGCAGTTGCCAGTTCCATTATAATTTCTGGGATTTTTTATATTATTGTCTCATATGCACAGGTCTTGGGATTTGGTCCTACTCCCGAAGGAATGGAGGCATTAGCCGCGACTAATGCTCCTCTTGCAGATTTGGCCACCAAATATTTATCGAATGGTATATCGGTAATTATAATGTTATGTGTCAGCATATCATTTTTTACTACTACATTAGGCTGCGTAAGCGCAGGTTCAAGAATTCTGTATACTATGGGAAGAGACGGAATGCTTCACAAAGGCCTGTTCAAGACACATCCCAAACATAATACGCCTTCTGCAGGGATTAACATTATGGTTGCAGCAATAGTTTTGATATTTGCGGGATGTTTAACACTCGAAGCTATTGATATAGGGAGATATGCAGCAACTATCGGCACCTTGGCTCTACTGCTTACCTATTTATTAACCAGTGTCTGTGCGTTAATTTATTTCCATAAAAGCAAACTTTGGAAGGGCATAAAGCTCATTCTGCCTGTTTTATCAATCCTGGTTCTGGGCTTTGTATTTTTCCTTAATGTCTATCCCGAACCAGAGTTTCCAATGAATCTATTCCCTTATATTGTCATGCTCTGGATGGTAATAGGTATTGTATTTAGCTTTAGAAACAAATCCAACAATAAGAAAATAGAAACAGATAGCTGAATTTTTTATTCCACTATCTGTTTCCAATACAATTGCTAACTTATACTAATAATTTCTATTATGCCTGCCACTTATCTAGACAACAGGTTATATAATACCTGTGCCATTTCTGCTCTGCTTGTAGTAACTACAGGAGACAACTTTCCGCCATTTCCGCTGATGGTTCCTTTCTGAACGAAGAAGGTCATTGCATCCCTTGCCCATGAAGCCACCTGTCCTCCGTCACTGAACTCAACAAGTGTCTTTGAGCCTGTAACTTCCGGCACTTTACCGGTTGCCTTAAGTGCATTGTACAACAGTACAAACATTTCCTGCCTTGTGATTTGATTATCAGGAGCAAACCTGTTGTTTCCCACACCGCCGGATATGCCAAGCCTCTTTGCTGTTGCAAGATAGTTTGTGTAATAGGTGTTTCCAGCATCTGAGAAGTTTTCAGTCGGGTTTTGATCAGGACTTATTCCATAAGCTTTCAATACCATTACTATGAATTGTCCTCTTGTAAGCTTTTCTCCAGGGTAGAATAGTCCGTTACCTGCGCCTGTGGTGATACCTCTTGCTGCAATAAAGCCTACTGCCTTACTGTACCATTCATCTTCTGACACATCCTTGAAGCTTACTTTGTTATAACCTATTGCATAACAGCTGAAATGAGTTGTACTGAAGGTCACTATTCCGGTTTTGGGGTCATAGCAGCCGTTTGGTATTGAAACTGCTTTGCCGCTGCCATCTATATACCATATTACAATCGCTTCAGGATTTAGCAATTCCGATGCTGTTGGTGTATAAGGTATTGACAATTTAACAGGTGCTTGGGGGTTGTTCCACTCAGTCCGTTTCCCATCCAGAGTTACTGCCAGTTCTATAACCGGCCTATCCCCAATCTCTGCTTTTACATCATCAGGTAGATTGTTTGCATCTGCCTTGCTGATACTGATTTCAGCTTTCTTTCCTTCAGATCCTTCAACACCCGCAAGCATATTGGCTGGGAGAATCATACTTCCTGCAGCTGTGGAAAATTTCAGTGTACCCTTTACATCAGGTATAGATAAATAAGCTATCGGAATACCCAAAGTATATGTATCAACTCCGGAAATTGAAGGTATTGTAATAACGGTAGTACCTCCATTTGCAAAAATATCATCTTGCCGGATACTGCCCATGTCTACCGCTGCACTGTCTGTATTTGAATCAACAGTTACCGGCAAATTGGTTTTAGATATATCTGTACCTGTAACATCTGCATTGTAAAGTGACACAGGAGGAATGACCGGTATAACTACCGGGGCAGGCGGTGGTGCAGGCGGAGTTGCTGTTGACACCGTTACTGCCGCTGTTCCGGATTTGGTATTATCTGCTGTTGATACAGCCGTCACTGTAAGAGTATTTACTGTTTCATCCGCTGCCACTGTCAATACTCCGGAGGTGTCAATGGTTGTATTAGTACTGGTATTCCCCGAAACACTCCATGCTACAGTCTGCGCCGGGTTGTTTGTTCCAGTTACTACAGCACTGAAGGACTGTGTATTTCCTTTCTGTACTGTAATAGTGTCCGGAGTTACTGTTACACCGGTTACTACCGGTGCAGGCGGTGGTGCTGTTGACACCTTTACCTCGGCAATTGCGCTTGTAATCGTTGCCGTCTTGGCTCCTGTCACAGAGTTGTTCGTGTTTGTCACCACGCAGTAGTAATAAGTCGTTCCTGTAGATGATACATCCGGGGAGTAGGTACTAGTTGTCACACCCAGCTGGGTTGCGCCTGACGTTGATCTTGTCGTGTTGCTGTACCACTCATAGGTGGGTGAGCCTCCATCGCTTACCGTCGCCGTGGCATCAAGTGTTACCGGTGCTCCTACGTTCGTGGTCTTGTCTGTGAGGTCCAATGTAATCACAGGCGATTTAGTGTTCACCAAAGCGTTCACCTTGAAGGACAAACCGATTGTCACAGAAAGCCCATTATTACCCTCGATTTTAAGGTTGGCGGTGTGAGTTCCGACGGGGAGCCCGGTCTTAGGCCGCACCTTTACCGCGGCTGTACCGCCCGGAAGAATGGTTTCGCTGGTCAGCGGATCGCTTATCTCAAACTTGCTTCCATCTGTCAGTGATGCGTTAAGGCCCGTAATGGTACCCGTACCAGTGCTCGAAATGATGAAGTTCTGCGAAGCTTGCTCACTATAACCTTCTGTTCCTGCATTGAATATATTGCTGCTCGGGGTAACTGTTGCCTTATAGGTTGGGTTCACTGTAAGCGTGAAATTTACTGTTGCGTCCGGCAAGGCACCATTGCAAGCTGTAAACGTAACAGGGTAGCTGCCTGCTGCTAGTCCTGCCACAATGTCCAGCTTCTTTGTGCTATTGTTCCATGTGATACTGGCATCACCGGAGGTTTTGGACACAATAACCGGAGCTGAGCCTGTGATAGTGTACGCTCCTGTGGAGGTAGCACTATAGCCTTCAGTCAAGGTCATCGTCGTCGGGCCGGTAATGGTCGGAGCCGTGCCGTATCCCGGTGTCAAGATCGTACCCTTAGCCAGGTTGGGCGTCGCTCCCGGTGCATAAAATGTTGACCCAGAGTACCAGCCTAGCGTACCTGTGCCTATGCCTGTATAGTAAAATCCATTAGCTTCCGTGATTGCCGGCAGGGTCAATTCGCCGGTATAGACCACTGTGGCAGAGGTCAGCGTTTTCTTATCGCCTATCGTACCCTGGTTGCCCATGTTAAAGGTGACAGTTTTCAAGCCATTTGTGCCCAGTGTATCAGGGTTCAATATCTCAAGAATGGGGCGGAATCCACAGGTGTCGAGCATAGCCGAGGCAGAGCATGACCATACTCCATTGGGCAAGCTTTGGTATCCACGGAGATACCGCTCCCCCACTGCAAGAAGATTCGTATCCTGCCCCCAGGAATACATTTCGGAGGTATTCTTAATGAAATCCATATCCTTATCCAGAATTTGATCCCACTCATTTGTAAGCGGAAGCCCCCTCAAGCTATTCCCACTGCC
>JAEWTV010000133.1 GCA_023397675.1 Bacillota bacterium | reverse complement strand
ACATTTGCTTGATGTCGCACGGTGGAGCAGGCAAGACCACCCTTGCAGAAGCAATACTTTTCAACACCGGGGTTTTGGACCGGCTTGGACGTGTGGCAGACGGTAACACAACAACAGACTATGATCCAGAGGAGATAAAAAGAAAGATCTCCATCAGCACATCTATGGCCCCATGCGAATGGAAGGATCATAAAATCAATCTGCTGGATACTCCCGGCTACTTCGATTTTGTAGGCGAAGTAAAAGAGGGTATAAGAGCAGCGGACGGTTCTATTATAGTTGTTTCTGCTAAAAGCGGTGTAGCAGTAGGCACCGAAAAATCCTGGGCTTATGCCAAAGAGCATAACATTCCTAAAATGTTCTATATCAATAAGATGGATGAAGAAAACGCAAACTTTTTCGGAGTATTGGAGAAGATTATAAATACTTTTGGAAAAGGTGCAGTAGCCTTTCAGCTCCCTATTATCGAAGGGGAAAAATTCACGGGTTATGTAGATGTAATTAATATGAACGCGAAAAAATTCGACAAGGATAAGCTTGTAGACATAGCTATCCCTGACGGTTTACTCGATAAAATCCAAGGTGTAAAGGATGCTTTGAACGAGGTAATTGCAGAGACAAGCGAAGCATTAATGGAAAAATACTTTGGTGGCGAAGAATTCACTCATGATGAAATCAGGGAAGGTATCTGCCGTGGTATTGCTGATGGCTCCCTTGTACCTGTATTCTGTGGTTCAGCAATACATAATTTAGGTGTACAGATACTTATGGATGCGATTATTGATTATATGCCGTCACCTGCTGACAGACCGGTTATTAAAGCTAAGAAGGCTGGCAGTGACGAGGAAGTTGAAGTTAAGGCGACAATTGATGCACCTGTATCCGCACTGATATTCAAAACTGTTGCTGACCCATTCGTTGGAAAGATTTCGTTATTCAGAGTATATTCAGGTATTTTGAAAACTGATTCGGTTCTATATAATTCAACTTCTGAAAAAACAGAAAAAATTGCAAACCTTTTTGTAATGAGAGGTAAAAAGCAAATTCCTGTGGATAAACTCATTGCAGGTGACATAGGCGGCGTTGCAAAGCTTCAGGGTGCAAATACAAATGATACCCTTTGCGATCAGTCAAAGAAAATAGTTTTCGATAAGATAGAATTCCCTGAACCTGCGATCTCTCTGGCTGTTGAACCTAAATCCAAGGGTGATGAGGAGAAAATCGGGCAGGGCCTTCAGAAGCTTATGGATGAAGATCCGACAATGAAGGTTACTCTTAATACCGAAACTCACCAGACTTTGATATCAGGTGTAGGTGAACAGCATCTTGACGTTATAGTCAGCAAGCTAAAAGCCAAATTCGGTGTATCTGTTAACCTTATTGATCCTAAAGTACCTTACAGGGAAACAATCAAGAAAAAGGTCAAGGTTGAAGGAAAACATAAGAAACAATCTGGTGGCCATGGTCAGTATGGGCATGTATGGATTGAATTTGAACATGGAGATTCAGAGAATCTGGTGTTCGAGGAGAAAATATTCGGAGGTTCGGTTCCAAGACAGTACTTCCCGGCTGTTGAAAAGGGTTTGCACGAAGCTATTATCAAGGGTGTTCTTGCAGGATATCCAGTTGTTAACCTAAAGGCAACTCTTGTAGATGGTTCATTCCATCCGGTTGACTCATCCGAAATGGCGTTTAAGATTGCAGCAAGACTTGCATATAAGAAGGGCCTTGAACAGGCATCACCTGCATTGCTTGAGCCTATAGCACGCGCAGAGGTTTATGTTCCAGATCATTACATGGGTGATATTATCGGTGATCTTAATAAACGCCGCGGCAGGATACTCGGAATGAATCCTCAGGAAAACGGTATTCAGCAGGTTGTTGCTGAAGTCCCTCAGGCGGAAATGTTCAAATATGCAACTGACTTAAGATCAATGACCCATGGAAGAGGCTATTTCAAACTATGGTTTGAAAGATACGAAGAGGCTCCTCCGATGGTAAGCCAAAAAGTTATTGAAGAAGCTAAGAAGCATATGGTTGAAGATGATGAAGAAGAATAGTAATTGCTATTTAAGGACCGGAATTTAACCGGTCCTTTTCTTTTGCCTTGAAGTGAACTTTCAGTGAACAAAAACAAATCTGTTACGTCTAAATAAGTATATAAATACAGACATTTTTATAAATATAAAAATAAGGGGGAACAAAAATGTCTAAGAAAATTATATGTATTTTAACGGTTTTGGTACTAATGACGTCTATTTTAACCGGCTGTGGATCAAGCTCGTCATCTAGTGCAGAAACAGCACCGGCAGCTACTGTGGCGGCAGCTTCGCCGGCAGATGCATCAAAAAGCGCTGCTTCAAAGAACACCTCAAAACCATCAGCAGTGTTTGATTCAAAATCAGGCGAAATTTCTTTGGCTGAAGGTGCCAGCAGCGGAACAACAGCACAGTCGGATGTAAATGCTATTCTTTCGGAAAGAAAGGTAATACGCAATTCCAATGTTACAGTAGAAGTAGATGATTTTGATGTAGCATACGGAAAAATTAAAACACTTATTAATGGAATAGGTTATGTGCAGGATGCCAATGTTAAAACAGAAAAGCAGTATGAGGGGAATAAAGAAAAGCTTTTAAAAAGAGGTACAGTTGTAATAAGGGTAGATAAGCTTAAATTTGAAAATGTTATTTCAGGCATAAGGGGTCTTGGACTGCTTGTGGAGGAAAACGTTAAGAGTGATGACGTTACAGACCAGTATTTCGATACCGAATCAAGAGTCAGGCTTCTAAAATACGAGCAAAGCAGGTTGGAGGAATACCTAAAAAAAATTACCGATCCGGATGTAATTTTTAAAACTGAAGATAAGCTCACGGATATAATGCATCAAATTGAGTCGCTGACAGGTACATTGAATAAGTGGGATAATCTGGTCCAGCTTTCTACAATCACCATCAACATGAGCGAAAATAAAGCGGGTTCATCCATACCTGAAGTTAAGGATACTTCATTTGGAAGCAAGCTGTCTGATGGATTCCTTGGAAGCTTGAAAGAGGTTGTAAACTTTTTGGGAGGTTTTTTAGTTGTAGTAGTCAAAGTTTTGCCTGTACTTGTTCTTCTGGGTTTGCTTGGACTTCTGGGATATTTTATTTACAAAAAATTTGCAAAGAAAAATAACAATAGCAATAACTATAACTATAGCAACAACAATAATAATGATGATAATAATAACAATATGCAATAATTAAATAAGTAAATGAAAAAGGGATAGCCGCTTAATGGGTTATCCCTTTTTAAACTATTTATTTAACGCATCCTTTAAAGCTTTACCCGGCTTGAATACAGGTGCGCTGGCTTCAGGAATATCAATTTCCATCTTTGTCTTTGGGTTACGGCCTTTTCTTGCAGCTCTTCTTCTTACTTCAAATGAGCCGAAGCCTACAATTTGGATTTTATCTCCTTTTGTCAGTGCTTCCTCAACACTTTGGAGAAACGCGTTCAAAGCTTTTTCCGCGTCCTTTTTGGAAAGCTCACTGTTTTCTGCCATACTGGCTACTAAATCTGCTTTATTCATTTATATATCCTCCTTCCGGATTTTTTTTACAGTTTATTATTGCTCTGTTGAAAGCTCTTTTTTAGCTTTTTCCCAAAGCATGTCCATCTCTTTAAGAGTCATATCTTCAAGCTTTTTACCTGACTTTGAACTTTCCTTTTCAATATATTCGAACCTTCTGATGAATTTGTTCGTTGTACCCGATAATGCCAGTTCGGGCGAAACATCAAGGAACCGTGACAGGTTTACCAACGAGAAGAATGTATCTCCCATTTCCTCAGTAATTCTTTCCACATTATTACTTTTATATACATCCTTGAGTTCTTCTATTTCCTCATATATTTTTTTAAATACATCGTCGATGTTGTCCCAATCAAAGCCTACCTGTGCAGCCTTTTGTTGTACCTTATAGCTTCTCATCAGTGCAGGAAGGTTTTTAGGTACATCCTTTAAAACGCTGGTTTGTGATTCAAGGCCTTTTTCCTTCTTTTTAATAGCTTCCCAGTTGACAAGTACCTCGTCAGGGGTATCAGCCTTTACCTCGCCGAAAACATGGGGATGTCTTAAAACAAGCTTTTTACATATTCTTATAATTATATCCTCCATATTAAAGTTTTTCTCCTCTTGCGCAACCTGAGCATGAAAAACTACCTGAAGCAGAACATCGCCCAACTCTTCGCAAAGCTTGTCCTTATCCTTAAGATCAATAGCCTCCAAAACCTCGTAAGTTTCTTCAATAAGGTACTTCTTAAGGCTTTCGTGGTTTTGCTCCCTGTCCCAGGGGCAGCCGTTCTCGCTTCTTAAAAGCCTCATGATTTCCAAAAGATCATCGTACGTGTATTTTTCCTTAAACATATTCTTCTCCCATTAAACTGGATTTTGCTATAAATTAATTTAATTATACTTCTTAATGACTTAAATACAACCTGAAGGAGTATTATTTGTTAAACAAAAAAATTTATTCCATTCCATAAATTAAATGCCTCAAAATATAAGGTTTTGCAATACTGGCTATTAATAATAGAGCCTTTTCTGCCGATAAAAAATTAAAATAGACTTATTTTATGTACACCAGTAATGGAGGAAATCAAATGAAAAAAGCAAAAAAAATATTAGCTATTATAATAGTTTTAAATATAATCCTTGGCCTGTTTCCAGGACTTACTCTCGTATCCTATGCAGCACCAAGTGTTAGTATATCTGCTGAAACTGATTCAGATGGCAATGTAAAGATATCATGGAATACGGTGAGTAATACAGCTAAGGCAACAATTTCATATCATGACATATCATCAACAGCTCCCAATAAGCTTGTTAGTAAGGATACTACCGCTACATCAACCACACTTACAGGCCTGAAGAGTGATTATGTGTATGATATAAAAGTGGAACTTTTGGACTCTGAGGGTACCATTTTAAGCACCGGTTACCTGTATTTAATTCCGAGTATTTCGCTCTATGCCTCACCCAGAAAGACAGAAACAGTTGTGACTGACCCAAGCGGCGGAAAAGAAAGTGGCACAAAACCAAAGATTGACCTGAGCTGGAATGTACCCAAGGTATGGGTTGATAGTCCCAACAGCGGGGCAGCAGCAGGGTTCTATAAGGCTGACAACAGAGATGCTTTGGACGAAATAGGGGAAAACATATATCAGTCAGCAACTGCAGTAGATGCAATTAATTACAGAATTAATGTTTCTACAGATTCCACCAACCTTGATGAGAAAGCTTCTATAACTATAAACAATACTGGTTCCAGTTATGAAAGCTTTGTTGGTAACAATATATCTGTAAAGTCGACTGTTGGCTATACTGCTGATACTTTAAGTTTTACCCTTGCTGATGGGCTTGAACCAAAAAATGATACTGAGCATATTCTTCCTGACACTGATATACTTCCAGGAACTGTTTATTATATGAACGTAAAGGCATCACTTGCAAAGAATAGTACTGAAGTTCGCGGATTAACAGTAATGCAAACCGGAAGCTCTATCGCAGGAAGTGTTCCGTATGTTTATACCCCTGTAAGATTCAAACTGTCAAGAGATGCGGCAAATAACATTTATGTGCAGGTTTATAAAATAAATCAGGGAACGCTTACACTTCCCGGGATGTATTATGAGGTTCAGAGCAATACCACCAATGACCCGAATAACGGATGGACGAGAAAGGCTCAAATAAACGACAGCTATTTCCCGAATGGTTCAGCGTATACCGTAACGATTATCAGCGGAATGAATGTCAACAGTACCTTTTATTACAGGGTGGTAGTGCGTACTGAAACCAGCGGCACAAATAACAGTCTGGAATCCTGTGCATTGCCGTATACTCTTTCTGCAGATACTTCCAGACCTCCAATACCGACCAATATAGCTGTAAGCAATAAAGAACTCAATGTTGGAACGGTAAGTAACGGATCTGTTCAAAAAACTACTGATGTTACAATTTCCTGGGACAAGCCATCCAACTGGAATGAAATTAAGGCTAACCATACTGATACAAATGATATCTATTATCATTTATTACTAAATACAGTACAGACAGATACACCTGATGAATCCACAATGCTTGAGGCTAATGGGGAAAATCAAGGTCTGTTTTCACTCAAATACAGGCTTGTTGACTGCTTTAATGCAAACCTTATAAATATCAATAACAATGGTATATTCTGGGAAGATGGAAACAGACTTTATTATAAAATAGATGGACGCAAACTGTTTAAGAATGACCAGGTTCTTTACAATGCTGGAAGCTATACTAGGACCACTTCAACACTAAATTCTGAAGGGTATCCTGATTATCTGCTTCCAAACAAGGTTTACTACTTCCAGATGTATACCACAAAGGGAACAGCTAAAACAGATCCTACAGGAGTTACAGACAAGTCAATAACCAGTAGCTTTACAACTCTTTCAGGAATGGAGCTTGACGTTCCATCGGTTGAAGATCTTAAGGCCAATAAACATGACCCCAATTATATAGAAATACAGTTCATGAAAAATTCAACATTGGACTGGAAGGACTATACTGATGTGCAGTCACCTAATAATGCCTTATATTATGATATATATATGAGTACAAGCACTGATACAAATAGTTTTATAAGGGTAGGCACAACTCAGAATTCGGCTTTAGGTGATGTGACCTTTACAGGACTTGATGCAGGAAGTACCTATATAAAGGCAGGGATAAGTCAATTTACAATGCAGGCATTTATCAACAGGTTTGGATTGAAAGTAAAGCCTAATACCACTTATTACTTCCTTGTTAAAACCAGAATGCATATTGATGGAGTAACTACAGACAGGGAATCAGCTTTTACTGCAATATTACCTGTAACCACTGATAACGGAGGTGTACAGCCACCGGATGACTCAGCCAAGAAGCCAATTGCTCCTACAGATTTCGCAATAGCTTCCGATGCTTCAGGCAATAAGCTTGTTTCTGGTTCCAGTGTTACTTTTAGATGGACTAAACAGGAAAATAATGTTGTCTATAGGTTAATATGTACATCAGGTAGGGTTGCTGTTGATGCACCTTTATCAACATTGCAGACTGATCCTATTTATCAGAATTTCCAATCAAATTTCGGGACTATATTACTTAATCCGGCTAATGCAAAAACACCTTCTACTGCATCTTCTTCGGATAAGTTTATTTATGACCCTGTTACAAAGACTTTTACTTATAGAATAGATACCTGGCTTTTCCCAAATAGATTGTATTACTTTACTTTAAGATCAGAAGTAGTACAAGCTGGTGTTACCCAAAGCAGCAGTGCTTGGGTGTCTATACCTGTTACCACTTCGCTAATCACTGCTCCGGATTCGCTTCAGCCACTAAGTGACTGCCAGCTGGGCTTCTTCTGGACTGATACCGGCAGCACTCTTAAAGCCGAAGACTACATTGTTAAACTCAAAGGTCCCGATGATACAGACTTTAAGCTGCTTTCCAGAAGCCAGTATACGGTTGTTGCCGACGGATCATCATTCTACGGAAGAATTATGAATCTGAAACCGAATACTTCATACAGTGTAAGGGTTTTTAAAGGAGCCGAACCCAGCCTGGATATGGTGGATGAATTCGTAGGCTTAAGAACCAGAGATGCCAATAGTCAGATTGACGTTAAATGGAGGGGTCTGACGGTTGACCTTTATTCCAGCTATGAGATAGCTGTTAAAACCGAACAGGCTACGCAATATACTACACTTGACAGTTCAGATCTTGAAATATACATGAATGAAAACGGAAGGAGCCTGCCTTACTATCTGGATAAGACTATTGGAACAGCAGGAACCAATAACAGCGTATACTATGCAAGGATTAAAAGTATACCGGTAAAGCAGAGTGATGGATCAATTGTACACAGACCATTAACTTCAAATACAAAGTATTATATAAAAGTAAGATACGTTAGGGTGGCTCCGACTGATGCGACCTTAATATCCTATTCGAAGTATATAGGCCCTGTTGACACCAGAACTGAGTTCAACCAGGGAGACTATGACCAGAATGATCAGGATACAAAGAATCAGGCAACCTTCACCGATAAAATCAAGGAGCTTGAGCAAAACCTTTTCTGGCGTATGAATATAGACAATGGGAGCACAAATAAGCTGCTCATTAAAGGGCAACGGCTTATAAACCTGCTCCAAAACAGCGGCAGTTCCCCATACGTGCTTGATATTTCCTCAATAGCGGGAAGTGCTTCAACTGATGTGATTTATATGCCGTTCAGCGTTACAAATGAGCTGGATTCCGGCAACAAGAGCCTAATTATAAAGACTGCAGCAAGTGAATACACAATACGGCCGAATATGGTTGACAGCCAGGGTGCCGGTGATGTAAATGCACTTCGTTCAACAAGCGGTGTTAAGGATGTATTTATAAAGGTGGTTATAAACAGGACGGATTACGCACCTCTTGCTTTGCCATCAGGGAAGAAAACTGTTTCAAAAATCAATGAATTTAGTATGCAGGCTGTTGGAAGCTCTATGACAGACAAGGAACTGTCGGATAAAATAAATGACAAGCTTTATAACTCTCAAACAGGCCTTGTAAAACAGAGCCTTGATTTACTTGCTAACCCTGATAACCCAGGTAACAAAGGCACTCCTCAGCAGATAGACAGTTATATCAGCAGCGTCATTCAAAATGTTGAAAATTCATTGTCTGATTTTCTAAATGCCACTGTTGACGGTACAGGCCTTGGGACAGGCATTACAGTTGTATCTAAGGAACTTACAGGTTTCAAACAGCCGGTCAGGGTTAAATTGTTTTACAATAATGATAGTGGTTTAAAGACACCTTATGTCTTATATAACGGATCAAGCACATGGCAAAAACTCAGTAATAATATCTTAAGTGGTACCAACACCTTAAGTTTTGATGTTACCAAAACCGGAAAATATGCAATACTTGCGACACAGACCTCAACACAGGATGTTGCATCCGATTACTGGGCAAAGGATTATATTGACAGGTTTATGTCCAAATATGATGTTAGTGACGTATTTGCAGGTATCAGTACATCCTTAAATCCTGAAAGTGATGTGTCTGTAAAGGAATTGGTACTGCTTTATGAGAAAGTCATGGGCAAGTCTGATGAGAACAAGGGCCTGGACATTAAGCAAAAAGCGGCCAGCTTGGGATTGTCAGGTATTTTAAACACTTCCAATACCTCAAGGCAGATAAATAGGCAGGAAGCAGCGGCAGCACTGGTAAAGCTTTATGCAGCTAAGATGGGCCTTAACGCTGAAACGTTAAAACCTGGTAAAAATATCTATATTAAAGATGATAGAAGTATTGATAATGCTTATTACAAGTATGTTGTAGTATGTGTAGATCTGGGTGCAATGTCACTTAATGCAGGAGGCTATTTCCTTCCGAAGGAATCCGTTACAAGAGCGGAAATTATTGCTTCTATGGTCAAGCTGCTTGGCACAACCGGTGAAATGTAATTATTACTAATACAATAAGTAAAACTTTTATGGTATTATGACAGGAGTATTGCATATGAGAAAAACTAAAAGAATCATGGGGATAACATTAGCGTTAACATTCATATTACAGATGTTGCTTATCAAACCGGCTTTTGCAGACTTGGGTGATCCTACCCAGGCACCTGAAAAGCTACGCCTTGCTGATGTCACCTCCGGTTCTGCAATAGGATATAACGAGTATGATGGCAATTATGCTGATCTTAAATGGGATGCCGTTTCTTTCCCAGGCGGGACCCAGGGTTATTACAACATATATATTCAGGAAGTTAACAAATATGGAATAGCTCCGTCTGCACCCGTACTAAGGAATTCTGAAAAGGATATTTCAGGCAGTGCTACATCTTTCCGCCTTAAAAACCTTAAGTCGGGAACTGTCTATTATATCTATATGACAGCGTATTATAAATATCAAAAGGGTCTTGGAACTACTACGGTATCAAGCAGTGAATCTACCAATTCAAATACATTAAGAGTATTAACGGATATTAAGATAAATGCATATACAGCAAGCGATACCGAGATAAAAATTGAGTGGGATGATGTATGGAATATTGGCGGAAAACGTATTGATTATAAGCTTTATGTGACAGATGGAGATTTTACCAATTCACAGCCAATATTTATCGGCCCTTCACAAATCGAGCCATATGGTCCTGTAAAGGTTAATCAGACTACAGGAAAATTAGAATACACACACAATGTTGGCAAACCTGCTACGGTGTATTATGTTAAAATTGTTCCTGACCTTACAGATACTGAACTTAAAAGAAATGAAGAAAGCGAAGTCGCTTATGCTAGTACGTTCATTCTTGTACGTACAACCAAAATGTCTACAACAGATTATGGAACAATATGGAGGCTTGACTGGAGTCCAGTATTAAAGGATATTTCGGATGCAAGTATAAAAATTTCCTATCTGGTTTATAAAGGTACAACTGATTCCACACAACTTCCTACATACATGTCGACAGTACAGGGTACAAGCATTTATGTTACCATTCCGCCCGAAGAACAGAAGAATTATTATATAATCAGGGCCAGTGTAACAAAGATGGGGCAGGATTATTTCCCTGTCAAAATAGAATCAGATAAAATTTATGTGAAGGAGCAGGAGGTTTCAACTTATCCTTCTGCACCTCAGATAGTAGATAAAATCAAGGCAACTGACGGAAGCACTATCACAACTTATTCTGAAAACCTTAAGCCCGACAGTGCATCAATACTCCTTAATCCCCCAATGAAGGGAGATGGGGCTGTAGATGGTGATATAAAGTACGATATATGGCTTATGAGCAATATGGACAACATAGACAACCCGCCAGACAATAATAAGATAGAATCAAATTTGAGCCTTAATGACAGTAGATTCCAAGTTATGGACAGATCAAACATTCAGGGATATAAGTATGATTTAAAAGGTCTCACACCTAACTCAACTTATTATTTTAAAATAGTTGCAAAAAAAACATATGTTGAGTTTGTTAACGGTGAGCTTAAAAATGTTGAATATATTTCACAGCCAAGCCTTAAGATTATTATTACCCCTACAAATGGTCCTATCGATCAGCCTCTTGTTCCCGGAAGGCCTCCACTTAAGATAAAGAAGTCGCCAACCGATGGAAGGGACATGATAACTTCAACTTCGGCAATACTGCAGATAAAAAACAAATGGTATGAAAAGTTTAACGGTACAAAGTGGGAATATGTAAGAACTGAAAAGCTCAACGAAAATGATGTTCCGCCGTATAATCCAAATGATCCTTTAACACCGCCTGACGGTATAAACTATAGAATGGTTCAGTATGATAGCGGTGTCACATTGGATGTGGGTGTAATCAAATATGAGGAAAACATGGATTACAGCAGACTCGAAAATATGCCTGCAGACTGGATTACGGGTGTTGAAGTCACACCAAATGATGAGACTGAGGACCCATTGCTAAGCCCCGACAACCTAAGGCACAATATAGATATATCAGTTGAAGACCTGGATGAGAACACAACTTATGTAGTTTGGGTCAGAGCTGAAAGAAAAAGTGAAAACCTTGTTTCAGGCCCGTCAGATCCGTTGATTATAACAACTAATCCGGATATGCCGCCGGTTATTGAAAAGCCAATAGTGCCGACTTTTAATTATAACCTTCCTGGAGACAGTTATGTGGATTTGGGATGGGATGTAAAGGATGGCTACAACTATTATATAAAATACGGTAAAACAGATAATATCCAGAAGGCAACAGGCACAGCTGAAATAAAAGCTGCCGACCTTAAGGATATAAACTTTTACAAAATAACCGGACTTGATTCGGATACACTCTATTATTTCTGGATTCAGGCAGAAGCAGTAAGTGGTACAGAAACTTCAAAATCCGAATGGAGCGACTCATATGCGGTAAAAACGTTAAAGGATACGCCTCCGAATACTCCAAAGGGGTTTGGAGTTAAAAATACTGCAAATGCCGTTACCAAAAACAGCATAACCTTTGAATGGATAAAGGAATCCGGTGTTCAGTATAAGCTTGAGGTGGCTACTGATATCAACTACAAGGATGCTAAGACCTTTGACATTACAGATGGTTCAGAGTATACAGTAACAGGGCTGCGCTCAAATTTCAGATATTACGCCAGACTTTATGCATATAATCCTGAAAAGGGACTCAAGTCGGAACCGACACAAAGTGTTACTGTAAGGACTCTTAGAAGCAGTGATGATTATGATTCGGATCAGGATATAGAAAATGTAATTACTGGCGATTATATTGTAAAAGATAAAATTGTTTCAAATTATACCTGGAATATTAAGATTATTGGAGTGAATGCAGATAGATTCGTTGAATTTGTTAAGAGTGACAGAGAACTTAACTATTCAATTGATGCCATAAATCCTCCATCAACAGCTACAAAGATTGTAATCACAATTTCCGACAAGGTATTCCGGTCAATGTCGGTTATGAGTAAAACCCTTACTATTGCTACAAAAACTGCTAATTATATTATAAGACCTGATGCACTTGCTGTAACGCAGGAAACTGCACTTATCAAAAAGTATGGAGATTTTAATTATGAAATTTCACTGATGAATCCGGGAACAGTACAAGCGCCTAATGTTGCCGGTATGACAGCAAAAGGAGTTTCATCCCAGATAGCAGTCAATGCATTTGATGGAAGCAGTATTATAGAAATTATAAAGTTAAACAGACCATTAAAGGTAAGCTTACCTTATACGGGCGACAGCTGGTTTAAACCGGGTGTAACCTCTGCAGTAATGTATGATGCAAAATCAGGTGTATGGCAGAAAGTATCCTCTTCTGCTGACTATAATCAGGATACAGGGAGCGGGACGCTAACCTTTGAAACACTTAATACCGGAAATATAGCAGTTGCAGATATTACAAACACCTGCAACTACGTAGATCTTGCATATTTAAGCGATACCGATGAAATCAAAAGTGCGGTTCTTAAGATATCTTCAGTACATGCTTTGAAGAGTGTAACTGGAAAATACTTTTCTCCATCTTCAAATGCGCTGATTGGTGATGCTGCAAAATTGATGCTTGATGTTATGGATATTAACTATGATGACAAGTATGCAAGTGTTGCAGCAAAATCAGGAATCCTTAACACCGGAGATTTAAGCAGTGTTGGGAATACAATTACCCGTGAAAAGGCCATACTCATGGTTGTCAGGGTATATGAGCTCAAAACGGGAAGAACTGCGGCCTCAAATGCTAATGTGCCATATTCTGATATAACAAAAGTAAGTGCGGCAGCACGTTCCAAGGTAAGGTTTGCTATCGAGAACGGTATTGTAGTTACAGATTCCGGAATTCTTGCCCCGCAAGGCCCGGTTTCAAGAGGAGAGCTTATAGTGATGCTGCGCAAGGCCCTTGCATTGGCGGGAGATATAGATTAATTGTAACAGGAAACAGTTAAAATGGGGGTAATAAAATTGCGGTATCCGAAGGGTAAGGTTGTTGCTTTAATAATAGCGTTTGTACTGCTGATAAATATTCAGGGAGTATTTGCTGCCGGGTTGGTTTATGATACGAAGCAGCTTGACAATAATAAATTGAGAATTAATCTTAGGTGGGAAAACCCATCTGAGGCTAAAGGAATTGTCCTTTCATACTTTTATCTTGAAAATGGCAAAACTTTAAGTGTTGGTTATGAATTAAAAGCTGGAGCACCACAAACTATTAGCTTTGACTATGATTTAAGCAGTGCTCTTCCGCCTATAAGAATTCTTACAAAAAATATCGCCGACAAGACAGGATTGCCTTTTACTGATATTGCAAATTCCGAAGCCAAGGAATTCATCTGGCATTTACATGATGCTGGTATTGTGAAAGGAGCAGGTGATAAATACTACCCCGAAAGCTCAATATCCAGGGCTGAATTTATAGCGCTTATTGTCAGAGCGCTTAAGCTTACAGGTAATCCTGAAAACACCAAGGGGTTTAAGGATATAGACAACCACTGGGCCAGGAAAGATTTGTTGCTGGGAGTTAAATATGGCTTTTTATCTGGGTTTGACGATAAGACTCTCAGACCAAATAACAAGATTTCTGTTGCAGAGGTCTGTACAATTATTGCAAAGGCATTCAAATTCAACACAAATAATAACGGTACTTACTCACAGATAAAAAAAGGTCAATGGTATACTCCTTATGTATTAAAAATGTTTAATGCAGGGATTTTGAGCACTAATGACGGAATATACAAAAATTTCAATGAAACTGCATATATAAGCAGGGCAAACACTGCAATGATGATAAGCCGTGCAATTTCAACTTATTAAAAATTAGAGGGTAAAGTTGAACATATTAACATAAATTTTCAAAGGAAGTATTAAAAAAATCATGATTTTACAATTATGAAAATTAAATGTTGATATGTGTAAAACCGTTGAATAACAACAAAATTACATGTATACGTCCCCTTGTTTGAGGTAATAATTTTATTAGAAACAAGGGGGTGAATGCGTGAAAAAAACATATTATGTAATTCTTATTTTTGGATTATTTATTATTTTTATTTCATTGATTATTATTAACAACGGAAGAATCCAAGATCCCCAGATAGCTTTGGAAAATGCTTTCAAACTGACAAATGCAAGCCTTGAACAAAGTGAAATAAATGTATGGGGCAGACTGGGAAAAGAAATATCTGGGTATGAAGAAATGAAGCAGTTGGCTGATGAAATTGTTTCCAGCCAGGAATTAAAGAAGGATAATACATATTCATTTAAAAAAACTGACAATGGAGAATTTGCAAAAATTGAAATTAAAGGCAGCACACCTCAAGGTAGGTATGTTGCAATGTTTATACAGCTTTTTAAAAATGGAAATTCAGATGACAATACACTTTCAGTAACAATCTCAGATACAAAGAGTTTTGACAGTGCAAGTCTTATTCTAATAAAGGGGGGGATAGAACGACTTTTAAAGAAACACAGCATAGTTCCTAAAGTGAGTTCCTGTATAACGGGGCATATTGAAGGAAAGCTTGAAAACAAGAAAATGGAAGAGATCTACACAAAAGTATTCACAACTATTTCCGCTAGAAAGGTTGAGGGTATAAGGGATGGAAATCTTTTGAGTGTAAGCGCTTATTCTCCGCTGCTAAGGGATTCCATCAAGGTAGACGGCAAAAAAATAAATTTTAATTTGGCTGCCAGATATAACAGTTATGATAATAAAACATATATATGGCTTGCCACCCCGATTATAGAAATAGAATATTGATGTACCTGGAAGCACACAAAAGATTAAGATTTTACGACACATAAGACACAAAGGGGAGAATAAAAATGTCCAGGTTTATTATTACTGAAGGAAAGCCTTTAAAAGGAAGGGTTAGGGTAAGTGGTGCAAAGAATTCCGTATTGCCTATAATAGCAGCGTCTTTGTTAGGCGACGGACAAAATGTATTAGAGGAAATACCTTTTCTTAATGATGTGAAAATAATGTGTGAGCTTATAAAATCTCTTGGAGCTGACATAACCATATCTGAGGACAAAAATACCCTGAAGGTTGTTTCAGGGGATATTCTTAACACTACCGCACCATACGAGCTTGTAAATAAAATGAGGGCGTCCTTCCTTGTCATGGGTCCTTTGCTTGCAAAGGTGGGACATGCAAAAATCTCTCTTCCTGGGGGCTGTGCAATAGGTACAAGACCCGTCGACCTTCATCTGAAGGGGTTTGCGGCAATGGGTGCGGAAATAATCCAGGAGCATGGTTATATTGAAGCAAGAACCAAAGGAAAGCTTAAGGGCGATAAAATATATCTGGATTTTCCAAGTGTCGGGGCAACAGAAAATATAATGATGGCTGCTGTGCTTGCAGAAGGTCAGACAATAATTGAAAATGCAGCAATAGAGCCTGAAATTGTAGATCTGGCTACATATCTTACTTCCATGGGGGGAGATGTAAAAGGGGCCGGAACCGATACTATTAAAATTAACGGAGTTCCAAGCCTTAAGGCTGCGAACCACACAGTAATACCCGACAGGATTGAAGCTGGGACATACATGATTGCAGCTGCAATTACCGGCGGAGATGTAATAGTGGAAAATATACTTACAGACCATTTGAAACCGGTCAGTGCAAAGCTTAAGGAAGCAGGAGCCGAGGTAACGGAAGATTTGACAAGTATTCACGTATCAGCAGGAAATAAATTAAAAGCACTTGATATTAAGACACATCCATATCCGGGATTCCCAACAGACATGCAGGCCCAGATGACTGCCCTAATGACTAAGGCAGAGGGAACAAGCTTAATAATAGAAACTATTTTTGAAAACCGGTTTATGCATGTAAGTGAGCTTAAAAGGATGGGTGCAAATATAAAAATAGAAGGCAGAAGTGCAATAATAGAAGGCAGAGACGGTTTGCTTGGCGCACAAGTTAAAGCAACTGATCTGAGAGCAGGTGCAGCACTTGTGCTTGCAGGTCTTGCTGCAAAAGGCACAACAGAAATAACAGATATTGAACATATAGAAAGAGGATATGTTAATATCGAACAGAAGCTTAGGGCATTAGGAGCGAATATAAGAAAAGAAAACTAAATAAGTATATTTATAAAGAGTCACTTAGGTGGCTCTTTTCTTATGTTTCTTTTGAATCATAAAAAGTCTCGTCCTGAATATATTTTAACATGAAAAAGTTTTCTTTTTATTCGCTTCTTATGTTAATAGTTGTTGTGCTTACACCTTTGCTTATTGTAAAAAGCTGTGGTACGGGGCACCATGAAGATGGGGTTAAGCCAAAGGATGACTTGCTTATAAAGGTTTACATCAAATCCGAAGACAAAACCAGGCAAATGGGTCTTGATGAGTACCTTAAGGGGGTAGTTGCTGCGGAAATGCCGGCATCTTTTGAACCTGAAGCCTTGAAGGCTCAGGCTATAGCTGCAAGGACATATGCATTTGCACGATACAAAAAGGTTTACTTATCAAACAATGACAGGAATAAAGGTGCAGATATATGTACTGATCCGGGGGATTGCCAGGCATGGATAAGCAAAGATGCAGCAATGAAAAACTGGGGTAAATCAGCAGGGCCCAAAAATTGGAAGAAGATAGAAAAAGCAATTGAGGATACACATGGAATAATTTTAGTATATAACGGTGCTATTGCTAATCCCGTATTCCACTCAAATGCAGCCGGTAGGACTGAGAATTCTGAGGATGTATGGGATGGGGTAAGCGTGCCGTATTTAAGGAGTGTTATAAGTAAGGGGGATGAAGAGGGCAAGGATTATAAGACAGAGGTTACCATTAATTCTGAGGATTTTATAAAGAAACTTAAAACCGGTTATTCCAGCTTCAAATATACAGGTAAGGATATTTCTTCAGATATTCAGATTGTGGAGTATACAAGCGGAGGCCGCGCCAAGACTGTTAAAATTGCAAATATTACAATGAAGGGAACTGAATTCAGGAAGCTATTTGAATTGAAATCGGCAAATTTCATTATCCAGAAGGGAAACAAGGATATTATAAAGCTTACGACCTATGGAAATGGGCATGGGGTTGGCCTCAGCCAGTGGGGTGCCAATTATCTGGCTAAAAACGGGGGAAGTTTTGAGGAGATTTTAAAATATTATTATACTGGCATACAGCTGGGAAATGTGGATTCTTACAAGTGAGAATAAACATTTAAAAATAAACACCTTTATGTATAATGTTCCCATTTGCGGAAACAATATTATATGGAGGTGGAAAATGTGGATATGAAAAAGCTGTTTCCAGAAAAGAAATTTTCTAAGAAAGGAATAATGGAATTTCTAGATAAAAAGGGA
>JAEWTV010000029.1 GCA_023397675.1 Bacillota bacterium | reverse complement strand
GCCCGGCGCTGCTGGGAACCGATCTTTCGCTGAAGGCGTGCCCCAACGTGTTTTTTGCCGGGCAGATCACGGGCTTTGAGGGCTATATGGAAAGCGCGGCCTGCGGCCTGCTTGCGGCCCGAAGCATGGAAGCGCGGCTGTCCGGCCGCGCGTTCACGCCGCCGCCGGCGGACACGATGTGCGGCGCGCTGCTGCGTTATATCACAACGCCCACGAAGGATTTTCAGCCTATGGGCGCGAACATGGGCCTTCTGCCCGCGCCTGAAACGCGCATCCGTGACAAACGCCAGCGGTATCTTGCCGTCGCGCAGCGGGCCGTGGCCGCCATGGAGCGGTATCTGGGCTGAGCGCAAAACAAAGCGGTTGCTTTCGCACCAATACGCGCTCCCTTATACTTTGATTATTGAGCAGAGCGCAAAAAATCATGAGAGTCAATCGGGAGGGAACGTTATGAACATCATCATCGACGCGATGGGCGGCGACAACGCCCCAAAGGAAATTCTGCTGGGCGCGGCCGCGGCCGTGCGGTAATACGGCGTGCAGATCACGGCCGTGGGGCGCAGGCGGGACATCGAGGCCTGCGCGCGGGAGAACGGCATCGATATGGCGGGCATTACCGTGGCCGACGCCTCCGAGACCATTGAGATGTGCGACGAGCCTACGGCGGCCATCCGCGGCAAA
Organism: Bacillota bacterium; assembly: GCA_023397675.1. GTDB lineage: Bacteria > Bacillota > Clostridia > Acetivibrionales > JANLFN01 > JAEZTC01. The sequence goes on along the minus strand of JAEWTV010000029.1, from coordinate 2,014 downwards.
AAGGATTCGTCCATGGTGGTGGGCCTGCGCATGCTGGCCGCCGGCGAGGGCGACGCCTTCGTTTCGGCAGGCTCCACGGGCGCGCTGCTGGCGGGAGCAACGCTCATCGTCAAGCGGCTCAGGGGCGTGAAGCGCCCGGCCATCGGCACCGTCATTCCGGGCGCGAAGCAGCCCTATCTGCTGCTGGACTCCGGCGCAAATGTGGAATGCCGGCCCGAGATGCTCAGCGCCTTTGCCACGATGGGCAGCGTGTACATGGAGAAAGTGATGGGCCGCGCAAACCCCAGCGTGGGCCTTGTGAACAACGGTGCGGAGGAGACAAAGGGCACCCCGGCCTATGTTGAGGCGCACCGGCTTTTGAAGTATAATAAAAACATCCGTTTTGCCGGCAATGTTGAGCCCAAGGACGTGCCCCAGGGCAATGTGGACGTTGTTGTGTGCGACGGCTTTACGGGCAATGTGATTTTGAAGCTCACCGAGGGCGTGGCCAAGATGCTGGTGGGCGAGATCAAAAACGTGTTCATGGCGGACCTGAAAAGCAAGCTGGCTTATCTGATGGTAAAGGGCGGCATGAAGGATTTTAAGAAAAAGCTGGACGCCGACGAACACGGCGGCGCGCTGATGATGGGCGTGACGAAGCCCGTCATCAAGGCCCACGGCTCGTCCAATGCAAAGGCGTTCAAAAACGCCGTCCGGCAGGCAAAGCTGTGCGTGGAAAGCGGCGCGGTGGAGAGCATGCGCGAAAAGCTGGCCGCCGTGGCCCAGACAGAGGAAGCCGGGGCGTAACGGCCGCCGGAAAGGCGCGCGCGGCGCGCTTTCGCAAAACAGCCCCGGCGGGACGGCCGCCATCCGCAACAAAGGAAGGATCTGGAACGATGCGCGAGACACACGAGCTGGAAGAGGCTCTTCATCATCATTTTAAGAACCCGGCGCTGCTGGTGACGGCGCTGACGCATACCTCCTACGCCAACGAGGCGAAGCACGGTGTGCGCCACAATGAACGGCTGGAATTTCTGGGCGACTCGGTGTTGTCCATCGTGGTGGCCGAATACCTGTTCACGCACAAGAACATGCCCGAGGGCGAACTGACGCGCATGCGCGCCAGCCTTGTGTGCGAGGCGGCGCTGTTTGAATTTGCAAAGCAGATATCCCTGGGCGATTATCTGCGTTTGGGCAGGGGCGAGGAGCGCGGCGGCGGACGCTGCCGCCCGAGCATTTTGTCCGACGCGTTCGAGGCGGTCATCGCGGCGCTGTACCTGGACGGCGGCATGGAAACGGCGCGGGCGTTCATCCTGCCGTTTGTCACCGGCGCGCTCACGGACGCCGCCGCCGAAGAGGATTACAAGACAAAGCTGCAGGAGATCGTGCAGCAGAACCCGGAGGAGCGCCTGCGCTATGTGGTGACCGACGAATCCGGCCCGGACCACAACAAGCATTTCGTGGTGGAGGTGCACCTCAATTCCAACTGCATCGGCAAGGGCGAGGGGCACAGCAAAAAGCTGGCCGAGCAGCAGGCGGCGAAGGAAGCCCTGGCCCTGATGGGGTATTGACGCGGGGGCCTGCCGCGCCGGGCAAAATGTCCCTATACTCGTAAGTAAGGAGTTTTTCCATGTTTTTGAAGGCGCTTGAAATACAGGGCTTTAAATCCTTTCCAGACCGCACGCGCATTACCGTCGGCAAAGGCATCACCGCTGTGGTGGGCCCCAACGGCAGCGGAAAAAGCAATATATCCGACGCCATTCGCTGGGTGCTGGGCGAGACAAGCGCCAAGCAGCTGCGCGGCGGCGGCAAGATGGAGAACGTCATTTTCGGCGGCACGCAGCAGCGCGGTGCCATGGGCTTTGCCAGCGTCAGCCTTGTGGTGGACAACACCGACAGGCGCATCGACGTGGACAACGACGAGGTGACGATCGGCCGCAAGTATTACCGCTCCGGCGACAGCGAATATTCCGTAAACGGGCAGAATGTGCGCCTCAAGGACATCTATGAGCTGTTCCTGGACACGGGCCTGGGC
>JAEWTV010000129.1 GCA_023397675.1 Bacillota bacterium | reverse complement strand
AGAACGAGCGAGCAGCTTACAGCTGCCGCAGTAGGCTTCCACCAGGGCAGCCATGGAAGGTGGGGTCTGGGGGAAACCGTGGCGAACAGGTTTCGCCCCAGAAAAACCGAGATTTAGACAGTATTATGAGATATAATAAGAAAGCGGTTACCTAACGGAGGTAATATTATGATACGAGAAATAAATACAGGTGAAGAAATAACTATTTTAGATAAAGACTCAACCAAAGGACTAGGTGAATTAACATTCTGCCACCCAAAAGGAACCTTTGCATTAACACCGGCAAGCCACATTCTAATAGATGCAATTATACATAATCAGGATTTAATACATGGCACAGGAATTGATTGGGGCAGCGGTGTAGGATGTTTGGCTATACTTGCTGCGAAAATAAAATCAGTGAGCAAAATTTATGGATTAGAGATTTCTAAGGATAATATCAATATTGCCAGGAAAAATGCTGCTATAAATGATGTTAGTGATAAAGTATGTTTTATGCTTTCAGATTCATATGACCCTTATGACAACGAAGAAAAGCACATACTCGGTAAAAGCCGTGGGAAAATTGATTTTATACTGGCTAATCCCCCTTCAAGTGAAGGAGACGACGGTTTTGAGTTTCGAAGAATTGTATTAAAAGGGGCCAAAGATTTCTTATGTAAAAATGGTATTGTCTTTTTAAATATATCTTTTCAGTATGGTACTAAAAGGGTTGAAGAACTTTATAAAACCATAGAGGGTTTCAGTTATATGGGTGTTGCCGCAGTACCGATTGCGTGCCATTTGACCTAAATAGGCAAGACCTATTGGAATGCTTAAAAATATACGCTCATGAAGAGCTAAAAGGCGGAACTGAATATATGTTTTTTTCTGATAGCAATTGTGATCCTAAAAAATACATAAACGCTCAAGAAGCTCTTAATTTATACTATAAAAATGGGAAAAGTCCATTAACAAAATGGCAAACTCATATTTTTAAATACAATGGCTAAACCTTTGCAACTCTTTTAAACTTTCCCAAGTCTGAACACGGTATAGTTTATTATTTATACTACACTGCCCTCTATCCGCTGCTTATAATTCAATGCCGCGTTAAATGCTTCAATTGCAACTTCAATCTGTGAATCATCAGGTTCACTTGTTGTTAGGCTTTGAAATGCTATTCCGGGCGCATTTATAATTTTTGCAATTTTTCCCTCACTTTTTCCTGCAAGCTTCAATATCTCCATGCATAAACCTGCCACTAATGGTATCAGCAAAATTCTTACGACAATATTCATTATTAAGCCATACCAACCAAGAAAAGAAAAAGTGATAATACTTACTACTATTATAAGGAAAATATAGGATGTACCACACTTGGGGTTTCTAGTTGAAAACTTCTTAACATTTTCGATTGTTAATTCCTCTTCATTTATATAACAGTTTATGGTTTTATGTTCTGCACCGTGATACTCCCAAATCCGCTTCATCTCTTTCATTTTGGTAGTTAAAAACATATAACCCAGGAATATGGTAAGTCTTAAAACACCCTCCAAGAGATTATATAGAAAAATTCCTGATGAAGTCTCTGTATCAAAAGATAAAATTCCCGCAATAAAGTTTGGAAGCAAAATGAAAAGACCTACGCTAAAAGCAATTGAAATAATTGCCGCAAAATAAGTTACAGCCTCCATTAGTTTGTCTCCAAAAACCCTCTGCATGAATTTATCAAACTTTGAAGGTTCTGTCTGTTCGTCACCTTCAATATCCATAAAGCTTGCAGAGTACATCAAAGCTTTCATGCCAAGTACCATCTGTCTGAAAAATGAAACAATGCCTCTGAGCACGGGAACTTTACTGATTTTTAGTCTTGGCGGCAAAGGTCTGTTATCTATTACAATGTCTCCGTCTGATTTTCTTACTGCTATTGCTGCACCTTCTGGACCCATCATTAGTATACCTTCAATAAGTGCCTGACCACCGACATTTGTTTTTCTCATATTCGCTCCATCAAAAATATAATAGTTTTATTTTAATTTATATTGTAAGGAACTGTCAATGTTGATTACTTTTAAACACGTTACAATTATGTTAACATATATGTAACCAGGAGGGAAAATACTTGTTAAAATTATTGCAAAAGACCAATAAATTAAATCGCCATGATAACTGGAACAGTCTTATGTTTATATTTGAAGGAATCATGATTATAGTAATCCAGAACATTGCCAATCCGTTCTTCTCCATGTTCGGGAAACGTTTGGGTGCAGGTGATTACGAAATAGGTCTTATAAGTTCCCTTCCGGCACTTGTCGGGGTGCTTGCCGTTATACCCGGAGCACTGATTTCACAGAGGTATTCAAACAAGAAAAAATTAATAATTATTTTCATAATTTCAGCAGGAATAATGTATCCTCTTGCAGCCCTTACGCCTTACACCGGAGGTATACATGTCTATCTCTATATTTTGACTGTTTCTCTGATAAATTTGCCAATATCAATTTATACTATTCTCTGGCAGTCTTATTTTTCTGATGTAATTCCAACTGATAGGAGAAATAATACCTATGCCAGAAGAAGTAAGTTTTCAAACCTTTTTGGCATGTCATCACTGCTGCTGTCAGGTTTTATCCTTGCCTATATCCCGGGCGATGACAGTCAGAGGATTACCATATACCAGATATTCTTTTTTACTGCATTCCTACTTGCGCTGCTGCAGGCTTGGTTTATGTCCAGGGTAAAATATACCTCACCTTCATTACCCCAAAGCCACACCAAAGCATTAACACAGCTTGCAGAATCAATTAAAGCAATAAAAAGGAACAAGCCCTTCAGAAACTTTATTTTAACAGCTTTCATATTTCATGTAACCTGGCAGATGGCATGGCCCCTGTTTTTCATCTATCAGGTTAATTTCCTTAATGCAAATGAAGCCTGGATCGGTTATCTTAATGTAGGAACCGGACTTGCAGGAGTTCTTACATACATGATTTGGAGCAGAATGATAGAAAAAAAAGGAGCCAAATTTGTAATAATAATCGGCGCCTTCGGACTTTCTCTAAACCCGTTTCTGCTTGTTATGTCCAAAACCCTTTTTATGGCTCTTATATGCAGTATTTCTGTTGGACTGGTGTTCTCTGCGTTTCAGCTCGGACTATTTGAAAATCTAATGGAAACAGTACCTCAGCAAAATAAAACCTTGAATATTGCTGTTTACACCACTTTTATAAATCTATCCAACTTTATATCACCAATGATAGGAGTATGGATCTACAAGCATACCTCAATATATTTTTCAATGGTTCTTACCTGCATTTTAAGACTTATTGCAACATTCCTATTCTACGTTCAATATCGCAGAAGCATTAGCAAAAAAGTATACTAATACCTGAACTTCGAGTTTACCATCGTCCAGAAATCACTGTTCTCATAGCCCAGCCTCCATACCCCTATGCCACCCAAACCATAACGGGTAACCAAATCCAGTTTTGGTGACATACCGTCGGTATCCTCATACCATACCTGATGTTGAGTACCATTTTTTACGTAATTAAAATACTTGGACATTTGAATACTATCCCATTGTGGCGCAGATCCAGTATCTGAAGCAAGGCTGCCAATATTTTTAAATGCTATTGCTCTTGAGCCTGTATAAGCCCAATCATAACCATACGCCCCGATTCCAAGCAGAATCTTTTTGGAAGGTATCTGAGTTACAGCATATTTTATAACACTTTCAACCCATGGATAAGATGCAACAGGTCCCGGGTCACCCCCGAACCAGTGCTGATCATATGTCATAATCATGAGATAGTCAGCATATTTGGCAATTTCCTGATAATCAATCGCACCGTTCCAGTTATTATTCACATAATAGTCGCTGTCCTTTGCAGGCACCGACAGAGTGGTTAAATACCCATAAGGCTTTAATTTCTGGCTCAGTTCCCGTACAAATGCCGAATAATTGGCACGGTCATACCAGTATATATGTTCAAGATCGATATTTACTCCACTGTACTGTTCCTTACTTATAGCAACTAATATGTTTTGTATAAGTGCTGTACGTTTTGACGGACTGGATAATACTGAATGAGCCAGGTCTATATCAAAACCTCCGTTATTAAAATTATTAATCAACAATAGTGGTCTTACATTATTTGAATTTGCATAATTAACCGTATTACTCTGTGATTCCCCTATTTTTTTTAGATTGCCGTAGGTATCTATTGAATAGGAGAATGTCGCAACCTCAGTTACACTCGATACGTTTGAAGAAAATGACTGATACGAGCTGTTATCTCCCAAATAATCGTTTGTTGTATATCCTAGAATCCTGTTGGAAGGCAAATTATTAAAATAATCGGGATCTGTAATTGTTGCAAGTGCAACGCCCTGGACCCATCCTACCCACATACCGATGCTTTCTGAAATAAATCTCAGAGGAATAAGAGTTCTGTTATTGATTACTATAGGAGGCACGTCCATATATTTAACTTCCCCATTAACAGTTGCCGATGTCTGTCCCATATTCAGAACAACCTGCTTATTGCCAAGGGTAACTGCTATTTTAGTTGTACCAGTATACCACTCAACATCAGCACCCATTTTTTCAAATACACCTCTGACCGGAACCATGGTTCTGTTGTTTATAACAATTGCAGGTGTATCAAGATGAATTCTTTGCCCATTGACGTTGATTTCCATTGTCGGGTAACTTGTTGAGGCTGCATATATGATATTGACTGGAAGGAAAGAAAACACAAAAAAAACAATGCAGAAAACAAAGGCTGATTTTCTCATTATATCCCCCATCAAAAAATTAAATATTCTTTTAATATAGTTTAAAGGTTAACATAAAGTATGTTTAGGGTAAATGGAAATAAGGAACAAAAAAAGAAGCGTTGCCGCTTCTTTCAGTTTGAAGAGATTACTTTTCGGTCAGATTTCTTGAAAGGTTTACAAGGAAATCCTGTATATTTGTAACTATTGAGGTTACCTGTGTTGTTCCCCTGTCTCTTAATTTGTTTACGGCAAATTCCGATATATCAACGCTATAAATGAATACCGGTCTGACTACACCGTCAACAACCTGATAAGATGGTGTCATATTTCCTGTGGCTATTGAATGAAGCTGGGTTGCCAGTCCTAATACGGTTGTTGCCTTTCTTATGTGCTTTCTCATGGCATCCTGACCTTCATAAACGTTTGCATAAACCTCCGGAAGAGGACCGTCATCCCTGATTGAACCAGTCAGAACAAATGGAATGTTGTTTTTGACACATGCATTTATAACTCCGTCATTAACATTTTCATTCTTGAGGAAATTTTCTATTGAGCCCTGTCTTCTTACTTTGTTTATAAGTTCAAGGTGATGGTAATGACCGTTAGGCATTGATGCCTGTGTATATATATCCTGACCAAGAGCAGTCCTGAAAATAGATCCTTCCATATCATGCGTAGCAAGTGCATTTCCTGCAAAAACAGCATCCGCAAAACCGTTCTCTATGAGAGAAACCATTGCTGCACGGGAATCATGGTCAAAAACCACAGCAGGGCCAAGAACCCAAACAATATAACCATGTTCCTTTTCATATTTTAAAATATCATACAAGCTGTCATAATCTCTGGAATATGAGGTTTCTCTTGACCTGCCTGTCCTGAAGGCAAAGGTTTCCTCTAATTCCGCACTGTATTTAAAGCCTTCTGTATAAACAAATATACCGTTGCTGGCATCTTCACTCCTACCGACTACTACTCTGTCTCCAACTTCCAGCCTTCTGAACTCCTTTACTTCAACACTTCCATCCTCGAGCACAACGACTACACAGTCCATCCTGCTCTGCTGTGCAACAACCCACTTCCCGTCAACTTTGAAGTATTCAGGGAAAATCGTTGTCGCATGAAAGTTATCTGGCGCAACACCTTTAATTTCTACACTTTTTGTAGCTACACAAGGTGCTGAAATAAAAGGTTCCGTGTTAAAATCCGGTGCATTGTACTTTACCATTTCAAAAGCCATACATATTCCTCCAATAAAAGTAGTATGTCTAATAACGGGTAATTAATATGCTTTATAAATCAAGTTTTAATTCTATTTGGTTGTTGGACTTATCCTCATCTTTCAGATAACAGCCTACTGCCGGTATAACCTTTGTCCTGTAATAATCAGCATCTGTAATTTCAGTTTGCTCCAATTCCCTTATAGAAAGCAGAACACTGCCTTTTTTTGACTTAAGAACCTGCACCCCTTGCGAATCCCTTGTTGATTTAGGGTTGATAGCAGAAGTGTTGAAAATCAGAACCTTATCTATACTGCTTATTGCAACCAATTCTCTATCAGACTCAAGGAATCTTATATCTACTAGTTTTGATAAATCGGAATATGCATTGGCAAGCTTTTTTCTGTTAGTTTTTGTTGCATAGCTTTCCAACGGTATCTTGGCAGCCTTTCCGTTTTCGTAAGAGAATAATACATATCCGCTGTAATTATCTGTAGCAATTATATAAATAATCTTTTCATCAGGTTCAAGTTCAAGAAGGTTTGCAAGGTATTCACCCAGGCTGCTTGCCTTGGAGTCCTCAAGTTCATAGGTTTTAAGCTTGTATACCGTAAATTTATTAGAGAACAGCAGTAAGTCTGTCTTATTATGTGTTTCTACTTCCTGGAGAATGTAATCGTCGTCCTTAAGCTTCTGTTCGGCACTTGACCTTAATGAAACCAAGGATATTTTTTTCAGATAATTATGCCCGGTAAGGAAAAGCTTAAGGTTAAAATCCTCTATCATATGCTCTTCAGTAATCACTTCAATCATATCGTCCTGAATAATTTCAGTTTTTCTGGGCTGTCCATACTTCTTAGCCATATCATTGAGTTGCTTGATTATTATTTTTTTAATTTTACTTTCATCCCTATGGATTGAATTGAGTTCCTCAATCTCTTTCTGAAGAGAATCAACCTCGCTCACGCGGTTAACAATGTACTGTTTGTTGAGGTTTCGTAGTCTTATTTCTGCAATGAATTCCGCCTGAATCTGATCAATATCAAAACCCTCCATAAGGTTCGGTACGACCATTTCATCCTGCTCCGTATTTCTGACTATTTTTATCGCTTTGTCTATGTCAAGAAGAATCTTTCTGAGACCAAGCAGCAAATGCAGTTTCTCGGTCTTTTTGGCAATATCATATAAAAGCTGTCTCTTTATACATGTTATCCTGAAAATAAGCCATTCCGTAAGTATGGATTTAACCCCCATTACTCTTGGACTTCCATTAACAAGAATGTTAAAGTTGCATGCAAAGGAAGACTGGAGTGAAGTCAGTTTGAAAAGCTTATTCATTATACTTTCAGGATCGGCATTCTTCTTTATGTCAAAAGTTATTTTAAGTCCGTTAAGATCAGTTTCATCTCTTAAATCAGTAATATCTTTAATTTTACCAGCTTTAACAATCTCAACAACCTCATCAATTATTGCCTCGGCAGTTGTTGAGTAAGGTATTTCATATACTTCTATACAGCTGTTTGCCTTGTCATAACGGTATTTAGCCCTGAGCTTAAAGCTCCCTCTGCCGTTTCTGTAAACATCGGACATTTCATTCTCATTGTAAATCAGCTGACCGCCGGTAGAAAAGTCAGGAGCCTTAAGGTATTTAAGTATATCAACTCTTTCATCCTGTATAAACTGGGCCGTTGCTTCACATACTTCACGAAGGTTAAAGCTGCATATACTGCTTGCCATACCTACAGCTATCCCCTGATTTGCATTAACAAGTAAATTGGGGAATGATGTCGGAAGAAGTACAGGTTCCTTCATTGTACCGTCATAGTTGTCTATAAATTCAACAGTATTTTTATCAATATCCTTGAACAATTCCTCACATACTTTATCCAGCTTTACCTCGGTATAACGCGGCGCAGCAAACGCCATATCCCTTGAATAATGTTTTCCGAAATTTCCTTTGGAATCTATGTATGGAAGAATAAGAGCCTCATTACCTATTGTCAGTCTGACAAGAGTTTCATAAATTGCCATATCTCCATGAGGGTTAAGCTTCATTGTCTGACCGACAACATTTGCAGATTTAGTACGGGTGCCTGTAAGTAGGCCCATTTTATACATGGTATATAGCAGTTTTCTGTGTGAAGGCTTAAAACCATCTATTTCAGGTATTGCCCTGGAAACAATTACACTCATTGCATAGGGCATATAGTTTTTTTCCAGAGTATCAACTATTATTTGTTCATTGGGCTTGTTCTGTGTCACTTCATTACCTCCATCAGCTGACGTCAATCATATCTAAATATTTATAACCATTTTCCTCAATATGAAGCTTTCTTCCTTGCAGGTTGTCACCAAGTAAAAGTTCAAATGCATTTGCAGTTTCTTCAACATCAGTTGGCAACACTTTAATCAGCCTTCTTGTATCCGGATTCATAGTTGTCTGCCACATCATTTCAGGCTGATTTTCACCGAGACCTTTTGATCTCTGAATTGAATATTTTCCGTCAAGTTTTGCAACTATATCATTCTTTTCCTTATCACTGTAAGCAAAATAGGTTTTATTCTTTGCTATTATTTCAAAAAGCGGTGATTCGGCTATATATACTTTTCCTTCATCTATAAGAGTAGGAACCAGGCTATAAAGCATGGTTAATATAAGTGTACGTATCTGAAAACCATCTACATCGGCATCTGTACATATAATAATTTTGTTCCATCTTAGATTTTCAAGCTCAAAGGTATTGAGTTCCTTATTATGCTTGGATTTGACTTCAACCCCACATCCAAGAACCTTGAGAAGGTCCACAATTATTTCATTTTTAAATATCTTGTCATAGTCAGCCTTAAGACAATTAAGAATTTTTCCACGAACAGGCATGATAGCTTGAAATTCTGCATTTCTTCCAAGTTTACAAGAACCAAGTGCGGAATCACCCTCAACAATATATATTTCTCTTTTGCTTAAGTCTTTTGTTCTGCAGTCTACAAATTTCTTTACCCTGTTAGATAGGTCTATTGCTCCACCAAGTTTTTTCTTTATATTTATCCTGGTTCTTTCAGCTGTCTCCCTGCTTCTTTTATTGACAAGAACCTGATCGGTTATCTTCTCGCTTTCAACCTTATTTTCAATGAAATATATTTCAAGCTGCTCCTTAAGATAATCAGTCATTGCATCTTGAATGAACTTATTTGTAATTGATTTCTTAGTCTGGTTTTCATAACTTGTCATTGTTGAAAAAGAATTCGTAACAAGAATTATACTGTCCTGTATATCTGCAAAGGTTATTTTTGCTTCATCCTTGTTATACTTATTCCTTTGTTTAAGGAATTTATCAATAATAAATACGAATGCATTTTTGACTGCTCTATCCGGAGAGCCTCCATGCTCAAGAAAACTTGAATTATGGTAGTATTCAAGCAGATTGATTTCATTATTGAAGCAAAACGCTATCTGCATTTTCAGTTTGTATTCAGGCTTGTCCTCCCTGTCACGACCTTTTGTGGATGTTTCATAGAATTGAATGTCGGTAAAACCTTTATCCTTACTGACTTCTTGGATATAGTCGGCTATTCCGTTTTCATATATGAATTCAAAAGACAAATCAGATTGTTCATCATGTAACGCAAATTTAAGTCCGGCATTAACAACAGCCTGCTTTTTAAGTATGTCCTGGTAATATTCCAACGGTATATTTATATCAGTAAAAACATCAAGGTCAGGCTTCCATGTTATATATGTTCCAGTATGCTCATACGAGAATTTTTCCTTCTTTAAACCACCAATATTTTCGCCTTTCTCAAAGTGGAGGGAATATTTAAAACCATCTCTGTAGACGATAACATCCATGTATTCGGAGCTGTACTGTGTTGCGCAGCTGCCAAGACCATTAAGTCCAAGACTGAACTCGTAATTTTCTCCGGAATTGTTCTTGTACTTTCCTCCGGCATATAATTCACAAAATACAAGCTCCCAGTTATATCGCTCTTCTTTGGTATTATAATCAAGGGGTATTCCTCTTCCCTCGTCTATTACAGATATGGACCCATCTTTAAAGCGTTTTATTTCTATGACTTTTCCATAGCCTTCCCTTGCTTCGTCTATTGAATTTGATAATATTTCGAAAACTGAATGCTCACAGCCCTCAAGACCATCAGATCCAAATATTACACCTGGTCTAAGCCTTACTCTGTCTGCACCCTTTAGAGAAGTTATACTATGATTTCCATAATCATTTCTGGATTTTGTCATTTGTGTATCACCTTTAGGTTAATTTAATCTAATATTTATCTCGGTAAATTGAAGCTTTTCATAAATACATAACTTTTTTAACAATTATCATTTACCATGAAATATAGTATCATATTTATTCAAATCAACAAAGATACTTTTAGTAAATATTATAACAGTAGTTGAGGACAACACCGATGTCATGTTAAAATAATAATTACATTACTACGGAGGAGCAGGTACATTGGATATAAAAAACAGGAAAGTAAAAGTTCTAATTGTTGATGATTCCATAGTATTCAGAGAAATGCTGTCAAGAGCGCTTTCCAATGATGCAGGAATTCAGGTTGTCGGCACAGCATCCAATCCTTATGAGGCACGAGACAAAATAATTGATTTAGAGCCGGATGTAATGACTCTTGATGTAGAAATGCCAAAAATGAACGGCATAGAATTTCTGCGAAAGCTTATGCCTCAGTATCCGATTCCGACTGTTGTAGTAAGCTCTGCAAACCAGGCTGTTTTTGAAGCATTGAACGCCGGGGCTGTAGATTTTGTAAACAAGCCGGATTACGGTAATCCCCAAAATTTCGAAGCGTTTATAAACGAACTTATAATTAAGGTTAAAATTGCATCCACTGCCAATATGTCAGCACAAAAAAATGTTCAAAGTTCTGCAAGTCGGGACACCAGATATGATATTATTGCAATTGGTGCTTCCACAGGTGGGACTGAAGCAACTTACAATGTTTTAAAGGCACTTCCAAAAGAAATTCCGGGAGTTGTAATAGTACAGCATATGCCGCCTGTATTTACAGCAATGTATGCTGACAGACTTAACAAATCGTGTGCAATTGATGTAAAGGAAGCCCAAACCGGGGATATTGTAAAACCAGGCCTTGCACTTCTTGCACCTGGAGATTTTCAGATGAGCCTTAAAAAATGTCCTGAAGGCCTTATGGTAGAATGCATTAAAGGTGAAAAGGTAAGCGGACATTGTCCTTCTGTTGACGTTTTATTCAATTCAGTAGCAGTTCTTACAGCAAAAACTTCCATAGGTGTTATATTAACCGGAATGGGAAGTGATGGTGCTAAGGGCCTTCTTGCAATGAGGAATGCAGGTGCCCGGACCATAGGTCAGGATCAATCGTCCTGCGTTGTTTATGGTATGCCGAAAGTAGCATATGATATAGGAGCTGTTGAAAAACAGGCAAATCTGCAAAATATTCCACAAATCCTAATGTCATTACTCAAGAATAAATAAAAAAGTCGGCTTTGCCGATTTAAATTACAGGTATTCCTTAAAGCTAAAGGTAGACTTTTTTGAAATGCATTTTACGGAAAGTGTTAAGTCAATGAAATTTATACTTTCCTATGCATTATAAAAAAGAGAAGAGGTTAAAAGCCTCTTCTCCTGTAACATTTTATCATTCTCCGTCTCTAAAGGTAGTACAACAGGTTTCGTCACTTATTGTTGCTTTAGTGCTCAGAGGATTTACCTCAAGAGCATCTGCATGGCACATTTTTGACTCATTATATGCACAATTGGTAACACCGCATTTAACTTTCATACAAGGTGCATTTTTATCCACAACTCCACCTCCAAAATGATTTATAATACTTTCTTATATAGTTTTTCCGATACTTAAGTATTTATAAAAGTAATACAAACCATGGCTTGATGTTTTAGCCATATGCATTACTCGCTATATATTTTTATTATATTTAGAATCACTTCAACTGCTTTAGTCATGGAGCTTACAGGAATAAATTCAAATTTACCGTGAAAATTATGTCCTCCTGTAAATATATTAGGAGTGGGTAAGCCCATATATGACAGCCTTGCCCCATCGGTTCCCCCTCTTATAGGGTTAATAAGTGGTTTTACACCAGCTTGCTCCATTGCCCTTTTTGCAGTTTCAACAACATGAATGACAGGTTCAACCTTCTCTTTCATATTGTAATACTGATCCTTTATATCTATTGAAATTGCTTCATACCCGTATTTTTCATTAATATAACCAGCAGCCCGAAGCATTACTTTTTTTCTATTTTCAAACAGCTGCCTGTCATGGTCTCTTATAAGGTAATAAAGCTGTGAATTTTCAACATTACCCTCAAAATTATTCAAATGAAAAAAGCCTTCATATCCTTCTGTAAACTGTGGTGCTTCATTATGAGGCAAAAGTGCCTGAAATTCCATTGCAACTAAAACAGAATTGACCATTTTATTTTTTGCACTGCCTGTATGTACATTTCTTCCTTTGACCGAAATAATTGCCTTTGCAGCATTAAAGTTCTCATATTCCAGTTCTCCAAGCTTGCCCCCGTCAATTGTATAGGCAAAATCTGCCCAAAAGCGCTGCACATCAAACTTATCTGCACCCCTGCCTATTTCCTCATCAGGAGTAAAACATATTTTAATCAATCCATGCTTGATTTCAGGATGCTTTACAAGATAATCTGCCGCTGTCATTATTTCAGCAATCCCGGATTTATCGTCTGCTCCAAGAAGTGTTGTTCCATCTGTTGTGACAATATCCTGTCCTAAATACTGCCTGATTTCCGGAAAAATATTGGTTGAAAGGATAATATTTTGGTCTTCATTAAGTACTATATCTTTTCCGTCATAGTTCTTTATAATTTTAGCCTTTACATTGTTCCCCGCCATATCTGGACTTGTATCCATATGAGCAATAAACCCAATAACAGGAACCTTCTTATCGATATTTGAGGGAATTTCGGCCATAACATAGCCGTTTTCATCTATCGAGACATTTCGAAGTCCAATATTGCGGGCTTCATCAACGACGAAAACTCCCAACTCATGCTGTCCTATAGTGCTTGGACATGATTGGGAGCTTTCATCTGATCTTGTGTCAAACTCAACATACTTCAAAAATCTTTTCAAGACATCTTCCATAGCATTTATACTCCTTATTACCTAATACTTATCAGCAAGATCATCCAGTGCTTTCCCTGAGACTCTGTAAACCGTCCATTCATCCATTGGTTCGGCGCCAAGCTTTTTATAAAAAGTAATTGACGGTTTGTTCCAATCAAGACACCACCATTCAAATCTTCCACAGTTCCTTTCCCTAGCAAGCTTAGCAAGAAATGAAAGCATTATTTTTCCTAAGCCTTTTCCTCTGTATTCAGGTTTGACAAATAAATCCTCAAGGTATATTCCCGGCTTGCCTAAAAAGGTTGAAAAGTTGTGAAAAAACAAGGCAAACCCTACTGGCAAGCCTTCATATTCAGCTATAATTACTTCTGCTGCCTTCCTATTGAATAGGTTTTCCCTAAGTATTTCTTCTGTTGCCTCTACACAGTCCAGCATTTTTTCATATTCTGCCAGTCCTTTAATAAATTCAAGGATTAAGGATATGTCTTCTGGCTGTGCAAACCTTATTTTAAAATTATCCAATCCGGTATCAATTCTGCCCTTCATATAATCATCCCGCACTTATTTTTTTACCATTATAGCAGATATTAACACCTAAGGAAATATATTAATCTTCATTCAATATTACATAACTGAAAGCAACCATATCTTCATCACTATTTACCGCCGCATTTTCAGCACTGACATTTGCATGCATCAAGATAAATGTAAGGGCTAAAGTTAATATTGAAAATAGTATTTTTCTCATAATTAACACCTCCAAAAAAGTTTACAATAATATAATTCCACAGGATTGATATTTTCATTAATGTAAATTTAGGTATAGAAAAAAGCCGCTATTTTTAATAACGACCTTGTTTTTACAATAAAGAAAGATTTTATTAAAACTTTTTCAATTTTTAAAGTACATTTTACCATTTACCGAAGTGGTATTCGGAGCAGCCTGTTAATCTATTTATAGATATCTTTTCACCATTTTCATCTTCTATTGTACCGTAAAAATAACCTATTAATTTATGAACTTCATGTTTAATTATAATAAAATCTAATTTAGTAATTTGTTCATATACAGGAACAAATTCAAGGTTAACTCTGTTTGTAATACCAGTGCTGATTTTCCAGGGCTTCATTGGGTTTTCGATGTCATAATTAAACAAAATTTCTTCATTCAACTTAATAAGCTTGCGGTTTATGACAATAGAGTTTTCAGTAATACCTGCACCGTTTGTCAGCTTCGCTCCAAGGTTGAACCCAACTGTTCTACCATTCATTATACCTGAAGCAGCAGATAAATTCCTATTAACCTTATATGGTAAAACCCCTCTGCAAAAATCAAATGAAGCAAATGCGCTTCCATATTCAAATGGATATACCTCCCGTCCCACCTGAACTATTCCTTCAGCCGGAAGGCACTGATGCTTGGATATAAACTGAATACGTTTTTTACCCAGAGGTACCGTAACGTTCAATACTTCATGCTCTTTTGAATTCTTAATTTTTATGTCTGCTTCAAGTTGTTCATTTCCAAAATCACTGCACTTTACAATAATATGCGTTATCCCTTGCTCATAAACAAGCTGTGCCGGAAGTTTATGATTATTGAAGAATATGCTTTCATAAACTCCATCAGGCATCCTGCATCCTTTTCCAAATGGTATTATTACCTTCTTTTCAACAAACTTGCCTGTTTTAAAATTATAAAAAAATGCACATACCATTCCGGCATAATCAAAGTTTAAAATTATTATAGAGAATAGAGATTTTTCGTTTGTGACACACCAGTAATTCCATTTCTTTTTTCGAAGCCAGTGGTGAGAAAGATGGAGGCCCAAAGAGTCGTCTAATTCCTTTTCAAGGTCAAATCCCCCGGTTACCCCATAAAAATGCTCGCCTTTCATTATTCATTTACTACTATTATATAGTCCCCTAAGTGAAATTATCATGGTTACATGCCTATTTATAATAAAGATTTACAATAATGATCAATTCCTTTCTATTATGTTAACAGGATTTAAACTAATGCATATTATATAGAGGAATAGAAATTTTCATTATTAACCTTGAAAGGAGGTGTTTTAATGACTTATAGAGAATTGCTTGATGAAAGTGCTAAACGTATTGCCTATTACAAAAATATAGATTATAGAAGTCTTGGTTTGGGATGCAAACAAGGCACATTGGCAGGCTTGGACAGTAAAGTTGCCGCTGCTAAAACCTTAACAGGAAACGATAGGGTTATTAATCTAACACTTGCACCTGAAACTATCAAATCCTATTTGAAAGTTTTTGGAATAAACAATATGGATGATTTGTTAACAAGATTAAACCTTCCAAGTCTTGACAGCCAAATATCACTTGAAGTTCTTAAGCCCTACATTGATGGCTCAATGTTTTTTCTGAGATTAATGGATAATATGATTAAAGCTCAAAAGGGCTAAAACTTACTTAATTTTTTGATCTCTTAAAGAGTTGGTATATCCAGCTCTTTTTTATAGTATTTGATTATTCTATTTTTAAAACTTGTATTATATCAATCATACACATAAGAAATATGAAACCTTTTATGTTAACACTAATATACACTCCTGCATAAAATGTATTACATAAAACTATAGGAGGTAAAACCAATGTCACAGCGCGGCGGTCACTCACCATGTCCTCAGTTACCTGGTACAATAAAAAGGGTTTTTATCCCGGCTGGGGCTACTATTAATATACTGAATGTTTTAGAACTGACCTCACCAGGCGGAATATGCATTATATTAAGGTCACCGATACTTGGAAGTCATCATCACCATCATCACCATCATCATTCAAAAGACATCTGTGATTCAATCAGATCTGCAGATTTTATTTAATTCAGCGAAATCATCAAAGGATAATGCTATTTCGCGATATTACATTAAAAAAGGATATGGCCCCAAGGCCTATCCTGTACATAAATTTAAAGTAATGATTCTATTTGTTTTATAGCTTTTTTATCCAGTACTCCGCCTGAAAGCGCACTAAAAATATAGCTTTCAATTTCATCTGTAGTTCCATCTTTCCTTATTTGTGCAAGAATAGTAAGGATGTCGGTCAAGGTCGTTTTTCTCATTGTTTCCTTGACAGCTGATATATCAACAGACATTAAAGCATCTGATATCTTTTTATGAAGGTGCTTTTTGTAAGTAACAATGTTCTTCAAGGCCTGAATACATTGCCTTACTGTAATGGGCTTTTCATCGTTCAAAAGTACAAAATACTTATCCAAAGCTTTGTCAATTTTGTTTTCACTATCCCATTTCACGTTTTCAGAAATAAGCATAACACCGATACTTCGTTGATATGAGTTATCATTTGAAAGCTTTTCAACAAACAAATCCCAAAACGGATATACGTCAAGAGAAAGCGATGATCTGCTCTGCAGTAGCAGTAATGCATTATACCTTATTTTATCGTCCTTTTCAGATAAAAGATCTGCCAGCAGCTTAATATCCTCTGCTTTCAGAGTCCGTGCTACATCCGGAATTTCTTCCTTACTTATCGACATCAGGCTTTCGATACTTATCATACCATCATCCTTTCCTTACTTTTCTATAATAATCATATAACTTCAATATGACATCTATATGTCATATTTTCTAAACCTTTAGAACAGCATTTTTGACTGGGTAAGGTAAATTGCTGAATGATATTGGTACTCCCCTTCCCGCCCAGAAAAAGCCATCTTCTGCTTCTGAAACCTGCATATGCAAATGAGGTCTTGGAGTTAACCCTGAATTGCCTATCAGCCCCAATAATTGATGAGTTCTGAGAGTATCTCCTTCTTTAACTGTGATACTATTTTTGTTAAGATGTCCCATAACAATGTAATTATTATCTTTTTTAAGTACCACATGGTTTCCTACATTGTATGGAAAATTTCTGCTGAAAGGAATGTTGTTTTCAATACTGTCAACTACCTCTACAACTACTGCATCACAAGGGCTATATACTTTTTCATTATAAATAGCATAGCTTTCGTTTTTATCGGTAAGATGGCTGCTTACGGTAAAACCTGTTTTTCCAAGCTTTACAATATCTGTAGCAAATCTCATGGATGAATTGGAATTTCCTATCTTGTGCACCTGTGCTTTGTTATGATAATTAATAAGTGAACTTATACTCCCATCTCCACCGTCTGTTACAAGGTACCTTCCATTTTCAAATGGAAATTCAAGATTCAGGCACTTTGCAGGCCTTTTTAAAGCCCTGGCAGCATTTATATTAAAAAACAATGTAACAGCTATAGCAGCACAAACCATGTACTCTCCTGAATTCAGAACAAAATTCGCATTATCGTTAAATACCATTGTAAGTCCTGACACTGCTAAATATGCAAGGAATATTATGTGCTTTAGATAAAACCATGTGAATTCCCATGGTCCAGCTTTAAATAGTAAAAATAGCAGATTGCCAGATAAAACAATAAATAACACAGCACCAAAAATCGAGCCTTTTCCAAGGTAAAAAAGTCCTAACAATATCAAGACAGGTAAAAAAATGAATAATGCCATTGTTATGATAAACACCTGAACCCTGCTAAGAAACATGGATTTTCCCCTTTGTAAAATATTAATTTGTTCATATCTACCAACATTATCCTATAAAAATATTTAAAAAACAACCTCACTATAATTCTATCTGATATAAACTCTCAAATAAAAAATGCACCTCCCAAACACCAGATTATATCTGGCATTTGGAGTGCATTAAAATTTAGTTTACTAATGCCCCTTTCTTTTATGCTATGCCTTGAAAATCCCTTCTTCCTTGATTTGCTGAGCTATACTGGCTATTTCAGGAAACAATGATGCATAAGTTATACCATAAGAAGTTAATTCTTTTACTATACTGTCTGTACTATTATTATCTATTAGTATTTTATACATGGACTCACTTGCTCCCGGAAGTCTATCCATGGAAATCAAATCCTTTGTATGAGGATAAATCGTAAAGGTTCCCTGCTGGGCAACAATACGTGTGCTGTTAAGCGGGCCTATTGCTGCCAGAGGCTTTTTGTCAGTTGAAACTGATTCTGGTTCAAACTGTTCATAAACCACATTTTCAGCTACATTTGGGATATAACCCGTCGGAAGAAAATCATATAACTGAAATGTTGAATTCCATTTAACAGGATTAAGCAGCCATACAACCGCATCGAATTTCCGCTGTTCAGCATTCCTGTCGTGTGTAGCAAATAAGAGCCCAACAAGTGCATTTGTGGACCAATCCAACAATCTTGTCGGCAAACCATAATGCTGCATTAAAAAAAGCCAGCCCCAGTATGATGGTGTTCCTTCATTCAACAGGTATCCGGGGAGTTTTTCTACATATGGTATTGCCATTGACTTGAATTTGGATAAATAAATCACTTCATAATCTGAGTTTAGCCCTCCCCTGCTTATTGAAGGCTTTAAATCATAGTCTAAAGATGCAAGACCCCTGTACCATAATAAGTTTTTAAACTGTTTTGAAACACCAGGAGTTGAATTATTCTGAATATTTTTATAAATCTGTTCTACTATGCGGAGGTATTGTTGAACACTTTTCACCGGTGTGTTGATTACATTGTTATCATTACTGTTTTTGATTTCTTTCCCATCATTGTTGTCATTATATTTTTTCAGGTTTGATTTAATAAAATTCTCCCACTCCTGCATATTGGTTGGAATGTAGATACTCATTCATATCACCCACAGTTAACATAATTCTTTTATTATCATAATATGACGTGATATGAAAAAGTGATTAATAGATGAACAAAGTCTTTGAAAAAACTATAAGGTTAAATACTTGGCCTGATTTGTTCTAAACAAATATTTCATTCTGGGGCTCTTCGTCTCCTACAATTCTCTTGTTTAGGTTGACTAAACTTTTTATTTTTTCAACATCAAACTCGATAGCATTTTTCGGGCATATCCAGGTACAGTGATAGCAGTATGCACACTTTGACAAATCTCTGACTGCATATTCTTTTATACTAATAGCATTAACCGGGCATTCATTTGAACATTTTTTGCATTTAATACATTTTGTCTCTAAAAAATTAATAGGCAGTTTTCTTCTAGATCCAATAATTCCTGCAAGCGGATATATTAACTTTACTTTGGTTTTCCTTAATGAGAATATTTTTTTAATTTTTTCCCAAGGAATTATATTAAAATCCTTTTTGCATAGTCCATTATAAAAACCTTTAATAAGTTCTAGTGAATTAGCTTCCGGATAGTAATTGGAGTTCCAAAAATGTGGTGCTTTCAATTTTAGTGCTCCTACCACCCCTATGTTATTTTTTTTCAACAGCAAAGATGTATTAAACAAGGCCCTGCCTGAAGTAATTCCTGCGTAGGTAATAAATATAAAAGCTTTTATTTTTGGATTTTGAGTATATATTTTGGGGAGAGCAATTTCAAGGTACTCACGCATTGAATCAAATATGGATAAATGATAAACAGGGCTTCCGATGCCTACCAAGTCAGCATCTTTATAAATACTCCAGTCAATTTGAGAATAATCTCTGTTATCATTTCTTCCTATGTCAAACTGTAAAACCTCATGACCAGAGTTTATAAAAAGGCTACCAATTTCTTTACTTATTGACCTTGTTGTCCCATTTGGGGATATGTACGAAATAACTATTTTCATATTATACCTCACAAAACAGTGTATATTGGTGTATTTATTATTCTTAAAATGCTGTGAATAATTTATATTTAACATGCTGATATTCTTACAATAATCATAAACTTATTTCCATGCAGGAAGCTTGGACATCATAAATTTTGCAGCATCCCTTGCTGCAGTTTTGTCCAGGCCTTGTGTTTTGACAATAAAGGTTGAAAGGGATTCAAGTTTTTCATCGTATGACTGCATTAACCCGTCAGGACGCGAGCAGTGTATACAGTAATCCCTGTTTTCATCTCCCATTGCGAAATCATTTGGCTTTGTCATGGGCATTCCACAAGCAATACAAGTTTTCATCGTATTTCCTCCATTTCAACTATAAGCATTCTTTGGCCCATTTTTTACATTGTTCAATTTTGGGTAATGGATCATAGCCTTGTTCAACCCCCATATTACTTAATACATCACATGGAAATAACTTGCATTCTCCGCAGTGATTATGCCCTTTGCTTTCACAGCAATTCTTAACTTCACAGCTTCCTCCCCAAAAGGGGGCAGACATATTGATACATCCACTGCAGTTTACTTTTTCCTTACGTTCACAACTATTACAGCATACACCGCATCTTGATTCAAACATCCTTATTCCTCCACATCACGAATTATTTAAAAGTAATATAAAACTCTTTTAACTCTACTTTTATTTCTTCAGGGAGGTTATGCCACCTAATTCCCTGTATGGCTCCTTCCAAACCATATAACTTATTTATACAAGAAGAATTATCAATGCTCTTTATTCTCAGCCAGGCTTGCTTGCTTCCAACCTCAATTAATTGTTTTGCTGTTTTGATTCCAACCTCATTAAGTTGCTGTTCAACAACCTTTCCGATATTAGGAAGTGCTGACAATTCGCCCATAGTACTATCCCTCCGTTTATTGAAAACGTTAATTTAAAAGCTTATTGGGGTTCATTTATCATAAGTTTTGATAAGTTCCGTATAATAGTTTAACAAGTCCTTTCCATACCGTTTCAATACAGAACCGTCCGGTGAAAAAAGATCTCTGTTTGCCAGATAATAGTGTATCAGTCCGATCCAGCCGTTGAACACCATATGTACAGGGAGTTTTTTAATGTGGCCCTTACTGATATCTCTCTCGATTGCCTGGCTTAAGTGGAATGAAATAGTCGACTGAATCATGACAAATGTGTGTTGTGCATTTTTTGAGAGAAGCGCCTTTTCTTCTACAAGTCTTGTATAGAAGTCCTCAAATTCAGTCAAGCCGTCCAGATGGGCTTGCATCACTTCGTTGACACTGCTTTTTGATTCCGCAAGTTCGTGCAAACGGCAGTTGATCTTAGCACCGAATTCATTAATTACCGCTTCAATAAGTTCTTCCTGAGTCCCGAAATGGACGAAAATAGAACCATGTGATACATTTGCAGCTTTTGCTATGTCCAACGTTCTTACCTTGGAAAACCCATATTCAGCATATTGATTTCTAGCAGTTTCAATTAAGTGTTTTCTTGTTGCTTCTTTTTGCTTTTGTCTTTGAGTTTCAGACATGTACGAGGCTCCATCCTATTGAGTAATTGCTCATTGAGTATATACTCATTATATATATACAGCTATCTCCTGTCAATAAAAGAAATAATTAAATTTATTTATTCATATAAAAAAATCCGTATCTTATGCAGATACGGATTCTCAACAAATGCTTTTAATATTGCTGTTCCACCAAGGTTATTACATTTCCAATAGGATCCTTAACAACCAGTTCCCTTCCCCACTCCATATTTATAGGAGGCTGAAGGTCTACCCCCTTATTCTTTAAATCCTGGTACTCAGTGTCCAGGTTTTCACAATAAAGAACCAGGCATACCTGCCCCGAAGCTGCACTTCCCCACTTGTTTTCATCCCAGATTGTAATACCCATGTCATATCTTCCAAAGCCCAATTTTACGCCATCATAATTTCCAAACCCCTCAAACTGAACCGGGATACCAAGTTTCTCACTGTAAAACTTGAATAAACTGACATGGTCCTTGGAATATAGATTAATGCATTCCATATTCTTAATCATGTTAATCCCTCCTTTAATCTTTATAAATCATTTATATTTAGTTTAGCATCAAGATTTAATTATGTATTGTAAAAAACCGACATTACTTTTCTATAGCTTTTAATGGTGATTTGCCGAAATATTTTTTAAAATTGTTAATAAAATGAGACTGGTCTGTAAAATTATATCTATAAACTATATCGTGTATATTCTGTCTTGTATAATACATTTCGCACCATACATTTTGAAACCTTACAAGATCAGCCACTTTCTTTGGATTGGCACCTACGTATTCCAAAAATATTCTTTCAAGCTGTCTCTGGCTTATAACGTTTCTTTCACATATATCATTTATTGATAAAACACCTCTTGAAGTCAATATGTTATAAACCGAATTCATAAAGTTATTATTAATTGTTGTTTTTTCTTTAAGGTAACTAAGCAAATACTTTTCAGTTTCTTCTATACGTTCAGGTATTGTAGTTTTATTTATAAGAAGTCTTTTCATAAAGCTGCACAAGCCGCTAAAATGTTCTTCCGCATTAATTAAGGCATTTAGTGTACCCTTAAGATGAGTATCCGAGAAAATATTCACCGCCCAGAAATTGAAACGTATTGCAAAGGTTGAAAGCATAGGATTTTCAATTGAAAAAAAAGGCTTGTCGTTTATACCGCAGAAAGTGCATTGAACACTATTGTATAAGTAATCAATACTAAAAATAACATCCATGCACATGTCTGGAATGACAGTTGAAGAATATGCATAATCGTCATGTTGGCAAACTTTTTGAGTGTTTTGTGTACCCCAAAAGCATCTTATATAAGGCCGCAGCAAATCTGAGGGTAATACCTCGGTATAAATTCTTGTACTATGAGGGTTAGAGATAATGGGCTGAAAAAGCGGTGACAGATTATACAAATTTGCTGCCTCCATAGCAAAATAAATATCTTTTAATAATTATTTTATTATATTATTTAACATTATCCAAACATTTGTTTTAAAAGAAAAAAACGCCGGTTGTTTTCCGACGTTCTCCCACAGCTATTATAATCTGTCACAATAGATTGTAATCGCTTCACTTAGGAATTTTGACAGTCCAGGTTTGATTTTATCAATATTCTCCGTAAAGCGCTCATCATAGACATAAACTTGACCCAGGCCTCTGAATATTTCAGGGGTACAGTCATAAAAACTTTCAGTGATGTGCTGACGCCACTGTGCTACCGCCTGCTGAACCTCAGGATTTTCAGGCCCTTTGTCCATTAGTGACGCAATCTTTATAAATATTTCGTTGGCTGTATTCATTACTTTTGTCCAGTCCTCCTTGCCATATTTGGAGGCCTTTTGCTGAGATTGCTTATACGCAGTACTTTCACCATATTTAAGTTTAGTTTCCTGAGCATATTGTTCTTTATATTTTTCAATATCTCTAATATCAAAAGCCTTAAACATTTCTTTATTATCCATTTTTTTATCTCCTTCCACTGAGTCAATCATTTTTTCCACAGAAACAATAAGCGCCTCAATTCTTTTTCTTTTCTCACAAAGAAGCTCTTTATGAGCCTTCAAAGCCTTTATTCTATCAAAATCAGGTTTGTTTATTATTTCCGCAGTTTGCTTCAGGCTAAAATCCATTTCCTTAAAAAAAAGTATTTGCTGCAGTCTTTCAACATCATTGTCAGTATAATATCTGTAGCCGGCCGGACTTACAGAAGTAGGCTTGAGTAAGCTTATACTGTCATAGTGATGCAGTGTGCGCACACTTACACCTGCTAATTCTGCCAATTCTCCTATTAGATAAGGCATTATAACCTCCATGTCCCCGATGTGCCAAATGAATCGTCCCATCAATATATTTGCAAAATAATTTTGCAAACATTACATTAATGAAACATAACGCAAAAATTAATTATTTATTAATTTGTTTATTTTGCGTTATCTATTGCACACAAAAAGTGTTAAAACACTTTTTTATGGGGGTAAATTTATTTTAATTGTACCTGCCATTTGTTTTGTTTCACAAAACAGGCAGATATGCATTAGCTTTTCAGACTAAAGTCTTTCAAGCTATCACCTCCACAACTATCATAAACCATAACGTTACGTCAGAGTCAACAGAAATTTCATAGGTCCCAAAAATTAAAAAAATAAAGCCTGATAATTTTTACCCTATCAGGCTGATTTCACTCATTTTAACTGGTGCACTTATTCTTAGCATATATATAGTTATATTTGGTTGCATGCTTCTGCTCATCTGTAATTATTTCTGTCATTATATTTATATGGCGCCGGTTCTGCATTGCAAAAAGAATTCTTCTATACCTTTCTACAGCACCCAATTCTCCGAATAAAGCTTTCTGTATCCCAGCACAGTATGTGTTTGGCCTTTCAAAGGCTGCTTCCTTTGGTGGGGGCAAGGTCTGTCCTGTGAGTTCGAAATAAAGCTGTCTAAATAATCTGAAATGCTTTCTTTCATCATCTCTTATGCTTCGTATAATATTTCTTTCTTCTTCAGACGGCGCCTTACTTATAAGGTATTCATAAAATAATTCATCCTCACGCTCACCCTCAACTGCCTTACGTATAAGTTCAAGAGCTGCAGGATAATTCTGAGGATATGTATACGGATCATCAGGCATAATTCCAGGCATACTCTGCTGCCCCATAAAAGTATTGGGCATGCTCTGCACAGGATACGCTGGTTGAGGATAACCTGCCGGTACATTAGGCCTTTCTCCATGATAACTATAATAATATTGCATTCAACTATACCTCCTTGAATGGTAATATGTAAGATTTTTTAATATCAGTTCACTTTTTAACAGTCAGTACTATATAATATGCATTTTGTGAAATCCTGTGAGTAACACCGTAGTTTCAGCCATTTTTATTATGTTTGTTTATGATATAATTCTGATAGCATTAATTGGATCATTTTACACTAACATGTTTCGAAAAACGCAATCCAGGACAGGTAATTTTCTTAATACTAATTTATGATTGAGGTACTATGAGAACAAGCACAAGGGTTGACTGGCATGGAAGAGTAGAAAAGGCAATATTGAGGATAATGGAGTCTCTTGACAGTCCTTTGGACTTTAAGGAGATTTCACGGGAAGTATACTCCTCACCATATCATTTTCACAGGAAGTTTCGCGAGCTTACCGGTGAAAGTGTACATAAATGTATTAAAAGGCTTCGTTTGGAACGTGCTATGTATAAATTGAGGAATACAAATGAATCAATAACAGATATTGCACTTGATTCAGGATATGAAACCCTGGAGTCCTTCTTAAAAGCCTTTAAATACGAATATGGAATGAAACCTTCCACAGCCAGACAATTAAAGAACTGGTATGGATTAATCTATTCAAAGGCCGGCCTTCACTATCAGGAAAGGAAAAGCTCTCATTGGTTCTATCTAAGTAGTAAGGGAGATGATTCTGTGGATACAAAAATAATTAACTTTAAGCAAAAACGTGTTATGGGCATAGAAAACATAGGTGATTACTGGGGACTGCCCAAAGCATGGGAAAAGCTGAATGAGACAATAAGCAAAAATAACCTCTATAGCCTTTCGAAAGAATATATAGGGGTTTTTCCAGATCATGATGAAAAAATACCTATGCCTGAAAAAAGGTCATATGCAGCAATTGTAGTTGACACTGACTTTACTAATACTTTTGACTTCAAGGAGTTTAGTATTCCCGAAGGCTTATACGCTGTAACCGTACACTATGGATCACCAGAGGAGATTGGGCCCACTTGGGACAGATGGCTTAAGGAATGGCTGCCCGACAGCGGATGGCAGGTTGACGCATCAAGGCCTATGTATGAATGGTATCAAAATCAAACCGATTTGCCGGAATTAATGCTTACTTTCTTATGTACACCGGTAATAAAAGAGTAAACTAAAGGGGGTAACATTATACCGTTACCCCCTTGGTGTTATTTAAATCTCAGCCAGCACCACAGCACCCTGCTTCAGTGAGCTTTTTACGTCAATAATACGCTGATTCCTAGAGCCACGGAATTTAAGCATCAGACTTCTTTTGTCAATTTCAAAAGGTCCGTCAACCATCAAATCCGTATTTGACAGAAGAGTTTTCCAGCCTTCCCTGTCTATGTTTTGTAATATTGTTTCGTATGTAAAGCCGGTATAGGTCATCACATGCATACCTGCTTTTTTTACATCAGATGCAAGCTCAGCAAAGCCTTCAGCCTGTTCAAAAGGTTCCCCTCCGCTTAAGGTAATCCCGTCAAGCAAAGGGTTCTTTTTTATATCATCTGTAATTGTTGAAATTTCAATAATCCTGCCTCCGTTGAACGAATGCGTTTCGGGATTATGACAGCCTGGACAGTTATGGCTGCATCCCTGTGCAAATACAACATAGCGTATACCGGGGCCGTCTACTATTGATTCCTCAATAATACCTGAAATTCGTATTTCAGAAGCCATCTTGTCCCCCTGCACTGCTAGTTCTTAACACAGTTGAAATGCTTTACCCTGTCTCTTACTTCCGCTTTTTTAGCATCATTAAACCTGTCAAGGGTTCCAACAAGATAACCGGTAATCCTTCTTATTCTATCAAAAGATACTTCATCTTCTTTTCTGCCGCATTTCGGGCATTCATCACCGATTATACCCGTATATCCACAAACAGGGTCACGGTCTACAGGGTGGTTAACTGCCCCAAAGCCAATCCCTGCTTCCTTCATGCATCGTATAACCTTTTCAAAGGCTTCAACGTTTTGGGTAGGATCTCCATCAAGCTCTACATATGTAATATGTCCTGCGTTTGTTAATGCATGATAAGGAGCTTCAAGATTGATTTTATCAAAAGCTTTTATATCATAGTAAACCGGTATATGGAAGCTGTTTGTATAATATTCCTTGTCTGTTATATCCTTTATATTGCCGAACTTTTGTCTGTCCATTTTAACGAAACGACCTGACAGACCTTCTGCTGGAGTTGCAAGAAGTGTAAAGTTCATTCCGTATTTTTTGCTTGCTTCATCCATACGTTTTCTCATATGCCCTACTATTTCAAGGCCAAGATTCTGAGATGATCTTGACTCACCATGGTGTTTTCCTGTTAATAACTTGAGGCATTCTGCAAGACCAATGAAGCCCATTGACAGGGTTCCGTGCTTAAGCACTTCCCTTATCTCATCTTCCCAGCCAAGCTTTTCGGAATCAAGCCATATACCCTGTCCCATCAGGAAAGGAAAGTTTTTAACTTTTTTTACAGCCTGTATTTCAAATCTTTCAAGTAGCTGATTTATAACAAGATTGATTTTCTCATCAAGCTTTTCAAAAAAGCTATCTATATTTTTATTTTCAATTGCTATTCTTGGAAGGTTCAATGTTGTAAAACTCAAGTTTCCTCTTCCATTTATTATTTCTCTTTCGGTATCATATACATTTCCTATAACCCTTGTTCTACAGCCCATATATGCTATTTCAGTTTCAGGCTGGCCAGGTTTGTAATACTTGAGGTTAAAAGGAGCATCAATGAAAGAGAAATTGGGGAAAAGCCTCTTTGCGCTTACCTTACAGGCAAGCTTGAACAAATCATAATTAGGGTCCTCGGGATTATAGTTAACACCTTCTTTTACCTTGAAAATCTGAATAGGAAAAATTGGTGTCTCCCCATTTCCAAGTCCTTCTTCTGTAGCAAGCAGAAGATTCTTCATAACCATTCTGGCTTCGGAAGATGTATCCATTCCATAGTTAATTGAACTGAACGGAATTTGTGCTCCTGCCCTGCTGTGCATTGTATTGAGGTTATGTATAAATGCCTCCATAGCCTGAAATGTAGTTCTGTCAGTTTCAGTTTCAGCCTTTTTCACAGCAAATTCCTGTGCTTTTTTAACTGTTACTGAATCAATAAATTTGCTAAAAAGATCAGCTTCAGCCTTAAGATATTTTTCATTTATTTTTAATGAAGGAAGAAGACCCTTCTTTTCTGAAATTTCTTTAAAAGTCTCATTTGCCTTACTTTCAAGATTATCTGCATCTACCATGAGTTCAAGTGCTTTTATCAGGTTTTGTCTATATAATCTTACATAAGTTTTTGCAACACCTGCAGACATCCCATAGTCAAAATTAGGTATACTCTGACCACCATGCTGGTCATTTTGGTTTGATTGAATTGCTATACAAGCAAGTGCAGAATAGCTGTGAATATCATTAGGCTCCCTTAGGTACCCGTGTCCGGTACAGAAACCATCTTTAAACAGCCTTTCTATATCAATCTGACAGCAGGTTGTGGTCAATGTAAGAAAATCCATATCATGAATATGTATATCACCATTCTTGTGAGCCCTTGAATGCTCCGGTTTTAGAAGGAACATTTCATTGAACTGTTTGGCGCCTTCCGAACCATATCTGAGCATTGTGCCCATTGCTGTGTCACCATCTATATTAGCGTTTTCACGCTTCATGTCGTTATCTTTTGCTTCTTTGAAGGTAAGATCCTCATAAACCTTCATGAGACGTGTGTTCATTTCTCTGATACGAGTTCTTTCAGCTCTGTAAAGAATGAATTCCTTAGCTGTACGTGCATAACCCTCATCTATAAGTATCTTTTCAACGGAATCCTGAATTTCCTCAACTTCCGGTACTTTTTTATTTAGATCCTTCTCAATGTAATCCGCTACCTTTTCTGCAAGTTCTACCGCCGTATTATAGTCCTTCCCCCCTGTAACACTGGCAGCCTTGAATATAGCGCTGGCAATCTTCTCAATATTAAAGGGTACTTCTCTTCCATCTCTCTTTTTAATCTTGGTAATCATTAGTACTTAAACCCCTTTCATATAAGTAAGTTTCTTTTGTAGACGATAAATAAAGCTTCCCAACAGATCGTCAAGAAGCTAAAATATCATAAAGCGGTATTTAAGCAGCCGGTCTACCCTATCATTCATAGAGTTTGCGGTATTTCCCAATGGGCGGTCCAACCATTCGCAGCATAGTCACCCACAAAATGCAATATTTAGTTGATTAAATAATAGCATATACCATATATAGTGTCAATCTCATAAATATTTTTTTATGCAATTTATACTCATATTAACGTATATTTTCTGTTAAATTTTCCACTTGTCTAATTTTTTCTCACGGATATCAATTCAAGACATAAAAATCCCTGAAGATAATTTAAGTCTTCAGGGATAATTTTTATCAAGATTATTTATTAAATTTGATTACTCAGTTGATAATTATAACTTAAGCAAAAATAACCCAAATTTACCTGACTCACTACGCAATGTAAGATACTTGCCATCGTGTGACAGGTACACTGAAGACTGTGAATAAACCTTATCCATATTTAAAGCTTGTGTAGACCATGTCTTGCCTCCATCAGACGTTTTCAGGGCCCAAACATTTCCATCTGTTCCTGTACGAGCGTTGAAAACAATAACTCCATTGTTTGAATCCGTAAAACGTATTGCCGCACTTGCTGATATAGTAACTGGTATCACGTTATTGTCAATTTTAAGATTTTTTATTCCCACATCATTCGGTGTTGACCATGTTTTACCTCCATCTTTAGTTGAGTAAAGCATACCATCACCATTGAGTGCATAACCTTCATTTGCAGAAATTAAATTTATTGCAGCTATAGTATTCAATTCCTTAGGGAGTGTTATATCTTTCCATGTTGCCCCTGAGTCAGTAGTAGCTTGGAGCCAGTCACTGTTTGCAACCCATCCGGTCTTATCATCAACAAATGATATAAATTTACATGGACCTTTACAATCTGCCACAGCATTCCAATTCTTACCCATGTCTTTTGAAACCCTTATATTTGAGGCGTCACCACAGCTCCATGCAAGATTTTCATTTAGAATGTCGAGTCCCCATCTGCAGGCAGAATTATTTACACTTTTAGGCCAGGTTTTTCCCCCATCTTCTGTATAATGTATCTCCCCAGCAACTCCTACTGTTATACCTAACTTTTCATTAAGAAAGCCTATCAAATAATTATCATGCTTTACAACAGCCTCTGTAACCATTTTCCATAATGGATTCTCTGTTTTGTCTGCAGCAGTTGAATTTGGTAATGTTGAAACAGCATTAGTTGTGGAATTTGAGGATACATTTGAGGTACTGCTTGATGAAGTATCTTTACTGCCGCAACCTGAGAATAAGATACCTATAGCTAAAACACATGATAAAATTATAACAATTTTTCTCTTCCTTATCATTTTCTTTGTCCCCTTTTATTATTGTTTATATGAAATTAAGCTTAATGGCCCATTTTAAGTGCATTAACATAAGCTACGCAGAGAATAATTGGCCTTGAATTATATTTTATAACCAGGATAAAATATTTCCTACCGTAAAAAAGAAATAAAAGACTGCAAATATACAATTTTTAAATTTATATAATCCAACAGTGCTTTTGACGGTATTCTGACGGGGAGCACTTGATATGTTTTTTGAACATTCTTAAGAAATTAGTGTCATCTTTAAAACCTACCCTTAAATATATCTCACGAACAGGCAGGGTGGTGTTTCTTAACATTGAACATGCAACCTGAATCCTTATGAAATTTAGATATTCAATAATTGAGCAACCGGTAGCCTTTCTAAATTGTGCATTTAGGGTAGTCCTGTTATTATGGAACATCCTTGCAAGCTCTTCAATAGTGATTTTTTTGTAGTAATTAGTGTGCAGATATTCAATCAAATCACTGATATTTTCATTGAAATTTCTTAAAACCAATTCCTTATCTGCGGAATGATTTTCATATAAACGGCCTGTCAACACAAGTAATTCAAGGAAAGCAGCTCTGCTCCTACAAGGCCAGAATTCATTCTTCTGGACTTCCAGTTCCCTTCCTATATCATCCATTAAAGTTGTAATTCTTTTAGAAACCGAATGATCAATTCTTATAATACCTTTAAAAGAATCGTTCCGTTCTACAAAAGGTCTTAATAAATATGCATCCTGAATTGTATTTACAAATTCAACAGTTAAAACATCATAATCAAATATATTATTCACTATTTGTGGATGAAAAAAAAGTGTTCCATATTTAAGATCGGTATCTAAAGTCAGTTGCGGTAATTCCTTTTGGTTAAAATAACATATACAAGGCGCAGAAACCAACACCTTTAAATCACCGATATTAAGGTAGCCGATACCTTCTGTAACGTGTATTATGGTGTATGCTTCAAATTTGTCTGTTTGTTTTAGCTTGGATCCATCAAAATCATAATACAATTGGAACTTGTATCCCGGATTAAATTCTCTTCCTATTGTAATTGGTTCTATAAACTCGCTCATTATGAATTACCACCTTTAAATTCCCATATTAATCAATCGAATTCTATAAGTTCATTTTTTGTTACCCCATCCTGTCCGGTACCATACTGAATGTTAATTTTGCTTTCACTTTCCCAGGTTACTTTATAATCACCCATAGTGAATGGTCGATATCCATTTTCGTTGTTTATCCTTTTATCAATATCCCTTGCAAAAAGCAAACCCTTTTCTTCATAAAAATCACACCAACTTCCCAAAGACCATGAGTTTTCTTCAACTATAAGCATATTGTTACCTTTAGGAGAATTGAAATAAAAGCATTTGGGGCTTGTAGTGCCATATATTAAAGTAAAAATCATATATAGCGTAATTGCAATTACACCCAGAACACATAAGCCTTTAAGCCATAGTTTATCAAATAAGATAAAAACAAATACAATTATTATTAAAAGGAGAACGGCAGTAAGCCAGAAATCAATAGAATCCTGTTTTACTCCTCCAAGAAAAAAGATTACATCAAATATGTTTTTCTGAATAAAAAATATTACTTTAAATAACACATCTATCAGAAAAATAATTTCAAGAATTTTAAATATCAGCTTCTGACTTTTAAATGAATCAATAATTTTAACTTTTTCCATAGGTGTAAACGACCTTCACTATACATATTTATAACTTA
This sequence comes from Bacillota bacterium, assembly GCA_023397675.1. Lineage (GTDB taxonomy): Bacteria > Bacillota > Clostridia > Acetivibrionales > JANLFN01 > JAEZTC01. The sequence continues at coordinate 26,488 of JAEWTV010000129.1, read as the reverse complement.
CTATTACCACTCTTAGTAATTTTCTTATATATTATACATTTATTAATTTGGGAATCCGAATTTTTTTGCCACTATATTATAATTAGGTGTAGGCACACTATATTTTTCCCCCAGTCTAACCACTTCAAAAATTAGATTATCCATTTCTGTTTGCCGGCCGGCTTCCAAATCTTTTTGCAAGGACGCAGTAGTAACCGGAAGCAAGGAATCAATTATCTTTAAATTAACAGACAGCAAGTCTACATAAAATGATAGTTCCATTGCTTTTGCAATACCAAGTAATTCCTTGACAAGATTAATAAACATATTTCTGTATTCAGGTGTTTTCTGAACATCTCCAGCCGTAACATTATTATAAGCGCCGCATGCTGCAAAGGCTGAAACAAAAGAAAACTTCTGGAAGGTATCGCGTTTTACATTATCGGATACTACAGCTTCTATACCCGAGGATTCCAATACATCTTTTATTTTTTCAAGCTTGTCCAAATCAACCGCCTGTCCTTGCCTGGGACCAAATACAACCTTGAAATAGTTTCCCAAAAGAGTTATCTCACCCGGTGAAGAGATAAAAGATGCAATGTATATACACCCATCAAGTACTACAGCTGTATTTAACATTTTATTAATCTTATCCCCCATGCCTATCCCGTTTAGGATGGGGATTACAATGGTATCTCTATGTGATGCTTTACTGATCAAAGGTATTACTTCATTAAGGGAGTAACTTTTCGTACATAGAAAAATCACATCGGCTTTTTCGTTATAATCCTTGCTTTCAAGGGCTTTTGCAGGTGAAATAGTAAAATTCCCTTTTGGACCTGATTTAATTTTTAAGCCGTCTTGTTTAATTTTATCCAAATGAGCACCTCTGGCAATAAAGGTAACATCATTGCCCTTCGATGCCAAAAAACCGCCAATACAACCGCCCGTACCACCCGAACCGATTATGAGGAATTTCAATATTTTTACCCCCCTTTTTATCACTTTAAAATATTAAATAATATTATCCACCTTATTGAGATTAAAAACAATACTAATACTTAAGCTTTTATCTCCTCCGCAACCAATTCCCAATCCAATATTTTGACTAGTATAAACAAAACAAGGACAGTCGCTGTAAATGCGACTGCCCTTTGACCAATACAAATTACTTATTGAAGTCCCTGATATAAGGAAGTCAGTAACACCTTATTGGAGTCCTGGCTAAGTTCCCATACCATCGCCCCGCTTAATCCCTTTGTCTTTATATATTGAGCTTTGAGCCCTATTGACTGCTGATCTTCATAGCTTATAAAAGTTGAACCGTTGAAAAGCCATGGCACCATGGACTGCGAATGGAAGTACCTTGTATAACCAGCTGTATTAAGGTAGTTTGCAGCAATACTTGCATAGCTGAGGGATGAACCACCTGAGAATCTCTGATAAAGACCATTGTTTGCATTTGTTACAGATGTATATTTATTACCGTAAAAAGGCACTCCCATAACCAGCTTGCCTGCCGGGAAACCGGCATTAAGCCATGAATTTATACTTTGATCAACACTCCATTTATATTGCGGGGAGCTGTCAGTATTTGAATAAAGAGGTGCATTGAAATCCGTATAAGTATCCCAGGTACCATGAATATCGTAAGTCATTATATTCCCAAAATCAACGTAATTGCTTAGCTTGGTCAGTTCTACATTATTTGTGTACCAACTGCCTGCTGCACCGGCAAAACTAAGAAGATAATGTTTGCCATCCAGCGTTCCTCTTGCATCAAGCTTTTCACGAAGCTTTTGCATAAGCAGGGTAAAATTGGTTTTGTCCTCGGGTCTTCTTATATTTGTTGATAAACCTCCGCTTACAGGATACTCCCAATCTATATCAACCCCGTCAAATCCATATGTTACTATGAAGTTGACACAGCTGTCTGCGAACGTAGTTCTTGATGCATCTGTAAGAGCAACGTCCGAGAAACTGCCTGACCAGGACCATCCGCCAACAGAAATAAGCGTCTTGAGGTTGGGATTTGTCTGCTTTAATGCATTAAGCTTGTTAAAGTTTGATGGGTCAATATCCGGGTAACCCATTGCAATTTTTAAATCGCTCCCTATATTAGCAAATGCATAGTTAATATGTGTAAGCTTTGATGCATCTACTTTATCGGGGGTAAAACCGGAATAAGCCGACCATGCTGCATAATATCCCACAACTTTTGTGCTTGGAGTTGGAGTTGGTGTAGGTGTAGGAGTTGGTGTAGGTATAATTGCAGCCTGAGCTGTTGTTACAGTCAGAGTGCTGCTTGCGCTTGATGTATTTCCCGCCCCATCCTTTGCTTTTACATAAAACTTATATGTGGTTGATGGATTTAGGCTGCTTGAAGTGTATGTAGTGGTTAATGAATTTCCTGCTAAAACATTGTCACGATAGATATCATAGGATTTAACACCTATGTTGTCTGTTGAAGCTTTCCACGAAAGTGAGACTGAGCTGTCGGTAACCGCAGTAGCTGCAAGGCTTGTCGGAGCTGAAGGAGGCGTCCTGTCAGGTTTAGCTGCAAACGATGTAGAAACAAAGAGACAGCTGAAAACAAGTGTTAGTGCGAGAATTAGAGAAAAAAACCTTTTCCTTGGCGTAAATGATAGATTCATCCTGACCTCTCCTTTAAATAATTAATTTGGATAAAAGTAACAGAAATTCAACAACCTAAGAATTGTACAACTTTATGTTAACAATAATATAACATTATGTCAACTTGTTTAAAAGGGAGTAAAGCCCTAATTTATATAGGACTGCGGAGATATCTTTTCAAAATAAATAAGCCCGATTTTATAACCGGACTTTTACGTTAAACTCTTTTCAATAGAAATTACAAGTAATGAATAACTACAACTATTGATAAGTAGGAAAGATGGAAGCATTATTTTACTTCCACCTTAATAATTAAAATTCATATTTTAACTTTCTATCTAAAGCTTTTCATAAAAAACAGTATTTTCAATAGGAATACGTGTCTTGCTATGCCTATCCGCTTCCAAAGGTTTACCGTTAATATATCCTACAGCAAGTATATTTACCGGTTCAAGGTTATCAGGTAAATTGAACTCTGTTCTTATCACATCAGGTTTAAAAAGGCAAACCCATAAACTTCCCAATCCTAAATCTGTAGCCTCAAGCATCATATGATTTGTCACAATACTCGCATCGATATCGGACGTTATTTTGCCATCATATGGCCTTTTCCAGGCAACAGACTTGTCTACACAAACAATAATGGCCAAAGGAGCTCCAAAAATATTTGCAGCCTTTGCAATTTTTGATAAACCCGCTTCCTCCTGAACTACTATTAATCTTTGAGGCTGTAGGTTGGCTGCAGTTGGCGCCACCCTGCCCGCTTCCAGAATTTTCAGCAATTTATCCTTTTCAACCTTTGTCGATTGATAGCTGCGTACCGAATATCTTTTCTTTGCAATTTCTATCAATTCCATTGTAACCTCTATCCCCTAACTTATATATTTTTATTCAAGTCTTCAATTAAACTATTGACATCAATACCATGAGCAACAGCTCCCTGCTCGATATTTTCAAAGCGTGCTGCTATACAGCTGAAGCAGTGCATGCCGTGTGTTAAAAAAATTTCAGCAGACTTCGGATATCTTTCAACAACTTCTGTAATTGTCATTTCCTTTGTAATCATTATCTCACAACCTTTCCTGTATATTTTAACAACCATAAGTGTTTTGTTATTTTTTGTTATGATATAATACTATTTAATAAAATACTTTTTAGCAAGTACACACTTTTAAGTATCGTAGTACCCAAATGGATACCAAATTTTCAGGAGGATATAATTATGAGTGATTGCTGTAATGGATATAAATGCCCTGTAGAGGTTACTGTTGATTTAATAGGAGGAAAATGGAAATCAGTAATATTATGGCATCTTGCACATAGCACATTAAGATTCAGTGAACTCAGAAGACTTGTTCCGAATGCAACCCAGAAAATGATGACTCAACAACTGAGGGACCTTGAGAACGATGGACTGATTGTTAGAACTATATATACTCAGGTACCTCCAAAGGTTGAATATTCCCTCTCTGAATTTGGAAAGAGCTTATGGCCAATACTTGAAACAATGTATACCTGGGGGAATAATTATGTGAACAATAGAGAAAAGATAACTCAAATTAAAAAGATTAATTCATAATATATAAATATTTTATAATTGTGAGCCTATAACCATGGAAAGAAGGAATTCCTGGTTGTAGGCTTTTTTGATATCGTTCAAAAATAGACAAGTTTCAGGCTTCACTATATTTCACATATTATATTAAAACTGCATATTTTGTTATGTAAACATAATTTTCAAACTATATTACTTATATATGAAAAGGAGCATCGGTATGAATGATAAAGAAAAGTTGAACCGTTTGGAAGAATTACTGGACATTGACACTGATACACTCAGCCCGGATATTGAACTCAGAGATTTAGAGCAGTGGGATTCAATGGCTGTTATTTCTGTAATGGCAATGTATGATGAAGTATTTGAGAAAATTATTTCAGCAAGTGAAGTAAAACATTTTAAAACAATAAAAGACATTATGGATCAAATGGAATGAGGTGGACTTTTTGGCAACAGGTATATTGAACAACGTTGAAATAAAAGGTGTTGCAGCAGCGGTGCCCGACAATATAAAACATTATGAGGAATATTTTAATACCTTTGGAGAAGAAAATGTTCAGAAGTTTGTAAACATGACTGGAATAAAGACAAGACATGTAGCGTTTGATGAGCAATGTGCTTCGGATTTATGCTGTGTGGCAGCTAAAAGACTCTTGGAGAAATTGGGTTGGGATCCCTCTTCAGTAGGTTCTTTAATATTTATATCCCAGACACCCGACTATGCAGTTCCGCCAACAGCATGCATATTGCAGCACAGGTTGGGCCTTAGCGATGACTGTACTGCTTTTGATATAAATCTCGGGTGTTCCGGATATGTTTATGGTTTATGGCTTGCCGGTACAATGATCTCCTCTCAAAACACTAAAAGAGTGCTTATGCTTATTGGTGATACGAGCAATTATGGAATAAACCAGAATGACAGCGGAACTGCTATGATTTTTGGAGACGGAGGCACAGCTACAGCACTTGAATGGTCTGAAGGAAAGAGTATGAGATATTTTCTGAAAACCAATGGCAGCGGCTTTAAAAATATAATAGTCCCTGCAGGTCATGCAAGAGGACGTTATAAAAAATATCATGATCCATCTGAATATGAATTGAAAATGAATGGTTCCGAGGTATTTAATTTCAGCATTACAGATGTTTCACGTTCATTGAAGGAATTTTTAAACAACAATAACATTACTGAAAAAGATATAGACATGGTTGTATTCCATCAAGCCAATCTCTTTATTTTAAAGCATCTGGCCAAAAAGCTTAAGATTCCTATTGAAAAAGTGGCTGTATCAATAGACAGGTATGGAAATACAAGCGGAGAATCAATACCCGTTACTATTGTTGACGCATTGGGTAATGAAGAATCAAATGAACGGATAAAACTATTATTATGCGGATTTGGAGTTGGTTTCTCCTGGGGAGGTATTTATTTTGAAATGGATAAATCCGTATGCCTTCCTATGATATTTACTAATGAATATTTCGAGGAGTGATGATTTTGTTTAATCCAATGGACCTTAGCAATAAAAACATATTGGTTACAGGCGCATCCTCCGGTATAGGAAAAGCGATAGCCATTTATCTTAGTAAGCTTGGCGCCAACATTATTATGGTTGCAAGGGATGAAAACCGGTTAAAGGAGACCTATGACGAGCTGGAAGCCGGTAATCATTCCTATTATCTGATGGATCTTAACAACCTTAACCAAATCGGCAGTTTTATGGCTAAAATATGCAGTAATGACCTTCGGCTGAATGGTTTGGTCCATTCAGCCGGAATATCCGTTACTACTCCGCTTCAATATTTAAAACTCAGCGAATTGAGCAATATTATGTCCATAAACTTTTATTCCTTTATAGAACTTGTAAAACATTTTTCTAAAAGGAATTACCATGAGGACGCCAGCAGCATTGTCGCCATATCCTCAATTTCAAGCATGGTTGGAGCAAGGGGACTTACCGCATATTGTGCAAGCAAAGGAGCTCTGGAAAGTGCGGTCAGAGCCATGGCTCTGGATCTTGCGCCAAAAAAAATAAGAATAAATACAGTTGCTCCAGGAATGATAAAAACCCCCATTTACAGCGACCTCAAGGAAATTGTCAATAACAGTGACTTTGAAAATGAGCTAAAGGAAAGACAGTTCATGGGGTTGGGAAGTCCGGAAGATGTCGCCTGTGCCACAGCTTTTTTACTTAGTGACGCATCAAAATTAATAACAGGAACATCACTGACTGTTGATGGAGGATATCTGGCACATTAGCCGCCAATAAGTTATTAATATTTCTACTTATATAAGAGGGTACATATAACGTACCCTCTTATAAATTGTCATTCAGTATAGATTTCTTTATAACCTGCAGCCTTCAATCAGTTCTTTTTTGATTAAATTCAGTAGTTTTTCCATTTGGTCGCGGTAAGCCTGAGACTTGTAATAGCTTACAGACAAAGTTATTTCATTATTATAAGAGCCTATACAAAGCAGAATTCCGGGGGCACACATTGCAGGAGGAATAATATATGCATCTGTCACATAAGCTTCGCCGAATCTGAGCAGCGATTTATCTATAAAGCCCAGATTGGACAGTATGGGAGTACAGTGGCCAAAAAAGCCTGAGCATAGTTTAAATATCTGACTGATATTTTTATAATAGGTTAACATCCCATAAAAGTCATCCTTTTCGACATGTTCAAGTCCTACAGCACTCTGCAGTCCGGGCGTTCCGTTCTTCACCACGTTCATAATGCTGGTCACCCTGGTCAATGTATTCTCAAAAGGTTCATTTACTATTCTGGGAAGTCTGGTAAGGAATCCTCCCGAAAAATTTCTTATTCCTTCCGTCCTTTGGTTTGGGAGATAACGCCGCAGGTCTACAGTCATGGCAATATCCATCGGAATTCCAACAGGAGGCTGTGACATTTCAAACATTGCCCTGTAATATCCTGTAAGGAACAAATCATTAACGGAAACTCCTTTTGCCTTTGCATATTCTAATAAAATTCCCAAATATCCTCTTGGTATCTTGCAAACAGATGATGAAATTTCATCAGGAACACCTATCTTCCAACGGAATGGCCATATATTTTTTGGAATCTCAGCGCTTGGATCACGTACTGCTTCAGGGTCCTTTATTCCAAGTCTGTCCAATAGTCTATCCTGATCTGCCCTAGTCCTTTTACTTGGTGTGTAAACATACTCACGGTTTTGATCGATTGAATTATATATATCCGAAAGCAGATGAATATACTCATTTGCTCCCGAACCGTCAGTGCAGGTATGATTGATTTTCAGACACAAAGTATCATTTCCGCCAGAGCTTATTAGTCTTATTTTAACCACAGGGTCCTTATCCATATCCAGAGGACTTTCCAGGAATCTTCTTATTGCATCTTCGGGATTATTTGTTTCAACAAAGGAAAAAATCCTTCTTTTTTCCAGCTCACTTAATGGCAGCCAGTAAGGCGGCTGATTCTCAACAAACCGGCAGCCGAAAACCGGTTGGGCACTATTGGCAATATTCACTGCATTTATAAGCTTCATTGGGTCCAGTCTTTTGCTAAATTTTAGGACTGTCTGAATTTGATAATTGGCCATTCCATAACGTGCAATATAATTATATATGTCATTGCCTGTGGCAGGTATTGCACCGGGTATGTTCCTTATATCCTCATAGGTCCTATATTGCGGCTCTTTAATGACAAGTGCACTTAAAGTATCAATATAGCTTCTGACGTTTGAAGGGAACATCTGATAAGCCATATATAAATGATCAAGATTAATCTCCATAGAATCCGGTTTTGCTGGGTTAACCCTATTATCTATATATTCTGCTTTACCGTCTGAACCAATTCTTAATTTTTTGTCTCCTATTTTATATATTAATTCCATATAACCTCCAAAAAGTATTATATTCGTTCGAGATAATCTTCAATTATACCTATAATCCATTCCCTTTCACCCGGAATTTTTTCTTTCAAACGTGCTGCTGCTACCGGCAGTGTCCAGGCATCGATATCTTCAAAAGTGACATTTGCTATTCTCATATATTCATTTAAATATTCTCTATACGTATACAATTTGCCGTATAAATAAGACATCATTAATAAATTTGACGTTCCAAAGGGCATTGTTGGAGAACGTATTGTCATGCATGTTCTTGCAACATCTCCCATTGGGTTTCCTTTATACGCTTTTGCCCAATCAATTGGTATAAGCCCCTCTTCAGATACTATAATATTTTCAAAATGAAGGTCCCCATGACAAACGCTGTTTCCCCTCGGCAGGCTTTCAAGATAGGATAGGATTCTATTCTTTTTGCTGATATCTATTTCATCTGTTTCTTCAATTGCATCATATAAAAGGTTTATTTGAGAAGGCAGCCTTTCTGTATGACAATTGTGCATTTTAAAATGCAGCTCAGCCATCTGCTTGGCATAATAGCTTATAAGCCATGGCTGATACCGAATTTGATTAAGTATGGTTTTTCCGAATATTCTTTCAAAAACTATTCCTTTGCAGTCATTTACTTCTTCAATTCCACAAACTGCAGGTGAAATTACTCCGGCTTCATGTACCGCATATCCGATATCAGCTTCATATTCGACACGTTTATATCCGAACCGTTTGAAAAAAAGCTTTAAAACCCTATTATCTCCCCATTCAAATACTTCGGATGTCATTCCTTTACCTATCAGTTTACCAGGTTCCATAGACAATCCTCCAACAGGACACAACTTAGGAATATTAATACCTGCAGCCCTCAATCAATTGATCTCTGATTGTATAAAGCAACCGGTTTATATCCTCATGATGTACCTGTTCTTCATAATGGCTCATTGCCATTGTTATTTCATTGTTATAAGTACCTATACACAGCAAAAAGCTTGGAGCACTTACAGCCGGAGGAACAATATAAGCGTCTGTTACATAGGTATCATTGAATTTGAAAAGTGTCTTATTAATAAACCCCAAATTGGATAGTGCAGGGGAACAACTTGTATTAAAGACGGAGTTTTTGGCTGCTGTGATGTAATATGACAGTGTATCACCGAAAACCTCTTTTTCTACACGTTCCAATCCTATAGCACTTTGGAGTCCCGGTTGCTTATTCTTTATCCCATTCATCATTTCTGTTACTCTGGCTAGTGTCCCCTCAAAAGGTTCACCGTTTACACATGAGAGTTTGGTATCAAGACCTGCCGAAAAATTTCTTATGCCTTCTGTTTTCCTTTCTGGAATATACCGTCGCAAATCAACAGTCATAGAAATATTCATGGGTAAATCAGGCTGTATGCCTGTTATTTTATACATTGCTCTATAGTAAGCGGTTAGAAGTACGTCATTGATTGTAGCATTTCTTGCTTTTGAATATTTTGATAAAATAGAGCAATAGCTTCCCGGCAGTTTTAAGACACAAACGCGGTATGTTTCAGGTTTACCCTGCAGCCAGGGGAAGGGCCACATGTTTTTTGGAAGATCAAGTTCCCCGTTCCAGGCGGAAGCAGGATCCTCTATTCCCAGACTATTGAATAATCTGTCCTGATCTATTCTGCTTCTGTGCTTTGGTTTTGGCACATATGTTTCACCACGTTCAAGAGTTGAGTATATTGTTGAAAGAAGCTGAATATATTCCTTTGTTCCTGTCCCATCACAGCAGGAGTGATTTATTTTAATACATAATGTGTCATTAAAGTCCCCGCTTATGAGCCTCAGCTGCAGCATAGGATCATTATCCATATCAAGCTTTTTCTCTAGGAAGCACTGTATCGAACGGTCTGGATCACTTGTGTTTTCAAAGCTACAAAAACTTATTTTATCCAGATCCAACAGTTTCCAATAAGGAGGATTATTTTCTATCAGCTTGCTTCCGAAAACAGGTTCCGCCTCAACCGAAAGTCTGACCGCCTTCATTAAAACATAAGGATTCAAACGTCCATTAAGCCTCATAACTACTTGATTCTGAAAATTCGCGGCGCCAAACTTTGTTACATAATTGAACATATCATGACCTGTTACCGGCAGAATTCCAGGCATGTCAGGGATTGCTCCCGTTGGGATTCTCACTTTACTTCCTGATGCACTGTTAATAGCATTGTAGAATTTTAACAGATTTACAGGAATGGTATAATATGCAGGTTTATTCAAATCAAGTTCAAATTCAAACCCTTTTAATTTCGAGTCATCAATCTTAATTCTTATCTTCATACTATTTATCTCCGAATAAGATAACTAAAAGGCTAAAGATTATCACCCATTAGTAAACATAAGCTAAGCATTATTGTTCTAATAGCTACAGTAATATTGTATGAACTTGATTTTATATATGTTCCTCTGTTACATGTTATGTCAACTTTTTAGTGTTAATCTAACTTGGATATGGAAATATTGAAATCTTTGAAATACTTTTTAGAAAAGATTATAACAGTGCTGATGTGTCTTTCCAAAGATAAGAAACCTGTGTCAGTTTTTTACCTCCCCTATCTATTATCCGGCTTCCTGCCATCTGACCTCCCAGGTGTTCATAGAAATGTCTTGAAGGATTTTGTTCCACAGTCCACAAAGCAACTGCCTGTATGTTTTTTTCAGTCATATACTCTACAGCTGATTTTAAAAGTTTTCTGCCTATTCCTTTTTTCTGAAACTCTTTAATGATATAAAATGATGTAATTTCAGCAATAGCTGAATTAAGGCTATTTTCAATTCTTGCGGCAATAAAACCTACAACTGTTCCCTTATCGCTTTGTGCAACATACATAAACTCTTTTGAATTATTGCTGAACAATCTTTCATTCCAGTTTTCTGCAATACTTGCTACCGATAAGCTCCTCAAATATTCAACAGGCATAATTTCCTTATACGTTGATCTATTACTTGCTATCTGAACTTTTGCAACAGAGGGTAAATCACTTAATGCTGCTTTTCTTATATTCATTTTAGACCCCATAATAATCAATATACTTTAATCAACCCAGGGTTAGTTCCAGTGATACATCTTCCTCCCTGGGGAGTAACAAGAAAAGTATTCTCAATGCCCACCATGCCAATACCCGGTATTCCCTTCTTTGGTTCAAGAGCAAATACAATGCCCTCCTGTAATGGTTCGTTAAAGCCTTCAGCTATAACGGGCAGTTCGTCTATGACCAAACCTATTCCGTGGCCTATAAATTTAACTCTTCGGCTTCCGAATCCCATGAAATTTTCAAGAAATTCCGGTTCAAGCGATTCCATTACGGTTTTATATATATCAGCAGGTACATTCCCCGGCTTAAGCATTTCAGCTGTTTTATCCTGTATATCAACACATTTCTGGTGCTGCTTTATAATTTCAGGTGAAAGAGAACTTCCGAACATATACGTCATTGTTTTGTCGGTATGGTAGCCATCAAAGCCACAACCTATATCTACAAACACAAGGTCGCCTTTTTTTAGCTTGCGTTCACGGCTGCCCAGCAAAGGAACTGCAGGGCTCATACCATAATTTCCTCCAGGCCCGTTAAAATATGACGGATAAATTGAGCTTTCACCGAAACCTATCTGTCCCAGTGCCATTTCGGTATCAAACATACCAAAACGGGAAACCCCGTGATGTCCTTCCTTTATCATTAAAGTATAAAGTTCTGCGGCAAATTCAGCCTCACTCATACCTTCTTTAAGCATTTCAGGTACACAACCCTCAAGTACATGCCTGTGGATTTGGCCCGACTTTTCCATCAAATTCAGTTCATAAGCACTTTTTATCGCCCGCACATTGCTGATTTGCCTGTCAGCTGGTCTAACATTCTCAAACGGAAAATACTTTTGAAAACGCTGATAATAGGCCAAAGGTACAGTTTCAGTTTCCATATGTACTGTTCCTGAAACATTTTCCATAGCATTGGCAGCATCCCTGAAACTGTCCATCTGTCTGATATCAGAAAAAACCGATTCTTCAACTGCTCTTTCATAGCTTCTGCGAACCCATAATACAGCCTTGTCATTTCTGGGTATGAACAGTATTCCTTCCTGCATTGTACCTGTAAAATAATAAAGGTTTATTTTACTGATTATTACTGCAACGTTCCAATCAGGTTGCGATTTATCCATTTCTGCCCTGAAACGGGTCATTCTCATGTTTAATTCTGTTAAAGGTACTTTTGTAAACATAATATCTCCTGGTGATATAATTTTGCATACTGTTTATATTTTATTCTATGGAAAAGTCTGAGATGTAACTAGCAAATATAAGTTTCCATTCATCTATAAGAATGCCTTAAAGCCTCTCAAAGGATATTATCACCTAGACAATAAATAAAGTCAACGTGCGTCTAAATCGAATTTTGTAAGAATTTATTTATAATTGGTTCAATGTATAGTAAGATTTGTATAATAAGCTATACCTATCAAATGAGAGAAACTCTTATTTAGAAAGGAATAGACAATATGTGGATACGAAAAATTAAAAGAAAAAAAACTCAATTCTTTCTCATTGGTGTAATTTTATATTTTGCAGCAGCAATTTTCTCAGGGTGTCTTATATTCTCTGCTGAATCTTCGGTCTTTATCAATGATTATTACAACCGTGACAACAATTATGATTCATTTGCATTAATCAATTCAAAGGAGAGCGTACAACTGCTAACCGACAGAGCTGCCAAGGATACTGGAATTAAAGAAACCTATTGTGTCGATGGCCTAAAGGTTTCCGACAGCTACAAAATTAATGGTAAAGCTACCTCCGCCTTCTATTTTTTTATTAGTAAAATTGGAAATTATAAAGACCTTCCATGGGATACTTCCTTCTATAAAGGAGTAGATTCAGCATACCCTAAAGATAATGAATTATGGGTATCCAAAGTATTTTCAGAAAGTAATAACGTAAAGATTGGTGATATTATCACCATCAACGGAAAGAATTTAAAAGTAAGTACAATAGTAAAATGCGCTCTTTCACCAGCATCCACCATGTCGTACTCTCCGGTTTTTTCAAATGAAGCTACTTATAATGAATTAGCTAAAGACAATCAATATGCTGGACTTTTTTTGACAAAATCCAATATAAGTATGGACTATGCATATGATTTTGTCCAAAGGACTATGGAAGGTCATATTCAGGATATTATTATGGATTTTAAGCTGTCTGTACTTGCAGACTGCATAACACCTATTACCGTTATTACCGGTGGGATTGGCCTTATTGCAGCTATTATGATATTTATTGTATCAATAGTTATAATAAAATTTATTATAAGCAACAATCTTCTTAAGGAATACCGTACCATAGGAATCCATAAAGCAATTGGAGATTCCAACAGAACAATAAAGGGTTATTACATAAAAGCCTACCTTTTTGTTGGATTTTGGGCAGTCACATTAGGTATTGCTTCAGGTATTCCATTAGCTTATTATATGTGCCGGGTAAATTTAAGCAATTTAGGTAATTTCCATTTCAGTACAGCAATGATAATTGTAGCATTTATCAGCATACTCCTTCTGATGCTTATTTTAACCTTGAGTTTGTATACAAGTTTTAAATCAATAAACAGGGTTACTCCTGCAAATGCGATTCAAGCCGGTATATCCTCCTCAAAAAAGAAACTTAAGCGCTCATTAATTAAAAATGCCCACAGTTCTCTGACAGTTGCTGTGAATGACATTGTTAAGCATAAGAGAGCAAGTATAATGATGATTATTATGCTTACCATCTCATTTTTCCTGAGCATATTTATTACCAACATGAGCTATGCTGCAACTAAAATACCAGAGTACTCAAACAAATGGTTTACCATGCCAAAATCCGATGCGGTTGTATCAGGAAAAATTGATGATAAAACAGTTGAACATGTCAAAAAAAATAGGTATGTAGATTATATAATTAAAAGTAAACTATTCATCAAGTTTAACTTTGATTATAATAAAAAGTTATATGATATTGATTTGAAAAACATTATAAGTATATTGTATGATGACTGGTCCTATAACAAAACTAAAATTCCGTTTAAAGAAGGACGCGGACCCGAAAATAAAAATGAAATAGCTTTTTCAGATAAACTACTCAGTGAAAGCTCCTTGAAAGTTGGAGACTATATCGAAATGTCAGTTAACGGCTTTAAAAATTCCTTTCTTATCACTGGTACGTTTACAACAATGCTTAATGACGGGCATTGCATCGGATTAAATACGGAATTTTACAATGCTCTGAATCCGGGAGAAGTACAATATGATTTATTATCCGTTAGTTTAAATAACAAAGAGGATTATAATGCTTTTAAAAAAGACATAACTGAACAACTTGATAATGTAATTGTTGATAAAATTACCAAAGAAACACAAACTGCATCAGCATCTGTTGTTGACATTGTTCAACCTGTCTGTTTTATTCTGACTATTGTATTTGTTCTTTTCAGTCTTATAAATATAATTAATCTCCTTGCACTTGAAAATCTTAATAATCGGAGACAATTCGGAATTTTAAAATCTTTGGGTTTTACAACCAAGTATATCTGCCTGAAATGTTTTTGGAAAACAATGCTTCTGACACTGGTAAGTATTATATTTGCAACAAGCATATATATGTTAAGCGCTAAGCAGTTATTTAAATCGGCAGTTGGAATTGACAGTATGGTAACCTCGATACCACTTACATCCATTTTGATTACAATAATTATTACTGCAATTATCTTTATTACAATGATGTTCTGTCTGCCATTAAGAAAAATTACTCCGAAGGATTTAATAGAGGAATAACCTGCAAGAGTTGCTTTACCAATATAAATTAAAGAAAGAAGGATGTTATTATGAGAAAAGCTATTGTAAAAACAAATAAATTATGTAAAAGCTATATAATTGGAAAACAAGGAATAAATGTATTGAAAAATATTGACCTAGAACTTTATGAGGGAGATTTTACAGTCATAATGGGGCGCAGCGGAAGCGGGAAATCCACTCTTCTCTATTCCCTAAGCACAATGGATAAGCCTACAAGCGGAAGTGTCCAGCTCCTTGGTAAAGAAATTTCAGATATTGAAGAGAAAGATGTCTCCGATATAAGAAAAAAAGATGTATCTTTTATCTTTCAAAGTATCAACCTGCTTCCTGATTTAACAGTATTTGAAAATGTTGCATACAGCGGTTATGGCAGCGGGACAGCTACTAAAGAGGAAATAAATAAAAGAACAGAAGAACTCCTTGAAAAATTCGATCTGTCGGAAGTAAAAGATAAATACCCAAGTGAAGTATCGGGAGGGCAGCAGCAAAGAGCTGCCGTTGCAAGAGCATTAATCACCGGAGCAAAAATAATTTTCGGGGATGAACCAACAGGAGCCCTAAACTCTTCTGCCGGTAAAGAAGTTCTTGATGTATTGACAGAAATAAACAAAAAAGGTCAGTCAATTGTTATGGTTACACATGACCTAAAGGCAGCCAGACGCGCATCCAGGCTTATGTATTTGACAGATGGAAGAATAGACGGTGATTTACAACTTGGTATATATAATGAAAATGATAAGGAGAGCCGTGATAATCTGATAAATAATTTTTTGAAAGAAAGAGGCTGGTAATAGTATAATGAAGATATATTTGTAAGGAAGGAAGCAGGCAGATGGCCAATGAGAAAATTTTGATAGTCGAGGATGATATAGATCTGTCAAACATTATAAAGGATTGTTTGCTCAAGGAAGGCTTTGACGTCCATACAGCATACAGCGGCAAGTCAGGCATAGAGTATGCTGCGCAATTCAATCCGGCCTTGGTTATTCTTGACATTATGCTTCCACAGGTGGATGGGATTGAAGTGTGCAGAAATATCCGCCTTCACTCCCATGCTCCAATAATAATTATTTCAGCTAAAAACTCAGACTATGATAAAATTCTTTCTCTTGGTGTCGGTGCAGATGATTACCTCACCAAACCGTTTTCTTTAATTGAAATGATTGCCCGGGTAAAATCACACCTTCGTAGATTTACTTCCTTTTCGGGTGAAGATAAAATTTCTGATATTTCTACTACCAAGCGTACATACGGAAATGTTACCATAGACCCAAGAAGTTTCACTATAACCGTTGCAGACAAAGCAATAACACTTACTTCAAAAGAATTTAAACTTCTTGATTACCTTTCACTTCACCCATCAGTTGTTTTTTCAAAAGAACAGCTTATTGATAATGTATGGGGCTATTCCGAGTTTATAGATGGAAATACAATTGCGGTTTATATAGGTCGTATTAGAGAAAAGTTAGCTAAAGAAGGGGTCGACTATATAAAGACTATCTGGGGAGTCGGTTACAAATGGGAAAAATAACACTCAAAGTCAAGTGTTACACAATGTTGGCTGTAATTGCATCGATATTCTTACTACTTGTCTTTTACAGCATTTTCTTTCTACATACCACCGATAATGATGAATTTGACTATCGCACTGCCCGAATTCAAGTCAACAGGTTTGTCTTAAGTCTTGAGAACAAACTCAATTCGGATGAATTGAAATCCGGCAATCAATTTAATAAATTAGGTGAGCTTAATCATTACAAAATGAATTATATTTTAATAAATTTAAAGGGTACAGTTCTTTGGGACAGTGGATTAATACAGTACAAAACCGGAGACTCTTTTCCCCTGCATACATTGTCAGGACTCAGCAATGATTCTGCAGAAGGTGGTATTTATAAATACATTGCCCCTATTCTTATTAATGGTACCCAGCAATATACCGTCATAATCACAATGCCAACAAAGGATTTTCAGGCAAGTACTCATAACAACATACTGCTTTTTATTCCATTAATTATACTTACAATCTTGCTGATATGCTTGTTTATTGTCTTTATAAGGCTTTTAAAACACAGTATATTTGAACCCATTTCAGAACTTCACACGGCTACAAATAACATCCTCATGGGTGATTTTGAAAAACCGCTGACCTATGATTATGATGATGAACCAGGTGTGTTATGCCATGATTTTGAAATGATGCGTTCAGAGCTTCTTTCAGCAAATGAGCAGGCAAAAAAACTTAAGGAGAATGAAAAACTTCTGCTTGCATGTATTTCACATGATTTGAAAACCCCCTTGTCATCAATCTCGGGTTATGTAGAAGGGATTAAAGAAGGCATAGTAACAGATGAAGAAGGCATAAAACGTTATTCAAACATTGTAATGGATAAAGTCGCAGTATTATCAAAACTTATTGATGATATTCTTGAACACTCTAAAACTGAGTTAAATGAGTTCTCAATTGAACTAAAAGAAGCTTATTCCAAAAAATATTTTACTGATCTTTTTAACGATGTATCTAATGATGTTATCAGCAGCGGTCTTAAATTCAAGATTGAAGAAATACCTGATTACTTGATAAATATTGATGCGAAAAGAATAGGCCAAGTTGTTTATAATATTATTTCAAATGCATTGAAGTTTACACAGCCTGGCGGAGAAATTTATGTAAGCTTTTTTACCAACCATGGGCGTAATGGTGGTGAGCTTATTGTTTCAATTAAGGATACAGGCAAAGGTATAAGTGCTTCTGATCTGCCGTTTATTTTTGAAAAGTTCTATCGGGGAGAAAAAGCAAGAACGCTTAATATTGCAGGATCAGGCTTAGGGCTTAACATAGCGAAATATATTATTGAAAAACATGGCGGTAACATCGAATGCGACAGTGTATTGGATGTAGGAACAACCATAATGTTTTCACTGCCCTTATAAATCTTGTCAATACTCATATGTCTTGCCCTTATCTTCGGGAATACCGGCATATTCCTTTAGAATGTTCATTATTTGCTGAACATTCTCTTTATGAACAGCCTGGCTTTTCATTTCCTGTTTACATTCAAACGCTGTACGTGCACTCTTGTCAATGCAATAATTGGATGGGTTTATTTGTTCTCCCTCATCATGTTTTTGCGGACTCTTTTTATCATCTGTATCATCAGCAGAGATTCTTTTTATAAGAATCTTCTGACCTTTTTCATCAACCATATATGTACAATAATAGCTTCCTTCCCTTTCACAGACAATATGTTTCTTTTTCTGTGATTTCTGCATAGTATCATCTTCAGTCTTATCTTGTGTCGGTTTAAGAGAACTGAACATATTTACACTATTAATTTTACTTAAACTATAACTCATACCTATTACCCCACAACTTCAAAATACATATACGTTTGTATCGGTCGTGTAGATAAAAAACTTAATTACATACTGGAAATATTATCATTTATTGTTTACTGTCGTATGGTACAATATATAATTATGAGGTTGTTTCTAACTGCGATAAATTTTGGGTATATTCTAAATCGTTATGTAGAAAGGAATATCAAAAATGAATGATATGTACCGTATTATACAAATTGATCCTTACCTGAAGCCTTTTGCGGCTGATATAGAACTGCGTATGAATCATTACAAGGAAGCCAGACGCAAGCTGATTAACGATGAACAGTCAATTTCTATATTTTCTAATGGTCACCTATTTTTTGGTTTTCATCCGACAGAAAATGGCTGGGTATATAGAGAATGGGCGCCAAATGCGCAGGAGATCTCCCTAATAGGTGATTTTAATAACTGGAATGACCAGACGCATAAGCTTCAAAAGCTAGAGAATGGAAACTGGGAGATTCATATAGCTGGTGAAATACCTCATGGATCAAGGGTCCGGCTTAAATTAAAAGCCAATGGTTGTACATACGATCGTATTCCACTTTACTGCAAAAGGGTTATTCAGGAGGAGGATTCTCGTCAATTCAACGGTATCATATGGCATCCTTGTGTTCCCTATAAATGGCATGATGATGGATTTAAGCCACAAAAACCTTTATACATATACGAATGTCACATCGGCATGTCAGGAGAAAAAGAAGGTATTTCCACATTTTCAGAGTTTACAGAAAATATATTACCTCGTATAAAAAAACTGGGTTATACTGCAATTCAGATTATGGCAATAATGGAACATCCATACTATGGCTCTTTTGGGTATCAGGTTTCTAATTTCTTTGCAGTATCCTCACGTTTCGGTACACCAGAAGAATTCAAAGCGCTTGTGGACAAGGCACATAGTATGGGACTAGCTGTTATTATGGATCTGGTCCATTCCCATGTTGTAAAAAATACAGTCGAAGGCCTTGCTGAATTTGATGGTAATGAATATCAATTCTGCCACCTTGGCGGAAAAGGTGATCACCCTGATTGGAATACTCGTTTATTCAACTACGGCAAGCCTGAAGTACTGCATTTTCTACTTTCAAATGTAAAGTACTGGCTTACCGAATACCATTTGGACGGTTTTCGTTTTGACGGTGTAACTTCCATGCTATATGACCATCATGGCAGAGGAACGGCATTTGACAGCTATGAAAAATATTTTTCAATGAGTACCGATCTCGAAGCGATTTCATATCTTCAGTTGGCTGCGGAGCTTGTAAAAGAAATCAATCCCAATAGTATACTCATTGCAGAAGACATGAGTGGAATGCCGGGCATGTGTCTTCCAATAGCTGATGGAGGTATTGGCTTTGATTACAGACTTGGGATGGGTTTACCGGATTTGTTTATAAAAATGATGAAAACAGAAGATGAGTATTGGCACATTGGAACACTCTGGCATGAGCTTACAAGCCGCCGTCCTATGGAGAAAGTAGTAGGCTATACCGAATCACATGATCAGGCGCTTGTAGGTGATAAGACAATAATTTTCTGGCTTGCAGACAAAGAAATGTATTGGCATATGAATAAGGACGATAATAATGAAATAATTGACAGGGCCATTGCAATACACAAGATGCTGCGTTTTATTACCTGTACAATAGGCGGTGAAGGCTATCTTAATTTTATGGGTAATGAATTTGGTCACCCTGAATGGATAGACTTTCCACGTGAGGGCAATAACTGGAGTTACAAGTATGCAAGAAGGCAGTGGAGTTTGGCCGATAACCCATTTTTAAAATACGAATATCTTCAAAACTTTGATGAAGCAATGCTTTGCTTCCTATCAGGAAGCGACCTAAATAACCAGCCTGTTCGCTTTTTATATATACATGAAGACAATAAAATAATGGCTTTTGTAAAGGGTAACTTTACATTCATATTCAATTTCCATCCTCAGAAAAGCTTTGTACACAAACTCGACAACATATCTGAATTCAAGCTGGCTTTCCATACCGCATGGCAGCGTTTCGGAGGCTTTGTAGAAGAGACATATAATACCGGTCTTATGCGTGAAGATGGTGTGGCTGTAGACAGAAGAACAGCTGTAGTTTTGGAGTATAAGCCTTTTACCAAATAGAATTTTGACAATGATGTTTAATTCCTGATATTGTATTTGGGAATACTGTATGTTATATTTTAATAAATAAGATGATTGGAGTTGGAAAGATGAAGAAATTTTCTTGCTAATTTTTAATAAACATAATAAATCCATAAGCATTAATACTGCAAGGTTTTGTTATGTGTAAAAGCAAGAAAGTTATTTATTCTTTTAACTCAATTTATACATCCTCGTCATACCTTATATAGGTTTGGCTTTTACTGTATTTTATGAGCTGCAGGAATCAACTTTCTTGCAGCTTTATATTTTTTACAGGAGGATTGATTTTATGTCTTTGATAAACGTTACAAAACTAACATTCGCCTATGATGGCAGTTACGATAATATTTTTGAAGAAGTAAGCTTTCAAATTGATACTGATTGGAAGCTGGGCTTTACGGGAAGGAACGGCAGAGGCAAAACAACATTCCTCAATCTGCTGCTAGGTAAATATAAATACAGCGGAAGTATTTCTACCAACGTAAACTTTGAGTATTTTCCCTTTGAAGTAGCAAACAGGGATAATAACACTATTGATGTGATTGAAGACATCTGTCCAGATTATGTTCACTGGGAACTTATGCGTGAGCTTTCACTCTTGGAGGTTTCAGAAGATGTTTTGTATAGATCTTTTAATACACTTTCAAACGGTGAGCAGACAAAAGTGCTTCTTGCAGCATTGTTTCTTAAGGAAAACAGCTTCCTGCTAATTGATGAGCCTACAAATCATCTTGACATGAATGCAAGAAAAATTGTGAGCAATTACCTTAATTCAAAGCATGGCTTTATTTTGGTTTCGCATGACAGAGCCTTTCTTGACAATTGCATAGACCATATACTTTCTATTAATAAAACGAATGTAGAAATTCAGAAAGGTAACTTTTCATCCTGGTGGCAAAACAAGGAAATGCAGGACAATTATGAACGTTCAGAAAATGAAAAGCTTTTAAAAGATATTAAACGGCTTACAGTTGCTGCTAAACGTACATCCGATTGGTCTGATAAGGCTGAAGCAAAGAAAATAGGCTTTGACCCCACCATTACTGAAAAAAATATTGGACGCAGATCATACCAGGGCGGAAAATCCAAGAAAATGATGAGCCGCGCAAAAAATATTGAAGAAAGACAGCTTTCAGCAATTGAAGAAAAGTCCAAACTGCTTAAAAACATTGAAAACTCAGATAGTTTGAAAATCTCCCAGCTTGATTTTCACACAAACCGCCTTTTAGAACTTGAGCATGTATCTCTGTACTATGGTGAGAAAAAAGCCTGTGAGGACGTTAGTTTTACCATTGAGCAGGGAGACAGGGTGGCTCTTTTGGGCAGGAATGGTTCAGGCAAGTCCAGTATTATCAAGCTTATTAATGGTGAGGATATGACTTATACAGGTACTATGAGAAAAGCAAGCCGGCTTAAGATATCCTATGTTTTACAGGACACCTCTTACCTCAGTGGAAATCTGACCAACTACGCAAGAAGTAATGATATTGATGAAAGCTTATTTAAAACAATTTTAAGAAAGCTGGATTTTTCAAGGGTTCAATTCGAAAAAGATATATCTGATTTCAGCGGTGGTCAGAAAAAAAAGGTTCTTATCGCAAGAAGTTTATGCGAAAGGGCTCATCTGCACATCTGGGACGAACCGCTCAATTATATTGATGTTATATCTCGAATGCAGATAGAAGAATTACTTCTGGAACACTCCCCAACAATATTGTTTGTTGAACACGACAGTGAATTCTGCAATAATATTGCTACAAAGATTATTGAACTATGAAATAAAGAAAGGCAGGTTATTTAAAAGCCTGCCTTTTCTGTGCAAAAATTCACTGCTTTTGTTTGTACCAACTGTTTATGACCTTAATACTTTCCTTACTGGGATAGTAGTTTTTGAAACCGTCAATTTTACCAATAGCAAAAACTGAAAAGCCTAAATTCCAGCTTTCTTTTTCGAAGACTTGCTTATATGCCTGAAATGCATTTGCCTGCTCCTCATTATTAGGTATGTCGGACGGTTTTGGGTTCCATGGATGGATTGAGGCTTTATCAAATTTGGGGAAACCCAGTTCCCCAAAAAATACAGGCTTGTTCCATTTATTTGATAGGTCTTTTAACTCCTGGTAAATATTCTGATGCCGTTTAAAAAGTGTAGTTTTGTAAATAGAACTTATAATATCCTCCACACTATTTTTATCTTTATCAGACAGCTCAAAGTATGCTGCTACTGAAATATAATCAACCTTTTGGAAAACTGGATTATTCAATTTTGTAGAATACATATTATATTCTTTTTTTGTATCCCACTCAGCGGTATACCACCAGTTTGTTTTATATGTAATCCTGCCTTTATACTGTGCCTTAACAAAATCAGCTACATCAGTCCAATTATTATATTCATTTTCAAACTTATCAAAATTGGAACCGATGCAAAGCGCATAAACCTTATATGGTTTTGCAATATCTTTGATGAGCGGTTTAAGCACTCCTTTTTTCCAATTGTCAAACCAAAGATTTTTATTGTCAGGGTTCAAATCTGTTTCATAAAGCTCCCCATTTTTGATATATGGATAAGGCTCTAAAATTACATTAATACCTTTATACCTCAGCTTTTTAATAAGCTTTTCGGCTTTTGCCTTACTTTCCGGATTCAGAACTGCCGTGCTTGAGTTCAGGGTTGGAATGTCAATCTGAACAGGAACATTCACTGTGTTTAGACCAAGGGATTTGATATCCAATAAAGTCTGCTCAATAGAATAATCTACTGAAAGGTTGCCCGATTTAATCTTTTCGCCCCAAGGTGTAATAATTCTGTTTTTCTCATACTGTTTGTTGACATAGACTACGTCTATGAGAACTAGCTTTACAAATAGAGAAAGAATTAATAAAGTGATTAAGACAATGTACTTTATTCTATTTCGTTTAAGATGTTTGAAAATACCTTTAACCATCATGATACTCCTAACTTCCAGGGTACAACTCAAATCTTTGCTGTAATGATATCACATCATTCATGGAAGTGAAAGGATCCAGTTTCTCCTACATTAAAACATCAGTTTTTAAACAGGGGGACGTTCCTCCATTAGTGCGTTAAATACCTTCCCATATTCTCCATAGACTATCAATGCATCCAGTATAATAACAAGTCTTACCACATTTATCCTGAAAATCGAGAAACGTCCCTTCATGTCTAATCTGAGATGATGAGACATCACTTGTATTATTGATTTGTTGTGGAATATCAACATTCTTACACCCAAATAAAGCATAGAAGCAAAGCAAACAATAATAAATATGTTAGAGTGAAGATATTCAAAAAGAGAAGACGTGAGTTTTTATATGTCTTCTCTTTTTACCTTTAAACTCTAGACAAATTCATATATCAAATATTGTACTACTACGGCTGTTTACAACCTTCTATCAATTCATCCTTAATTCTATTAAGAAGATTCTCCATAACGCTTCGATCAACTGAAGGCTTATAATAACCAACTGTCAGCGTTATTATACCATTATAAGTACTTGCAACAAGGAGCATAGCAGGTGCACGTAGAACTGGCGGGAGAATATATGCGTCAGTAACGGTGCGTTCACCAAATCTAATTGGTGATTTTGATACAAAGCCAAGGTTTGCAAATGTTACACTAGCCTTGTCAATAAGATTAACAGGACTATACGAAGCCATATCAGCAAATAGTGATATGATTTTAAATTGGCTGATGTATTGGTAGAAATTTATACTTTCAACATATTCTCCCCATACAGCATCTTCTAATCCCAGGCGACCGTCTTTTAATATTTTTGTCGTAGACATTACCCTGGATAAGGTTTCTGGAAAAGATTCATGCTTTTTCCTGGCTAACGTTGTTACATGCCCGGCGGCAAAATTCCTTATTGCCTCAGTTTTTTGATCTGGAAGATAGCGACGTAAATCAAGTGTTATAGGAATGTCTACTGGTAAGCCATATGGAGGTTTGGATATTTCAAACATAGCCCTGTAGACTGCAGTCAGAATCAAATCATTGATTGTTGCCCCTCTCGCTTTTGAATAGCTTTTCATTTCATCAAGTTGACAGTTTGGAAGCTTGCAGACAACAAATCGGGTAGCACCGATCTGGTTGTTTCTCCATGGAAAATTCCACAAAAAATGCCCTGTTTTTAGTTTATAATACGAAGTTGCTTTTGAAGCATCTATATCTAATTCCTCATACAGTCTGATCCGGTCATTTTTATTTGGTATATGTTGTATTGGAATATAATCGATACTTTCTTTATCGATTTGAGAATAAATATCCGCAAGAAGTAAAAAGTATTCCTTCGCACCAGTGCCGTCACAGCATACATGGCTGACTTTTACACATAATATATCACTGGATCCGGATCGTATTAGTTTTACCTTGGCCATAGGTCCTTTATTGAGATCCAAAGGGATATCCAGAAAATATTTAATAGCTACATCCGGATTATCAGTTTCCTCAAATGTACAAAATTTAACACAGTCAATGTCATTTATACGTTCCCAATAAGGATGAGTGCTTTTGACAAAACGGCTCCCGAAAACAGGCTCAACATCAAATGATAATCTTACTGCTTTTGATAGTTTATCGAAATCCAGCCTGCCATCGAGCTTCATTACCACTTGAGTCTGAGAATTTGCAATTCTGTAACGAGCAACATAGTTATATATATCCTGCCCATCAGCTGGTATACAATCTGAACTATTTTCAATTTTTTTATGATTTGCTTCATTAATTCCAATAAGCTTTGTAAATTTGTTAATATTTTCAATATAAGGATATAATGGATTTTTTACTTTCATGCTAAATCGCTCCCATCAATTAGATTTTAAGTATTTTCAACTGTCCTATTATTATGAAGTTTACATAGTTTATTAGATAATTTATGTTATGTAAATATATATAAGTATGTTACATATCAAATTATCTTAATATGAAAATGAACATAAGGTATATATTCTGCATTCTCTTATAAAGTTATAATTTTGATAAGATAGATGTCATATTTCCTGAATTTGGTTTCACATTTAAATTATGTAAACATATTATGACTACATAAATTAATATAAATTTGGAGTGAAACAAGATGCAGAAAGTTGGTATTGAACCTGAAGATATAAATACCATAGACGATTTAAAAAAGTTAGCACTTACAAATAGGGAGGATTTTTTAAAAGAAACAATTGGCGGCATCATTGACAGAATGTGTATCAAATATGAAAACAATGAAGCCATAGTCTACAGGGACAAAAATGTTCGGTATTCTTACAGAGATTTTAAGAAAATGTATGATGGTATAGCAAAGGGGTTATTGAAACTGGGGATAAAGAAAGGAAACCACTTATCAATTTGGTCATTGAATAGTCCAGAATGGATTGCACTTCAAATTGCAACTGCCAAAATCGGAGCAGTTCTTGTATGTATTAACACAGATTACAGTAAGCATGAACTTGAATATGTTTTAAAACATTCTAATTCAAAAGCTCTCTTTTTCTCAAAGGGATATAGTGGAAACAATTATACTGATTCGGTGTATTCCATATGCCCGGAACTAAAAATTTGTCTCCCGGGAGAGTTATCAAGCAAAGCCCTTCCTGATATGAAGAGTGTAATAAGTTTAGATGGTGAAGATAAAAACATGATGTCTCTTGAGAATCTCATAGAAATGGGCAAAGATGTGTCCGATGAAGAATTACTGGAAAGAAGCAATTCATTAGAATGTTATGATACAATAAATATTCAATACACATCAGGTACTACTGGAAATCCTAAAGCCGTAATGTCCACACATTACAATATTATTAATAATGCTATCATTTCAGGTAAAAACCTTGATTTTTCTGAAAAAGACAGATTACTTGTATGTCTCCCCCTCTTTCATGTAATGGGCTGTGTATTAAGTGCTATTCAATGTTTGTTATATGGGTCAACAATAGTGCTTGTGGACAGATTTCAAACAACAAAAGTTCTTGAATATTTAGACAAAGAAAAGTGTACGGGATTAAATGGAGTCCCTACTATGTTTAAATTTC
>JAEWTV010000031.1 GCA_023397675.1 Bacillota bacterium | reverse complement strand
GCAAGTCCTCCGTAAATATCTGAGCCAGGATAAACAAATCCTCTATTTTTTGCTAATGCAACAAGCTTTTCCATAGTTAATTCAGCCATTTAGTTCTCCTCCTCATTTATAAGGTTTACAACCTCGTCAAGTACCTTTCCCGCAACTTCAAGTTTGTCCATTATGGGCAGATCGACGATGCTACCATCCTTTTTTATTATCTTAACAATATTTGTATCCACTCCAAAACCCGCTCCCTCCATTGTAACATCATTTGCCATAATGATGTCAAAGTTTTTGGACTCAAGTTTTGATTTTGCATTCACATATAAATTTTCCGTTTCCGCACATGTCCCTACTACTACCCTGTCACCCTTTACCTTTCCAAGTTCCTTTGCTATATCAGGGTTTCTTACAAGTTCTATAACCATATCATCATCGCTTTTTTTAATCTTGTTTTCTGCCGTATATTTTGCCCTGTAATCGGCAACTGCAGCAACGAGTATGATTATATCAAAGTCATCATACAATTCCATTACTTCGTTATACATCTCTTGTGCAGAAACAACCCTTGTAACATTTACTCCTTTTGGCGGCGCTATATTTACAGGTCCGGATATAATTTTTACGTCTGCTCCCCTGCTTGCTGCAGCTGCTGCAAATGCATAGCCCATCTTTCCGGATGAATGATTCGTTATATATCTAACCGGATCAATAGCTTCTCGTGTCGGACCTGCTGTAATTAATACCTTAAGACCCGACAAATCATTTGTTGTCTGTAATTGCGACTTGATTTCTTCATATATCCTTATTGGCTCGGGTAGTCTTCCTTTGCCTGAACTGCCCTCTGCCATCATACCTGTATCAGGTTCCATAAATATATAACCAAGGTATGAAAGCTTTTCAATATTCTCCTGAACAATCTGATTACCATACATATTGTAATTCATGGCAGGTACAAATAAAACCTTTGCCTTTGTAGCCATAATTGTTGTTGATAGCATATCATCGGCAATTCCATTTGCCACTTTACCTATTATATTTGCTGTAGCTGGAGCGACAACAACCAAATCTGCCCTGTCCGCAAGAGCTATATGCTCCACCGACCACTGTTTGGGTTCGGCAAACATATCTGTAATTACCGGGTTGTGAGATATGGATTGGAAAGTTAAAGGCGACACAAACTTTGCCGCATTTTCAGTCATAATAACATGTACATCAGCCCCGCTCTTTCTGAGCCTACTGACGACATCAACCACCTTATATGCCGCAATTCCGCCACATACACCTACCACAACCGTCTTACCCTCTAACATTTCCTCACCTCCAAATATCAGTTTACAGTGTGCAATTTACAGTTTACAGTTAAAAAATTAATGAATTTCAATTTACAGATAAAACATCACAAGAATTAAAGATTGGACAAACGCCAGCCTATGGCTGTCACTTGTCCAATATAACCCACGCTCTTTAAACTTTTATCTTTTACATTTACGCTTTTTAACTGTACATTGTACACTGTAAATTGTAAACTGCCTTTAACTGTCCTCTTGTCCTCTGTCAACTGTAAACTATTTTATTCCGCTTCTTGTCCTTACATATGTAATCTTATCTTCATAGATTTCATTTACTGCTATTGTAACCGGTTTTTCAGAAGCACATTTTGTAAGCTTGTGTGCACCTTCGGAAAGCTGACGTGCCCTTTTTGCAGATTCTACTACAAGTGTATACCTGCTATCTACCCTTTTCATAAGTTCACCTATAGAAGGCTCAATCATTGACATTTAAAATCCCTCCTGTGATTTAATACCTATTGATTCTAAAATGTTTTGATTCCTGCTGAATTTAAGCTTTTCAGCACTAAGAATATTTATTATTTCCGAGGCTGCTTCCTCAAGGTTGTCATTTATGACTACATAATCATAATGATTAACAAATTTCAATTCATTCTTTGCCCTTTCGAGTCTGCGGTCAATAACATCAGGCTTTTCAGTACCCCTGCCTTCGATTCTTCTACGGAGTTCTTCAAAGGATGGCGGAAGTATAAAAACCGATACACAATCAGGGTATTTTTTTATTATGTTTAACGCACCTTCAACTTCAATTTCAAGTAGGATGTCAAAGCCCTGACTTGTAGACTCTTCGACATATTGTCTGGGTGTACCGTAGTAATTTCCGCAATACTCAACCCATTCAACAAGCTTATCATTATCTATCATTGATTTAAACTGTTCGGCGGTAACGAAAAAATAGTTTTTTCCATCTACTTCACCTTCTCTAGGACTTCGTGTTGTTGCTGAAATGGAAAACCTTATATTTTCATATTCTTCCCTCACACGTTTAAGCAAAGTTCCTTTTCCGGAGCCCGAAGGTCCTGAAAGAACTACCAATAAACCTTTACGGTTCATTTTGGGCCTCCTAGTCGTCACTCTCGATTATTTCATCTTCGCCATCGTCTTCTTTTACATTCAGTCTGTGAGCTACAGTTTCAGGTTGTACTGCAGATAATATTATGTGGTCACTATCGGTGATTATTACCGCACGGGTTCTTCTGCCGTAGGTTGCATCTATGAGCATTCCTCTGTCTCTTGCTTCCTGTATTATTCTTTTTATTGGTGCAGATTCAGGACTGACGATTGCAACGAGTCTGTTTGCAGAAACTATATTGCCAAATCCTATGTTGATTAATTTCATTTAATTTTCCCTCCCATATATATTAATTCCAAAGTAATTATTCAATATTCTGTACCTGTTCACGAATTTTTTCTATTTCACTCTTAATTTCAACAACATGTTTTGCTATTTCTATATCATTTGCCTTTGAACCAATAGTATTAATTTCCCTATTCATCTCCTGAACAATAAAATCCAGCTTTCTTCCTACAGGCTGATCCATGTCAAGAGTTTGTTTAAACTGTTTTATATGGCTGTTTAGCCTTACAAGCTCTTCGTTTATACTGCACCTGTCAGCAAAAATTGCAACTTCCATTGCTATTCTGCTTTCATCAACAACCTGTTGGTCAAGAAGTTCTTTAAGCCTGTTTTCAAGCTTTTGTTTATAGTCCCTAACTACTTGTGGAGAATAGTCCTCAATTATTTTTACAATACTTTTTATATATGAGGCTCTTTCAATCATATCGTTTTTAAGGCCTTCTCCCTCAACCTCACGCATTTTGACAAGAGAATCAAGTGATGCATCGAGGGCCTTTTTAAATCCCTGCCAGGTTTCGTCCTCATCAACCTCAGTCTTTTCAATTTTTAATACATCAGGGAAACGTGCTACAAGTGAAACCGAAATATCATCCCTCAGATTAAAATTGTCCCTTAAAGTTTCAATAGATTTGATATAAGCTTTTGCAAGAGGCTCATCAAGCTGAACGCTTCTTGAATCATCTCCATGTTCACCATATGAAACATAGACATCAATTTTTCCTCTTGAAATACTTTTACTTATTGTTTCGCGGACTTTGTCCTCGAGAAAAGATAACTGTCTTGGAAGCTTTAAAAAAAGATCGCTGTATCTGTGATTAACAGTTTTTATTTCAATAAGAAAATCCTGTTTTTCACTTTTAAATTCTCCCCTGCCAAACCCTGTCATACTTCTAGTCATATGCTATTTTCATCCTTAACCTATCTGCTGTTATTTATTAAGTACACAACACTATATTGGTAAAAATATTACTTATGTATTATAACACAAATAATTATAAATTAAAGCCGTTTTTTGAATTTTTATATATTATAATCGTTTTTTCTCGTGTTTACTCGTTTTTTTACACTCTTAATTAATAAGTTTTCTTAATTTAATACCCATACACATTATAAAAGGTGCTTACGCACCTTTTAAAGCTATTTTAGCCCATGTCACCAAGTTCATACATAACAATTGACAAAAGAGAAATACCTGCAGTTTCGGTTCTTAAAATTCTTGGTCCAAGAGATACGGAAATTACTCCTGCTTTTTTAGCCATATCGACCTCTTCCTCTGTAAAACCACCTTCAGGTCCTATAAAGAAAGAAATATGCTTATGACCGGCAGCACCCGTCAGGAAAGACTTCAAATTTGCTTCCCTTTCATTTTCATAAGGAATCAAATTGAACTCGCCTGCTTTCAAGCTGCTTAAAGCTTCCTTAAAAGAGACAGGTACTTCTACAGAAGGTATTACTCCTCTATTTGATTGTTTAGCTGCTTCATATGCAATTTTCTGCCATCGAGAGGTTTTCTTTTCCGCGTCTTTTACCCCGTCAAGCTTTACAATCGTTCTCCCTGTAATAACAGGAACAATTCTGCAAATCCCAAGTTCCACAGACTTCTGAATTATGTATTCCATTTTATCGGCTTTGGGTAATCCCTGATAAAGGGTAACACAGACCGGTGGTTCTGTCTTATTCTGTTCAGTCTTAGAAATTTTGACCTTAACAGTTCCCTGTCCATAGTCCTCTATATACCCGATATAATCCGTTCCAATGCCGTTACAGACTACAATTCCGTCATCCTTCTTGAGCCTTAATACGTTCTTTATATGGTTATAATTTTCACCCTCTATTGTAATGCTTTCCGGCCCTATAAATTGAGGGTCTACAAAGAATCTTGGCATCTTAACGCAATCGCCGTCCATTCTCCCAGTTCAACAATGCTTTCACATTTAAAACCGAGTTTTGTATAGGTATCAAGAACTTCCTGTTTTCTTTCCTTTATAATACCTGAAGTAATGAAAATACCATCTTTTTTAATATACTTTTTTATATCAGCTGAAATGCTAATTATCACATTCGCAATAATATTAGCTATTACCACATCATATTTAACAGGCTGAACGTTCTTTAGTTCCCCTGAAAAACTGTCAATCTTATCTGAAACTTTGTTTAATTCACAATTTTCTTTTGTAACCCTAACGGCTACTTCATCAATGTCAAATGCTGTTATACGTGAAGCGCCAAGCTTTGCAGCCGTAATAGCCAGTACCCCGGTTCCACAGCCTGCATCAAGAACACTATCACCAGGATTTAAATATTTTTCAAGCATTTGAATACATAGCCGCGTTGTTTCATGCGTTCCAGTTCCAAAAGCCATTCCTGGGTTTATTTCAATTACGATTTCCCTGTCTCTGGCATCATATTCTTCCCAGGAAGGTTTTATAACAACCTTTTCGGTTATATGAACAGGTTTGTAATACTTCTTCCAATTGTTTGCCCAGTCTTCCTCATCTAGATTGGCCGTTTCAACCTTATAACTTCCTGTATCAAGGAATTCTGATATAACAGCCATTTTTTCCTTTGCCAGCATCAGTATTTCAGAAGAATTTTTGTCCTCGGAGAAGTAGGCTTTTATTACGACATCACTACCCAGAGAGTTTACAAATTCCTCGTCTGCATAATCAAGGGTGTTTGGTTTTGCTATTTCAATCCTTATATCATCAGGGTCATCAATTGCGACACCGTTGGCTCCTAACGTCATCAGCATCTCGGAAACCGCATCACTTGCTTCTCCGGTAGTCGTAATCTTAACTTCAGTCCATTTCATTTTTTCCGCTCTCCATTTTTAATCTATTATATATCTTTTGCTTTACTTTAAACTTATCACTGTTTTTTAACTGTAAACTGTACATTGTAAATTGTACACTTACTTTTAACTGTCCTCTTATAGTCAACTGTCAACTTGTTTTACATCCCCAATGCATCTTTCATCTTTTCAAAAAAGCCTTTTCTTTGCTCATGAGCATCGTCTCCAAGCTGTTCTGAAAACTCACGGAGAATAGCTTTTTGTTTCTCGTTAAGCTTTTTTGGCACCTCAATGTTTACTCTGACATATTGGTCACCGCGTCCGCCGCCCCTTATAAAGGGTATTCCCTTTCCCTTAAGTCTGAAAACGGTAGCAGTTTGAGTGCCCTCCGGTACGGTATACCTTACTTTTCCATCAAGAGTCGGAACCTCTATTTCAGCCCCCAAAGCAGCCTGAACAAAGGTTATGGGAATATCACACACTACGTCGGTACCCTGCCTCTGGAATAAAACATGTGGTTTCACTCTTACAGTAATATATAAATCACCCGCCGGGCCTCCTCTTGTTCCGGGCTCGCCTTCGCCTCTGAGCGAAATTGTCTGCCCGTCATCTATGCCGGCTGGAATATTGACTTTGATCTTTACACTTTTTCTTATTTTTCCTTTTCCGCTGCAAGAGGTGCAGGGATCAGTTATAATTCTGCCTTCCCCGTGACAAACATCACAGGTCTTAACATTTACGAACTGTCCAAACGGTGTACTTTGCTTTACCTGAACCTGGCCTGTTCCATTACAGTGCTTACAAGTAGAAGCTGAAGTACCCGGTTTTGCTCCGGTGCCGTTACATGTAGCACAATTTTCCATACGGTTAATGTTTATTTCTCTTTCAACACCAAAAGCTGCCTCTTCAAAAGCAATTTCAACAGCATATTTAAGATCTGCACCTTTTTGAGGCCCTCGTTTTGACTTGGAAGACCTTCCTCCAAACCCGCTTCCTCCAAAGAAGGATTCGAAAATGTCTCCTATACCACCGAAATCGAAACCTCCAAAGCCACCGCCATCAAATCCGCCAAACCCGTTAGGGTCAGTGCCCGCGTGCCCATATTGATCGTACCTTGCACGCTTTTGAGGATCGCTGAGCATCTCATATGCTTCATTCACTTCTTTGAATTTAGCCTCAGCAGCCTTATCACCCGGATTAACATCTGGATGATACTGCTTTGCCATTTTTCTGTATGCTTTCTTTATATCTGCATCGGATGAGCTTTTATCAATGCCCAAAACCTCATAATAATCTCTTTTGTCAGCCAATTAAATCAACCTCGCTTCTAAAGCTTATCTATACCTGAAATATTATAACAAAGTAACATTGTAATTTACAACTAATTAAAAATTTAAGGTTCAAAGCCTATATTACCTAAACTTATAATAGTCAAAGCCTTTTTTGGCTTTGACTATTACAGTTAATTTATTAAATTAAATTATTGTTTTTATTTCTTATCATCATCTACAACCTTATAATCTGCATCATAAACATTATCCTGACCGCCTGCTGCATTTCCGTCAGCCTGTTGTCCCGGATCAAAGCCTGCTGCTCCGGGGTTGAATCCTGCACCTGGATTTGCACCCTGCGCACCTGGATTCTGCTGATAAATCTTTGCTGAAACATCATAGAATGCCTGTGTCAAAGCTTCTGTTGCCGCTTTGATTGCTTCATTGTCAGTTCCTTTTAAAGCTTCCTTAACCTTATTTATTTCTGCTTCAATTTTGGATTTATCATCAGCCGATAATTTGTCTCCAAGGTCTTTAATAGTTTTTTCAGACTGATAAACCATTGAGTCTGCGTTATTTCTTATTTCAATCTCTTCTTTACGTTTTTTGTCTTCAGCAGCAAATTTCTCTGCTTCTTTAACAGCATTGTCTATTTCAGAATCTGAAAGGTTGGTTGAAGCAGTTATAGTAATCTTCTGCTCGTTTCCTGTACCCAAATCCTTTGCAGAAACATGTACGATACCGTTTGCATCAATATCAAATGAAACTTCAATCTGCGGAACTCCTCTTGGTGCAGGCATAATTCCTGTAAGCTGGAATCTTCCGAGTGTCTTGTTATACTGAGCCATTTCTCTTTCGCCCTGCAGAACGTGGATTTCAACACTTGTCTGTCCATCAGCAGCTGTAGAGAACACCTGGCTTTTCTTAGAAGGTATTGTAGTATTTCTTTCTATTAACCGTGTGCAAACTCCTCCAAGGGTCTCAATACCAAGTGACAATGGAGTAACATCAAGAAGCAGTAGATCCTTTACTTCACCGGTAAGTACTCCGGCCTGTATTGATGCTCCGACAGCAACACATTCATCAGGGTTAATACCTTTAAAAGGTTCTTTTCCAAGATACTTTTTTACCGCTTCCTGAACTGCTGGAATTCTTGAGGAACCACCAACCAGTAATATCTTATCTATTTTATCAGGTGAAAGTCCTGCATCCTGCAAAGCCTGTCTTGTAGGTACCATTGTTTTTTCAACAAGATCAGCGGTAAGTTCATCAAATTTTGCTCTTGTCAATGTAATATCAAGGTGTTTTGGACCTGATGCATCAGCAGTTATAAATGGAAGATTAATATTGCTTGATGCAACAGTTGAAAGTTCAATCTTAGCTTTTTCTGCTGCTTCCTTAAGTCTCTGAAGTGCTGTTTTATCTATTCTTAAATCAATACCGTTTTCTCTTTTAAAAGTTTCTGCAAGATAGTCCATTACCTTCTGGTCGAAATCATCTCCGCCGAGTCTATTATTACCATTTGTTGCAAGAACCTCGAAAACACCATCTCCAATTTCAAGTATGGATACATCGAAGGTACCTCCGCCAAGGTCAAATACCATTATCTTCTGGTCATGTTCCTTGTCAAGTCCGTAAGCAAGTGCTGCAGCTGTAGGCTCGTTAATTATTCTGAGTACTTCAAGCCCGGCAATCTTTCCTGCATCCTTTGTTGCCTGTCTTTGAGAATCGCTGAAGTATGCAGGTACTGTTATAACAGCCTGAGTGATAGTTTCACCGAGAAAAGCCTCTGCATCTGATTTCAGCTTTTGAAGGACCATTGCTGATATTTCCTGTGGTGTGTATTTCTTATCATCTATAGCAACTTTCCTGTCTGTACCCATATCTCTTTTAATTGATATTATGGTCCTTTCAGGATTGGTAATAGCCTGCCTTTTTGCTACCTGACCAACAAGTCTTTCACCTGATTTTGAAAATGCAACAACAGATGGTGTTGTTCTGTTTCCTTCCTGATTAGGAATTACTACAGGCTCTCCGCCTTCCATAACTGCTACACATGAATTTGTTGTACCTAAATCTATACCTATTACTTTTGCCATATTGTAATTCCCTCTTTCTTCTATTATTTGATTCTTTTATATAAAATTATTTTTTCAAACTAATTCGCTACCTTAACCATACTATGCCTTACGACTTTTTCTTCAAGAATGTATCCCTTTTGGAATTCTTCAACAATTTCGTTTGCTCCGAATGTTTCATCGTCGATATGCATTACGGCGTTATGAAGTTCAGGGTCAAACTGTTCGCCTACACTTTTAATTTCCTTAACACCAAGCTTGTTCATAGCTTCCTTCATCTGCCTCATTATGAGTTCAAAACCCTCTTTAAGTGATTTGTCCTCACTTTCAGAAAAGGATTTTTCAGCCCTTTCCATGCTGTCTATTAAAGGTAAAAAAGCATTTACAGTATCGCTAACACCATCATTGTATATTGCTTCCTTTTCCTTTGCTGTTCTTTTTTTGAAATTGTCAAATTCAGCAGCGGTCCTTTGAAGCATATTTAGATATTCCGAACATTTCTGTTCCTTATCGGCAAGCTGTTCTTTGAGTAAAGCAGAATCATTTTCTTCAGTATCAACGGGGGCGTCTTCCGATGTCTGTTCACTATTTATTTCCGCATCCTCAATGCTTTCCTGTTTCTCTTTAGATTCCTTAAATTTCGCCATTGTGTTCTTTAAAGCCTCCTAAATTAAGATAAAATTTATATTAAAATACTAGCTTCCGTCAAGATCGGTTCCCATAAGTTTATTTATTTCCTGGTTTACTTTCTTTCTAACATAATCCATCGATGCTATAACTTTAGGATATTCCATTCTGGTTGGCCCGATTACCCCAATTGAGCCTATAACCCTGTTATTAATGCTATAGGTTGCAGTAACCAGACTGCAGTCCTTAATCTCATCAAGGGGATTTTCAGATCCAATTTTAATATCAATATCTATATTATTATCGCTGATATCGCTTAAAAGCTGATGAATCAGCGGCTTTTCATCAAGTACATTGAGGAAATCCTTAGCCTTAATAACATCCCTGAATTCAGGATAATTAAATATATTTGTTGCTCCGTCAAGATATATCTCTGAATTGTCAATTTGACTAATACATTCTGCAACCCCGTCCAGAATAGGCATCAGGGCTTCACTTGACAAGCCGAGTTCACGTTCTGTTTCCTTTATTAAAGGATAACTTATTTGTTCCATTGAAAGCCCGCTCAGCTTCTCATTCAAAGAGTTGGAAACTCGAATCAGGAAGTCAGGAAGCAAATTATCAGGCAGCTTTATAAGGCTGTTTCTGACAACACCTGCGTTTGTAACTACTACAACAAGTGCTTTACCCGGCTCTACAGGAACAACCTGTACAGCTTTGACCATGCTTTTCTTCATCTGCGGCGTAATTGCCATCGAAGTATACTTGGTTACTTTTGACATAATTACCGAAGCCTGCCGTATAAGCTGGCTAAGCTCGTTGATTTTTATTTCCATAGCCTCCCGGATTTCTTCAATTTCACCAATTGATAAATCCTTAAGCTGCATTAATTGATCTACGTATAATCTATAGCCTCTGTCTGAAGGAACTCTTCCGGCAGAAGTATGAGGCTGGGCAAGATATCCCATTTCCTCCAGGTCAGCCATCTCGTTTCTTATAGTTGCAGAACTTAAGCCAAGTTCATGCTTTCTGGCAATAGTTCTTGAACCAATAGGCTCCGCAGTGTCGATGTAATCGTCGATAATAGCCCGGAGTATTCTCTTTTTCCTATCATCCAAAAACATCGTTTTCACCCCTTTGTTAGCACTCTTTGTTGTCGAGTGCTAATTATATTTTAAAAATACCACTGGTAATTTTTTTTGTCAAGAGTTTTTATCATATTGTTTACACACAGTTAATAATTATTCCATTTCGATTTTAGAAGAGCTAAACAAACTCAATAAACGCCTGATTTGCAAGATCCAAACCCTTTGTAGTCAATTTAATCCTATCTCCGTTAAAGTCTGCCAAACTGGACGAAACCAGTTTATCTATCTGTCTGGCGTATTTAATCTCCAAATCTTGTCCAAACCTCTGTGCAAAATTCTTACAGCTTACTCCTTCAATCAACCTTAAACGAAGTATCATGTATTCAGACATTGCATCCTCGTCATCAATTGTTTGAATATTCTCAGTTGGGATTAGCTTATTTGCCAATAACGCAGAATACTTGCATATATCTTCGATGTTATTGTACCGTTTCTTATTAAAATAGGAATGCGCACCTGCTCCAAAACCGATGTATTCATCAGCATTCCAATAAATAAGATTATGCCTGCATTCATAGCCCTCTCTAGCAAAATTAGATATCTCATATTGCTTAAAACCATTGCTGTAAAGCTTTTCTATAGCAAGCCAGTACATTTCCCTGTCTAGTTCATCTTCCGCAGCCTTTAGTTTACCTTCTTCAAGCTGTGTACCAAAAGGAGTACCCTCTTCAATCTTAAGACTGTAACAGGAAAGATGATTAATATCCAGCTTTGAGACATTATCTATTGTTTCTGCCCAGTCCTTTATAGATTGACCAGGTACACTGAAAATCAAATCAACGTTGATATTATTAAAGCCTGCTTTCAAAGCAAGCTTATAATTTGTGATAAAGTCTTCAATATTGTGTATTCTTCCAAGGTATTTAAGCAAACTATTCTGCCAGGCCTGAAGTCCGATGCTTAATCTGTTGATACCGGCTTCCCTGTACACTGACAATTTTTCCTCTGTAAGTGTTCCGGGATTTGTTTCTATAGATATTTCTGCATCCTTCTCTATTTTGATTTGTCTGTTCAAACTGTCCATCAACTGATATATATACTTCGAATCTACATAGGATGGTGTTCCTCCACCGATGAAAACAGTTTTAACAGTAAAGTCATCAAGCATATCAGAATAGCTCTTTATCTCATTTTGCAGAGCATTGAAATATTCCGGCACTGTACTTTCCATTGATGCGAATGAATTGAAATCACAATAGCTGCACTTTTGCCTGCAGTACGGAATATGAACATATAACCCTATCCTTTTATCATCCACCTGACAAACCTTCATTCCCTTTGTTCTTCTATCTTGCGCTTTATCTTCTTACACTGGCTCTTGCTCTTAACTTGTTTTTTTCTTTAACTGTAAGTTGTACATTGTAAACTGTACACTCGCTTTTGCCTTTAACTGTCCTCTTGTCCTCTGTCAACTTGTTTTGCCTTTATCTTTTCTTTTAACTGTACACTGTAATCTGTAAACTATACACTGCCTTTTAGCTGTCCAGTTTAAGAACACTCATAAATGCTTCCTGAGGCACTTCAACGTTACCTACCTGACGCATGCGCTTTTTGCCTTCCTTCTGTTTTTCAAGAAGCTTTTTCTTACGGGTTATGTCACCACCGTAACATTTAGCCAAAACGTCCTTTCTGTAAGCCTTTACAGTTTCCCTGGCAATTATTTTTCCGCCGATGCAGGCTTGTATCGGTATTTCAAACTGTTGCCTCGGGATTGAATCCTTAAGCTTTTCGGCTATTCTTCTCGCTCTTGTGTAAGCCTTTTCGCTGTGCACAATAAAAGATAAGGCATCCACTATTTCGGTATTAAGGAAAATATCCAGCTTTACAAGGTCTGATTCCTTATAGCCCATAAGCTCATAGTCAAGCGAAGCATAGCCTTTAGTCCTTGATTTGAGAGTATCAAAGAAGTCATAAATAATTTCGTTTAAAGGTATTTCATAAGTTAATATTACCCTTTCATCATCTATATAGGACATATCCTTGTAAATTCCACGTCTTTCCTGTGAAAGCTCCATTATACTTCCAATGTACTCTGTCGGAGTCATAATTGTTGCCTTTACTATAGGCTCCTCCATTTTATCAATCTCGGTTACCGGAGGGAAATTGGTCGGGTTATCTATATACCAAACACTCTGGTCAGTCTTTGTAATCCTGTAAATAACACTTGGTGCTGTAGTTACAAGGTCAAGATTATATTCTCTTTCGAGCCTTTCCTGCATTATTTCCATGTGAAGCAAGCCAAGGAATCCGCATCTGAATCCGAAACCAAGTGCTGCCGAAGATTCGGGCTCAAAAAGCATGGATGCATCATTAAGCTGAAGCTTTTCAAGTGCATCCCTCAAGTCTCCATACTTTGCCCCGTCTGCAGGATAAATACCGCAGAACACCATAGGAGTTACCTTTTTATATCCCGGAAGAGGCTTATCAGAAGGGTTGTCCGCAAGAGTAATGGTGTCACCAACACGGGTATCCTTTACATTTTTTATACTGGCTGCTATATAACCAACCTCGCCAGCAAGAAGCGAACCGGATGAAATAAGTCCGCCCGGCTTAAAGTAGCCTAATTCAGTAACCAAAAATTCCTTTTTGGTGTTCATCATTCTTATTGTATCGCCGACGGCAACTTTTCCGTCCATAACCCTTACATATACTATTACACCCTTGTAGCTGTCATAATAAGAGTCAAATATAAGTGCCTTGAGCTGGGTGTCTTCATCCCCCGAAGGAGGATTTACTGCATTAACTACTTTTTCAAGAACATCTTCTATATTAATACCGTTTTTAGCAGAAATCATCGGAGCATCCTGTGCTTCAAGGCCTATAACATCCTCTATTTCCTTTTTAACATGTTCAGGCTGCGCACTAGGCAGATCGATCTTATTGATAACAGGTATTATCTGCAGGTCATGTTCCAGTGCAAGATAGACATTGGCAAGCGTTTGGGCTTCAATACCCTGAGCAGCATCTACAACAAGAACAGCACCTTCACATGCAGCGAGGCTCCTTGATACTTCATAATTAAAATCGACATGGCCGGGAGTATCAATAAGGTTCAGTATATATTCATTACCATCCTTAGCCTTATATACCATTCTTACAGCCTGCGACTTGATAGTGATTCCGCGTTCACGTTCTATATCCATATTATCTAAAACCTGGTCCTGCATTTCCCTTTCAGTGAGAACGCCGGTTTTTTGAATGAGCCTGTCTGCCAGTGTTGACTTACCATGATCTATGTGTGCAATTATACAAAAATTTCTGATATTGTTTTGTCTTTCGCCGGACATAAAACCTCCACGTATTAACTGCTTGTTTTGTTTTCTCAATTAAATATTTAATTCAGCTTATATAGCATATAATTATAACATAATGAAATAAAGCTGCAAAGGTAGTACTTTATTTAAACCCAATCAGCTTTTCAATACTGTTTTTTAAATTTTGATAATCACGCTTGATATAGAATGTATTAATATCAAATTTGTATCCGAAGCACCTTACTTCAAGATGCAATTCATCTTTTTGATGAATCGAGAATACTCCTGGCTGCTTCTCCCCTGTCATAAGATAATTAACAGAGCTATCGGCGAGAGACAGCCCTGAAATAAGCAGAACCAGCACCAAGCTAACAGAAAGGATATATTTCCTTCGTATTTGCCTTATTCCCTTGTATTTTTCCAAACGGCTCATCCGCGATACCTTACCTTTTTTATTGCTACATATATTTTTCCCCTGTTACTTGCCGTTTATGACGTCATTAATAGCTTGCGCAACATATTTTGTGCTTTCATTACACTCGCTGAGAAGATTGCCATCAGCGCCTATTTCAATAACAAGTGAACCGTTTGTTACATGAGAGTTATACCTGTTATAAGATAAGTCAATAGGCTTTACAATACCGGGACATATTTCATTAAGCCGTTCCTGAAGCTTTAGTGCAAATTTGAAATTCTCCTTCCAATTGGGGTTTGGGATTCCATCCTGCCCCGTACCAACAACAAACATTACCTGTGCTACATATTTGCTCCCTACCTTGGTTACTGCCCTCAATTTGCCCTGGCTGCCGCCGCCCGCGTCCCTGTGTATGTCAAAGGTCATTCCTATTGTAGGATAACTTTTCATATAGTTTTTTACTGTTATAAGTGATTTACTGTAAGCAATATTAAAGTCGGGTACATCATGGATTGTACCGTTGTGCAGTACTCCGAAATTATATTTTTTCTTAAGTGTCTGAGCCAGTTCATCGCCCACACGTACCACATTGTACCTTGGGTCCTTGTTCCTTGTATCTACATTTTTTTTCAGATCGCTTAAGCTTTTTATAAAACTTTCATCTGTATGAGTATGGTATATAAGTATTTGCGGACCTTTTTTATTCACTTTTATTTCCAAAGGCTCATTAAGAAGCTCCTCTATATTAATTTTATATTTTGTTTCATTCAATACGGATATACTGTCTTTAGTCACTAATTTGTTTTCGTTGTTTTCAGAGTTGCTGCCATCTTCATTTTCAACATAGGTTATGCTGCTTGCATCCGTTTTTAAGGGATCTTCCTTGTCAGGCCCGGTATTGGAAGCAGTTTGTGATGTTTGTTTATTCTGTTCAGCCAGATATTTCTGATAGTCATTTTTATAAAAGCTATACATAAGAAGCGATTGAGTGTTCAGTACAGTTACAGGCTCATCTAAATCAAACCCGAAAAGACCACTTACCATGTTTTCAAAAGTACCCAGAAGTGAAGGCCTCACATTTCCATTATTGTATACCGTGTCTATCATGGGTAAAGACCTGTCCATGGTTTTTTTGAGTGAATCAACATTAATTTTCTGTATACTTGCAACTCCATCCCCGCTGAGGAAATTACCTCCTGTCACGCCTGCCATGATTGCAATGCAAGATAATGCCAGAAAGATAAATACTCTCAGAAAATTAATCATAGCAATCTTGTAAGTCCTTGATCTCTTGGATTTGTTCATTTTTTCCCCCGTACCTTTGTGCCGTTTTACCCAGCTTTAAAATAGTTATTTCTAATAATATTCTGTTGTAAACCGTATTATGACAATCGTTAATATCCGGGGAATAATATATTATTGTATTATCTGTCGATTTATGGTATTATAATAATACATCTTAAGTTTGGTTTGCTATTGTCATATTCTTTCTTATACAAAAGTATATTTAACAGGTAGCGGCTTTTTAAGTTCACACTGTTAATTTAACTAAATTTTATGTATGAGGAGGTAGTGCATGCAAAAGATCAAATCCTTAACGTGTTATAACTGCAGAAGTATTATTTTAAATCTACCTGATGATGAGGTAGAAAAGCTTAATGGTTTGACCTTTCAATGCGAATGCTGCGGGCATGAAAATCAACTGTTAGGAATT
This sequence comes from Bacillota bacterium, assembly GCA_023397675.1. Lineage (GTDB taxonomy): Bacteria > Bacillota > Clostridia > Acetivibrionales > JANLFN01 > JAEZTC01. The sequence continues at coordinate 152,299 of JAEWTV010000031.1, read as the reverse complement.
AAGTTCAGAAGAGTTCTTAAAAATGATTCATCAATTAATATACTGAGTTATGATAGATTATAGAAAATAATCAGCTATAACAAATAAAAGTTCTGCGTACAGAGCTTTTATTTTTTTCCTGATTTATTCTGTTGATTTATTTCAATTATACCAATATAATAGCTGTATATTAAAAAAGCTGTTAGTTAGGTATAGGAGAAAAGACATAATGAGCACACAGATAATTATTATTGCAGGTACTGTTTTAGTTTTTGCTGGTTTAGGTTTTTTAATGCACTTGTCAATAAAAAAGCATGATAAGAACTATAAAAATAAGAAGAAGAAAAAAGGTAAAAACAAATATATGCCTATGACCAGAACCGGTAAGTAAGAAAATAAATAAACGGGCAGCTGAATATAAGTTCAGCTGCCCTTGTTCGTTATAGGAAAATCAATCAGGAAGTATATGATGATTCTTCGTTTGAATCGGCATAACTATTATCAGCTTTAATAGAGGAGTTCTTAAGGTTTTTAAACGCTACCGAAAGCATAAGCTTGATTCTGTTGAGCTGATTAACTTCGCTTGCCCCTGGATCATAATCAACCGCTACAATATTGGAATTGGCAAATGTTCTTCTTAACTCCTTTATCATTCCTTTTCCGGTTATATGGTTTGGCAGGCAGGCAAACGGCTGCATGCAAATGATGTTAGGTACTCCACTGTTTATAAGTTCTATCATTTCAGCCGTCAAAAACCATCCTTCTCCCGTCTGATTCCCAATAGATACTATTTTTGAAGCTTCCTGTGCCATATTATATATGTTGTGAGGGGCTGAAAATCTTTTACTTGCCTTAAGTACCCTTTTCATATGTTTTCTATAAAATTCTATAGCCACGATACCCAATTTTGCTGCAATACTTACAATTTTGCGCCCTGACAAGTACCTGTTCTTATAGGTAGCATTGAAGCAGCAGTAAAGTAAAAAGTCAGCCAGATCGGGCATTACCGCTTCAGCGCCTTCATTTTCCAGTACGTTTACAATATCATTATTTGCAGTTGGATGGAACTTAACCAATATTTCACCTACAAGCCCCACCTTGGGCTTTTGAATACTGTTTATTTCCAGCTTGTCAAATTCCTTTACAATGCCTGAAATATTTCTTTTGAACCTTATAAAACCCGCTCTGTCCAACGATTGCTTACATACTGATACCCATTTTTCATAAAGCAGATTGGCAGAACCGGCTATTTTTTCATAAGGTCTTACCTTATAGAGGACCCTCATTAGCACGTCCCCGTAAATAACAGCCATAAGGCACCTGTTTGCCAGTCCAAGTGTAATCTTAAATCCGGGATTGTTTTCCAGGCCTATAGCATTAAGTGATATAACAGGTACATTGGAAAAACCTGCGTCCCTTAAGGCCTTTCGTATGAAGCCTATATAATTTGTTGCCCTGCAGCCACCACCGGTCTGGGATATCATTACCGAAGTGTTTTCAGTATCATACTGTCCTGACTTTAAAGCCTCTATAAGTTGCCCGGTAACAAGAATGGATGGGTAACATGCATCATTGTTAACATACTTTAAACCCTCATCAACTGCCTTAAAATCCGCAGAAGGAAGGATTTCCAAATTATAACCCGACTTTTGAAATGCTACCTGTAAAAATTGAAAATGAATAGGTGACATTTGAGGTGCGAGTATGGTATGCTTCTTTCTCATTTCCTTTGTAAAAGGGACTTTACTGCATGCGGGACTTTCAATTATTCTTTCAAACTCATGCTTCTCCCGCTCATGCATAGCCGCCTTTAGGGACCTTATCCTTATTCTTGCAGCACCAAGATTGTTGCCCTCATCTATTTTAAGTGCAGTATATATTTTTTCGGTACTGCTTAGTATTTCCTGAACCTGATCTGTTGTAACCGCGTCCAGACCGCACCCGAAAGAATTAAGCTGAATAAGCTCAAGGTTGTCTGAAACTCTAACCAAACTGGCTGCTGCATAAAGTCTTGAATGGTAAACCCATTGATCAACAACTCTAAGGGGCCTTTCAACCTCTTTCAAATGTGCTACTGAATCCTCTGTCAGAACAGCCATACCAAAGCCTGTAATTATATTCGGTATTCCATGGTTTATTTCCGGGTCTATATGATAAGGCCTTCCAGCAAGAATGATACCCTTGTTACCGGTCTTTTCAAGGTACTTCAATACCTCTTCACCCTTATGCCTTATATCTTCCTGAAAATTATCCATCTCAAGCCACGCTTGGTCCACTGCCTTTGAAATTTCTGAAAAAGTAATGTTTAAATCCTTTAACTCTTCATAAAGTCTTTTAGCCAGCCTCTTTTTATTGTCAAAAGGAATGAATGGGTTAACAAAGTTTATTCCCTTTTCCTTTAAAATATCCATGTTATACTTGATTACTTCAGCATATGAGGTAACAATAGGGCAATTAAAATGGTTATTTGCATGCTGCTGTTCTTTTCTCTCATACGGCAGGCATGGATAAAAAATGAATTTAATTCCCCTGTTAACAAGGCTCATTATATGTCCATGAGTAAGCTTAGCCGGATAACACACCGATTCAGAAGGCATAGTCTCTATACCCAGTTCATAAATCTTTCTGGATGATCTTGGTGATAGCTCCACCCTGAATCCTAGCTCAGTAAAAAATTTATGCCAAAATGGATAGTTTTCATATATATTCAATACTCTCGGTATTCCGACAGTTCCTCTGAAAGCCTTTTCCTTTTCAAGCGGTTTATAATTAAATACCCGTTTGTACTTATAATCAAAAAGATTTGGGATGTCACTTCTGTGATGCTCAGCACCTGCACCTTTTTCACACCTATTTCCGGATGTGAATGTTTCTCCGCCGCTGAAAACATTTTTTGTAAGTAGACAGTTGTTGCTGCATTGCTTACACCTTTCCATAGTAACTTCAACAGTCAGATTTTCAAGCTGTTCCTGTTTAAGCAGGTTTGTACTGCTGCCCTCTTCATATCTTTCCCTGGCAATCAATGCAGCACCATAAGCGCCCATAATTCCGGATATATCTGGTCTTACAGCATCACGCTCCGAAATAAGCTCAAAGCTTCTTAAAATCGCATCATTATAGAAGGTACCACCCTGTACAATAATACGTTCTCCAAGTTCCTTGGGGTTTCTTATCTTTATAACTTTTAAAAGTGCATTTTTAATTACTGAATATGATAGGCCAGCAGATATGTCCCCAACCGTTGCCCCTTCCTTTTGTGCCTGTTTTACCCTGGAGTTCATGAAAACAGTACATCTTGAACCGAGATCCACCGGATTATTTGCTTTCAAGGCTTCCCCTGCAAAATCCTGTACACTCATGTTAAGAGAATGTGCAAAGGTTTCAATAAACGAACCACATCCCGATGAACATGCTTCATTAAGCATAATGCTGTCGATTACACCATTTCTTATTTTCATGCATTTCATATCCTGTCCGCCAATATCAAGTATAAAATCTACTCCCGGCAGGAATTGGTCTGCAGCTTTATAATGGGCAATAGTCTCTATTTCACCTATATCAAAATGCAGTGCAGTTTTTATAAGATTCTCACCATAACCAGTAACAGTGGCGTATCTGATTTCAGAACCCTCTGGCAAAAGTGAATATATATTCTTTAAAATTTTAATAGCAGAATTAAGTGGGCTTCCTTCATTACTTCCATAATGGGAATACAAAAGCGCCCCATCTTCATCTATAAGTGCTGCCTTGGTCGTTGTGGAACCTGCATCAAGCCCAAGATAACATGCACCTGTATGCTGTGAAAATTCCTTTCTAGTTACCTTTGACTTTTCATGCCGATCATTGAACTCATTCAATTCGGCTTCATCAATAAATAGGGGTCTGAGCCTTTGAACTTCGTTTGCTGATATATCTTTAAGTGTAGCAAGCTTGTTAACTATACTTTCAAAAGCAATCTCACCGTTTTCCCTTGATAACAGTGCTGCCCCTATTGCAACAAACATCTGTGAGCTAGATGGGAAAATGACCTGATTTGCATTAAGTCCGAGGGTTTCACTGAACCTTTTTCTTAGCTCAGAAAGGTAAAACAAAGGACCTCCCAGGAAGGCAACGTTGCCTCTGATAGGCTTTCCACAGGCAAGACCGCTGATTGTCTGATTTACAACAGACTGAAATACAGAAGCAGCTATATCTGCTTTGGCCGCACCTTCATTTAAAAGAGGTTGAATATCCGTTTTGGCAAAAACGCCGCATCGTGCTGCAATAGGATATATTACATTGTAACCCTTTGCCATTTCATTAAGACCTGATGCATCAGTCTGAAGTAGCGATGCCATTTGATCTATAAATGAGCCTGTGCCTCCCGCGCAGGTACCATTCATTCTTTGTTCGACTCCGCCACGGAAATATGTAATTTTTGCATCTTCTCCACCAAGTTCGATTGCGACATCAGTCATAGGAATAATTGTTTCAATTGCTTTAGAGCATGCAACAACCTCCTGGACAAAAGGCAGGCCGAGCCATTTGGATACGGAAAGTCCGCCTGATCCTGTAACTGAAAAGGTAACCTCTCCATTTCCAAGTTCATCATAGGCTTCAGTTATAAGATTAATAATGGTATTTTTTATATCAGAAAAATGCCTTTCATATCTGCTGTAATGAAGCTGATTATTTTTATCAAGAGCAGCCAGCTTGACGGTAGTAGAACCGACATCCAGTCCCAAATGCAAAATTCTTCTCATAATTATACGGCAATTGCCGTTAAAAGCCCCCTTTAATAATAAGACAAACTTAAGCCAATTATAATTCTAAACCAAATATTTTATATTAGCAATTATATTCACGTTAAATAAAAAGAAAAGTCCTGTGACAATTATCACAGGACTTTTATGTTAATTAACTGTTTACTTGACAGAACCGAACTTATTTAGAGGAAATAATCTTAATAGAACTACTCCCCTTACTTTGTCCAGTTTAACAGGTCCAAAGGTTCTGCTGTCCTTGCTTGCTCCGGGAAGCCTGTTATCTCCAAGAACATAAATATAACCTTCCGGAACTGTGACCTTGATGTATCGTTCATCAACGGTAAGTGTTGCATCTCCGTTTATATATTTTTCTTCAATGGGCTTCCCATTTACATATACTTTATGATCAGCCCCGATTTCAACCGTATCACCTGCAATACCAATTACTCTTTTAATAACAAGGCTCTTTCCTTCTTCAAGGAATTCCGGTACATACAGCGTTACTATGTCATCCCGGTCAATGCTTCCAAAGTGCTCACTTATTTTCTCGGTAACAAGCACATTCTTGTTTTGCAACGTGGGTTCCATTGAAGAGCCGCTAACAACTGCTATCTGGGCAACATAGTTTACAATTAATATACCAAGTACGACCGCTATTGCAATATATACTGTCCAATCAAGTACTTCCCTTAGTATCGGATTTTTGATTCTTTTTATATAAAACGCAGCAATCACTCCCAGAATATTATTTTATGTTTATACTTAATTATTATCAATCTTTATATGCAATTCCTTAAGCTGCTTTACCTCAACTGTATCAGGAGCATTGGACATAAGACATGAAGCATTCTGTACCTTCGGGAATGCGATGACATCTCTGATGCTGCTCTTTCCGGCCATAAGCATTATCATTCTGTCAAGGCCATATGCCATACCACCGTGAGGAGGCGTTCCATATTTGAAGGCTTCAAGCAGGAATCCAAACCTTTCTTCAGCCTGTTCCTTTGATATTCCTATAAGGTCAAACATTTTTGCCTGAAGTTCCTGACTGTGAATTCTTATACTTCCTCCGCCAAGCTCAACACCATTGAGAACTATGTCATAAGCTTTTGAACGTACCTTTCCGGGATCTGTATCCAGGTATTGAATGTCTTCGTCCATAGGTGAAGTAAATGGGTGGTGAACTGCACACCAGCGTTTTTCTTCTTCATCATAGTCAAATAACGGGAATTCAGTAACCCACAGGAACTTAAACTGATTCTTGTCAATCAGGTCAAGTCTTCTTGCTATTTCAAGCCTCAAATTACCGAGTGCATCATATACAACCTTATTTTTATCGGCGATGAAGCAGATTAAGTCTCCGGGCTCAGCACCTACTCTATCAAGTATTGTTTTAGTTTCTTCTTCAGACATGAATTTGGTTATGGCTGATTTAAGTTCATTTTCTTCAACCGATATCCATGCCATTCCTTTTGCCTTGTATATCTTAACAAACTCTACAAGACTGTCGATTTCCCTTCTGCTGAATATCTTTCCACAACCTTTGGCATTTATAGCCCTTACGCTTCCTCCATTTTTTACTGCATCTGAGAATACCTTGAAGCCGCTATTTGTAACGATATCGGAAAGGTTAACCAGTTCAAGCCCAAACCTTATGTCAGGCTTATCTGAGCCGAATCTGTCCATCGCTTCGCTGTAAGGCATTCTTATAAATGGAGTTTCTACATCAATATCAATAGTTTCCTTAAATACTTTTTTGATAAAACCTTCATTTACTTCAAGTACATCTTCAACATTTACAAATGACATTTCAAGGTCAATCTGTGTAAATTCAGGCTGTCTGTCTGCTCTTAAGTCTTCATCCCTGAAGCATTTTGCTATCTGCATATACCTGTCAAAACCAGAAACCATTAAAAGCTGTTTGAACAATTGAGGTGACTGTGGCAATGCATAAAATCTTCCAGCATGGACTCTGCTTGGAACAAGGTAATCTCTTGCACCTTCAGGTGTACTCTTTTGAAGTATAGGTGTTTCTATTTCAAGGAAGCCGTTATCGTCATAGTAATCTCTTGCTATCTTTGCTACTTTGTGCCTTAAAATAAAGTTTTTCTGCATGTCTGGTCTTCTAAGGTCAAGATATCTGTATTTAAGTCTCATTGTTTCATTGACTTCAGAATCTTCTTCAATGTAAATCGGAGTTGTTTCAGACTTGCTGAGAATTCTGAGCTCCTCTGCAGTTACTTCAATTTCACCTGTAGATAGTTTGGAATTTACAGTTTCGGGATCTCTTTTTACAATCTCTCCTACAACTGCAATAACAAATTCATTTCTGAGTGCTTCTGCTTTTTTAAAAAGATCACTGTTTTTTGAAACATTGAAGACAACCTGAAGGAGACCGCTTCTATCCCTCAAATCTATGAATATTACACCGCCGAGGTCTCTTCTTTTATGGACCCAGCCCATTACCGTAACTTTTTCACCCACGTTCTTAATATCGAGTTCCCCGCATCTGTGGCTTCTTTTCAAACCGTAAATTGACTCTGACATTTCAAATACTCCTCCTAAAATGACTTATTTAATCTTTTCAATAATTTCATCAAGTTTAAGGCTTTCCTGCTCTCCGCTCCTCATGTTTTTGAGCTTGAAAATCCCTTCTTTAAGCTCATCTTCACCTATTACCATTGCGTAAGGTATTCCAAGTTTATCAGCATAACCGAATTTCTTAGCCATCTTTGTTTCATTAAGATATATTTCAACTGGTATACCTTTTTCTCTTATTTGTGTCGCAATATCAAGTGAAGCACTCATTGTTTCCTTCATTGGAATAATAAGCAGCTGTGTTGGTGTGGATTTGTCGCTTCCTGCTATAAGGTTTTCTTCCCTCAGCTTATAAAACAGCCTGCTTAAGCCTATTGAAATACCAACACCAGGTAGTTTTCTTGTAGTGTAATTCTGGGCAAGATTGTCGTATCTTCCTCCCGAACATACACTTCCTATTGATGGGTGATCTTTTAGTATTGTCTCATAAACAGTTCCGGTGTAATAGTCAAGTCCTCTGGCGATAGTAAGGTCTACCGCAAAATTGCTTTCACATATTCCAAAAGACCTTATAAAACCGCAAACCTCTGACAATTCTGCTAAACCGACACTGAACATTTCATTTTCTACATTCATTTCATTAAGACTCTTAACTATATCCTCAGGAGTTCCCTTGATTTTAATAAACCTTATTATTGATTGCGTCTTTTCACTGTCCACACCAAGCTCGGATAATTCTGCTGCAACAGCCTGTTCGCCTATTTTTTCTATCTTATCTATAATACGCAGTACATCAACCTTATTTTCAATTTCAAGCCATTCAAAGAATCCGTTAAGTACTTTCCTGTTATTGATTCTTATTATGAAATCACTAAATCCAAGTGCTTTAAAAGTGGAGTATATAACGCTCAAAATCTCAGCATCATTAATTATGCTAAGAGTTTCATTTCCTATAATATCTATATCACACTGGTAAAATTCCCTGAAACGACCTTTCTGCGGCCTTTCACCTCTAAAAACCTTACCAATGTGGTATCTCCTGAAAGGAAAAGTCAATTCATTGTAATGCTGGGCAACGTATCTTGCCAAAGGCACTGTTAAATCAAACCTTAATGAAAGGTCATTTTCACCTTTTACAAAACGGTAAATTTGCTTTTCGGTTTCTCCACCGCTTTTAGCAAGCAGTATTTCAGATTTTTCAATCATCGGAGTATCCAATGGGATGAAACCAAACTTTTCATATGTGTTTTTTATAGTATCCATCATCCAGTTAAAAAGCATCTGTTCCTTTGGCAGAAGCTCCAAAAAGCCTGGAAGAATTGAAGGATTAACAATATTGTCGTTCAAAGCATTCCCTCCAATATATCTTTATAGAAATACAAAAAACCCCTCGTTCCTGAAAAACTCAGGGACGAGAGGATATTCCCGCGGTACCACCCTAATAGGTTATGTAAAACCCACCTTGAATACCTTAACGCTGTAAATACGGATTGGATTACTAACAATATGTTTTCTTCCAACCAACTCGGGGGTGTTCTTTCACCGACCTTGACCTAAAAGCATTTACAGTCTGGATGCTTTCTCCCTGGAGGATGTATCGGCTACTTTTCCCTGTCATCGTTATTACATTATTATTGTCTTGTCTTGCTAGATATATTCTAATTTTATCATCAACTGTTGTCAATAGATATTTACATTACAAGGGGATGGTTCTGTTTTCATTTGCAACCATAGCTTTTACAGGATTCTGATGTATATACCTTATAACCGCCATTAAATTTGTATTCTTTTGAAGGGCTTTCGAATTACTATAATTGAAATTATAAGTAGTACTACAAAAATAGCAATACCTACTACCATAAAAAGCATAGATGGTAGTAAGCGGTCTTTACTTATATAAATTGGGAATTTACTAGTTGTTGATTCTGGAAAAGATGATTTAAACTCATATTTTCCAGGTGTTAAGATTTCAAAATCAACTAAAGCCAACCGTGAATTTCTTGAACTTGAAAATTCCGTTGCTTTATTTAGGCCTATATTTTCTCCTGTTGTAATGTTACTGACTGACAAAGAAAAGCTTACATATTCTTTTCTATTTTCTTTGTTAAGAAGCATATAATATTTACCCGTTTCTCCGAGCTCAATTGTCTGCGTACCAGGCACAGTGACTTTTGCAAAATCCTCAAAGGAAGAGGAGATTGATTTAGATAGAAAAAAGCCAAATAAACATCCTCCTATTAAGAGTATTGATATTCCTAAAATTAAAGACTTCTTTTTGCTCATAATTATATCTCCTTAAAAAAGTAATTAACTAGGCATTTGTGAAATGCCCTAAACCCATTGATTTTACTGGGCTTTATTTGCTAATTTGTATAAATTTTCTTTCTATCATCTCATCTATTCTTGCAATATACTCCTCAACACCTTTAACATTAAATACCCTTTCAATCCTATCTTCCTTTGGAAAAACAACCTTTGTCACAGCATCTGCCCCAAACGCAATAATGGTCTGTTTTTCCTCCATTATCTGAACATTATATATGCTTTCGTTACCAGGGGTACAATACCCTATGTTTTCAAGGTTGCCAAGTATATTTTTCTGCCTGTAAAGGTAATAAGGGAGCATCCCCATATTAACGGCTGAATGTCCTGCAGCGTCTACCATTTTCACTATTTCATCCTCGTGCAGCTCGCTGCATTTATCCGTTTGGCGGTATAACAAAGACGCCTTTTTTATTGCAAGCGTATGAACAGTAAGACTGTCAGGTTTCATAGCTGTTATCTGCTTAAGAGTATTTTCAAAGGCCTCAAGGTTTTCTCCCGGCAAGCCTGCTATTATATCCATGTTAATATTATTAAAGCTTAGCTTTCTGGCAAGTTCATATGTTTTTAATATATCTTTCGGCGAATGCTGCCTACCAACCAATTTCAAAGCATTTTCGTTCATTGTCTGGGGATTTATGCTAATCCTGTCTACCCTGCTATTTTTAATTACGCTCAGCTTTTCCTCGTTAATTGAATCAGGCCGTCCAGCCTCTATTGTATACTCTCTGATATTTGATAAATCCAGTATATCCTCTATTGTGCCAAGTAGATACTTTAATTCTACAGCGTTTAATGATGTTGGGGTCCCACCGCCAATATAGATACTGTCAATTTTCAAGCCTTTTCTTTTGATTATTTCTTCATTTACAACACTAATTTCCTTTTTGAGCGCTTCAAGGTATTCCTTAACAATGCTCTGGTATTTTGAAATTGGATAGGCTGTAAATGAACAATACAGGCATCTTGTCGGGCAAAAAGGTATCCCGATGTAAATACTTACAGTATTAGTTGAGGTGTTGTCAAGTATCTTTTTTTCAGACTGTGCAACCTCATAAAGCAGCTCGGCCTTTGATTCCGAAAGCCTGTAATATCCGGTCAATTCAGATAAAATATCCGGTCGGTTCATTCCCTTGTGCAGCATTTCATGAACAAGCTTTGCTGGCCTTATTCCCATAAGGACACCCCATGGAAGCTTTCGTCCTGAGTATTCCACCAAAAGGTCATACACCTGTCTTGCTACTTCACGCTTTTGGAAACGGGTAAATTCATTATCCGAAGCACCTTCCCGGTCCAATTCCCTTGATTTTTCGGCAAAGAATCCATTTTCCCCATTAAGAACCGAAACAATCAAAGTGCTTTTCTGTATGCATATAATTCTACTGCATAGAAAAATACCCCGGCTTAGGACCGGAGGCGTTGTATCTGTATAGCATACCTGTTCTTCTCTGAAGAACTGCTTTATTATATTTTCTATTTCATATCTGTAATCATGTCCTCCAAGTTTAACGTAAACCATACTTCTCCCTAAAATCTTTTCAGGAAAGGGTTGTTATCCCTTTCAAAAGCTATTGTTGTTGATTCACCATGGCCGGGATAAACCTTAATGCTCCCGTCAAGTGTTAAAAGCTTTTCTTTTATAGATGTAATTATCTGCTTTCGGCTTCCTCCAGGGAAGTCTGTTCTGCCTATACCCATGTTAAAAAGGGTATCCCCTGTAAAAAGATGCTGTCCCACTTTTACAGATATACCTCCGACAGTATGCCCAGGGGTATGGATAACTTCCAACAACTGTCCCCCAACCTTCAACGTGTCTCCGTCCTTTAACAGGATTTCAGCAGGCTTGTAGGTTTTTGAAACATCAAATATAGCTGATCCGTTTATAACGTCATTAACCAAACATTCCGCATCATCTTCATGAATTGCAAGCTTGGCTCCTGTAAGCTGTCTGAGATTGTCTACTGAACAAATATGATCATGATGGCCGTGTGTAAGAATAATATATTTTAAAACCAAATCATTTTGTTTAAGAACTTCCATTATTTCATTTGCAGAAACTCCGGCATCTATAACTGCAGCTTCACCAGTATCACCAATTATAAAACTGTTTGAGTCAAACATTCCTGTAGAAATACACTTTAAGAACATATTAAAACCTCTTTAAAATATTTTTTTACTGTCAAGGAGAAGAGTAACAGGGCCGTCATTCTGAATATTAACAAGCATATCAGCCTGGAATTTGCCTGTTTCCACCTTTAAACCATACTCGCTTGTCTTTTTAACGAAGCTGTTATATAAAAGCTGCGCCGCTTCAGGTCTTGCTGCAGAATCATAGCTTGGCCTTTTGCCTTTTCTGCAATCTCCATAAAGAGTAAACTGTGATACTATCAGCAGCTCACCTTTTACATCAAGCAACGATGTATTCATTTTTCCATTCTCATCTTCAAATACTCTTAAATTAACTATTTTGTCAGCTAAATAATCAATATCCTGCTGCGTATCCTCCTGCCCTATTCCCAGCAGTACTACAAGCCCCCGGCCTATCTGCCCGATAACCCTGCTATCTGTAGTCACGCTTCCTGATGTAACTCTTTGAACTACTGCACGCAAATATGTCACCCTTTATTGTTTGTTCCTTGTTACCTCAAACACACCTTCGACCTTCTTGAGTCTTTTTATTATTTTATCAAGCTGCTCTGTATCGGTTATCTCAAGTGTGAGATTCATAATAGCTATTTGTTCCTTTGTTGTCCTTGCATTTATAGCTTTTAAAGGTATCTTGGATTCACCAATAACATTTGTTATCTCCATTAACAAAGCGGTTCTATCATTTGCCATAACAATTATTTCAGCCTTGTAGGCCACATTTTCGGATGTATACCAGCTTACTTCTATAAGTCTGTTATCTCCGTCCATGTTGTCTACGTTTATAACATTAAGACAGTCTTTCCTATGGACTGAAACACCTCTGCCTCTAGTGATATAACCAATAATCGTATCTCCTGGAACAGGATTGCAGCACCTTGAAAGTCTTACGAGGCAATTATCTATTCCTTTGACAACAATACCGCTTTCGGGTATAACCTTTTTCTTTTTTTCCGGGCGCGGCTGAACGGGAGTTTCAAAACCCATTTCTATTAATTCTTCAGGTTTCAGTGTTTTCTTGAACTCTTCCTTAAGCCTTGAAATTACCTTGTTTGCCGTTACAGCACCATAACCTATGGCAGCATAAAGGTCGTCTATTGAATTCAAAGTATTCTTTTTTAATAAAACTTCCAGCCTATCTCCCTTAAAGAGCTGGGCAAAAGTAAGCCCTTGCTTCTTAAGCTCTTTTTCAACAGCTTCCTTACCTTTTATTATGTTATCGTCTCTATATTCTTTTTTAATCCACTGATTTATCTTGTTTTTAGCCTGAGGGCTTTTTACTATCTTAAGCCAGTCCCTGCTTGGTCCATGTACATTAGCAGAAGTCAGAACATCAACAATGTCACCGTTCTTAAGCTCGTAGTCTATGGGAACAATTTTCCCATTGACCTTTGCACCCATCATTTTATTTCCAACTGCGCTGTGTATCGCATATGCAAAATCGATAGGATTAGAACCCATAGGAAGATTGACGACATCACCCTTTGGAGTGAATACAAAAACCTCATCTGTAAAAAGATCTATCTTAAGTGTTTCCATAAACTCGGTAGCATCGCGCATTTCCTTCTGCCATTCAAGAAGCTGCCTAAGCCATACAAGTTTGTTATCAATATCGCTGTTTCCGCCATGCCCTTCCTTGTACTTCCAATGCGCTGCTATACCAACTTCAGCTATCCTGTGCATATCCCAGGTTCTTATCTGTACCTCGAAAGGCTGCCCTTCCGGTCCCAGTAAGGTTGTGTGAAGCGACTGGTACATATTAGGCTTTGGCATTGCAATATAGTCCTTGAATCTGCCCGGCATAGGCTTGTACAGTTCATGAACAAGTCCAAGCACACCATAGCAGTCCTTGACAGAATCTACAATGACCCTCACTGCAAACAGATCGTATATCTGCTCCAGCGTCTTATTTTGTTCAACCATTTTTTTATATATACTGTAAAAATGCTTTGGTCTTCCGTCAATATGGGCATTTTCTATACCGAGCTCTATTGTTTTTGAATTAAGTGTCTGAATAATATCAGTTATATAAGCTTCTCTTTCCTTACGTTTTTTAGCTATTTTATCTACAAGTTCATAATATCCTTTTGGGTCTGTATAACGAAGACAGATATCTTCAAGTTCCCATTTAATTTTTGATATACCTAACCTATGTGCCAAAGGTGCATATATCTCAAGGGTTTCGTTTGCTTTTTCAAGCTGCTTTTCAGGAGTCATGTACTTTAGGGTACGCATGTTATGGAGTCTGTCGGCAAGCTTTATCATTATAACCCTTATATCCTTTGCCATGGCAAGGAACATTTTTCTTAGGTTTTCGGCCTGCAATTCCTCTTTAGTTGTATATGGAATTTTACCAAGCTTGGTTACACCATCAACCAATAACGCTACATCCTCACCGAAATTTTCCCTAACCTCTTCAACGGTACAGGTGGTATCTTCAACAGTGTCGTGTAAAAGACCGGCAACAATAGATGTACCGTCCAGTTCAAGCTCAGCAAGTATAAACGCAACCTGAAGAGGATGTATGATATACGGGTCACCCGAGACTCTTTGCTGACCGGAATGTGCAGTCTTGGCGACATTATATGCCTTTTCGATCATTGCAAAGTCACAGTTGGGGTTATATTCTTTTATTTTTTCTACCAACCGGGTGTAGCCGTCACTCATCAAAATGCCTCCGTTATAATGTATATAAGTACATATTAAGAGAATTTAACCAAAGATTCAACATTATATCCTTTTAATCTATCTCTTCCGTTAAGGAAATCCAATTCTATAAAAAATACTATTCCTGCTACCTTTCCACCAAGCTTTTCAACAAGTTTGATATTTGATTCGGTAGTTCCCCCTGTTGCCAAAAGGTCGTCTACTATTATGACACTCTGACCCGGCTTAATGGCATCTTCATGCATTTCAAGCGTATCTGTGCCATACTCGAGATCATAGGTAACCTTAATAGTCTTGTATGGAAGCTTTCCTTTTTTACGTATCGGAACAAAGCCCTTCCCGGTAATATAAGCAAGCGGTGCCCCAAATATAAAGCCCCTTGATTCAGGACCCACAATAAGATCAAAATCACCCATCTTTGATATTCTTTCATTCATTTCATCAATGCACTGCTTTAATGCTTCTGAATCCTGTAAAACAGTTGTAATATCGATAAAATCGATACCTTCCTTGGGGAAACCAATTACATGCCTTAATTTTTCTTTGAGATCCATAATACTTCCTCCCTCTACGCTTCAAGCTTTCCATCGATGTACTTTAAAGACTGAAACTTTCTGTATAATATTGAACTTTCCAGATTAGCCTTTTCTTTTTTGTCTTTAATCACAATAGACATCCCATATTTCCCTGTCATGCTTTTTTCAAGGATATCCACCTGTTCCAGAATTTCAAGTCCTTTTTTAAGTTTAAAGTAATTTATATCAATCTTATAGCTTTCAGAAATTTTTTCAGCAAGGTCAAACAAATTATCTACCTTAATCTCGTTACCGAGATTAGCTCTAATGTATTGATAAATCGCCACCAAATCACGACGTTCAGGTATAATGGCTACAATATTCAAAATAATTGAATTGTTTTTTATATTTACATAAACTTTATTACTATCAACCTTTTCAAGCAGCTTTTCAAGATAACCGGCACAAATCCAGCCGCCATAAAAAATAACCCTTTCAAAACCACTGAGATCAATAATTGAAGGGTCAGGATTAATTAATAATACAGGCAAATCCTTTTTAGAACCATTAAAACAAGTATAACAGATTTTTAGAGGTTTTTTAATAGCCCCAGGGTTATTTCTGAAGGCATCCTTCAATTCAGAAATGGCTTCTAGTGAATTAACCAGTATAACATTAGCACCTTCTAAACTAAGAATCTCATTAATTGAAATATTATTAAGACCGCTTATCAAATCCAAAACCGCACTTTGGCTTTCACCTAATATATCCTCAAGCCCGCACGATTCAAGGCTGCTGTCAAGTGTATAGAAATATTCATTGCCGACACGTGTTTCAATGTCCTTAACGACATCCTTCAGATTGAGCTGTATCCTGTCAACTGAATTCCATGTATTTATCTCCAACGAACAGGCGGCATCAATATGATCGCCGGTGTTAAGAGTTTCTGAAAGCCCTCCCATATTAAAGCCGATAGCATCAAAAACAGCCCCCCCGCAGTCAACCCCGAGCTTTAAGTGTTTTCCTTCTCCAACTGTTCTTGCGGATTGTATCTTAAGCGTTTCACAAATAAAAACAGGGCTTGGATTACCTGCTCCAAAGGGAGCAAGCCTGTCCAAATCTCTGATATTCTGAATGGTCAAATCTTCCCTTGATACCGGTAAATCTACTTTAATCTTAGGTATCATGTCTTCAGGCGTTAAAACCCCATCTGCATACTCATTAATTCTTTTACGGAATTCGCTGATATTTTCCTTTTTAATTGTCAATCCTGCAGCAAGCTCATGTCCACCGAACTTTTCAAGTAAAGATGCCTGGTTGCTTAAGGCTGTAAATAAATTAAAACCTTCAATACTTCTCCCCGAACCCCGTCCTTGGCCATTTTCGCAGGAAATTAAAATACAAGGCCTGTAATACCTGTCAGTAATTTTGGAAGCAACAATACCAATAATTCCATGGTGCCATCCATCTCCAGATACAACTATTACTTTCTCCGTACTGAGATCTATCTGCTTCTCTACATAATTTATAACCTGTTCAAGTATTTCCGCTTCGGTGTCCTGTCTGTATTTATTAGCATCATTAAGAACATCGACAAGGTCTGTTGCTTCCTTTTCATCCATAGTTGTAAAAAGCCTTACAGCTCTTGAAGCATCTCCTGTACGTCCTGCTGCATTTATACGTGGGCCCAGTACGAAACCTATTGTCCATGAATTTATCCTTTTATCTTTTAAAGTACAGCTATCAGCAAGTGCTTTTAACCCAATGTTATTGGTATTTTCAATTAAATCTATGCCATATTTGACAAGTATCCTGTTTTCTTCAATCAGGGGCACAACATCCGCAACTGTACCAAGCGCCACAAGGTCCAGATAATCGTTATACCTGCTACCAAGATTCAGCTTCATACATAAAGCCGTTATCAGCTTATATGCAACCCCGACCCCGGCCAATTCCTTAAACGGATATGTACAGTCAGGCCTGCAGGGGTTTACCACTGCATAAGCATTAGGAAGCTGTTCTGTACATTCGTGATGGTCAGTTACTATTACATCAATCTCGGAGTCCATAAGCTGTCTTATTTCATCCATGGAGGTTGTACCACAGTCGGCTGTTATTATAAGGTTTGGAGAATAAGCATATACCTTTCCTATGCTTGATTCCGACAAACCATACCCGTCTTCCAGCCTGTTTGGAATAAAGTAATCAACACATACATCCAGAGTTTTGATAAAATTATATAGAATGGACGTTGCAGTTGTTCCGTCTACATCATAGTCTCCATATATCAATACTTTCTCTTTTTTTTCAATGGATTTTAATATTCTTTCAACAGCCTTGTCCATATCCTTGAGTAAAAAAGGATCATTAAGGCTATTCAATGAAGGGTTTATAAAATCAAGAATATAATTTATATCATTAATTCCTCTGCTTAGAAATAACTTTGCAAGAAGCGGCGATATACCGGCTCGTTTGGAAATTATGTCCACGTCACTGACGGGATTATTGCTATAAACCCATGTCTTTTCTGCAAGCATCAAATTATCACCTTTGTTATGTAGTCTTAACTGGAAGCTTTGGACATTGTTAAAAAACATGCCAATCTAATTATATTTGATTTGAAATGATTGTTCAACTTTATATTGGGCGCTTACAAACTTTCAGAATATCAAGAAATTGAGAACCGTCCCCGTACTAAAACAATAAGCCATGGCTGATGCCATGGCTGTGAACTTACTTACTTAAATTTTGATAAAACAACTTATATACCCATTATGTTGAATCCGCCGTCAACAAACAAAACTTCACCTGTTACACCGCTTGCGAGGTCACTTAAAAGATATAATGAAGTCTTACCTACATCAGTAGGATTAACTCTTCTTCTTATAGGTGACTTTTCCTCAACAGTATCAAGTATATTTCCAAAGTCCTTAACACCCTTTGCAGAAAGTGTTTTTATAGGACCTGCTGATATTGCATTAACCCTTATACCGTCCTTACCAAGATCACTTGCAAGATATCTTACGCTTGCTTCAAGTGCTGCTTTTGCAACGCCCATTACATTATATCCGGAGAATACTTTGTCTGCACCATAATAAGTCAGCGTAACTACGCTTCCGCCATCAGTCATCAGCTTGTGTGCAGCTCTTGTTACTGCAACCAGTGAATAAGCACTAATATCAAGTGCATGTGCAAAGCCGTCCCTTGAAGTATTTACGAAGTCGTTCCTCATATCTTCGCTTTTAGCATGTGCTATTGCATGAACAAGTCCATGAATCTTTCCATAGTCTTTTTCTATACTGTTAAACAGGCTGTCTATCTGTTCATCACTGGAAATATCACAGCTATAAAGGTTAGGATTTCCAAGCTCTTTTGCAAGCTTTTCAACATCTTCCTTTTCTCTTTCACCCAGATATGTAAGAATTACATTTGCACCTTCGCTATAGGCTTCCTTGGCAATTCCCCATGCAATACTCCATTTGTTTCTCAAACCCATGATGAGTACATTTCTACCTTCTAATAAAGTTCCCATTAGATGCTCCTATCTGTTATAATTTTTTCCGCATTTTTATATTTTAATATTATTTTAAATTTTATTCAAGTTTACATAATAAATACTAGAAAGAAAATTAAACTCCCGCCGGTTTTGGCAGGAGTTTTAAGTGTTTTAGAAACTGAGTCTCGAAGCCTTAAGCACCCCATCAATACTCTTTAACTTCTCGAGTACCTGGTTACCAACTTCACCATCTACGCTTACAAAGGCAACTGCTTTTTCATTTTTATGGTTTCTGCTCCACTGCATTGCAGCAATGTTAATTCCGTTTTCTCCAAGGATAGTACCGATTTTACCTATTATACCCGGCTTATCGACATTCTGAATAGCAATTACATACGGTGTAGGCTCGAAATCAAGCTTATACCCGAAGAAGTCAACTATTCTTATTTCTTCCTTTGCAAATATTGTTCCGGATACACTCTGAACTCTATTCTTTGTTATAAACCTTACAGTTATAAGGTTTGTATATTTTTCAAGCTGTGAGCTTTTGCTTTCTGTAAGCTCTATGCCCATATTTTTAAGCATAAGCTCTGCATTAACATAGTTGATTTTTTCTTTTCTGACAGGTTCAAGGAATCCTTTCAAAACAGACAGTGACATTACCTTTGTTTCTACATCAGCAAGGTCTCCGCTGTATATGATTTCAATCTTTTGTACTGTATCCTTTTCAGCTTGATAATAAATTTTACCAAGAACTTCCGCAAGATCAAGATATGGCTTAAGACTGCTTAAATCCTTTGTCTTCATCGGAGGCATATTTACAGCAGCAACCATTTCACCGTTTAATGCATCTCCAACCAGCTTTGCAATAGCAGTACCAACATTGTAATTTGCCTCTGCAGTGGAAGCACCGAGATGAGGAGTAACTATTACATTGTCAAGCTCAAGGAGAGGATTTTCATAGGTCTGATCTTCAGGCTTCTTATCATAATTCGGTTCAGGATCAAGGACATCAAGAGCTGCTGCTGCAACCTGACCTTCCCTGATTGCATTATAAAGTGCTTTTTCATTTACCAGACCGCCTCTTGCTGCGTTTACGATCCTTACACCCTTTTTACACTTGCTGAGTTCCTTTTCTCCAAGTATGCCGTAAGTTTCAGGTGTCTTTGGAGTATGAATTGATATAAGGTCAGACTTAACAAGAAGTTCTTCAAGGGTTTCACATTTTGTTACTCCCAAAAGTTTAAATCTTTCGTCAGTAATATAAGGGTCATACGCAACAACCTTCATATTGCAGCCTTTAAGCTTTGTAGCAACAATTGAACCTATTCTTCCAAGTCCGATTATACCTGCAGTTTTTTCATCAAGTTCATTGCCAAGGAATCTGTTTCTTCTGAAATCCTTGTTTCTTCCTGCCTGATTTGCCTGAGGTATATTTCTGAATATTGCAAATGCATGACCTACTGCAAGTTCAGCAGCTGCCATTATGTTGCTTTCAGGAGTGTTAACAACAATGATACCTCTCTTGGTACATGCTTCAACATCAATGTTATCAATACCATTACCTGCACGTCCTGCAACCTTGAGGTTCTTACCTCTTGCAATCAATTCCTCATTAACTCTTGTTACACTTCTTACAATAATTGCATCGTATTCTTCTATGATATTCAGCAAATCTTCATGAGAAATTCCATATTTAGTATCTACGTCAAAACCATTTTCTTTAAGATAGTTTATACCATCTTCTGCAATTCTTTCTGTTACTATAACTTTCACTAAAAACCCTCCAAACATATTATTTTATGCTATTTACAAGGTATTTCTATATGAGTGCCTTCTGTACTGCGCTAAGTGAAGAACCAAATTCAACCTTATATCCGACCTCTGCTAAAGCGAACTCAAGTGCAGCGAATGTTTTGATAAGATCAAAACCATCAACAAAACCGCAGTGTCCTATTCTGAAGATTTTGCCCTTAAGGTGCTTCTGTCCTCCGGTTACCATGATATCATACTTGCTATTCATTATTTTCCTTACTTTTTCTATATCAATACCTTCTGGTGCATTAACAGCAGTAATTATATTGGAAGAAACTTCCTGCTTCGGGAAAAGTGTAAGCCCCAATGCCTCAACACCTTTTTGCGTAGCAATAGCAAGCTTTGCATGCCTGTCAAAAACATTCTGAAGGCCTTCCTCTTTTATAAGCTTAAGAGCCTGTGCCTGACCTGTAATAAGCGATATTGCAGGTGTATATGGAGGATTTTCCGATACTTCCTTTAAAATACCCTTTTTATACTTTTTGTAATCCCAATAGAATTTAGGAAGGGTTGATTTTTCATAAGCTTGCCATGCTTTTTCGCTTATGCTTACAAATGCGAGTCCGGGAGGTGCCATAAGTCCTTTTTGTGAACCAGTAACAACAACGTCAACGCCCCATTCATCAGTTTTGAGGTCCAGTCCGCCCATAGAACTTATAGCATCAACTATTAAAAGTCTATCGGTTCCTTTTACAAGCTTACCTATTGCTTCAATATCATTTGTAACACCTGTTGAAGTTTCATTGTGGGTTACCAATATACCCTTTATTTCATGGTTTTTATCTGCATCTAAAATCTTCTTAACATCTTCAGGATTAACAGCTTCGCCCCAATTAACAGCAAGCTTTTCAACGTTAAGTCCGAAGGTTTTTGCTATATCAGCAAACCTGTCGCCGAATGCTCCGATACTTATTGCAAGTACTTTATCACCAGGTGAGAACATATTTACTACTGCTGATTCCATTGCTCCTGTTCCGGATGATGAGAATATAAGTACAACGTTTTTAGTCTGAAATACAAATTTCAAATCTTCTTGCAAGCCATCAAAGGTTGCTTCAAAATCCTTTGTTCTATGATGAATGATTTGTCTGCTCATTACCTCAAGAACACTTGGGGGAATCATTGTCGGTCCGGGTGTCATTAAAAGTTTTTCTTTTTGCATGGTAATTACCTCCATTATATAAATAATAAAATACAAAAATAGCAATAAAAAAAGCCAAATTAAAATAAATTTGACCTCTGTAAACGCACGAAAAGAAAACATTCTTTACTGCTGCTCTGTCCTTTTGCCTGAGAGATTATAGCTTTTTCAAGCCTTTGCCCCTTCGGCGCCTTCCGGTCTCTCCAGAGGTCCGTCATAATGAGGTCTATTCTACCTGAGAGTGCAACTCCTTCGGTGTATTCCCTTATTAGCAGGGAACAACTCTCCCTCATCAATCATCCGACTTTATTTAATTATTAGTTAACATTATAGAAATATATGAAATAAATGTCAAGGACTTTTTATCAATATAAAAGTACTGTAAAGTTTATTTGCGTAGGAGATATCCTCCTATACTTCTTAAATATCTTTTATATTATTTCTTACCTGTTCAACCTTTTTGTCTATATTCGGCCTGCTCTCCTCCATTAAGTCCTTGAAGAAGCCTTCGTAATCATAAGTAATATCCTGGTCACCTTCGATTCCCTTTATATAGCCTTCAATAAGCTTGAAATCCTTTTCATAGCAATGAAAGGAGTTTGCCCTGTGGGTATAGTTGCCCATTTCAGCCCCGACAGTGTCGGCAACTCTCTTTTGAAGCATTATGAATGCAAACATATTCATAAAGGTTGCTTCAGGAGCATCGTTGCTTCTCATCAGAACCTTACAGTGAAGCTTGTTGTCCCTGATAAAATATTGTATATGCTGAAGACAAGCTGGGCTGTCATTACCTTTTCTAGTATCAGCCTTCCAGTCCCTAATGTCTATTACAGCCCTTCTGCTGAAGGGATTTCTTTTAAGCTCTTCGTATATAAAAGGAAGCTGTTCGGCAATTCTCGAATGATATGTATAGGACCACCCATGCCCTATTCTGAAATCCAATATACCATCAAGGACTTCCTGCCTGTATTGTTCCAGTTCCTCATAACCCCCGATAAACAGTTTACTTATCATTGGTTCCAAAAGAGGCTGTTCAATAAATATTGTCATACTGCATTCCTTCTGTTTCTGGTTATAATCAGGACATTCTGTTATTTCTCCCTGATGATACAATTCAGAAATTGATTTGTGGTACGCATCCGGCAGGTTCTTACCCTCAACAAATATTTCCTTCATATACAATAACCTCATTTTTAAATTATTTGAATAAATTATATCAAAATATGAGGTATTATTGTATTATATTTCATAATTTCTCATTAAATCTTCCAAAGTATCCCTTCTGCGAATAAGAACATCTTTTCCGTCCTTTGTAATAAGCACTTCAGCAGGTCTTAAGCGGTTATTGTAGTTTGAGCTCATTGAATACCCATAAGCACCGGCATCCATAACTCCAAGAATATCCTTTTCCTGTATTACAGGCAGCAGTCTTTCTTTGGCAATTATATCTCCGCTCTCACATATGTTACCAACAACAGTAACAGGCTCCTTACTGCCATCAACACTTTCTCCGCTCCTGTAAACCTCAATGTCATGGTGTGAATCATACATAACAGGTCTTGCAAGTACATTGAAGCCTAAATCTGTTCCTATATATTTTATGCCATAATTTTTCTTGATTGCATATACAGTTCCAAGCAGTACGGAGCTTTCGGCAACCACATACCTGCCTGGTTCAATTCTGACTCTTATATTCTTTCCGTAACTTGCCATCCACTCATGTACAATTTCGGTAAGCTTTTGACCTAATTCGTTTATATTCAAGCGTTCCTGATTTTCCTGCTTGTGATAAGGAATACCCAATCCGCCGCCGAAATCTACAAATTCCAGATCTTCAAACTGTTGAGCTACACTCAGGATTGACTTTACTCCCTGAATATAAGGATCAGCTTCCATAAAAAGTGAACCTATATGTTGATTAATACCTACTATTTTAAGATTGTATTCTCTAGCTATATCCTTGATCTCATTAACGAGGTCGAGATTTACTCCAAATTTGGTTTTCTTTCCTGCAGTAACAACCTTCTCATGGTGTCCTGCTCCTACTCCCGGATTAAAGCGGACTGCTACTTTTCCGCCCGGGTTAAGCTTTCCGAACTGCTTTAGCTGGGAAATGGAATCTATACTTGTACAAACTCCTTTTTCTATGGCATACTTCATTTCTTCTTCTGAAACATTATTGCATACATATAATATTTCCTCAGGCTTGAAACCGGCTTTCAGAAGAACGTATATCTCTCCAGGAGACATAGCATCCGCATGAAGCCCTTCTTCATGTGCAATTTCAATTAAATGCAGGTTGGAATTTGCTTTGATGGAGTAATCTGCATTGAATCTTTCATATTTAACGAGATTTGCAACATCTGAACAGCTTTTTCTAAATACTGCCTCATTATATACATACAAAGGGCTGCCGTATTTTTTAATTAGTTCCTCAGGATTGGTGTTTCCAAAAAAGTTTGTTTTTTCAGTAAAATAATTACTCATTGTTATTCCTCCAGTCGTTTATAAACTATTTTTTAGATTCCTGTATAAGCTTTATTTCAGCTGTAAGCGTTTCCTTGATAAGCTGTATAAGATTCTTATTACTTGAATACAGACAAGTTGGATCTATACCTGAGAGCTCTCCGGTAAGGACATATTCAGTATCAACAATAAGCCTTATCTGTCCCGGCTGCTTGCTGTCATTATAAATAACAGCCCCTTCAAGTTCAAAGTCTGAATCTGTAATCACTACAACCTTCAATCCTCTTGCAGCCGCCGCTTTCAGTTCATTGAAAAAATATGTGGCAACATCCGCCGAAACAGATATATAAATGCGTTCGGATGCAACAGCTATCATATTTTTAGCTTTGTTTACAATGTTGGATTGCCCAGAAACAGTAATATAAGAGTTTTTAGTATTATCTCTGACAGGTACATTCTTTTCAATAAAATCAAAAATCTCATTTTGCCTTACCCTTATATTGGTAACGAATTCGTTTACAGGGACCGCAGTGTATTTTACAGCATCACTGTCTATTTTAAATGCTCCGCCCTTTTCAACAAGACCCGCAAGGGCAAGATATGCATTTGAACGCGGAATACCGGATACCTTTGCGGCCTCATAGCCGGTTAAATCGCCTTCTTTGCACAATGCCATGTAAAGCATTGACTCGTGCCTTGTCAAACCAATATTCATCAGACATTCAATAATATCCATAAGTCTCACTTCTCTAGTGGTTTTATTTAGTACCACTATATACTAAAATTATACTATTTGTCAACTAGGTTTTTAACATAAACAAAGCCCCGGCTGTTAGAGCCAAGGCCTATAAATAAGGTTATCTTCAAACCTTCATTGTCCTTAATGAATTGAAGGCAACAAGTACAGCAACTCCCACATCGGCAAATACCGCTTCCCAAATAGTAGCAAGCCCGAAAGCCCCAAACGTCAGGAATAATGCCTTTACAAAAAGAGCAAATACAATGTTCTGCAATACAACCTTTTTTGTTTTATGTGCTATTCTGAACGCATCAGCCAGTCTTGACGGCTCGTCAGTCATGAGTACAATATCTGCTGCCTCGATAGCAGCATCAGAACCAAGTCCGCCCATTGCAATTCCAACATCAGCCCTTGCAATTACAGGTGCATCATTTATACCGTCACCTACAAAGGCAACTTTTGAGCGTTTGCTGTCAGACAAAGCCTTTTGCTCCAGCCCTTCAAGCTTTTCTACCTTATTCTGAGGAAGCAGCTCTGGATAAACTTCGTCAATGCCTATCAAGGATGCAACATTATTTGCTGAACTTGAACTATCACCGGTTAACATAACCGTCCTTTTAACACCTGCAGATTTAAGCTCTGAAATTGCCTTGACTGTATCTTTTTTTATTTCATCTGAAATGATTATATATCCCGCAAATTGTCCGCTGACAGAAACATATACAACTGTTCCGTGGCCATCTGCTGCTTCTATGCCGGTGCAGCCGTTATTGGAAAGTAATTTTAAGTTACCTGCAAGTATTTCCTTTCCAAGTACTTTTGCTTTTACTCCCTGTCCTGCAATTTCTTCATAGTTTTCTACCTGTGAGTTATCAATATCTGCGCCATATGCACTAATTATTGACCTGGCAATAGGGTGATTTGAGTATGCTTCCGACTTAGCTGCAAATTCAAGCAGTTCTTGTTCCGTAAAGCCTTCCGAAGATTTTATTTCGGATACTTTAAAAACTCCTTTAGTAAGGGTTCCCGTTTTGTCGAAAACCACTGTGCTTACATTGTTTAAAGCCTCAAGATAATTACTGCCTTTTATAAGGACACCCTTTTTAGATGCACCTCCAATTCCTCCGAAGTAACTGAGAGGAATTGATATTATAAGTGCACATGGACATGAAATTACCATAAACACCAGTGCCGAATAAATCCACCTGGAGAAATCCATGCTTCCTGTAATCAAAGGCGGAAGCACTGCCAAAGCTGCTGCAGCTCCAATAACAGCAGGAGTATATATTCTTGCAAATTTTGTTATGAAGTTTTCTGTTGGAGACTTTCTTGATGCCGATTCCTGAACCATATTGAGAATTCTTGATATGGTAGAGTTTGCAAATTCCTTTGTAACCTTTATATTCAAGACACTATCATTATTTATGAATCCGCTTAAAACCTCATCACCTGCAGAAAGCCTTCTAGGAACATATTCTCCCGTTATAGCAGACGTATCAACCATTGAAGAACCGGTAACTATGATTCCGTCAAGTGGTACCCTTTCCCCGGGTTTTATAACTATTTCATCGCCTGATGCAACCTTTTCGGGGGACACTTGTACAATGCCGTTACCTGTTACAAGATTTGCGTATTCGGGTTTAATGTTAAGCAAAGCATTGATTGACCTTCTGGAATTATTAACTGCCATATCCTGAAGAAGTTCACCTATTTTGTAAAAAATCATAACCGCCACTGCTTCAGAATACTGTTCAGTCGCAAAAGCACCAACGGTAGCAAGACTCATCAGGAAATTCTCATCAAATACCCTTCCATGGATTAAATTTTTAAATGCTTTAATCAAAACATCTGCACCTGAGATAATATAAGCTGTTATAAAAAGTGCAAGTTTCACAGTAAAGCCAAGGTTCAATATTAAAGCGGCTGCATAAACCAACCCTCCTGCAGCAATCAGGGAAATATAACGCTTTGCTTCACTGCTATGACCATGCCCACTGTTTTCAGAATCTCCTTCAACTGAAACAACAACATCAGGCTCCAAATAGTTTACAATCTTTTTTATTTCGTTAAAAACTGTTTTTTCAGAAATATTATCCTCTGATTTGACTTTTAATTTCTGTGTAGTAAAGTTTAGTTCTGCATCTACTACACCATTAATCTTTTTAACATTATCCTGAATTTTCTGGGCACAATTCGCGCAATTCAAGTTGTTAAGTTTGCATGTCTGTATCTGCATTTGACCCTCCAAAGCAAC
This sequence comes from Bacillota bacterium, assembly GCA_023397675.1. Lineage (GTDB taxonomy): Bacteria > Bacillota > Clostridia > Acetivibrionales > JANLFN01 > JAEZTC01. The sequence continues at coordinate 125,477 of JAEWTV010000031.1, read as the reverse complement.
AAATCAATTTATATGTATTATTATATGAATACTTATTCATATGTTCTAATATTATTGTAAAGTTATGTTATCCTATTGTCAATATTTTTTTCACACAAAAAAAGTTTCTCATAAGAGAAACCTTTTTATTATAGTAATTTTTGATAATGAAATTTTTAGTCCAATCTTTTTCTGAATCTCAAGGTTGCTATTGTAAGTATAATAACAGTAAATATCAAAAGAGCTATTACATCATTCCAAAGGAAATTAATGCCTATTCCTTTAAGCATTATACCTCTGATGATGTCAAGGAAATACGTTAATGGAATTATATAACCGAGAGCGCTTATAACTCCTGGCATTGCTTCTCTTGGGAAAACAAACCCCGAAAGTAGTATACTTGGCAGAATAACAAGTACCATAACCATCATAGCCTGTGTTTGATTTTTGGCAAATGTAGAAATCAGCATACCTATCGATAATGAACAGTATACAAACAAAAATCCCAACAACAGAAGGAGTGCAAGACTTCCAGATACGCCTACCCCGAACCAGAAAACACATAAGGCAAGTGCAAACAAAAAACCTGCGAATCCAATAATTACATACGGTACAAGCTTTCCAAGAATAAGTTCTGCAGGTCTTATAGGTGTTACAATAAGCTGTTCTATAGTACTTCTCTCTTTCTCGCGGACTAAGGCAAATGCTGTAAGCATTATTGTTATATTCTGCAGTATAAGTCCTACAAGTCCGGGTATCGAAAACCTTGAACTCTTCATGTCAGGGTTATACCAAACATCTGTCTTAAGGCTTATTCCCGCTGTTTTTCCCAATGATATATTCATTTGAGAAAGCGTTTTGGATTTTACATTTTTTGAAAATGTCTCAGATATGATTATGCCGCTATTTAATGCAGTTCGCGCAGTGGTCGGGTCTGTACCGTCTATTATGAGCTTTACTTCTGCAAGTTCGCTGTTTTTGAGCTTTGTGGTATAATCCTTTGGAAGAACTATTGCTGCTTTGGCTTTTCCCTGGTCAATCAGTTTTTTAAGCTCCTGCTCGTCACTTACTCTATATTTGATATCAAAATATTTATTCGATCCAAAGCTATCAACATACTGCCTACTTTCAGCACTGTCACTTTGATCCAGTACAACTGTAGGTATTTTATCAATTTGTGTGTTAACGGCATAACCGAAAAGCAGCATTAGTACAATTGGCATAATAAAAGGAATTCGGAGACTTATAGGATCTCTTTTAACCTGTATGAATTCTTTCTTTACAATAGTCATAAACCTATTAAAACTAAATAGTTTTCTTTTCATAATTATTACTCCTTTTCAGGACAAATTTGACTGTTATTGCTTTTCTTCCGAATGTATGAATTTCATTTCTTTAAAGGAGGAACTTACCTTGGTATTGGTGGCCTGTTCAACATATTTAATAAAAATATCCTCAAGGTTTCTTGCGTTCTCCTTTTCAATTAATTCCTGAGGAGTAGCTATGTTAATCATTTTGCCGTTGAATATAAACCCGACATAATCACAGCTTTCAGCCTCATCCATGTAGTGAGTGGTAACAAGAATGGTTATACCCTGCTTTGCCAATTCATGAATAATCTCCCAGAAAACACGTCTCGATACTGGATCAACGCCTGCAGTGGGTTCATCAAGAACCAGCAGCTTTGGCTTATGTATCAATGCACAGCCCAAAGCAAGACGCTGTTTCCAGCCCCCAGATAGTGTACCTGCAAGGCTTTTCTCTTTTCCTACAAGGTTAGCCATTGCAATTAAATCTTTCTTTCGATCATTTCTCACAGCTTTGTCCAATCCATATATTCCGCCATAGAAATCAAGATTTTCTTCTACTGTCAGATCTTCATAAAGGCTGAATTTTTGAGACATATATCCAAGACTCTGACGTACTTCTTCAGTGTCCGTTGATATATCCTTTCCAAGCACAAATCCCTTCCCCGAAGTCGGTTTAAGAACGCCGCACAGCATTCTTATTGTTGTTGATTTACCAGAACCGTTAGGTCCAAGAAAACCGAAAATACTACCCTTTGGAATCTTAAAACTTATGTTATCCACTGCAGTAAAATCACCAAATTTTTTTGTTAAGTTATCAACCTCTATCGAATATTCCATTTAACTCATCTCCTTATTTTCTGCTGGTTTTTTTCCTATACCGTTAAGAATAATATCAAAAACTTTATCAAGTTCTGCTTCTGTATCCTTAATTGGATTGTATTTTTCAAGCATCTTCTTGTTTACAATGAAAAAAACAATATTGGAAACTATAGTCCTGAACATTGTCGTAGCGTCTATGTCATCTCTTAATACACCTTTTTCAGTCATAACCTTGTAAAATTTCTTGAATATAAAGAAGGCTTTCTCAATAATATTCTTATAAAGCGCATCACGGACGTCTTCATGATAGATTGCTTCAGTCATTACTACTCTGGCCATAGGATATAATGAATCAACAAGTTTCATCCGATCATACACTATTTCCTTAAAAATCTGTCTCGGATCCTTTTCGTATGATTCCTCAACGATTTTTTCAATATTCTCCAAAACCACCTTGCCCGCAATAAGATTTACAAGCTTTATAAGGATTCCCCTCAGCAAGTCTTTTTTTGTTTTAAAATATCTGAATATTGTACCTTCTGCAACTCCGGCTTCTTTTGCTATTTCACTTGTAGTTGCTGCACTGAAACCTTTTTCCGAAAAAATTTTTATTGCAGATTCCAGAATTTTTAGTTCTTTTTCCGACATTTCAGTATCTTTGATAGAATGTAAATCTATTTCCATAGGTGCACCTCCAAAAAATGAGTGAGTACTCACTTACATTATAATTACAATTATACCAATATGCAATACCATTTTTTAATTGGGATAAAATTTTCATTGGGGAAAAACATATAAAAAGAGATGGTATTCTAAAAGGATTATAATATGAAGATTTTAAGGTATTTAAAATTTCTGACAATAGGCACCTTAACAGGAATGGCAAACGGTCTCTTCGGATCAGGTGGTGGCACTATAGCTGTGCCTGCCATGATACTTATACTTGGAATGGAGGATCATAAGGCACATGCTACTGCAATATCCATTATTCTCCCATTAACCGTAATAAGCGCACTTCTATATATATCAAACGGCTACTACAACTTTGACATTACATGGAAGGTTACACTTGGAGGAATGGCAGGCGGTTTTATCGGAGCCAAGCTCTTAAACAAGTGTCCTACAAACTTATTAGGAAAAATATTTGCTGTGTTTATAACAATTGCAGCCATAAGAATGCTTTTTAGTTAACGGAGAGTTAAATGATACTTTTTGTAATCGGGCTGGCATCGGGAATAATAAGCGGAATGGGAATAGGCGGCGGAGCGATTCTAATACCCGCACTTGTAATTTTCATAAACCCTGAACAGCATATAGCCCAAAGTGTAAACCTTCTTTTTTTTATACCTACTGCAATTGTCGCTCTGATAATACATATCAGAAATAAAAGCATTGATTTCAAAACTTCCATCCCTATTGTAATTTTCGGACTTATGGGCTCTTATCTTGGTTCAAAGCTTGCAGTCATGATAACTGGAGCAGTTTTAAGAAAAACCTTTGCGGTTTTTTTATTGATTATTGCATTGTATGAGTTCCTGAAACCAGTAAAAAAGGCATCAAAAAAGGGTTAATTAAAACCCTTTTATCGCATCCTGTTGTTTTTTATATGTAAGACTTTTTTCAAACGAGGCTGTTTCCTGAGTCAGGTGAAAATTAACCACCATTGAACTTTGAGCATAAGCAGACAATACGACTTTATCCTGACTGTTAAGTTTGAGGCCCTTCCTTTGTTCTCTGGATTGCTTCAACAATATCAATCCCCCTTCATATTACATTATACCATTATTTGTAATTTGATGAATAAAAAGTTATTGATATTATTGATTTTTTTCTTACCTGAATTACTTTGCTTTATAAGTCTCAGACTTTTTTAATTGATCTACTTCCGTTTCACTAAGTTCTCTTGATTCACCCTCTTTAAGCGACTCATCAAGGTCCAGATTACCCATTTTAATTCGTCTTAAGTATATAACTTTTTTCCCCTGTGCTTCAAACATCCTTTTAACCTGATGGAACTTACCTTCGCAAATTGTAATTTCTATTTCAGACCTGTCTCCGCTTTTTAAAATCTCAAGCTTTGCAGGAAGTGTTTTATAATCGTCATCAAGTATAACTCCCTGGTTAAAGGCATTAATATCTTCTTCAGATACATTACCCTCAATTAAGGCATAATACGTTTTCCAGACATGCCTGTTTGGAGACAGTACCTCATGTGCAAGCTGTCCGTCATTCGTCATTACAACAAGGCCTTCTGTATCTATATCCAAACGTCCTACCGGAAAAAGATCAAAGCATTTGTATTCTTCATGCATTAAATCAACAACTGTTTTATGCTTTGCATCCCAGGTTGCCGAAATAACCCCTGCAGGTTTATTCAACATTATGTATATAAACTTGCGGTAATTAAGTAGCTTACCATCAATTTCAACAGTACTGGTTTCAGGATCTACATGCATTCCGCTGTCTTTGGCAACTGTACCGTCAACCTTGACCCGGCCCTTTCTTACAAGCTCCTTTACTTCTTTTCTGGTACCGAAACCAAAATTGGATATTATCTTATCCAGCCTTTGTACGTCAGACACTGTGCACCTCTTTACTTTAATTCATTTTACGCCAGCCTTTTGGATAAAGGTTCTTTAGCATATCGCCCGTTTGCTTCGCCCAACCCAGTGTATAGCCGTTGACACAAACTCCTGTATACCCCTTTTCTCCTTCAATTATAAGGGTTTCCCCTTTAAGGTAGGATAATACTTCTTTTGAGTCTGGTTCAAAGTTTATAGTTCTTTTTATTTCTTCTTTTTGGAGTGCTGTAATCATGGAATGTGAAGGTTCAAATCTTTCCTTTATAAACTCTCCCATATACCAGCCGAACTTAGCCACCTTAAGCCCATTTAAATCAGGAGGGTTAACAGGCAGACAGTATAGATTGCTTCCCTTCATAAAGAAACTGCCTTCTATATCAATATTAAGATTTTCGTGTACGAATTTTTTAAATATGTCCATGTACTTGTCAGGGACACTTGTTGTATTATTCGTAATGTTCTTTTGACTTTGACCGTTTTTTTTCAGTAAAGCCACAAAGTGACCCTCACCTTTTAGCTTATGCGGCCAAAGCCTTACAGTGTTTGCAAGTTCCTTGCTTCCATTTCCCCACTCAGGCCTTCCCGGCATAATACCTGCAACCCTTGGTATCTTGAGTATTTCATAATTCTTATGCTCATTAATAAATTCACTTATTCTTATTTCGTCTTCAAGCGGTGAAAAGGTACAGGTTGAGTAAACAAGACAGCCGCCAGGTTTAAGCATTTTATCAACACTTCTTAATATATCCTGCTGCATTTGTGAACATTTTTCACACTTAAATTTAGCCCAGCTCTTTGCAGCATCTTCATCCTTACGGAACATCCCCTCACCCGAACAAGGCGCATCAACAAGTATTCTGTCAAAAAAGTTTTCAAAATTGACAGAAAGCCTTTCGGGTGATTCATTGGTAACAACTGCATTCTTTATACCGCAGAGTTCAATGTTTTTTACGAGAGCTTTTACACGTTCGGAGCTTATATCATTTGACACCAAAAGACCTTGCCCCTTCATTCCTGCCGCTATCTGAACCGTTTTTCCTCCAGGTGCGGCGCAAAGATCAAGAACATTTTCGCCCGGCTGAGCGTTCAAAACTTCACCGGGAAGCATTGCACTAGGTTCCTGTATATAATATAGGCCAGCGTAGTAATAAGGGTGTCTTCCAGGACTTACTTGCTCTGAGTAGTAAAAGCCGTCTTTTGTCCAAGGTACACTACTGAGTTCAAAAGGTGAAGCCTTTAAAAAGTCCTGAATGTCCGCTTTTAATGTATTTATCCTAAAACCGTAATAACGCGGGTTCTCGTATGATTTAACAAATTCTTCGTATTCATCACCAAGCATTTCTTTCATCTTGTCCAAAAATTCCTGCGGCAGTTTCATATATATCTCCATATATCATTAAAATCTATAAATCAAGTTGTTTTTTATTATAGCATATGCCTTATTTATTATGGCGATTTTATTATAAATTTACAATAGCCCCGGTTCGTGTTAATATTAGTTAGATTTATCAATCCTTAAAGGAGTACTGTGTATGTTTCTTAAATCAGTAGAAAAGCATTACATTTTAACAGTAATTATAGGTGCATTATTAATATTTTCATCTTATTTAATTAAATTTATTATAAAGGGTGCAGCCGGCTTAGATAATATTGATATATTAGATGTATTCATTGATATAATTATTTTTATAGTTTTTCTTGTTATAGTCATGATAATAAGGAAAACTTACAAGGAATGAATATCGTATTTAAAAGATTCTGTTATTGCCATTGCTATTTTTACGGTCCCGTGCTATAATATCAAATGCAATTAGATATGGCCCATTGGTCAAGCGGCCTAAGACTCCGCCCTCTCACGGCGGCTACAGGGGTTCGAATCCCCTATGGGTCACCAAAAACCACTCCAGCTGGAGTGGTTTTTTATTTGGTTGGTACTAGGTTTCGCGCAGTGGGTTAAAACCCACGGCTGCTACAAATCAAGTCGGTTCCACCGACTAAGGTATATGTTTTTTCAAGGCAGTATAGGAGAAAATGTCCTTTAGTCCCTTTAGGGACTTGGTTCTGATAGACGTGGGTTTTAACCCACGGCGTAGGAGTCTAAGTGCAAACAGGTTTACCCAAGGCCCTGCCTTCAATGGGTTTCAGGACAGTTTTCAATTTAAAAATCTTGAGTTATTCTTTAAAGTGTCAATGCTGGACTTTGCCGCTTTTCACCGCCGAAAATCGGCGGAAAAGGCGCCGCTCGCCGCGGAGGCTTAAAACATGGGCGCACTGTTTCGCTCCAGAGCTTCCAAGCTTCCATCCCTATTTTCGTCAGGCCGGTTCCAATATCATCCCTGACATACCCACCTGAATCCGTCATCCTTGCCGGATTCGCCTGACCCTTATTGATGCAAGCAGGAATCTCTACGTCACTCAACTTAAGCGCCTTCAGGGAAAGGCGTTGGAGGGGCTTGCCGAACTTTGTAAACAAAGTTCTTACGCAGTCACTTCGTAGAATTATTAGTATTTAATTTATATTAAATTTTAAAAATATGATTTCTCAAGCCAGATGATGCAATTTTGCTATCCTGCTCAGATGTACCTAAAATGTCCGTCCAGTCCATTTTTCCGCGTCGTCAATTTTTTCACCGGATGCATTAACGAAACGTTTTTCAAACACTTATCAGCGGCGATGTAAGTTTATCGTAAGGTAGGTGATACCAAAAGCAATTTCAGTCACTAATGACAACATCTTTTTTCTTTCATGAAAAGGTATTAACATAACATGACTTTGAGGTTGTTTTCAAAATCATTAAGATTAATATTTTGTTCAATTATATGAAATATAGTGTCAATCAATTGATCTTCAGTTATATGTCTTTCTGCCTCACAGTAATTCTTAAGTTTTCTATATAACCTTTTTCCATTATTATCTTCCTCGTATTTATCAGGATTATTTTTTCTGCTGTCTGCTTCATCTTTCAAATACTCTTGAACAAATGAGTCTAAAGATATTGCACCCACAAATATAGTATCTTTGATACATTTTTTTATTGTTGAATATTTTTCTTTTATTAGTTGAGTTAATAAGAATTTTTCTATACTTGCTACAGGTAAAAAAGTGTTATCCATATTCTTAAACTTGGGTTTAGCATCACTTTGAACATCACCATCAATAACGCTAATAATTTTCGTACTCATCCCTAAAGTATTTTCTTTTATAAATGTTTTGTGTAAATCGTGTACATTTGTCCATCCACCCGCAGGTATGACATTAATTAATTTGTTTTGCCTTAATTTCAACTTGAGTAAAGTTTTCTCTACAATCTTTTTTGCCAATTCATCTTCAACTAAGATAACAAAATCATATCCGTTATGCGAGTAAATGTCTTTCATGAGATAGCACGGATAACTGGGATTATCTATACTAAAGAATTTATTACCACTATCCGAGGATTCTATTTTTAAATTAAATAAATTACTTGGGTGTATGCTTCTAATTACTTCTAAAGAATGTGAAGACACAATGCATGATAAATTAGTTGATTCATCAGCAAGTATCTTAAGCCTCTCAATTAATCTTTTTATCGCGATTGGATGTAATGCAAGCTCAATTTCATCAATTAATAGTAATACATGTTGCTCAATAGGAATCGATCTTCTTACAATTGAATTATAAAGAAAATGTAATAAAGTTAAAAGTAAACATTCACCCGAACTCATTCTATATTGGCTAACTAATTTACCATTTATTTTATAAAAGTATGGGAGATTTCTTATATTAAAACTTTTTGCTATTTCATTATTCTTTAACCGTTTTATTTCTCTGTAATAGCTTTCATCATCATGTAAAATATAACCTAATGATTTTATAACATAATCATCTGCATCTACGATTAAATCTTCAGTAATTTTTCCTTCTGCCATTAAATTATCAACTTTACTTGAATCTTCAAATCTTGTTCCGTAAAACAAACTACCTTCATATCTACCATAAAATCTTATTTCTTCATTACGATCCCTCTTTACTATTTTACCATTTGTTATATTCCATATATTTGAATTGCCATATACTTTATATATAATACTTGAATTACAAGAATAATCATTATTAGTCAGACGAAAATAATATGGCGGAACCAGTCTTGATAATAGGGACATTATCGTACTTTTTCCACTGCCATTATTACCAACTATTCCAAAAACACCTTTTTTAAGTGGTATTTCAATGCTGCCAGTAATTCCTTTTATATTTTCTAATTCTAAAAATAATGTAGTTGAAACATTTTCTTGAATTGCGACATTTCCATAACGGTATAAAATCTTCTTTTTTTCTTTATCCAACTGTAAGACCTCCATATGCTCCCTAAAAGTACTTGCCGTTACTAACACCTAAGATATTTAATACAGTAAACTTATGGTTATTGTTAAATAGACAAATAAAAGTTATTGCTTGTTTTATAATATTCTCTTCAAATAAATGTCACCTATTGTCTGTCGTGTAGTCCAATATATTCCCTCAAGCTCTGTCTTATTTTTTATAATGACCCTGCTTGTACCATATTGAACAGGATTTTCTCTACTATACTTATTTTTGGGGTTTGTTATATAGGTATAATATAGAACATATTCATTGTTTTCCAATATAATATTGCTTATAATTGTACTGCTCGTTATTTCATTAGTAGTTATTCTAACATTAGTCGAAAAAAGGGTCTGTTTTATTAGAATTGTTGTCTCTTTCTTATCTGAATTGCCATTATAATTGTACTCAATACTACCAGAATATTTACCCTTTATATTTGGAGTTCTTTCTAAAGGGTTAAATTGCCACAACCAACGTTCATATATTCCCATTATAATCATTGTTACACTTATTGCTTCACCTGCAAAACCAAAACAATCATAGGGTGATGTAGGTTTTGAAATAAGACAACGAATTATAAAAATAGCAACTAACACCCAAAAGCTTTTTATAATAAATTTTTGTAAATTTTGTCCCATGATTTTCCTTTTAAATATCATACTCATAAAAATTTTTCAAATCTTTGATAAAGCACATATATCTTTCTACATCAGATTGTAATTGACAAAGCATCTTTATACCATTTGCTTCTTTATATGAGTTTAACTCCCTAATATTATTATAAATGTAATCTACGATTTCCCCAAATTCATACCTATATATTGAGTACTTTTTAAATACATAATCAGGTATATTCCACAGTAGAGATTCTAACCCAAAAGAAGATATTTCTTTAGCTGATGCATAAGAATTACTTTCCATTATATATCGCATTTTTTTGATAATTCGAACCATTTTTTTGTAATAGAAATTTGTATCACTATTTTTCTTCCGTCCATTTGCTATATGCTGCTCTGGATAGTTAATAATTCTAGTGCCATCATCAGCTTTTATTTCAATACCACCGATGTAATTTTCAGGGTCATCACGGTAATCTTGGCTATAATCTCTATGTCTTCGGCATGGAACAGTATCCGCATCTTTACGATAATCATTGCCGTGAACTTTTATCGATTTGTTCTTTCTCTCAACATCATTACCGAATTTGCATTCTAAGCATTCTTGTACTTCATCTTTAAAAGTTTTTGGTGAATTCGGGGCAACTGTAAAATGATAATTCTGATTAGTAACACCTGAGCGATAAATGGTTTGGAAGACATCCTCCTCAACAATTGCAATGTCAACATCGCTTTGAGTCCTAACATTTGTATTGTTAGCGTAAGAACCTTGAACAAAAATTTTTATCTGACGAGAACCGTATAAGCTACGCATTTGCAATGTATAAGCATAAGTATCCTCATACATTTTTGTTACCGCTCTATTATCATCAGTAAAGTCTAATCCTTTTAAAGCATCCCTGACCATACCTATTGCATTAAGGCATTTTTGATTTTCAGTTTCACTTAGAGGAGCAGCGAAAAGTTTTAACTGGTCTTCAGTGAACTTCAATTCTATTCCCCCCTTTTTCTTACAAATTACTGTCTTTATTTAAATCTGGTTTAATATCCCTTTATTTATCTATATGGATTTAATTACAACCTTTCCCACAAAAATTATACTCCTTCCAACATATTCATACAATATATTACAAATAAAAAAATGTAGTATTTCAATAAACACCACAAGATTTAAGAATCACTCCAAAGCTGCTTCCCTCCTACATCGCCCTGCCTGCATCCCTTGCCCATTGGGAGCTGAGCTGGCAGGTGTTGCTGCGAACGAAGGTCGAATGACGGTGAATGGCCTGGATGGACATACTTAATTCTACAAAGTAACTGCGTAAGAACTTTGTTTACAAAGTTCGGTATAGCCACTGGTTAAGCCTACCCTGAAGGCGCTTGGTGGAGTGACCTAGAGCGTCCTACTGACAGCAATCAGAGTCCGGCGAATCTGCCAGGGATGGCAGATTCAGTTGGGTATGGAATGGATGCCATTGGAAACGGCCGGACAAAGCTATAGCTGGAAGCATGGATGCTCTGTCACGGAATCCGTTGCGCCCATCCCCAAGCCTCCGCGGCGAGCGGTGCCTTTTCCGCCGATTTTCGGCAGTGAAAAGCGGCAAAGTCCAGCTTTGACACTTCAAAGAATAGCCGAAAATAAATAATACTTGAGAACTGTCCCCAAATCACGGCAGTGAAAAGTAGCAAATGACTTTGAACAGATTGCGCCGTGGGTTAAAACCCACGTCTATTACAAATCAAGTCGGTTTCACCGACTAAAGTATATAAATTCTAAAGATAATTTCAAAGAGGATGCCTTTAGTCCCTTTAGGGACTTGGTTCTGATAGCCGTGGGTTTTAACCCACGGCGGATATTAGCAAAACAGTTTTCTTTTTATTGCATTTCTTCCATTTTATGTATATAATTAGTATGTAAAATATTGTCAGATTTTAATCAGGTTATTTGTCTTCTCAGGCCCTTTCATAGTGATTCCCAATACATAGGGACGGCGACGTTATAGTTGCAGCAGGGAATTCACAAGGAAGGGGGTGATTGATATGAACAATGACTTCTATACATACATCGGTTTATCTGTCGTATGGATCGCGAAGTACATATTCATACCTATTGGAGTTGCTGTATTAGGTGGAATTATTACTAATAGAGTACTCAGGCCACGACCTGAAAGACAAAAGAAAAAACGGCCTCAAAAAAGCCGCTTTAAAAAATAACCACCATTAAAACCTGACAGCAACAAGCGTCGCCGTCCTTAAATTAATTATATCACAATTTCTTCCAATGTAAACTTAATTTTTTAACTACAGGGGTGTCCAAATATCTCTTCAAACCCACTTTTCAGACCTGTCTAAGGCCTATTTACTATTTATAATTATAACTTCTTTCTTTTCATCAATTATTACAGTTGAATTGCTGATTAATTCAAAATCTTTACAACTAATTTGATCAAAAGGCCCTGCTATTACATAATTGTTTTTTAATATCTTTTGTGGATAATCATTTATGCTTACCTCATACAAATCATTTCCAATTTGCCATTTATATTTTGATCCACTATCTACATCTTGAACTTTTATCCCAAGCGACCCTAGCAGTTCAATAGGTGAAAACAGATCGTACATTTTCGTCTCTTTATTATATTGAGCACCTTTCAACCAAACTAGTTTTTTATTATTTACTATGTAAGTGTCAATTTTGCTTTTATGCCCATCAATATAATTGTCTGACTCAAGTGATACTTTATCTTCACTCTGTTTTTTTGCTTCTTCTTCCCTGATATTTTTTACTGTAAAATCAGACTTTTTTCTATCGTAATTTATCGTATATAACTGAACATCTTCAGAATAATCAATAGATGCTGTTACATTGTCCAAATTCAAATACTCAGAATAATCTTTTAGCATAGATTTTGTTCTGGCTAAGATATTGTTCAATTTTTCGTTATCTTTAGTTTCTGCTGTTATTATTGAAAGTTTAAAAGCACCTTTCCATTTATTGATTAACTCCGCTGCAGTAATACTTCTCAATTGCAAACCATGGTTCTTATCAAGGCATTCAGAGTAAAACGAGTCCCCAAAAGGCAGATTAAAATCACCTTTCACAAGACTATATGTAACTGGCAAATCTTCTTTTGGAACACTGCTCTCATCCCGTATATAATCAAAGTATCTGCTGCAAAGCTTTTCACCAATTTCGCCGGAACAAATATCATATGCTTGAAAATATACTTGATAGCCCATTTTATCATCATTGTCTCTATTAGTAACATTATTAAAGACAAAAGTACTATCTTTACCACTAACGTTTTTATAGCTTAATGTCCACTCTATACCCTCATCAAAATTAGGGACTGGGTAAGAAGTCCATCGATATGGTTGTTTACTTACCTGAAAGTCCCCTAAAGAGTACTTTAAAAAATCTTTATAATTTTTCACAAAATCTGCTTTATATGTCTTACATCCTTCTATCATAAAAATCAATAGTAGTATAACAATTGTTGCCATAACATTCTTCTTTTTACTCATTAACTTAACACACCCTTAGAGAACACCTGCAATTTAATAATTTTATTGTACCACTTAGTGTTTATTATGGTAAATACTATAGGTTTATAATCTATAAATTGTCTCTGTTAAAGTAACTCAAATAATTAATAATAATTAAGACAAAAGAAAAACAACCCTTTACATGAGGGTTGTTTTTCTTATATCTATATTACATTTAATAATTTCTTTATTATCATCTTTTATCCATAGGTACATAACTTCTTTTAGATATTACATTTTTATATGCCGGCCTTATGATTCTTCCGCCGTTTACAAGTTCTTCGATCCTGTGGGCGCACCAACCTGCAATTCTACCCACTGCAAATATTGGTGTATATAAATCCACCGGGATATTAAGCATTTTATATACGAATCCCGAATAGAAGTCAACATTTGCACACATGACCTTTTCACTTTTCTTTACCTTTGCAAAGACCTCAGGTGCAAGTTTTTCAATATTCTTGTACAGTCTGTATTCCTTTTCAAAACCAGTTTCGGTAGCCAAATCCTCAGCTTTTTGCTTAAGCAGTATTGTTCTTGGATCGGATACGGTATAGACTGCATGACCGACACCATATATAAGGCCTGACCTGTCAAAAGCTTCCTTCATCATAATTTTTTCAAGATAGCGTGCTACTTCCTCTTCATCGTCCCAGTCCTTTACATTCTCCTTGATCTCATCCATCATTTCCATAACCTTTATATTGGCGCCTCCATGCTGAGGACCCTTTAAAGAACCAATAGCTGCAGCAATAGTTGAATATGTATCCGTTCCTGTTGATGTAACTACATGAGCAACAAAGGTAGAGTTGTTTCCTCCGCCGTGTTCAGCATGCAGTACAAGTGCCAGATCAAGCATCTCTGCTTCCAGTGCTGTAAAACCCTTATCAGGTCTTATCATATGAAGCAGGTTTTCTGCAGTACTCAGCTTCTTACTTGGGCTGTGGATATACAGACTTTTTGCGTCATGATAGTGTGATTTTGCCTGGTATCCGTATGAAACCATTGTAGGGAATCTAGCAATAATTTCTATGCACTGTCTTATAGTGTTTTTCAAACTAATGTCATCTGGATTTTTGTCATAAGAATAAGCGGCCAGTACACTTCTTGCAAGCTTGTTCATGATATCAGTGCTTGGAGCCTTTAAAATCATATCCTCTGTAAAACCTGCAGGCAGAGATCTCAATTCTCCAAGCAGAGCCTGAAATTCCAGCAATTCATCCCTTGTTGGAAGTTCCCCGAAGAGAAGCAGATAACAGCATTCTTCAAATCCAAATCTCTTCTCACTCTGGAAACCATGTACCAGATCATTTATTTCTATTCCCCTGTAATATAGTTTTCCTTCGGTAGGTATCTTTTCTTCTTCATCGAAAAAGTATGCACGTACGTCGCCAATTTCTGTAAGTCCCACAAGCACACCTGTACCGTCCAAATCCCTTAGCCCGCGCTTGACATTATATTTTTTGTAGAGTTCGGGGTCTATTCTGTCATTCTTTTCTATAATGGTCCCAAGTTTATCAAAGACCTTTTCATTTTCTTCAGGAGATTTACCCATACATTACCCACCTTTAAGACTCATAATATTACTTTTAGTATTATTTGCCCATCATTTTGTCCAGTACTTTTCCTACTTCTTTTAAGAAATCCTCTGTATTTACTACTTTCTTCTCTTTTATATTGGCCAGTACGGCAAGGTCCTTTGTCATTATACCCAACTCGATAGTCTTTAAAGATGCAGCTTCAAGCTTGTTTGCAAAATCAACAAGTTCATTGATACCGTCCAGCTCTCCGCGCTTCCTTAAAGCTCCTGTCCATGCGAACAGTGTAGCAATTGAATTTGTTGAGGTTTCCTGCCCCTTCAGATGCTGGTAATAATGCCTCTGAACAGTTCCATGTGCTGCTTCATACTCATATTTCCCGTCAGGTGAAACGAGTACTGAAGTCATCATTGCAAGGCTTCCAAAAGCGGTTGCAATCATGTCGGACATTACATCACCGTCATAGTTCTTGCAGGCCCAGATAAATCCGCCTTCCGACTTAACAACACGTGCAACAACGTCATCTATGAGAGTGTAGAAGTATTCTATACCTGCCGCATTAAATTTCTCACTGTATTCAGCCTCAAATATTTCTCTGAATATATCCTTAAACCTATGGTCATATTTCTTTGAAATTGTATCTTTTGTTGCAAACCAGAGGTCCTGCTTCTGATCCAACGCAAAGTTAAAGCATGCTCTTGCAAAGCTTGCTATTGAATCATCAATATTATGCATTCCAAGAATTACTCCAGGACCTTCAAATTGATGAATGGTCTGCTTTTCAACCTTGCCGTCTTCATAGGTAAATACAAGTTCAGCCTTGCCTTTTCCCTCAACCTTGTATTCAACATCCCTGTAAACATCTCCATATGCATGTCTTGCGATTGTAATTGGCTTTTTCCATGTTGGAACATAAGGTTTTATGCAGTCAACAACAATTGGTGCACGGAAAACAGTACCGTCAAGAATTGCCCTTATTGTTCCGTTAGGGCTCTTCCACATCTGTTTCAGGTTATATTCAGACATTCTGTCCTGGTTAGGAGTTATTGTTGCACACTTAACAGCTACACCATATTTCTTTGTTGCATTTGCAGAATCAATAGTTACCTGGTCATTGGTTTTATCCCTGTATTCGAGTCCAAGGTCATAATATTCTGTCTTAAGGTCTATGTATGGTGTAAGAAGAATATCCTTTATCATTTTCCAGATGATTCTGGTCATTTCGTCTCCATCCATCTCAACCAGAGGGACCTTCATTTGAATTTTATCTGTCATATCAAAATCTCCTTAAAAAAGTAGTTAAATAGTTTACTGTTTCTTGATTAAATTTATAAAATTCCTGCTAGCATTTTCAACATGCTGTGTTGTTAGTTTTTCAGCCTTTTCAGGGTCATGTTCGGCAATTGCCTGTAAAATTGCACGATGCTCCTCAAGTGCTTTCTGAGCCCTTCCTGGTGAAGCCAGAGAGGCAATTCGCGCTGTCTGAACATAATGGTGAAAAGTACTTAAAGTATGCATTAGCGGCTTACTTTTACTGGCACTGAAAATTATATCATGAAATCTTGAATCAAACTGCTGAAGATGTACTGCATCGTTCTTGGCAGTATAAAACTCTTCAAATTCAATAATTTCCTTTAATTGTTCCAATTCGCTGTCTGTAATCTTCTCAGCTGCCCATCTGGCCGCAAGTCCTTCTATCATCATCCTGATAGTATAAATATCCTCTATATCCTGAACTGTAATACCTTTAACTATAGCACCTTTGTTGGGTATAGACTGAACAAGCCCCTCAAGTTCCAGCTGTCTTATAGCTTCACGTATCGGAGTCCTGCTTACACCAAGTTCCTCCGACAGCTTTGTTTCTATAAGGCTGTCACCTTCTTTGTACTTGCCGTTAATAATATCATTCTGAAGCTGAAGAAATATCCTTCCTCCAAGCGAACCTTCGGAATCTTTTTTTTCATAATTATTAGTCATAAAATGCTCTCCCCCTTTGCAGAGCAAAGTTTACTCGGGATATTAACTGTTTTGAAGCTTGGTATAATTAAGCAGTCCGCCTGCCAAAATCATTTCAATCTGCCTCGAAGAAAGAGTTACATTTACCTTTATATCCTTGTTTTTTGTTTTATTGGTAAGTGTAAGTGTATCTCCAGCCTTAATAGCATTTTTAACATCTTCTATAACCAAATCATCCCCATCTTCTATTGAATCATAATCTGATTCGTTAACAAAAGTCATAGGTATTATTCCAGAGTTAATGAGATTAGCCATATGAATTCTTGCAAAGGATTTCGCAATTACTCCTTTTATTCCAAGCTGCAGCGGAGCAAGAGCTGCGTGCTCTCTGCTTGACCCCTGGCCGTAATTGGAACCACCAATTATAAATCCGCCGTTATTTTCCTTAGCCCTCTTTGGGAATTCGGGGTCACATGGTGTGAGACAGAATTCAGCAAGATAAGGTATGTTTGAACGGAATGGAAGCAGTTTTGCATTGGATGGCATAATATGGTCTGTAGTTATATTATCTCCAACCTTGATGAGAGCCTTTCCTGAAACCGTATCCTGCAATGCTTTATTTATAGGGAATGGCTTGATGTTCGGTCCTCTGACAACTTCAACATCCTCTGCTCTTTCTGCCGGAGCAACCACCATATTGTCGTTGATTTCAAAACTTGCAGGCATTGAAACCTTTGGAGCTTCTCCAAGTTCCCTTGGATCTGTAAGCACACCTGTAATTGCGCTAGCAACAGCAACTTCGGGACTTACCAGATAAACCTTGGCTGATACAGTTCCGCTTCTTCCTTCAAAGTTTCTGTTGAAGGTTCTGAGTGAAACTGCATCTGTGCATGGTGCCTGGCCCATTCCTATACATGGTCCGCATGCTGATTCAAGTATTCTTGCACCTGCTGCTACCATATCGGCAAGAGCCACGTTTTTAGCAAGCATTGTAAGCACCTGCTTCGAAC
This sequence comes from Bacillota bacterium, assembly GCA_023397675.1. Classification (GTDB taxonomy): domain Bacteria; phylum Bacillota; class Clostridia; order Acetivibrionales; family JANLFN01; genus JAEZTC01. The sequence continues at coordinate 107,772 of JAEWTV010000031.1, read as the reverse complement.
CCGGAGCTATTACAAGGCTTACATTAGGATTAACTGTTCTTCCTTTAAGTACGCTTGCAACCTTCATCATATCCATAAATGAAGAGTTTGTGCAGCTGCCTATTGCAACCTGGTCAACCTTTATCTTTCCGATTTCATTTATCTTTGCTACGTTGTCAGGGCTGTGTGGTTGTGCAGCAAGCGGCTCCAATTTAGAAAGATCTATTGTAATTTCTTCTTCATAAACAGCATCTGCATCGGGCTTGAGTTCAATCCAGTCCTGTTCCCTTCCCTGTGCCTTTAAGAATTCCTTTGTAACTTCATCACTTGGGAAAATTGAAGTAGTTGCACCCAATTCTGCTCCCATATTAGTGATTGTTGCCCTTTCAGGAACTGTAAGCGATTTTATTCCTTCACCAGAGTATTCAATTACTTTTCCTACTCCGCCTTTTACTGAGAGTATTCTCAAAACTTCCAATATAATATCCTTTGCGGATACCCATGGTTTTAAACTGCCTGTAAGGTTTACTTTGCAAACCTTTGGCATTGTGATATAGTATGGTCCGCCGCCCATGGCAACTGCTACATCAAGTCCGCCTGCTCCGATAGCGAGCATACCTATTCCGCCGCCTGTGGGAGTATGGCTGTCAGATCCCAGAAGTGTCATACCCGGGACACCGAATCTTTCAAGCTGAACCTGATGGCATATTCCATTACCAGGCCTTGAAAAATATACTCCATGCTTGGAAGTTACAGTCTGAATGTACTTATGGTCATCAGCGTTCTCAAATCCAGCCTGCAGAGTGTTGTGATCGATATAAGCAACTGACTTTTTAGTTTTTACTCTTGGGATACCTATAGCTTCAAACTGAAGGTATGCCATTGTGCCTGTTGAGTCCTGCGTTAATGTCTGGTCAATTCTTATTGATATCTCATTACCTGAAACCATTTCCCCACTAACCAAGTGCTCCTTGATGATCTTCTGTGCTAAATTTAAACCCATTTTTAAATGCCCCCCGAATATAGTTGGCAATGTACAATTTACAATTGACAGTTAAAAAACTAGTGTTCAATGCATATTGTAAATGCCAAAATATTTATTTATTCATTTTTTATTAAACCTTGAATTACAATTTAAAAACTTACTTTCATTTTAACTGCTAATTGTGTATTTGTTTTTAACTGTACACTAGTCTTAATGCCGTTACTGTAAATTGTAACCTGTACATTGTAAAATTTCTACTTATACTTGTAACACTTGATTTTAACCGTATATAGTACATTGCTACTCTCAACTAGTCTTAATGCCGTTAACTGTAAATTGTACATTGTAAACTGTACACTGACTATAGCGCAAGATCGAGTATATCTGGTGCAAGGTCGCTTATTGCAGCTTCAAGCTCGTCATCACCAATGGACGTGACCCTGCCATCAGCATACTGCTGATCTATCCATTCCTTGATCTTTGCAACTCTTGTGTCCTTTTTGTCAACCTTGCGTGATTCTGCCAGACCAAAATAGCTATTGATCCACTGTGCAATACCTGCAAGACCCGAGTGGGCATTTATAGAAACGCCTACCGGCCTCTTAAGTAATTTTGTAGTATCAAATATGTTATAAATTTCTTCGTTTTTAAGTAATCCATCAGCATGAATACCCGCCTGAGTTACATTGAAATATCTTCCGACAAAAGGAGTTCTTGGAGGAATCGAATAACCTATTTCCTTTTCATAATAGTCAGCAATTTCAGTTATAACTGTTGTATCCATTCCATCTGTAGTACCCCTTAGCTGAGCATATTCAATAACCATTGCTTCAAGAGGCGTATTACCTGTTCTTTCACCAATACCAAGCAGTGAACAGTTAACAGCGGATGCGCCATACATCCATGCTATGGCAGAATTTGAAACAGCTTTATAAAAATCGTTATGACCATGCCACTCGATAAGTTCACTTGGGAAACCGGCATGATGCCTTAAACCATATATTATTCCCGGTACGCTTCTTGGAAGAGCTGCACCCGAATAGGAAACACCATAGCCAAGAGTATCACACGCACGCAGTTTGATCGGAATTCCGCTTTCATCCATCAATTTCCTGAGTTCAAGAGCAAAAGGAACAACAAAACCGTAGAAATCAGCTCTTGTAATATCTTCGAAATGGCATCGAGGCTTTATACCAACTTCTATAGCACTCTTGATGATTCCCATATAATGATCCAGGGCCTGTTTTCTTGTCATATTAAGCTTTTTGAATATATGATAATCAGAACAGCTTACCAGAATGCCGCTTTCCTTCATTCCCATATCTTTGGCAAGTTGGAAATCACTTTTTGTTGCTCTTATCCAGCTTGTAACCTCCGGATATTTGTAACCGCGTTCCATACATTTATATACTGCTTCCTTGTCTCTATCACTGTAAAGGAAAAATTCAGACTGTCTTATAATACCTTTTGGGCCGCTGAGCTTATGAAGGTAATCAAAAAGTGTAACAATCTGTTCTACAGTATACGGTGCTCTTGACTGCTGTCCGTCTCTGAAAGTAGTATCTGTCAGCCATATTTCATCTGGAGGCAGCATTGGAACCCTTCTGTGGTTAAATGCACATTTGGGTATTTCATCGTAGCTATATATTTCCCTATATAAATTAGGCTCAGACACATCCTGTAATGAATATCTGTATTGGGTCTGTTCCAGAGTATTGGTCTTTTTATTAAATTCCAACATATTATAAGCCCCCTTTATTGCATGTTATGTATTTATGTATAATTGTATACAATTATACAACCAATGTCAATAAATTCAGTTCCACTTTTTGAATTATTACTCGACTGATATTGCGTTTATTTTCATAGAGCACAAATATTATTCTTATTCTATAAACGAGTATTTCAAACAAGTTCAAAGATATTTATTTAATAAAAATTAGATTTTTGTATGACCTAAAATGAAATAGATCTGCTATATAACTTGCATTTTACTCATATTTGTTTAGGTATTTGAGTATAAAAGTAAACAGTTTTAAGTTATTATAAAACGATCACTAAAATAATAAGATGTTTATATTGTAGAATTAAAGTCTCCTAAGTAAAAAGCTGCTTAATAATTTATAAAAAAAGAAGGATTTTAATATAAAATGAAGAAATAATTAAAGTAAAGAAATACTATACTTATGTGGGGGTCGTAAAATGAAGAAATTGTCAGGAAATCCGCGAATACTACTTTTAGGGGTTGCGGTCGTACTAGGTATCATAGTTGGTATAATTGATTCACAGGTTACAGGTAAGGGGATATCTATTGTTTTCTTTATATTGTACGGTTTATTATTGACCCTTATAGTACAATTATTTCTTAATTATTCACTTAAAAAGCTAGTAAAACGCTTTACAGCCGAAATGGATATTATTAAGAGCGGTGATTTTTCACACCTTGTAGATTCAAAGAACTATCAAATATTAAATGGTGTATCTTCTAATGTAAATGCTGTTTTAAGTGATATCAGAGCACTGATAAGAAGTTTCTTTGATCTTTCGCTTTCCATTATACAATCGTCAAGAAGAGTAAGTACAACTGCTTCAGAAGCAGCTTCCGCAGTAGAGGAAATATCAAAGACAATAGACGAAATAGCAAAAGGAGCATCCTCCCAGGCACAAGAAGCACAGCAGGGTGTTGAGGCTGTCGGTACATTGTCCGAGAAGATAAATGTTGTTTTTGAAAGCTATAACGGAGTTGTGCAGGATACCGAACGTATCAGCGAGTTAAATACCGCTGGCTTAAGTTCAGTTAGCATACTTCGTCAAAAATCAGAAGAAAGTAATGAAATGTCTAAAAATATTATTGGCGTTGTTGAAAAATTAACTGATACAACTAAGGAAATAGGCAAATTTGTTGAATCAATAGAAAGTATTGCAGAACAGACAAATCTTCTTGCATTGAATGCTTCAATAGAAGCAGCAAGAGCCGGTGAAGCCGGAAGAGGCTTTGTTGTTGTCGCTGAAGAAGTAAGAAAGCTTGCTGATCAGAGTAGACAATCAACAGAAGAAATAACAAACCTTATGGAAATCATACATGAAGAATCACAACACACAATTGAATCAATGGAAAAAATGAAAAAGGTTTCTCAGGAGCAAAAAGCAGCCGTTAATAGTACCGATAAGTCATTTAACGATATAGCTAATGCGATAAATCATATAGTAGAAAAAATAAGTGAAGTAAATCAAGCCCTTGAAAAAGTTCAGCAGGATAAGAGCGGAGTTATATCTGCAATAGAAAATATCTCTTCTGTTTCAGAAGAAACAGCAGCATCGAGTGAAGAGGTTGCAGCTACTACAGAGCACCAGCTTAGCACAATTGAAAGCATGAAGGAAGCCGCAAACGATCTTAATACACTTGTTCAGGATCTTGATAAGAACTTAAAGAAATATAAACTAAATTAACAACATAAATCATAAAGGTCCGGATATGAATCCGGACCTTTATTTATATTATATAAACTATATTTCATATACAGCTAGTAAGACTGAAGCCTCGGTATCTTTAAAATTCTCACGTGCTTCCTTAACATATTCCCCTATTGCAGTCTCCGGCCAAAAATGAGTTAACAGAAGCCTTTTCACTCTGGCTTGTTTTGCTATGATTCCACATTCTCTGGATGTAAGATGAGGTACATTTTCGTTGGTTTTCTGATCCGCTAGAAGCCCAGAATCAAGCATCAACATATCACAATTTTCTGCAAATTCAATTATATCCTCTGTCCATGAAGTATCTCCAGAAAAAACGAACCGTCTTGTTCCATTTGAAACAGATATTCCAAAGCATTTAACAGGATGCTTCATTTGTTTGAAATTTATTTTTAGATCCCCAAATTGAAGCATAAGGCTCTCACTTATGGTCTGGACATCGAATACACCCTTAACATCAAAACGCTTAAATTCTTCTAAGGGTTCATCAGGCAAATAAATCTTTATAGGCTTGTTCATCATACCTTTATTTATCTTTATTTCTACTGCATATTTAAGAACAAGCATATCTGATATATGATCACTGTGCAAATGTGTGAGTATTATTGCGTCAAGTTCCTCAAATCTTGTAAACTTAAGCAGATTTCCTAAAACCCCGTTACCACAATCAATAAGAATTCTGGTATCACCTTCTGTTATAAGGTACCCCGAGCATGCTCCTCCTGCTGACTGAAACGGTCCATTATTGCCCAAAATAGTCAATTGCATAGTATTTCACCCCGGTCAAATTATAATTTCTAACTTAACCATTATAACAAAATTTATTACAATCTATGTTCTCTGATTTGAAATTCTGTTCTGAAGGCCATTTTTTAGTAGTACAGTTGAAACAAGGTACCCCAGAACAACCGACACAGCTCCCTGAACTGTATTTGGCAGAATCTCGGTAAAGGCGGCAGTTAGGCCAAGGCTTTTATCTATAAGTGAAAGGACGAACGCTTCTGCAAGAAAATATCCAACTACCATTATTGCAGCACCAACAACAGCAGCAGCAAGCCTTATTGAATCTTCATTTTTGTTAAGTTTATTCTTATATGCATCTATTGCCTTCCATGCAATAAGACCAACTACATAACCTTCAATACCCTTAATAACAAAAGTTGCGGGTGCATAAAGGGCATATCCTGCAGCAAGATCAGCAATGCAGGAACCTATTGCACCTGCTATAAAGCCTGCATTTTTACCTAACAATATTGCAGCAACAATTATTGCTGCATCACCTATGTTCACATAGCCGCCTGTAGCAGTAGGAATACGGATTATGTATGTTGCCAGGAAAACAAAAGCAATCATTAATCCATTTAAAACTATCTTCACTGTAGAAATCTTCTTCATATTTACTCCTCCGCATCAACTGTATCGATACATTTTTATACTGTATCGTTAAATTATTGATATTGTAATGACTGTATTGCCTCTTGTCAAGAGTAAATATATATTTTATTTAATGTATCCCAAAAAACACATAACATATGCAAACAACAGATAAATAAGCTGATTTATTTCACAGACCGCACCAAGAATGTCACCGGTAGCGCCACCAATTTTATGACTTAAAAACTTTACCAGGATAAAAGGAATTATTGCAGCTCCAATAGAAAGGATAAGTGTATATATTCCGCCAGTTATATAAAAAATTATGAGATAAGGGATTAAACCAATAACTATTTCCTTGTAACCACAGTAATCTATAAACGATTTTCCCAGACCTTCACCGGATCGTGCATATTTTGAAGCCCCTGCTCCAACCAAAGATCCGATTCTGCCCGCAACTGGCATTAAAAAAAGGATTTTAATAATAACTGTTTTATCAAAACTACAAAGTAATGCTATATCCAAAAGAATTACACTTACTATAGCAAGCACAGCATTTGTTCCGACTCTGCTGTCACGCATTATTTCAAGTATTCTTTCTTTGGGACGATTTGAAAATATTCCGTCAAAAGTGTCTCCCAGGCCATCAAGATGAAGTCCTCCGGTTACTATTATATAAAGAATCAGCGTGATAGTGACACAAACATATATAGGAAACAACATTTTCAAAAAATAAAAAGCCCCAGCAAGAATTACCCCAATCACAGCTCCGATTATAGGTGCGAAAATCAGACCCTTTCCGAAGTCAGATGAATTTACATTCAACCCTAAAGGCAAAGGTAATCTGGTGAAAAACTGCAACATTAACACAAATCTTTTCAAATATTGCATTAAAACCTCCACAACGTCTATCCTTTAATCTTAACTGGTATACCCGAAACACAGAAATAAACTTCAGCAGCGGCTGCAGCAAGGGCCTGGTTGATTCTTCCGGCAATATCCCTATATATTCTGCCTAATGGGTATTCAGGAACCAATCCCATCCCCAGCTCATTAGTGACCAGAATGAAAGGAACAGCAGAATCTACAGCTAAATCTATAAGTCTATTAAACTGTTCTTTAATTTTATCTTCAACAAGCATAATTTCTTCCTGCCTAATATGTTCCCAATCAGCTTCACCATTATCAAACAGCAGATTTGTAATCATTACAGTTACACAATCCAGCAAAACTGCATTCTTACCGTTAATAATAGGTTTAACCACAGTGTCAAGTTCTTTATAAGCTTCAAGAGTTATCCATTCCACTGGTCTTTGATCTCTGTGCATTTTTATTCTATGCTTCATTTCATCATCTATCGGAATGGCTGTTGCAATATATAACACATTATTACCCTCAGCTCTAGCCAGCTGTTCGGCAAATTTACTTTTTCCGCTTCTTGATCCACCTGTGACAAGAATTATTTTTCCCATTTTCATCCTCCAAAGGTAGGATTGTTTACAGTAGATTATACCATAAATTGCTGCTCGATTATCCAAAAGAAAAAAGCCTATTAAATAAATAGGCTTTTTTAGCATCAGTCATTAATTAAAAAACTCTGCATATAAGGCTTTTACAGCTTTAACATTATCGTTGTTGCCTATTCCGAACATTATACTAACCTCAGATGCACCCTGGTTAATTATTTCAATATTCACTCCCGCACCTGCCAATGCCTTCGTAGCTCTCTGAGCAATACCGACAGTACGCATCATGCCTTCACCTACTATCATTACAAGAGCAATATTGTGTTCAACCGAAATATCATCAACATCCAATTCATTTTTAATACGGTTTAAAATACGTTCTTCTTTTTGTGCATCCATCTGTTTCTCGCTTATTACAACTGAAATATTATCAATTCCAGAAGGTGTATGCTCATATGAAAGATTCTCATCCTCAAGAATTCCAAGTACCTTTCTGCCGAATCCGATTTCACGGTTCATCATGTATTTACTGATAAATATGTTGCAGAAGCCCTTATCACTTGCTATACCAACAACAGGTCCGCTTGTAAGCTTTCTGTTTGTAACTATCCTTGTGCCTGGTGCACTCGGGTTATTAGTATTCTTTATGCATACAGGAATTCCTTTTCTATACACAGGCTCCAATGTTTCTTCATGTAAAACAGAAAAACCGGCATAAGATAATTCCCTCATTTCTCTGTAAGTGAACTCAGGTATTGCAACAGGATTATCAACAATATTAGGATTTGCGGCAAAAACAGAATCAACATCTGTAAAGTTTTCATATTCCTCAGCCTCTATGGCTGCTGCAAGTATTGAACCTGTAATATCTGAGCCACCGCGTGGGAAGGTTACCACTTCACCCGACTTTGAATAGCCGAAGAATCCCGGGAATATAAGTATTCCAGACATTTTTGACAAGCTTTTGAGGTTGTCAAAGGATTCTGGAAGCACCCTGGCATTACCATATTCATCACTTAACAATAGTCCTGCATCCTTCGGGTTTATATAATGTGCATCATATCCCTTGCTCTTTAAATAAGCTGCTACAAGCTTTGCACTGTTATCCTCACCTGCAGCCTTCATGCAATCCATAAATTTTTCCTTATTATCTGTCTTTCCTGAAAGTCTCTGGGTTAAGTCTCTGGAAACCTCCATACCTATGCTTGAATCAATGCCAAGCTCATCAGCAATACCTTGGTACCTGTCAACAATCGCTTTAAGCTCCTGATCGGCATTTCCCGTTTCAAGAAACTTGTTTGCACAGTTTATAAGTAAATCTGTTACTTTTATATCATCTTTGGTTCTTTTTCCGGGCGCAGATACAACTACAAGCCTTCTTTCACTGTCAGCAGTAACTATATCACATACTTTCTTTATCTGTTCCGCAGATGCAAGCGATGTTCCTCCAAATTTAGCAACTTTCATATTGTATAACCTCCAAACAATTAGTAAATAGCTTATTCCTGTTCAACTCTTATAGTACTTAGAATTTCTTCGATTGCAGCTATTTCCTTTAGTGCGTTTATCTTTTTCTTTAGTTCCCCTTCACTGGCCTTGGTAGTTGTAAAAGCAACCTCATCTTCCAGTACAGGTTTTATCAGACTGATAAAATCAACACTTCCGAAGATATCCTTTACAGCTTTTTTAGCCGCAGTTGTATCAGTTGTCTTGGCCCTTACAAAAAAGCTCACTTCATTTTCATCGTTATCTAAAAGATTATTGTATTCTTTTTTCTCCCAGATGTTTCTGGTATATGCACCTGTGTGCTTTACTATATCAATTATATCAGCGACTACAGCACTGGCAGTTGGGAGCTTTCCAGCCCCACGTCCATAGAACATTGCATCGCCTATGGCATCACCTTTTACAACTATCGCATTGAATACATCTTCAACATTGGCAAGTGGACTATCCTTACTGATAATAGCAGGACTTACTCTCGCAAATATTTTATCGCCAACCTTGCGGCTGATTCCTATAAGCTTTATTACAGATTTCATCTGATCTGTATAAAGCATATCAGTAACTGAGAGCTTGCTAATGCCTTCAGTATATATGTTTTCACAGTTTACATACTCATTGTATGCAATTGATGAAAGGATAGCTATTTTTCTGCAGGCATCCTTACCTTCGATATCTGCAGTAGGATCCGCTTCGGCATATCCGTTTTCCTGAGCTCCCTTAAGGGCTGTAGCAAAATCCTTACCCTCATTTTTCATTTGGGAAAGAATATAATTGGTGGTTCCATTCAAAATTCCGGTAACTCCATGAATTTCATTTGCCGCAAGGCACTGGCTCAAAGGCCTGATTATCGGTATGCCTCCGCCTACGCTTGCTTCAAACAGGTAATTTACTTTATAGGTATTTGCAAGCTTCAGAAGTTCGGGGCCATGTGTGGCAACAAGCTCCTTGTTGGAAGTTACTACATGCTTTCCCGCCATTATTGCCCTTTTGGTAAATTCATATGCTATACGGGCGCCTCCGATAGTTTCTACAATTATGCTTATATCCTTATCTTCAAACACCTCATCAGCATTCTTTGTAAGCAAGTGTTTATACGGACTATCAGGTAAATCTCTTATATCAAGTATTTTCTTTACTGCGATTTCTTTACCGGCTCTTTGGCCTATGCTGTAACTATTTTTGTTAATTACTTCAACTACGCCTGAACCAACAACTCCGCAGCCTAAAACGGCTACATTTATCATGGAATTACCCTCCTCACAAACAGGTATTAATTATTTAGCTCTTGTACGAATCTCTTCAACTATCTTCTGAACAAAGTCATCTATAGGCATTGCTCCAAGATCGCCTTCTTTTCTAGATCTTACAGCTACTGCACCGTTTTCCATTTCCTTATCGCCGATAACAAGCATGTATGGAACCTTTTCCATTTGTGCTTCTCTTATCTTGTAACCGATCTTTTCATTCCTTAAATCGGCCTCTACTCTTACACCTGCTGCCTGAAGCTTCTTCTGAAGTTCATTTACATAAGGGAAGTGCTTTTCTAAAATAGGCAGTATTTTCGCCTGTACAGGTGAAAGCCATGTAGGGAATGCACCTGCGTATTTTTCTATAAGGATGGCAAGAGTTCTTTCGTAGCATCCCAATGAAGTTCTGTGAATTACATATGGATATTTCTTTTGTCCGTCTTTATCTATATACTGCATTCCGAATTTCTCTGCAAGCTGGAAGTCTATCTGTACGGTTACAAGAGTGTCTTCTTTTCCATGAACATTCTTCATCTGAATGTCGAGTTTTGGACCATAGAATGCAGCTTCGCCTTCCTGTTCATCATATTTAATACCAAGATGATCAAGTATTTGTCTCATTCTGTCCTGAACCTCTTCCCACTGTTCAGCTGTTCCTATATACTTTTCCTTATTATTCGGGTCCCACTTGGAGAAGCGGTAGGTTACATCTTCATCTAAGCCAAGAGTTTTAAGTATATAATTTGCAAGATCAACACAGCCCGCAAATTCATCTTCAAGCTGCTCAGGCATACATGCCAGATGACCCTCAGATATAGTGAACTGCCTTACACGGATCAAACCGTGCATTTCACCGGATGACTCGTTTCTGAATAACGTAGATGTTTCATTAAATCTCATCGGAAGTTCTCTATAGCTTCTAAGCCTTGCGAGGTAAACCTGGAACTGGAATGGGCAGGTCATTGGCCTTAATGCAAACACCTCTGCTTCTTCATCATCTGGATCACCCATTATGAACATACCTTCACGGTAGTGGTCCCAGTGTCCAGATATTTTATATAATTCTCTTTTAGCCATAAAAGGAGTCTTTGTAAGTAAATAACCACGGCGTTCTTCCTCGTCCTCAACAAAACGCTGCAGTATCTGAATTATTCTTGCACCTTTAGGCATAAGAATCGGCAAACCCTGTCCAATATAATCAACTGTAGTAAATAACTCCAATTCACGGCCAAGCTTGTTATGATCCCTTTTCTTTGCTTCCTCAACCTTAGCAATATATTCGTCAAGTTCGCTTCTCTTAGGATATGCAGTACCATATATTCTCTGAAGCATTTTGTTCTTCTCGCTGCCTCTCCAATATGCACCTGCAACCGAAAGTAGCTTAAAAGCTTTTATCTTGCCGGTTGAAGGAAGATGAGGGCCTGCACACAAATCAACAAAATCTCCCTGCTTATAGAAAGAAAGTTCTTCATCCTCAGGCAGGTCTTCTATCAGTTCAACTTTGTAAGGTTCATTCTTGTCCTGCATTAATTTGATTGCTTCATTTCTTGGAAGAGTAAACCTTTCCATCGTATAATCAGCTTTTATAATCTGTTCCATTTCCTTTTCAATTTTAGCTAAATCCTCAGGTGAAAAGGTTTTGTCTATATCAAAATCATAATAGAACCCATTATCTATTGAAGGTCCTATGGCAAGCTTTGCCTCAGGATAAAGCTTCTTTACTGCCTGAGCCATTATGTGTGAGGTTGTATGCCTATACGCACGTCTTCCGCCTTCATCATCAAATGTAAGAAGACTTAATTTGCAATCCTTCTCAAGTTTGTATGCAAGGTCCTTTACCTCACCGTCAACTTCTCCGGCAAGTGCAACTCTTGCAAGCCCTGCGCTTATGCTTTCTGCTACTTCCTTAATGGATATACCTTCGTTGTATTCTTTGGAACTTCCATCTTTCAAAGTAACTTTAATCATTTTTAATGCCTCCTTAAAAATATAAAAAGCCCTCATCCCTGTAAAGGGACGAGAGCTATTTCCCGTGGTTCCACCCTAATTGAAAACTCATTAGTAATTATAACGTAATTAACGTTCCGACTCAGAGGTGGTCTTCAATTATGCTTCAGTTAAAGGTCTTCCAGCCGCCGGACCCTTATCTCTGTAATGAATGCAACAATTTACTCTTCTCGTCAATGTCAGATATTCAAATAAACTTTTAATTTATTATATTCTTAACATATCACTGTGTCAATAGTATTAATATCAAGTATTCCCTATTTAGATACAAATTTATTACTCTTTATTATAAATCTCCATGGATAATTTTTTGCTTCCAAAGCATAGTCTATATTTATTCTTGGAGTTGCCTGGATTTGGTCTTCGGAAATTGGTGGTGCATCCAGAAGGTACAAGCTATCTTTGCACAGGTCCACTCCATTATCAGCTCTCGTAATTGCCATAGCAGAACACAATTTACCCGGCCCGCTACAAAGATTTTTCAGTTTATCGGTGCATCTTCTTTCAATCATTATTGGAATTCCTTCAATTGGTTCCAAAGCACGAATAAGAACAACCTCGGGCTTTTCAGCTTTATTTGTCACTATATTAAAGCAGTTATACATTCCATAGATAAGGTAAACATATGCGAACCCGCCAGGACCAAAAGCCACTTCCGTCCGACTGCTTCTTAATCCTTTATATGTGTGCGCTGCCGCATCATTTGGTCCTATGTAAGCCTCAACTTCTACGATTATACCCTTAACAGTTCCTTCGGCAGTTTCATGGACAAGGCATTTACCCAGTAAATCCTTTGCCACATCCATGGTCTCACGTTCGTAGAATTCTCTTGGAAGTTTCATGAATTAAAAGGCTCCTTTTTATTAGGTATTATATTATAATTGTATTTAATTTTATAAAATATGCAATCCTGGCGGGCACGCTTCTTAACCTGTCGAGAAACGTCCCCATCGAATTAAATTTGCGAAATACGTTCAAACGCCTCTTTAAGTCTTTCCTCAGCTATAGTCAATGAAATCCTTATATACCCCTCGCCAGATTGTCCATAACCACTGCCGGGCGCCACTACAACCCCTGTTTTCTCCAGAAGCATATTTGAAAATTGTTTTGAAGTATATCCTTTAGGTACCTTAACCCATATATAAAAAGCCCCCTGAGGCACAGTAAATTCAAATCCGCATCTTTTAAGCTCCTTCATTGCAATGTTTCTTCTATTCTCATAGATTTTGCACATACTCTTAGCAAATTCATCCCCATTTTCAAGAGCTTCTATTCCTGCAATCTGAATAGCAGTAAATACTCCCGAATCAATGTTCTCCTTCATTTTTTTAAGCTTTGATATCACCTCGCGGCACCCAACCGCATATCCTATCCTCCAGCCGGTCATGTTATAGGATTTAGAAAGGGAATGGAATTCAATAGCAGTTCTCATTGCCCCCTCAGCCTGCAGAATGCTGGGAGCTACAATCCCATCAAAGGTAAATTCCGAATACGCATTGTCATTACAAACAACAATTTCGTTCTCTATTCCGTAATCAACAATCTTCTGAAAAAACTCTAAATTAGCTACTGTACCGGTTGGATTATTTGGGTAATTCACAAAAAGAATTTTGCTTCTTTCTGCTACCTCCTTGGGAATTACAGTCAAATCAGGCAAATATCCATTTGGGGCTAGCAGCGGCATAGGGTATGGCACTCCTCCGGTTAACGCTGTTGCAAGCTTATAAACCGGATATTGCGGATCGGGAACCAATGTAAAATCACAATCGTTAACCAGTGCAAAAAAAATATGAGCAATACCTTCTTTTGATCCTAATAGCGCTACTACCTCTGTTTCAGGATCTATCAATACATTAAATCTTTTTTTATAATATCTTGCAACAGCTTCGCGGAATTCCCTGCACCCGCTGTATTCAGGGTAAGAATGATAGATCGGGTTTTTAACAGCTTCAACCAGCTTATTAACAATAAAATCAGGGGTAGGAATATCAGGGTCACCTATACCAAGGTTTATTACATCGACGCCTCTTTCCTGTGCCATTTTTATATTGGTCTCAATTTCAACAAAAAGGTAAGGTGGTGCATTATCCAATCTTCTAGCTTGCTTCATTATAACCTCCAATGTAATTACTTCAATTTAAATTATATGTTTGTATCGTCAAATGTATGGCAAAGACTATTATTCTGGTTTATATTTCCAGGCAATGAAAAAGCCTTTGCGAGCATGTTATAATACCATATGTAAGTATTTGGTACCGAGGATAAATTTATGAGAGTTAAGAGAGTTGAGAAATTTAAAAAGAACAGAAGAAAAAAAATGAGAAGATTAATTTTATATACTTTTATTCTTCCCATTTCTTGTATTCTATTAGGCTATTTAATTACTTCACTTATTATACTGCCTTCAATGGCGGGAAAATAATTATTTCTGAATTATTGAAGTATTCCTTGAAATAGGCTTGTCAAAAACCATGTGTACAAAAGCCTTCCTTTTTTGACCTTCAATTAGGAATTGTACTGACTTGTTACCAGGAATTTCAGTAATTGAATTAACTATTGAATTTATAATCATTGATTCACCTGCCGAGCCGGTGTGACAATTATCAATAAATTCCTTCGACAGATTTAAATTGCACACACCATTTTTTGTTTCAACAGACAATACTTTAGCATCCTTGGGAATTACATTTCCAAGCCCCTTTGTAACCGGTCCCTTAGCAAGTTCTTCAAATATAACAGCTTCAATTTTTCTGCCTTTTTCATATGTGACATCCCTTTTCTCGGCAACAACCTTATCAGCATTTGAGTTGCCAAAGTAAAGAGTAATTGTTTTTGTTTCAGCAGGAAAAGGCTCGCCCTTATCAGTCAGCTTTGTGTATGTCATCTCTCCATAAGGCATACCGCTTGGTCCAATCCACTCATTACCTTCAATAAGGATGTGAACTTTTTCGATTCCCTGAATTTCAGTTAAGGTATTTACTAAAGATACCTTTTCCAGTATTTCTGCAGTATCATTAGGTTTAGTGAATTCCTGCGAAAAATCCAGAGTCACAACCTTATTTACAACCTTTGCACCGAGAAGTCTTGTATCAGAAGGTAAAGATACTCTCATTTTTTTAGTATCCTTAGGTCCTTCAATCAGTGCAGCCACGGCAGCTCTTATAACGGCACCATCCTTAACCTCAACTTCCCTTTGTTCATTAAGTATGGTAATGCCTTCTTTGCCCGGAAAATAAAGTTTCATAACAACTTTTTTTATGTTTCCGGCGGAAGTTGTAGTTGTAGCGGTAGTTTCAACTGGCCTATCAACATCTCCGCTTTCCGAGCTTACAGTAGTTAAGTTCTTGGTTGAAGCACTGTCAGCATTTTCAGACTTCTGCGAGCAACCTGTAAAAATTGAAGTAATAAGGAGTAAACCCAATATAACAGAAATAGCTTTTATTTTGTGATTAAACTTTCTATCCATTTTACACCCCATAAATGCCAGAATATGATTTACCATTAACATAATATATATTTCCAGACCTTGATATTCCAATAAAATTAGATAGTAATACTATCTTTCATTTTATTATACTTACTTTGCTTAATACCAGGTATTTTCATGATGTCTTCTGTTTTATTGAACGGGCCATTTTTTTGTCTGAATTCCATTATGTCTTTTGCAATGGCTTCACCTACCCATGGAATTGTACATAACTCTTCAATTCCAGCAGTATTTATATTAACCTTCCCCTTTGTATTTTGAGAAACAGATTCATCGTTTACAACAACACCTGTACTATCACTTTTAAGTATTACTCCTGTTCCGGCTTTACCTTGCTTTGAAGTGCTGATATCTGAAATTGAAGTCAATTGATTCTCCTTTTTTGATTTAACATAAAGCATTACATTTTCAGATAGTTTGTACACAAGGTTTATATTTGAGATATCAGCATCCTTTGTTGCTCCTCCAGCTGCATTTATCGCATCATCTATTAACTGTCCCTTCTTAAGCTTGACAATGCCTGGCGAATTGACACAACCAGTAACATAAACCTGGATTTCATCGTCAATTTTCTCTGCTGCAGTACTGCTTACAATAGTCGTGGGCTGTGAAGCCTCGGAAGTACTTGTTTTATTAGACGAAATTAATGTCTCAGAGTTCCCTATAATGACAGTGTCACTACCAGTTGAAATAAAATAGCCTGCAATCGCTATTAAACCAACAATAACCACTAATACAGGAATTAAAATTTTTAATCTAATATCAAATTGCTTTCCTGCTATTTTAAAATTCATAATTATTTCCCTCCTGTTATTTATTTACAATTCTACATTTGTACATATTTCCCTTCTTTTTACAGTAACTTTTTTTTTATTTTTTTTAACTTTATGTAAGATTTCTGTTATACTTATTCTGTTCTCAAAATATAATCAGCAATTAATCCGAGGGATGATACCAATGAAAAAAAAGTGCCTGATAGCTACATTGATTTTTGCAATTTTTATTAATATATCAACATGTTATGGACAGCCTGCCAACCCATCCGGCGATAAATCACTCGTAATAACTGAAACCAAAAACGGTCTTGTTGAATATCAGAAAAATAAAACCATTGATAAAGAAAACCTGGCAATCGATTCAAAGGCATGTATTTTAATCGATTCAAAAACAGGTGTGGTTTTATATGAGAAAAATGCTGATACGCCTCACCTTTATCCTGCAAGCACTACTAAAATGATGACTGCAATAGTTACAATCGAGAATTCAAAGCCTGACCAGATAATGACCGCCAGTCAAAAAGCTATTGATGACATTGGAGATGGCGGTATGAATATTGGAATAAATGCTGGTGAAGTTATGGCAATGGAACAGTTGTTAAAGCCGCTTCTTATAAGTTCAGCGAATGAAGCAGCAAACATACTGTCTGAAAATGTTTTTAACAGCAAACCGGAGTTCATAGAGAAAATGAATCAAAAAGCCAAAGAAATCGGTGCAGTAAACACCCATTTTGTCAATCCGAATGGAATGCATGACGATAATCATTACACTACTGCAAGAGATTTGTCTACAATAGCACGTTATGGAATGAAGCTTCCGCTTTTCAAGGAAACTGTGGGGAAAACAGAATATCAGCTTGACGTCACGAATAAGCATAGTAAATGGCCGATACTTGGGACATCCAATAAATTAATGTATAAAAAATCAAGTTATTTTACTAGAATAACAGGGATAAAAACAGGTTATACAACCCAGGCAGGCCATAATCTTGTAGCATCTGCAATAAACAACGACGGGACAGAATTAATTGCCGTTGTTATGGGTGTATTTGGAGCAAACTCAAAGGTAAGAGCCGAAGACTACTGCCAGAGACTGCTTGAGTATGGATTTGCAAATTACAAGGAACAACCGATTATAGAAAGTAACCAGATTATTAAGAGCAATATCTCCGTTAAAGACGCTAAAGATTCCGCTACAGTTAACGCCGTTACTGCTCAACCTATAAGTTCAATTCTACCTCTTTATAACAACGAGTCATGGAACTTGACCAGAGAGGAACATATTAATACACAGCTGACAGCTCCTGTTAAAAAGGGACAGGTACTTGGTTATATTGAATATAAAAAAGATGGATTATCCCTTGGGAAATCAGATATTATAGTCTCAAACGATGTTGAGCTTAGTGGCAAGGCTAAGTTCAAAAAGGATTTAAACAATTTTATTAAAAACTCAATCATTTTCAAATTAATAATAGCTATTTTAGTTCTGGCTTTGTTGCTGGTTATATTGCGACTGGTACTTAAAAGAGTTTCTAATAAAAGAAGAAAGAGATTTAAAAAATATTAATCATAACTCCCCGGTTTTCACTCGATTTGACAGAATAACTCAATATTATATAATAGTTTAATGTGACGAAATGATGCATTTTATAATTTTTAGGGGGTTATGATGATTCATCAGCCTATTTATAATGTACGACAAATCAATGATCTCAAGGATATGGTAGAGCAAAGCGCAAAATTGTTTTCTGAAAAAACTGCATTTCGTGTCAAACAAGAAGATTCAACCTATAAATCTATTACTTACAAAGAATTTAAATCTGATTTGGATTCGTTGGGAACAGCTTTTATTAAACTTGGCTTAAAGGGCGCCAATATAGCAGTAATTGGTGAAAACAGGTATGAATGGTGCCTCACATACTTGGCAACAGTTTGCGGAACCGGGGTAATTGTACCTCTTGATAAGGAGCTTCCGGTAAATGAAATTGAAAACCTTTTAAGTTTTTCCGGCACAAGTGCCATTGTGTATTCAGGAAAACTCAAAGAAGAAATTTCAAGTATTGCTGATAAATTACCTGACTTAAAGTATCTAATAAACATGGACCTTGCTGATAACTCCGATAAGGAGCTTTCATTTACTCAGCTTGTAGATGAAGGTAACAAAGCTGTTCTTTCTGGAAAAAGGGATTTTATCGATGCTGAAATAAACCCTGATATTATGAGTGTACTTTTATTTACCTCAGGAACAACAGGACATGCAAAAGGTGTAATGTTGTCCCATAGGAATATTGCTTATGACATAGTTGCTGTTTGTCAGTCACTTTATATTGACAGCAATGATTCAGTTCTTTCAATTCTGCCTCTTCACCATACATATGAATGTACCGCAGGCTTTCTTGTAATGATATTTAACGGCTGTTCAGTAGCCTTTAATGAAGGCCTTAAACATATAGTTAAAAATCTCAAAGAAACCAATCCTACAATACTTATGCTTGTTCCTCTGATACTTGAGAACATGTATAAGAAGATATGGGAAAAAGCTTCAAAAGATGGCCTCAAAACAAAGCTTAAATTCGGTATGTTACTTAGCAGCCTTCTTTACAAGACATTGAAAATGGATATAAGAAGAAAACTTTTCCATGATATTCATCAGAATGTAGGTGGGAACCTAAGACTTATCATCGCAGGTGCTGCAGCAATTGATCCCAAAGTTTCTAAAGGGTTCAGAACATTTGGCATCATGACTGCACAGGGTTATGGGCTTACTGAATGTTCCCCTATAGTTTCCGTGAACAGGGAAAAACTGTTCAGAGACGATTCAATCGGCCAGCCGCTTCCGGGCGTACAGATGAAAATTATGAACGCCGACAGTGATGGAATCGGTGAAATTTATGTCAAAGGCGATAATGTAATGCTCGGTTACTATAAAAATGAAGAAGCAACCAAAGCGATATTAAGCGAGGATGGCTGGTTAAATACAGGTGACCTGGGAAAAGTATTAAAAAATGATTTCTATATCATTACCGGCCGCAAAAAGAACGTTATAGTTACTAAAAACGGCAAGAACGTATTCCCTGAAGAGGTCGAATCGTACCTTAATAAAAGTCCATATATACTCGAATCCATGGTATATGGCAAGGACAGTGATAATGGTTTGGAAACGCTTGTTTGTGCACAGGTTGTACCGGATTTTGATGCAGTAAAGGAAAAACTGAAGATTGAAAATCCTACACAGGAAGATATATATAAATTACTGCAGTTTGAAGTGAAATCAGCAAACAGGAATATGCCATTATATAAGCATATACGGGAATTTACGATACGTGAAACAGAGTTCCAGAAGACAACTACAAGAAAGATTAAACGTTATCTTGAAATACTGCCATTAATAAAGAGGAGTAACTAAACTAAAAGGGACATTTAAAATGTCCCTTTTTTATTTGAGCTAAGTTTTATCTAACAACTATGTTTACTAGTTTCCCAGGAACCCCAATTACCTTTACTATCTGTTTGCCATCTATAAGAGCTTTAACCCGTTCATCAGCAAGTGCAGTATTTTCAGTAACTTCCTTACTCAAGCCTGAAGCAACCATGATCTTTTCTCTTACCTTGCCGTTTAACTGAATAGCTATTTCTATCTGGTCTTCTATAGTTTTACTTTCATCCCAACCGGGCCATTTCTGTTGATATGCCCTTTCGCCAAAATTATTAATATTCCACAATTCTTCTGCAATGTGAGGCGCAACAGGATTTAACAACTGCAGGAAAGTCTTGAACTCAGCGTGATTTATCTTCCCTTTGGCATAAAAATCATTAAGTAATGACATCATGCTGGCAATTGCAGTATTGAACTTCATACTGTCAAAATCTTCACTGACTTTCTTTATAGTTTTGTGCATTGAAGTTTCAAGATCCTTTGAATACTCATTTCCAGCTGTCAGCATACCCTGGAGCTTCCATATCCTTTCAAGGAAACGTCTACACCCTTTAACACCGTTCATAGACCATGGAGCACTCTTTTCAAAGTCTCCAATGAACATTTCATAGAGTCTCAAGGTATCTGCACCATGTTCGTCAACTATCTCATCTGGGTTTACTACATTTCCCCTCGACTTTGACATCTTTTCATTGTTTTCTCCAAGAATCATACCATGAGATGTCCTTTTCTGATATGGTTCCGGGGTTGGTACTACACCACAGTCATAAAGGAATTTATGCCAGAATCTTGAATAGAGAAGGTGGAGTGTGGTATGTTCCATACCACCGTTATACCAGTCTACAGGCATCCAGTAATCAAGGTTTTCCTTGCTTGCAAGTGCATTCTTATTATGGGGGTCAGTGTAACGTAGGAAATACCATGAAGACCCTGCCCACTGAGGCATTGTATCTGTCTCACGTTTAGCTTTACCTCCGCATTTCGGACAGGTCGTTTCTACCCAATCAGTCATCTTTGCAAGCGGTGACTCTCCATTATCGGTAGGCTCATAGCTTTCAACTTCCGGGAGAAGCAGCGGCAGTTCGCTTTCTGGTATCGGAACCCATCCACACTTTTCACATTCCACCAGCGGTATTGGTTCTCCCCAGTACCTTTGGCGAGAAAACACCCAATCTCTTAGCTTATAATTTACCTTTCTTATTCCTATTCCCTTGTCACTCAGCCAATCACTTATCTTAACCTTGGCTTCCTTAACTTCAAGCCCATTAAGGAATTCAGAGTTAATCATTTTACCGCTTTCTATATCAGTAAATGCTTCTTCTTCAATATTTCCGCCGGCTACTACTTCTATAATCGGTAGGTTGAATTTCTTTGCGAATTCCCAGTCTCTTGTATCATGACCTGGAACAGCCATTATTGCACCTGTTCCATAAGATACAAGAACATAATCTGATACCCAGATTGGAATCTCTTTACCATTCACAGGGTTTATTGCTTTAATCCCTTTTATTTCAACGCCGGTTTTTTCTTTAACCAGTTCAGTTCTTTCAAAATCAGATTTTTTTGAAGCAGCATCCTGATATGCCTCTACTTCAGCAATATTACTTATACTGTTTTTATACTTTTCTACGAAAGGATGCTCAGGCGAAATTACCATGTATGTAGCACCAAAAAGAGTATCAGGACGTGTTGTATATACTCTAAGTTTTTCACCTGTTGTTGTTCCGAAGTCTATCTCCATACCTGTCGAGCGTCCGATCCAGTTTTTCTGCTGAATCTTTACTCTCTCAATATAATCCAGAAGATCAAGGTCATTAATAAGCCTTTCGGCGTATTCGGTAATTTTAAGCATCCACTGATTCTTTACTTTTCTTACTACTTCACTGCCGCAACGTTCACAAACACCATTTACAACTTCTTCATTTGCAAGTCCTACTTTACACTGTGTACACCAGTTTATAGAAGTCTCTTTCTTATATGCAAGGCCTTTTTCAAACAATTTAAGAAATATCCATTGAGTCCATTTATAATATTCAGGGTCGGTAGTATTTATTTCCCTTGACCAGTCAAATGAAAAACCAAGTGCTTTAAGCTGTGACTTAAACCTGGCTACATTTGTTTCGGTAACTTTTTTAGGATGAATTTTATTCTTAATTGCATAGTTTTCGGTAGGAAGTCCAAAAGCGTCCCAACCAATAGGATATAGCACATTGTAACCCTGCATTCTTTTCTTTCTTGAAACAATATCAAGTGCTGTATACGGCCTTGGATGACCAACGTGTAACCCCTGTCCCGACGGATATGGAAATTCAATCAATGTATAAAACTTTTCCTTTGTCTTGTCGTCAGACGCATGGAATGCCCCTTCCTCTTCCCATATATCCTGCCACTTTTTTTCTATTTCTTTTGGATTGTACTCACTCATTGTCCTTAACACATCCTTATATATTTAAATAAAAAAATTATTTATTTCTTACAACTCCATCAGACCATAATCTTTCAAGATTATAGAAGCCTCTGTCCTCTTCATGGAATATGTGGACTATTACTTCACCATAATCCAGAAGTATCCAACGTGCGCTATTATAACCTTCCTGGTGCAAATACTTATAACCCAGTTCCTCCATCTTTTCGTCAAGCCCATCGGCTATAGATTTTATATGTGTGGTTGAAGTACCATGGCATATTATAAAATAGTCTGCAAGTATTGATATTTCATGAATATCGATTACATTTATATCCTTAGCCTTTTTATCTTCAAGTGCTGCAGACATTTTTTCAATTAAATTATTTATTTCCATATGTCCTTCCTTTCAAAGTATTAACATGATTTATATATAGTATAAAGTAAATTTCTTATACAGCATTTCCATTTCTAAAGCCAAATGCAAATGGTATCAAATCAGATTTTACTTTATCCTATTACAAATGTAATAAGTTGAATTAAAATCATTTATAGTACCATCATGGCCGGCATTAAGGACATGATGCTTATTAAGTATTTAATTCAACTTATATATTAATTAAGTTTTAAGGTCTGTAATCATCTCCGATAATTAAAGTTGCATCAAACCTTGAACTTGGATCATTCTGCTTTACTATCTTTCCTGACTTAAGTATCTTCTGGACCTTCTCACCCGCTTTGGAATTATTCCATTCAATTATAATTGTACTTTGAGTTGTATTTGTCTGCTCGTTACCTGCACTTACTACAAAGCCGCCAGCTTCAAAGGTTGTTCTTAGCTGCTCAGTAAGGCTTTTTACAGTGCTTCTGTTAATTATCTGAATTTTTGTTTTAGCAGGAATTCCGCTTTCATCCTTTGTATTCTTTTTTACAGTACTATCAGTATTAACCTGATCCTTAGGTCTTTCATAATTTACCTTATCAAAACCGGAATCTTCCTGAACTGTTGTCCCGGTTGTTGCAGGCTGCTTCTGGGTGGACTGTTCAGGCCAACGTCCCGCATGCAGGAGTCTTGAGTCTTTTGTAAAATTAAACGCGACTACTGTTAATAGTATTCCAATAACAATAGTGCCTGCCATAAAATATACCAATCTAAAATAAAGCTTTTTATTTATCTTCATATAAATCCCCCAACTAAAATAACCTAATTTCTTTTTTCGGTAGTTCTTATAAGAATTGCATTCCTCGCATTTATGGTATCAAGGTGAACCAACGATCCCCTCGAAATTACAAATCTGATAGTCCTGTCAAGCGAAAAAATCATTGCACTGTCTATATTTTTAAAAGCAAGCTGCCTTGCTTCTTCTATTCCTGGGAAACTTCTGCCGGGCTCTATGTAATCAGCAATATAAATAACCTTTGCCATCAAATCCATATTTTCATGTCCTGTAGTATGCCATCTGACGGCATTAAGAATACTTTCATCCGTTATACCATACTCCGCCTGGGCTAACTTGGCCCCCAAAGGGCCATGAAGAAGCTCCGGCTGAATTTTACATACGTTAGATACTTCAACATTGAATTTATCGCACATTAAAAATATGTCATTTCCTCTGATATCACGAGCGCAGTCGTGTATAAGTCCTGCAAGTGCTGCTTTATTCTCATCAAGACCGTAATTCACTGCAAGCTTTCTTGCTGTATCCATAACATTTAATGAATGCTTATATCTTTTTTGAGACAGCTTAATCATTAAAACATTTTTTATCTCATCTATAGTCATTAATAACTCCACTAATTCAATGTTAGATATACAAACCATTGTTTTTTATATATTCTTCAATGCATTCAGGCACTAGATATTTAATGGTTCTTCTCTCCTGTACTCTTTCTCTTATATCACTAGAAGATATATCAATAAGAGGCGTCTTTGTAATTGTTATTCTTGCATTATACTCACGTTTAAGCCTGTCCGCTTCCTTAACCAGTTGAACAGTATCAAAGCCTGGTCTTGTTGCAACAATAAAATCACATATTTCAAACAAACCTTTAGGGTCTTTCCACTTTGGAAGATCCCAAACCACATCGCTACCTGCTATGAAAAAAAAGTCGGTTTCCTTTTCATACTGCTGCTTCAAAAAATTCATAGTATCTATAGTGTAAATATACCCTTCCCGGTCAAGCTCAATTCTTGATACATCAAAGCAGTAATTTGTTGAAACAGCCATTTTAACCATATTAAACCTGTGTTCAGGCATTGTAACCATGTGTCCTGGCTTATGTGGAGGTTTCCCTGTAGGCACAAAAATTATTTTGTCAAGGTTATGTGTTTCCCTTATCTCCTCGGATATAATCAAATGTCCGTTGTGAATTGGATCAAAGGTTCCGCCTGAAATTCCAATGCGCTTTTTATTTACTGACACTTGAATTAACCTTCCATTTGCTCATTTTAAAACACATTATAACATAACATGAGTTTTTCATAAAGAATAAAACCTCTATTTATTTATTATAATTATATTA
This sequence comes from Bacillota bacterium, assembly GCA_023397675.1. GTDB lineage: Bacteria > Bacillota > Clostridia > Acetivibrionales > JANLFN01 > JAEZTC01. The sequence goes on along the minus strand of JAEWTV010000031.1, from coordinate 83,108 downwards.
TTATTGCATTAAATAAAAAGTTTTAATTTTTTACTTTAAAAAAAGCAGTTATAATCCGATATATAATTTGGTGTTAAAATCAACTTTTACTTGAAAAGCGGATTTAGCTTGCATTAAAAAATTATTTAACCCCATAACAAAGTGTTTGAACACTTTGTGTGCCCGATAGACAATTCTTTTGGGACATATGGGACATGGAGGTTAATATGTCTGAAACAAGTCAAACTGATATTAGGAAAAAACTTCTTGAGCTTCAGAATGAACTTCTTAAAGGTGTAATAGAAAAGGGTGAACAGCCGCCTCAGCACCTGGAAAATAAACCAGCAGTCAAAGAACCAGTTAACGGTAACCAACCTGCAAGAGAGTCTCATTCTCTAGATGAAAACGGTTTAGCTGCTCTCCTAAAAGAAATGTATAAAAATCAGGTAAAGATAATCACATTATTACAGGAAATAAATAATAAAATGAAATGAAAAAAAGAAGTGTAGGATGTTTAATCTTACACTTCTTCTGTTTTTGATTACTTAATACCTATATCTTTCCGGTAGTGCATATTTGTAAATGAAACTTTCTCAACCGCTTTATATGCCTTTTTTATGGCTTCATCAAGTGAAGGGCCTGTGGCCGTTATGCCCAGTACTCTTCCGCCGGCTGTCAAGTACTTTCCATTCTCGAGTTTTGTACCCGAATGGAATACATTAATATCCTTTTCATTTAAGGCATTTTCCAAACCGTTTATTTCATAACCGGTCTGGTATTTTTGCGGGTATCCTCCGGAAGCCATTATGATACATACACCGGCATCCTTCTTCCACTTGATTTCAATATCTGAAAGTTTCTCATCAATTACTCCATTAAATATCTCGATTATATCTGAGTCCAGTCTTGGAAGAACTGCCTGTGTTTCGGGATCTCCAAACCTTGCATTATATTCAAGCACCTTTGGGCCATCTTTTGTAAGCATAAGCCCGAAATACAGAACTCCCTTGAAGGTTCTTCCTTCACTTTTCATCGCATCGACAGTTGTTCTGTATACATTTTTCATGCAGTAATCGGCTATTTCATCAGTATAGAGTTTACTTGGTGAAAAAGCTCCCATTCCGCCTGTATTAAGGCCCTTGTCAAAATCAAGCGCCCTTTTGTGATCCTGGGCACTCACCATAGGTACTACAGTTGTACCATCGGTAAAAGCCAGTACTGATACTTCGGGGCCTGTTATAAATTCTTCTACGACCACCTTATTACCCGCAGCACCAAAAACCTTGTCCTCCATAATACTATTAACTGCATCTCTAGCTTCTTCAAAATCTGCAGCGATAATAACTCCTTTTCCAAGAGCCAAGCCATCCGCTTTTACAACTATCGGGAATTTATTCTGTACTTTTATATATTCTATAGCCTTATTACTATCTTCAAATACCTCATATGCAGCTGTAGGGATATCATATTTCTTCATTAAATCCTTTGAAAAAACCTTGCTAGCCTCGATTATTGCAGCATTTTTCCTGGGACCGAAGGCTCTAATTCCCTTTTCTTCCATTGCATCAACCATACCTGCTGCAAGCGGATCATCAGGTGCTACAACTACAAGGTCAATTTTCTTTTCCAAAGCAAAGGAAACCATTTTTTCTATCTCCATTGCCTTAATAGGAACACATTCAGCCAATTGGGCGATTCCACCGTTTCCAGGTGCACAATATATTTTTTCAGCTAAAGGGCTTTGAGCAATTTTCCACACCAAAGCATGCTCACGGCCACCGCTTCCAACTACAAGAATCTTCATAAAATATACCTCCTAAATTGTTACCTCTAACTAAAGTTAAGGGATAAAGGCATTTAACTATATTGTCAATACAATACAACTAAAAACAAGGTTGAAGTTTAACCTCCAACCTTGAGTACGCTTCATTAATTAGTGTTTGAAATGTCTCATTCCTGTCGCTATCATTGCAATACCATATTTGTTGCAGGCATCTATTGATAACTGATCTCTTATTGAACCTCCGGGCTGTATTATTGCACTAATACCAGCCTCAGCTGCAGCCTCAACGCTGTCTGGGAACGGGAAGTACGCATCTGATGCAAGTACTGCACCCTGTGCCCTTTCCTTTGCGTATTCAAGCGCAATCTTTGTAGATGTTACTCTGTTTGTCTGTCCAGGACCAACTCCGATTGTGCGCTTATCCTTTACAACAACTATAGCATTTGATTTTGTATGTTTAACAACCTTCATTGCAAATATAAGGTCTTCAAGCTGTTTATCGGAAGGTTTTTTGTCAGTCATATTTTTTATTTCATCTCTGTTTACAACTTCAGCATTTATATTCTGAACCAAAAGTCCACCGGCAACCTTCTTCATATCATATGTATCTGAAGGAAGTTTTTCAGCTATTGTTTCAAGCTGCATCAGCCTCATATTCTTCTTGGTTTCAAGTATTTCAAAAGCCTCTTTTGTGAATGAAGGAGCGATAATTATTTCAAGGAATGTCTTAATCATTTCCTCAGCCGTCTTAGCATCTATCTCTCTGTTTGCTGCAACTATTCCTCCATATATTGAAACAGGGTCTGATTCATAAGCGTTAACATATGCATCATATATATTTTGCGCACTAGCTACACCGCAAGGATTAGCATGTTTTACAGCTACAACCGTAGGCTCGTCAAATTCCTTTAAAAGCTCAATAGCTCCGTTTGCATCGTTTATATTGTTATATGAAAGCTCCTTACCATGAAGCTGTTTTGCTGAAGTAAGGCATCCTGCGTTCTTTCCGACTTCCTTATAGAACACTGCCTTCTGATGTGGATTTTCTCCATACCTCATATCCTGAACCTTTTCAAAGGTAAGCGTCATTGTTTCAGGGAATGAATCATCGCCTAACTGCTTTCTGAGGTATGATGCTATAAGAGTGTCATAATGTGAAGTATGTTCAAAAACCTTGTAAGCCAATCTGAATTTTGTTTTAGCTGATACATCGCCTTTTGATTTCACTTCGTCAAGAACTGTGGAATAATCCGCAGGATCAACAACAACTGCTACATCCTGATAATTCTTTGCTGCAGCACGGAGCATTGTTGGTCCGCCTATATCTATGTTTTCAATTGCTTCAGCAAGTGTAACATCATCCTTAAGAACAGTCTTCTTGAAAGGATATAGATTTATTACAACCATATCTATCGGGTCTATGCCCAGTTCCTTTATCTGCTTCATGTGGTCGGGGTTATTCCTTATTGCAAGAAGTCCTCCGTGTACCTTCGGATGTAAGGTTTTTACCCTTCCATCCAAACATTCCGGAAATCCGGTTATATCGGAAACATTGATAACTTTAATACCTGCATCTGCAAGAGCTTTTGCTGTTCCGCCTGTTGAAAGAATTTCTGCACCCTGCTTTACCAACTCATTTGCAAGTTCAATAACGCCCGTTTTATCGGACACACTTATAAGAACACGTTTAATCATAACTCCTCCTTACCTGGGATACCTTCTAGGAATCCCTTTAATATATTAAAATAAATTCTAAGCTCTTTTATCAAGAATTGTAACCTTACGACCTTCAAGCTTGAGTCTGCCTTCCGAATAAAGCTTTATTGCTTCAGGCAGTATTTCCCACTCAGCTTCCTCCATAACCCTTTTCTGAAGTGTTTCAGGTGTATCATCAGGTTTTACATAAACCGCCTTTTGTAGAATAATTGGGCCCGAATCATACTCCAGTTCCACAAAATGAACAGTGGCACCTGTTACCTTAACCCCATATTCAAGGGCCTTCTGGTGAGGGATTATCCCATAAAAGCCTTTACCGCAGAAGGAAGGAATAAGTGATGGGTGTATGTTAATAATTCTGTGTTTATATTCATTATTGAAGCGTTCGCCAGCCATAGACAAAAAACCTGCCATAACTATTAAATCAGCTTTGTGCTTTTTGAAATGCTCAACCAAAGCCTTATCATATTCATCAATGTCTGTGTAGTTTTTTCTGGGGATTGCTGCAGAAGGAATATCATGCTTAGCTGCACGTTCAAGTGCATAGACATCCTTTCTGCTCGAAACAACCGTTACTATGCGGCAGTTATCCAAATACCCATTCTCTATTTTGTCTATAATTGCCTGGAGGTTTGTACCACCTCCCGACACAAGAACTCCTATGTTTAGCATATATCTACTCCGGCTTCTCCCTTAACAACTTCACCAATCAAATATGCCTGTTCGGTTTGCTTGTTTAGGTAACTGAGTATTTCAGCTGCCTGTTCGCTATTAACAGCCAGAACCATGCCAATACCCATATTAAAGGTGTTGTAAATATCCCTTTCTCCCATGTTTCCAAGCTTCTGTAGCAATGAGAAAATAGGAAGCACCGGCCATGTACCCTTATTAATTTTAACTCTTAAACCGTCAGGAATCATTCTTGGAATATTTTCAATGAAGCCTCCGCCGGTTATATTGGAAATACCTTTGATTTCATATTTTGAAACCAGATCAAGTATTGTTTTTACATATAGTTGGGTTGGTCTTAAAAGAGTTTCACCAAGTTTTTCTCCCAGGCTTTCAATATATTCATCCAGTTTTTCTTTTGTAGGGCTCAGCAGCTTCCTGACAAGAGAATAGCCATTGCTGTGAAGCCCTGATGAAGCAAGTCCTATAAGTTTGTCGCCCTCTTTAATCTTTTTGCCGTTTATTATTTTTTCTTTATCGACAATTCCTACAGCAAAGCCTGCCATATCATATTCATCTTCAGGATAGAAACCTGGCATTTCTGCAGTTTCACCGCCTATTAAGGAGCAACCTGATTGAACGCAGCCTTCTGAAACCCCTTTAACAATGCTTGCTATCTTTTCAGGTTTATTTTTCCCCGTTGCAATATAATCAAGGAAGAAGAGGGGCTCTGCACCGCTGCATACAATATCATTTACACACATTGCAACACAGTCAATTCCTACAGTATCATGCCTATCCATTAAAAAAGCAATTTTGAGTTTGGTCCCAACTCCATCTGTTCCTGATACTAAAACAGGATCTTTATATTTATCCTTATTAAGTGAAAACAGTCCTCCAAAACCGCCTATATCAGTTAAAACTTCTGGTCTGAAAGTCTTTGTAACATGCTTGCGCATAAGCTTGACAGATTCATAACCTGCTTCAACATCAACACCGGAATCCTTATATGTTGTCATACCTTTTACCTCCAATAAATAAATTTAAATTATCTAATCCCGCAGGAGAATTTATCCCCTTCGCCTGGAACTTCCATCGGGTAATCCCCGTTAAAACATGCGGTACAGAATGAGCATTTAGCATTAACAGGTGTTTTCAAAAGTCCTTCAAGGCTTATATATCCAAGGCTATCCGCACCAATTAAGTCTTTTATCTCTTCAATTGAATGGTTGCATGCAACGAGTTCCTCTGTAGAAGGTGTATCTATGCCAAAATAGCAAGGATACATATATGGCGGCGAAGTTACCCTCATGTGAACTTCCTTTGCCCCTGCATTTTTAAGCATCTGTACTATTCTTTTAGTTGTTGTTCCTCTTACAATTGAATCATCTATAAGTATTATACGTTTGCCTTCTATTGTTTCCCTGATAGCGTTGAACTTTATTCTTACGCCAAGCTCTCGCTGGCTCTGCTGAGGCTGTATAAAGGTTCTTCCTATATATCTGTTCTTTAAAAGCCCTTGTCCGTATGGTATACCTGATTCAATAGAGTACCCGAGGGCGGCATTTACTCCTCCGTCAGGAACTCCTATTACTACATCAGCTTCAACCGGATGTTCCTTTGCAAGTATTTTGCCGGCTTCCATCCTTGCTGTATGAGCACTCGCACCATCTATACGGCTATCAGGTCTTGCAATATAAACAAACTCAAATATGCAAAGCCTTGATTTTGCTGGCACAGGAGTCTGTATGGATTGTATTCCGTCTTCGTCTATTAAAACTATTTCACCAGGGTTGATATCTCTTATAAAATCTGCTCCTACAGCGTCAAGAGCACAGGTTTCAGATGCAAGTATATAAGAATTATCAAGCTTGCCTAAGCAAAGAGGTCTTATACCCAAAGGATCCCTTACACCTATGAGCCTTTTCGGGGTTAGTATTGCCAATGCATAGGAGCCCCTTACTTCCTCCATCATTTTCTTGATTGTCTCTTCTATATTTAAGCTTTGTATTCTGTGTCTTGATAAAATGTTAAGAATAACTTCAGAATCGTTGGTTGTCTGGAAAATAGCTCCATCTTCCTCAAGCTTCTGCCTGATTTCAGCAGCATTTACCAGGTTTCCATTATGGGCTAATGCCATCTGTCCATTTCTGTACTTGATTACCATTGGCTGGGCATTTTCCCTGAGGCTTGCACCGGTGGTAGAATACCTCACATGGCCAATAGCAGATTTACCTTTAAGGTGGTTCATAACCACATCATCAAATACGTCTGAAACAAGTCCCATATCCTTATGATACAGTATTGTACTATTATCATTTACAGCAATTCCGGCACTTTCCTGTCCTCTGTGTTGCAGTGCATACAGAGCATAATACGTAAGCCTTGCAACATCATGGTTGTCGTTATCATATATTCCAAAAACTCCACATTCATCATGAAGCTCATCAGAAATCATAAAATTATTCATACATGACCCTTTCTAATTACAATGAAAAATAAGTTAAAGTATTATAGTTCCAAAAGTTTTTCCTGTAGAGCTTTGTCTTTTTCTTCTACCTTTCGTGCCAATTCTGCTTTGTACTCCTTCATTTTAATTCTTAATTCAGGATAAGCAATGGATAATATTTGTATTGCAAGCAAAGCTGCATTCTCGGAACCATCTATTGCAACAGTTGCAACAGGTATTCCGCTTGGCATTTGAACTATGGATAACAGAGAATCCATACCATCCATTGTTGAAGATTTAACTGGAATTCCTATAACCGGTAGCGGTGTATATGCCGCTAGCACTCCAGGAAGATGTGCCGCTTTACCGGCTGCAGCTATTATAACTTCAATACCGTTCTGTTCTGCATTTTTCGCAAATTGCGAAGCCTTATCAGGTGTTCTGTGTGCTGAGCAAACCATTACCTCGGTTTCTATTCCGAATGTTTTTAATAATTTTATACAATTCTTTAATACGGTAAGATCCGAATCACTCCCCATAACAATTGCAACTTTTGGTGTTTTCATTTTTACCTCCGTTTAATTACTAAGAAATTAGCGCACTTCAGATTGTTAAAACCTCATGCCAGTGAGGGCTTAAAAATCTGAAGTCCGTCTTTTGGACGGACTTCGTTATATCATTTAAAGTATTTGAAGAGCATCGACAACGTATTTCAGAACAAACAATGCTGTTACTATATACATGATCGGATGAACCTCTTTTGCCTTACCCTTGAATATTTTAGCTATTACGTAGAATATGAAACCAGCTGCAACACCACTTGCTATACTGTATGCGAATGGCATTACTACTGCGGTGAAGAAAGCCGAAGCGGCATCTTCAAAGCTGTCCCATTTAACTTTTGCCAGCGATTCCATCATCAGTATACCTACAACTATAAGTGCCGGTGAGGTTGCTGCTGAAGGAACAATGGAAACTACAGGCCATAGGAACAAACATGCTATAAACAGAACTGCAGTTGTAACAGAAGTAAGACCGGTTCTTCCGCCAGCTTCTATACCGGCTGCACTTTCTACATAGGTTGTTGTATTACTGGTTCCAAATACAGCACCAACTGATGTTGCTGTAGCATCAGCAAACAACGCCTTATCAAGCTTTGATGAGAAACCTTTTCCCTTGTGGAGGGATTCTTCATCTTTAGCATCGAAGATACCTGTTTTTCTACCTGTTCCGAGGAAGGTTCCTATTGTATCAAATGTATCAGCAAGGCTGAATGCAATTATAAGCATAATGATCTTAAACAACTGTGACGGATCTTTAAACAGACCAAATACATCAAAATGAGCAAACGTTGGTGATGGATCTGGTGGTAAAAAGTCCCCAAAATTAATATGAGGAATATGTGTAACCCCCATAGGAATACCGATTATTGTAGTTGCAATGATGCCTATAAGTATTGAGCCCTTAACCTTTAACAGCATTAATACAACAATAATTACTACTCCGATAAGTGCCAGCACGGAAGCTTTGTCAGTAAAATTAACAAGTGATGGAACTACGTTTGAATATGCGCCAGTAGCATCAGCTGCACTGTTAGGTGTAAAATTCAAAAGGTGTGAATCCATAAAGCCTATGTATGCTATAAAGAGACCAATACCACCGCTTATTGCATACTGAAGAGATTCAGGAATTGCAAGGATAATTGCTTTTCGAATTTTTGTAACAGTGATGAGGATGTTGATGAGACCGCAGATGAATACAATTCCAAGTGCCTGCCACCACGGTATTTTCATTGCGAAACATACTGTAAAAGTAAAGAAAGCGTTCATTCCCATTCCAGGTGCAAGTGCATATGGAACGTTTGCTACAAGGCCCATTATCAGTGTGGCTACTACAGCAGCTATTATTGTAGCTGTCATTACTGCACCCTTGTCCATTCCTGTTTTAGAAAGAATGTCTGGGTTAACAAAAATGATGTAAGCCATAGTAAAGAATGTTGTCAGACCTGCAGCCATTTCTCTTCTTACTGTCGTACCGTTTTCCTGCAGTTTGAAAAACTTGTTCATTCGAAACTTTCCCCTTCCTTAATGTAATAAGATAATGCCTATACTTCCAACAGGAGTAACCTGTCAAAGTCAACCTTGAACTGTACATCAGGTAGGACACTGGATGCCTATAATTATGTATTTACCAATAATCGAGTAATATGCATAAGGTATTTGTCCAAAAGAATTTCAGTAGCTAGTATTTGTATTATTGTAAATAAAAAACAAGCTTTTTCACATTAATAATACTATCAAAAAGGAAAAGAGTTTGTCAATAAAAAGCACCTATAAAAATCGAACATTTTTAAGCAATTAAGAATTAATATTCGAAAATAGGTATGTTTTTTAGCAAATCTTATTTAATTTTTTAGTTGTGTAAATATGTGGGAATGGTAAGATTTTCAAAGTAAGGTTTATTAAATTTGTAGTTTATAAATCTCAAATACAAATATAAATCAACGATGTTTTCTTATTTAACGTTATGATACCTGTTTATGTGACAATTGCTCGATAAATCTTTAAATTCCTTTAATATTCTCAAGTATTAATTGTTAAACTATTAAAATGAAGTGTTTTATATTAAAAAAGTAAGACAATAATAAAATCCGAATATTAAAACACAACGCAGTATAAATGTTTGGCAGTTTTTTCAGTTAAACAGCTTGATATATTCGACAGCATATGCAAACAGCGGAAGTGTTACAACAGATAACACCGTAGTCACAAAGATACCTTCAGTAGCAAACTTGTCATCGGAATCATACTGGTTTGCAAGCGCTGCTATTATAGTACCGGTAGGCATTCCAAGCTGTAAAACAACTATTTTTTTAATAAATGGATCAGGAAGAGCCCCAAGAACTGAAAGGACCAGGAATGCAAAAGCCGGGATAATCATAAGTTTGAAAAGTGCCAACACAAAATGGGGATATCTTTCAATCAAACCTTTAATTCCGCCAATCTTGATTTGAGATAAAATCAAACCTATAAATACCATTGAAATATATATGGTAGTTTTACCAAGTGGATTCAATGCATCATTAATAACCCTGTAAACCTTACCTGCAACAGGATTTGTTCCTACAAAACCATGGAAATTTATTACTGTAAGAAGAATACCCAATACAAAAGCAACAGTATTGCCATTTACTAAATGTCTAAGGTTATCTTTCCATTTTGCATTATTGTGCCTGTTCACTAAATATATTCCCAAAGTCCAGAGCAGCAAGTCATTTGAAAGGTTAAAGAATATGGCATAAATTATTCCCTGGTCTCCATAAAGAGCGCTTAATAAAGGATATGCCATAAATACAACATTTCCGAAGGTTGAACTCATACTGTATATGTTTGCAGCGGTACCTTTAAGATGCAGCCTGCGAGATATAAAAAAGCTTAAGGCAAGTGATATGGACAGGAAAAAGACACCAAAACCAAAAATATAAAGACCATTTACAACAGTTTGTCTGTTGAAGCTGTAGCTGGCCATTGTAGTTAAAATGAGTAATGGAGTTGTAAGCTTGACAATAAACCTCGATAAGATATTGGAAGACTCTTTAGGAAGATATTGTGTTTTTCCTGCAATAAAGCCTGTAAGGCCTAAAATAGTAAGTATTATTATCTGTCTTATTATAATGTCCGTTTGCTGCATATTAACCTCTATTCCCCAAAAGTGCCAAAGAACACATCTTTGGCACCCGGGGCTAATATTTTCTTATTCCCACTCAATAGTTGCCGGTGGTTTACTTGTAATATCGTAAACAATTCTGTTAATGTGCTTAACTTCATTTACAATCCTGTTTGAAACCTTCTCAAGGATATCATAAGGTATTCTTGCCCAGTCGGCTGTCATAAAGTCTGTTGTTGTAACCGCTCTCAGAGCAAGAGTATAATCATAAGTTCTCTCGTCTCCCATAACACCTACGCTACGCATACCTGTAAGTACTGTAAAGTACTGGTTAATATCCTTTGAAAGACCTGAATTCTTTATTTCCTCACGGAATATATAATCGGAATCCCTAACGATTTCAAGCTTTTCCTTAGTGATGTCACCGATAATTCTTATTGCAAGGCCTGGTCCAGGGAAAGGCTGTCTCCAGACTATATCCGCAGGTATATCAAGTTCTTCTCCAACTTTTCTTACTTCATCTTTAAATAAATTGCGAAGAGGTTCTATTATTTCCTTGAAATCAACATAATCGGGAAGCCCTCCGACATTGTGGTGGCTCTTTATAACAGCAGCATCGCCTTTTCCGCTTTCAATTACATCAGGATAAATTGTTCCCTGTACAAGGAAATCGACTTTTCCGATTTTTTTAGCCTCAACCTCAAATACTCTTATAAATTCCTCACCAATTATCTTTCTTTTTCTTTCCGGATCTGTTACACCTGCAAGCTTTTCAAGGAATCTGTCCTCTACATTTGCTCTTACAAAGTTGATATCATATAGTGTTGTGAATACTTTTTCAACCTGGTCGCCTTCAAACTTTCTTAAAAGGCCATGATCAACAAAGATACATGTAAGCTGCCTGCCGATTGCACGGCTGATAAGTACAGCCGCAACCGATGAATCTACTCCACCGGATAACGCGCAAAGCACCTTTTTATCTCCAACTTTTTCTCTTATTTCTTTTATTGATTGTTCAACAAAGGATGACATCTTCCAATCGCCGGAGCAACCACATACTTTAAAAAGGAAGTTATTTAGAATATCTTTTCCTTTTGGAGTATGTACAACTTCAGGATGGAATTGTACACCGTAAAAAGATTTTGCCACATTTTCCATTGCTGCAGCAGGACAGTTGTCTGAGTCTGCTGATACTTTAAAGCCTTCTGGAAGCTTATTTACAAAGTAGGTATGGCTCATCCAGCACACTGTATTGCTTTCTACCTCTGAAAAAAGTTTACTCCCGCAATCTAGCTTTATTTCAGCTTTACCATATTCTCTTTGCTCTGCCCTCTGAACTTCTCCACCCAACATAACGCTCATGAGTTGCATTCCATAGCATATGCCAAGAATGGGAACTCCCAAATTGAATATCTCTTTATCACAGAAGGGTGCGTTTTTATCAAGTACTGATGCTTGTCCGCCGGTAAAAATTATTCCCTTTGGATTCATCGCTTTGATTTTATCTATTGAAGTGCTGTATGGAACAACTTCGCAATAAACATTCGCTTCCCTTACTCTTCTTGCAATTAATTGATTATACTGTGCTCCGAAATCAATAATCAGTATCAGTTCGTTTTTCAAATTTACACCCCATTTAAATCTATTTTTAAAGCTCTTAATGAACTATATAAGTTGAATTATACATTCAATATGCATCATGGTCCTTAATGCCGCCCATGATGGTATGATAGATGATTATAATTCAACTTATTACATATGTAATAGGATAAAGTAAATTCTGATTTGATATACATTTGCATTTGGCTTTAGAAATGCAAATGATGTATAGGATATTTACTTGATCCTATATAATAAAATGGATATATTCCTCATACCCAAATATAATTTAATATTATACCTAAATAGAAGGTTAATGCAAAGACTTAAAACAAAATTTTTAAAAATAAAACCCTTCTCTATTAAAGAAGGGTTCTGACTTAATGTTTAACTATTGAGCTACCGCACTCCCATCAAGTATCTTCAATGTACCATTTTCGTATCCCACAAGATACGTAACCTTATAGTTCTTAGTTATGGTGGTGTCATTTACTTTTTCCTTCGCCGAAATGGTTCCGTTAACTTTTACCGCACCATCCGAACCTGTAACTGCGCTTACCGAATCAACACTTACAGATTCAGTGTTTTTAAAACCTGATTTGTATGTATCATAATTGGTTTTTGTCTTCCAATCAACTCCCCAGAGAAGGTATGCTGTTGCGTAATCCTTGGTAGTTATGCATCCATAAAGATATTTGATTAATTCCTTACTCATTTGCGTCAAATCGGTACCTGTCATTTTCTGTGCTGAAACTCCAACTTTTGTAGTTCCCGAACCTGGGTTTGCCGACCATTTGTCAAGGTAAGTAACACACTGGTAAATAGGTATGCTGAAACCTATACTTCCCTGATCAATGTATGCGGAATTTATACCAAGGACTTCGCCATTAACGCCGTCTATCAGTGGCCCTCCGCTGCTTCCAGGAGATATCGGCGCAGATATCTGGTAAACTTTATTATAATTGAAATTACCTATTTGGAAGCTTCTGTCCAAGCCGCTTATTATACCTATTGTAGCGGTATTCTGATATCCCAGAGGACTTCCGAGAGCAATAACCTCATCTCCAACCTGGGCTTTTCTGTCCTTTGCTATTTTTAAGGGCAGTATCCCTGATAATTCAGGCACTCTAACCAGCGCTACATCCAAATCAGCTCCGCGACCAATTACTGTACCTGTATATTCAGTTTTCGAATCTGAGAGTCTTATTTTAACTTTGGAAGCACCTTCAACAACATGAGCGTTTGTTACTACATCACCATTATTGTTATAAAGGAAACCTGAACCTGTAACCTTTCCTTCCGCGGTATCAATTTCTATAAAAAATACCTGTTTCTGGCATTCGGTTATGATATCTTTTTTGGACTTTGTAACAGTTGTAGTACCTTGTGCGGTTGTTGCATTATCATTAAGAGCCATCAGTTTGGATGGGGTTCCACCCTTTTGTCTGTCAAACTTCTTATTTAACGAAAAATGCAGTATCAAGCCAGATGCTATGATTATTACAGAAAGCCCTATACTAATGATAAGATATAAAGTTTTTTTACTCTTCATGGATTTTCCCCTTATAAGAATCTATATTAATATTCTTCATCTTCATTATAGCTATCGAAATTATTATTCCTGTCACCATATCCTTGTTCCTCGTCATAACTTGCATCCTCTTCCTGAATGTAGACCAAACCAACCGGTCTTACATAGACTTTTGAGGAGTTATTATATTTATATGTGAATGTTATGCTGCTGTTCGAACCTAATTCAGCGGGACTGCAAAGAACTGTAATCTGATCTATAATATTTCCGGTTTCATCATAAACCTTCAACAGAACCCTTACATTATAATATTTACTGGTACCACTATTAACAACTTTTCCTGAGATATGCCCATTGCTGTCCAGGAGAGGTTGAGTGACGGTTGCAGTAATATCCCCTTCTGTAATTTCTTTTTCCTTACTTAAAATACCGCCTGATATTTTTTTAAGGCTTGCCTCATAATCGTTTTTCTTTTTCTGAATATCATTCTTCAAATCTGTTAACTTTTTGCTTCCTGTAACATACTGTAATGCAAAATTGAGTTCTTCAAGCTCGAAATCATAATCCTTGCTTTTTAGAGCAGTTTTGGTGTTGGTCGCTGCCAGTTCCTCAATCCTTGACTTCAATTCTTCAGAAACCTTTATTGCTTCAGGTGTGTTTATAGCTGCAGCTGCCTTGTATACAGGGCAAAGCTGGTCTATGCTTTTCATGGAACTTGCATTATCCTTAAGCTGCATTACATTTATTAAAGCCTTTTTATTCTCAACAATTTTGGAAAATACTTTTTTAAAAACCTCATTATCCTTTTTTATCTCTTCATCTGTTTTATTAAGACTCGCCAAAGCTTCCTTGTAATCTTTCTGCTTTATAAGATCATCAACCTTTTTCAAAGCATCAGATATTTTATCGCCTTTTTTAAGAATACTTTCATCATCCTTTAATTCAGGGTAATCAGGGTTTAAAGCCATTGCTTCTTGTATAAGCTTTGATGCTTCTTCCAGATTGCCTTCAAGCGCAGCATTTTCTGCTCTGAGCTTTAAGTCCTCTACTTTGGTGTCTTTACTCTTTGAACTTGAGTAAAGTATAAGTACAAAAGCCGCTATCAGCACAGCGGTAACTGCAGGAATAAGCCACACCATCCATAAGCGTGATTTTTTTCCCGTGTAAACATGGCCAAAGCCCTCCTGAGGCTGAGGCATTTGATTGTAAGGCTGTATAGGAGGAATCTGTGATGGAGGAGGCTGCATCTGCATAACCGGAACTGACTCATACTGCGACTGGTACACTGATTGTACCGAAGCACCTACAGGTACTTCAGATTCTGACTGGTTTATATTTTCTGTAAAGTATGTACTTTGATGAGGGGCTGTATTATCGGCTGGCGATGCTTCCACTTTACAGCCACAGCTTCTGCAGAAATGATCATATGGCTCTACATAAGAATTACAATTAGGGCAGATCATATATATAAAAACCTCACTTTTTAAATAAAAAAATAAATTACTATTTCATTTTACAATAGACAAATAGCAACTTCAATAATTATTCAATAATATACAATTTTTATAAGCAAAGACAACAATTATTATATACAGGCTGAACCATTGAGATAATTAAACTTCTTACCCTGAAAACGGTCTTCCATTCTCATTTTTTCTTCAATCATATCACGAAGTTTCCACCAGCTGAGTCCCCAGTTACAGAAGCTTGTCCTATCTTTGGGTGCTCTGCCCAGAAGTCTTTGAACAACTATTTCAGGGTTAAGGTATTCTAGAAAAGTAATAATTCGTTCAATATACTCATCCGTAGTTATGAGTTTAATTGCACCGCTTTGGTACATTTCATCAAGGACGGTATCCTTGAGAATATACAAGGAATGGCATTTAACCTGACCGATGCGAAGAGCCGAAAGAATCTTTGCCCCCTCAATGACATCGTCCATATCATCTGTGGGAAAATCAACTATGTAATGAGCACAAACCTCAAGGTTATTAGAATTAAGAGTATTTACCGCATCAATAAATTCGGCCAGCGAATGGCCCCTGTTCATAATTTTAAGTGATTTATAGTTTACAGTCTGAAGACCTAATTCAACAACTATATCAATTTTTTTATCCGCTTTTATCTTCTTTAGCATTGAGGCACAATCACAGCTTATACAATCGGGACGTGTTGAAATATAAATTGCAGCAATGTCTTCCATACATGCTTCCAATATATACTCTTCAAGTATCTTAACAGGAAGGTAGGTGTTACTGTAATTTTGGAAATATGCAATGAACTTCTCGGAGCCGTAATTTTTCCCGATATACTGTGAATTTGCAATAATTTGTTCTCTTATACCCATGGTATTGGGCAGACATTCAAAGCCGGCTCCCTCTTCACCGCAGAATATGCACCCTTCTGTACTTAGCTTTCCATCCCTGTTTGGGCATGTTACCGGTATGTTGACCGGAAGCTTGTATACCTTTGTTCCATATCTATTTTTTAGGTATTCGGAAAACTTATTGTACAGCAAATGTCTATTGCACCTCTTTATATTAAATCCTTTGAACTTTCGTTAACTATACGGTATATCTCGCGCAGCGGCAATCCTGTTGTCTCGGCTATTTTCCTGCAGTCTTCATATTCCGGTGAAAGCTTGGAAAAATCCTTTCCCTTTGAAAGCTTTACACTGACCTCACCGAATTGAGTATTAATCTTCACAATTTCCCTGTCGAGGCAGTAACGTTTCAAGGTACTTTTTCGTATTCCCAGAGTTGAAGTTTCCTTCAATAGCAAATCAACCGCAGTCTGTTCATTTTCCCTGTTTACCAGCACTGTAACCATTGTTGCAGGACGATTTTTCTTCATATATATAGGTGTAAGAAAAACATCAAGTGCACCTACACTAAAAAGCCTTTCCATAGTGTAGCCCAAGATTTCAGAGCTTGTATCATCAATATTTGTTTCAAGCTTTATTATTTCATCTTTTAGTTCATTCTTATCTTCCAAAGTACCCATTACAACACGAAGGGCATTAAACCTTCCGGTGTTTCTCTTCCCGGCCCCATACCCAACTTTTTCAATTGCCACCTCTGGGATATTACCAAAGCCGCATGCAATTGTTTTAATGATTCCCATACCTGTAGGAGTAACCATTTCGGTCTGTACATCCTCGGATATTAATGGTATGCCGCTTCCTGCAAGCATTTCCATTACAGCAGGAACAGGTACCGGAATAATACCGTGCTGACATTCTATAAACCCTTTTCCATCATGAAGCGGTGAGGAAAATACCTTTTGCACGCCCAGAATATCCAGACAAATTGCACTTCCTACAATATCAACAATAGAATCGATTGCACCCACTTCGTGGAATGTTACGTTTTCAACCTCCATATTATGAACCTTAGCTTCAGCCCCGGCTATCTCTCGGAAAATCTTTTTGCTTAAATTCTTAACATTTTGATTAAGGTCGCTCCAGTCTATCATCATTTCTATTGTCTTAAGGTTGCGCATTGAATGGCTGTGTGAATGAGGATGCGAATGGTCATGGTCATGTGTATGCATATGATCGTGGCTGTGCTCATGTTCATGGCCATGGTCATGATGGTGACTATGACTGTCTTCCTGGCTATGTTCATGAATATGCTCTTGTTCTCCCTCATCATGGCTGTGCTCATGGCTGTATTCATGTCCGTGCTCATCTATATGTACATGTGTATTTGCCTTATGTGCCAATTCATGTTCATACATTTCCTTCTGGTGCTTTTCAAACTTTTCTTCAAGCTTCTTATAGTCTTCTGTAATAATTACATTTACGTCAGTACAGGTTATTCCACTTTTAGACTTTGTTCCTATTTCTATTTTATAACCTGTAAGATTGAGCTTTGACAATTCTTTCAAAAACAGATCCTTATCTATTCCCAAATTCAGCAAAGCCCCAAGTGTCATGTCACCGCTAATTCCGGAAAAACAGTCAAAATATAAAATCTTCATATATTCACCCTATATAATTAAATTTGATTAATTGTACTTGCAAGATATCCAGCTCCAAAACCATTATCAATATTAACAACACCTATTCCACTTGCACAGCTGTTAAGCATTGTAAGCAGAGCAGCCAGCCCGCCGAAATTGGCGCCATAGCCTACACTTGTAGGTACTGCTATAACAGGCTTATCAACCAGACCTCCGACAACGCTTGCCAAGGCCCCTTCCATTCCGGCTACAACAATAAGAACATTTGCTCTCATTATTGCATCCATGTTGGAAAATAGTCTATGTATGCCCGCCACCCCAACATCGTACAATCTTTCCACCTTATTACCCAATGTTTCTGCAGTTACTGCGGCTTCCTCCGCAACAGGAATATCGGAAGTACCTGCAGTTACAACTGCAATTACCTTTTCTGTAAGGATTATGTCCCTTCTTTTAACAACAACTATTCTTGCTGCTTCATAATAAACGGCATCATCGGTGACTTCCCTTATGGCTTCATATACTTCCTTACCTGCTCTGGTAGCCATTATATTATTTTCTCTTTGCATAAGCCTTTCAACAATTGCTTTTATTTGTTGAACTGTTTTACCCTGGCAGTATATAACTTCAGGATACCCGTTTCTTATTTTCCTATGATGATCAACCTTTGCAAAGCCAAGGTCTTCAAACGGTTCACTCTTTAGTTTTAGCAATGCCTCATCTATACTGACATTTCCATCCTTTATACCCTGAAGAATAGATTTAAGGTTTTCTGAATTCACACTTATCACTCTCCCAACCGTTTTATAAAATCTGCTTTTTCTTGATCTATTTTTGTACCCTTCAAAGCAGTATTCGCTGTGTACTTTAGAAGGATTTTATATAAGTCCAGATTTTCAGGATTCTTTTTTGCTATTTGTTCCAAGTGGCTTTCAATGGTTGCAATATCTCCTCTGGAAACTGGCCCGGTAAGAGCTTTAATGCTTCCTAGACCAACTATGTTTTCCACTGTGTGCTTTATTAATGGTTCAAAAGCCTTTAATGCAATACTTTTGTCTATACCTGCTTTTTCAAGCATAGTTTCTGCAGCATGCGAAAGGGTTACTACATAATTCGAAAGAATGCATGCAGCCGCATGGTATAGTGTTTTAGACTCCTTTGGGATTGTAATAAGCTTTGAATCAAGAGAATTTACAATTCTTTCACTTATTATATACGCTTCGTGGTCACCTTCAAAGCTGAAATATATATTGCTAAGTCCAAAATAACCTTCAGTCTTGTCCGCAAAAGTCTGTATGGGGTGAAGCGATCCTACCCAGGCACCTAAATCCCTAAGGGGCTGTAATATATCAGAGGTTTCTGCTCCGCTGCAGTGAAGGAATGTCTTACCTTTAAGATCACCGAAACCTTTAATATCATTAACAACAGAGAAAAGCTCCATGTCAGGAACAGTAATAAATATAACTTCTGAGTTGTTTACTACAAGAGTAAGTTCATTGGGTAATTCTATCCCAAGTAAATTATCGAGAAATAAAACTGAATCCCTACTCCTGCTGTATATTCCCCCAATGTCATACTGTCTTTTCGATAAGCCTACTGCAAGTGAGCATCCAACTCTACCTGCACCTATAATACCGATTTTCATTAAACGGCACCGCCTATTTGTTGATGGTTTCGTTCATGCTTCCAGTTCTATAGCCTTTTAAATCAAGCGAAACATATGTAAACCCAAGACTTTTTAGATAGTTGTAAACCTTATCCATCAAATCAGTATCAAAGAACTTGCTGCGTTCTCCGGATGCAACCTCTATCCTTGCAAGTTCGCCATGATGGCGCACCCTTAAATTTCTGAACCCCAAATCAAGAAGGAATTGCTCTGCTTTATCAATCGTATCCAGTTTGTCCTTCGTTATTTGCTGTCCGTAAGGGATTCTGGATGCGAGGCATGCAAAAGCCTGTTTGTCCCAGGTTGGCAGATTCATCTGTTTGGACAAGTCTCTTATATCCTGCTTGGTAAGTCCTGCTTCCTTTAACGGGCTTTTAATGCCAAGTTCCTGGAGAGCCTGCATACCTGGCCTGTAATCGCCTATATCATCAATGTTTGAACCATCAATAACATAGTTCAGATTATTCTCTTTAGCAATATCACAAATTTTTGTATACAATTCCTTCTTACAGTAATAGCACCTGTTTACAGGATTACCGGAAAAACCGTCAATTTCCAGTTCTTCTGAGACTATTGGAAAATGCTTTATTCCCAACCCGGTTACAAAACTTACCGCTTCCCTGAATTCTCTTTCAGGATATGTAGAAGAACGGGCAGTAATGGCAATTACCTTATCTTTAAGGACATCATGTGCTGCCTTAAGAAGGAATGTACTATCTACACCTCCTGAAAAAGCAACCGCAACACTTTCCATTTCACTAAGCTGTTTTTTCAGCTTTTCAAATTTATCTGTCAAATTCAATTTATTCACCCCAAATATTATAATAGCGCAAAGTCTTTAAACTGCATTGCTCTAATAATAACATATTTTTTTATTAATTAAAGGTAATTAATTGACATTATTTTTGCAAATCTATACACTTCTTGTATTCAATATTTTAACTTAATATTTCACTTATTTTACAACTCCTTTACATTTATTGTTCATATAGTGTCATTCTGCTATGATAAAGAAAATAGCAATGTTTGGTTTATCTATAAAGGGGTATTTCTTTTATGTCCAGAAGGATCACAATATTATTGGTGGCTTTTATAACATTAATGATGCAGTTTTCAGTATCGTACGGCGAAACAGGCTTAAAAGCTTATTATTCCGGTAAGATCTTTTCATGCTCAAAACCATTGCTGGATAAGGGTAATAAATACCTGATAAACTCATCAGATTTTGATTCAATTACAGGTTCCAGTACAAACTTTGACAGTAAAAATAAAATAGTAGTAATAAAATTTTCCGGCGCTGAATATGCTTGCAGTCTTGAAACAGAGAATACGGATACTTCGGTTAAATCTTCATATTCCCTGCCGGTAATGATAAATGATTCATTATATTTGCCACTCGATTTTATCAAAAGTACATTCAATCTTTCAGTAAAGTATGATAAAGATACCGGAGTACTATATTTACTGCCTTCTGGCCAGACTTATTCCGCAGAATCCCCGGACTTTATAAATATAACAAACAAGTATTCAATTAGTGGCTCAAAAGAATTTTATCCTGACTTCAGTCAGGCCGGCAGCAAATTCAGTGACTCCTCAGTTGTTATTAAGGACACAGACCAACAGTATTCGGCATTAATTTACTGTGACAGTTTTAATACTTCCGCAGCAGATGCAATAAAGAAATATAGTGATGATACCTCTGTTTCTGAGGATAAGCTTTTTAACAAGTTCGTTGAATACAAAAAAAACAGCTACGACTCGTTAAGCGCTTACTTTACAAACACTTTTCTTTTGGGTGACAAAAATGGCAACGAAGCAGCAATGAAGCTGGTTAACAAATCTGAAAGCAGCTTGTATGGTGTTACAACATATCAGTACGTCTATGACACAGGCAGCTTCGATTCTACCGGATGGAAAGAAAAAACACATATAGATTTTGTTGTTCCGGTATATGAAAACAGAACCATTTATAATGTAGATTTTACATTGGACAAGGGACTTATTAATGATACAAACCTAAAGAAAATGGCAGGTTTGTTGAAGTCGTTACACATTGAGGGACTTCCAAATCAACAGGATATTCCTGATCTATTCAAGAGCAGTGAAATATTAAATACAGCAAATAAAGGTATTTATAATGTAACTGATAATACCAGTGATACTACTATCGTAATGTTGGGAGACAGTTACACTATATCATTACCTACTGCATATATACCATGGAACAGTAACAATATCTCTTACGATGCAGGCTTTACAAGCTATAAAATCGACGAAAAAAGCGATATATCCTTCACTTATGAGCCATCCGACACAGTTGATACTATTAATAAAAAAATAGATTCTGTTTTGAAAAACATTGGAACCAACGTACGTATTTCAGACCTTGGAAATATAAAAATTGAGAACAGGGATTTTGTTTATGTACTTTATCAAACAGGTACAAAAGAAGATTCCCAATACTATCATGATTTTTATACTTATTCCGGTAACGAGCTTTATAGTTTCAGATATCATACCAAAAGCAGGCCTGATGAACCCCAGATCAATAATATGCAAAATATACTGCAAACCTTTAAACCTGCTCCAAACCTTTCAGCTATAGTACCACCAGCTGAAGATAAAATAACTTATCAGAGTTATGGAGGTAAGGAAACGGGGTTCAGCATATCAGTTCCCGAAAAATGGGTTGTTAATAGAAAGGCTGATACCGAAAGACGTGATATTATTTATAATATAAAGAGCCCTGATTATTCCGGTTCTTTCGATATAAACATATATAATAGGGATGCGGCTGACATTGCTCCTTTCCAGAGCAAACAATACAGGATATTGTCAAACAGTATCTATGAAAACATTGGGATAACAGGCAGAAGGACTTTGGTTAACTACCTGGGTCCTGATGGGAAAAGAAGGCTGTCCTTTATCAAGGAATTGAAAACCAAGGATTCAACCTATACATTAGTTATCTCAGTAAATGAATATATGACCAGCAACGGAAGAATAAATGATGCTTCAATTAATTCAATAATAAATACAATTTCAAGAAGTTTTAATTTAATAGCTCAATAAAAAAGGAACCTGAATTTTAGTTGTCAGGTTCCTTAATCTTTTATTGCCACTAACTATTTTTGTTTGCTTCAATACCGCTTGCAAGATAAGAATTTATAAACCCATCAAGCTCACCGTCCATCACAGCTCCTACATTTCCATTCTCATAGTTGGTTCTGTGATCTTTCACAAGAGTATACGGGCAGAATACGTAAGACCTTATCTGACTCCCCCACGCGATTTCCATTTGTATACCTTTCAAGTCCTCTATCTTTTCTTTATTCTCTTTTTCCTTTAACTGCAAAAGCTTTGCTTTCAGCATTTTCATTGCAGTATCCCTATTCTGGAACTGTGATCTTTCAGTTTGGCACGAAACTACAACCCCTGTCGGAATATGTGTAATTCTTATTGCAGATTCTGTTTTATTTACATGCTGACCACCTGCTCCGCTTGATCTATAGGTATCAACCCTCAAATCATCCGGGTTTATATCAACCTTAACATCCTCATCCAATTCCGGCATTACATCAAGTGATGCGAATGACGTATGTCTTCTTCCCGAAGCGTCAAACGGCGATATTCGTACCAATCTGTGGACACCTTTCTCAGATCTGAGGTATCCATATGCATTTTCACCTATAACGTGAATAGTAACACTTTTAATCCCTGCTTCATCTCCATCAAGAAAATCAAGTGTTTTAACTATAAAGCCGCTGCTTTCAGCCCATCTGGTGTACATTCTCAACAGCATCTGAACCCAATCCTGAGCCTCGGTCCCGCCTGCTCCGGCATGTAATGTCAATATTGCATTGTTTTTATCATATTGACCTGTAAGAAGGGTTTCAATCTTTAGCTTTTCATATTCAGCCTTAAGGTTTGCAAGACCTTCCCCAATCTCGGGAATGACACTTTCGTCCTGCTCCTCCATACCCAGTTGATTTAAGGTTTTTAGATCTTCCAAAGAATTTTCAAGCTTTTGAAACCTTTCTAATTTGGTTTTCAGGTTCTTCGTTTTTTGAAGTATCTTCTGCGAATTTTCAATATCGTTCCAGAAGTCAGGTTCTGTAGATTTCATCTCAAGCTCTGCGAGTTCATCGTTCAGTCTTGCGATGTCAAAGTGAAGCCCTCATTTCATCCAGAGCACCCTTAATTTCATCAATCTCAACTTTAAACTGTTCAAGTTCGATCAACTATATCATCTCCTTAATTAAAACTCAATTTATTATAACGCATTAATAGAAAATAGCAATTAGTTATTTACTTTCAAGTTCGTGAGTAAAAATTATTGCATCTGCAATTGCTTTCATGGTAAGTCTGCTGTCCATGCTCTTTTTTCTTATTTTCTCATATGCATCATTCTCAGTTATTCTTTCACGCTGCATAAGTATCCATTTTGCCCGTTCAACAGCCTTTCGAGTCTCATAGTTCTCAGTCATTTCCTTAAGTTTTGAGTTTATTTCAATTATCCTTTTATAGTACAGGTTTGATAATTCAACTGTATTAAGAAGTATTTCCCTGCTTGCAGGTTTTAAGCAGTTGACTGTGATCTTTCCCTTATCTAAAACACTGATGCTATCAATTTCTTTATAATCCCCTATAGTTACACAGGCACAAAGCATTTCTTCATCAATAGTCTCGAGTGTACTCTGCAATTCCCTCCCCTGCATGGCAAGATCAACAATAATAAAGTCGGGGTTGTAACTACGCACCATCCTTAACAAGGAAACAGGGTCAAAACAATTTCCCAAGAAGGTATAACCTGCCGGATTCAACATATTACGAATGTTTATTTGGGATGGGTTATCAAGAGTTGCAACTACATATTTTTCTCCAGCCATAATAACCCCCTTTTGCCTGCGAATTTTTCGTCAATAAACAACTTTTGTCCAGCTTTATAAGTAATAACCATACTTATATTTTTCCAAATAAAATGGATTTATCCCTCTAAGTTCTATAGGTTAATATATCAGAAAAAATTTATAAAATAAAGAGCCTTTTTATTTCTTCTAAATGACACAGTAAAAAATATTGCAAGTTTAGTATGGAAGAAATTCATTTTTAAATAATAATTACTCAAAATCTTTTCAATGTAACTTTTAAATGAAAGCGTATATTTTGGATGGTTTAAATACTTTTGGGCTAATAAGCATAAAATCACTTTTGAATCTATCAAAAATACGTATTGCATTTCATGGACACAAGTGCTATAATTTTATTAATCGATGAAGAAATAAGTGAAGGCGCTTATCAGATTATTCTGATAAAGTGTCTTTTTTTATTTCACAAAAGTAATATAGAATCCCGTTGGTGTGATTCATAAATGGAGCTCCAGTAGTAATTATCAAAGTCGATAATTCTCCTAAGTCATTAACTCAGAGATTTTAAACTTATTTTGCCCGATTAAGGCATGGTTAAATTAAAGGAGGAGTCGAAAATGAAATCAAAAAAACTATTTGGATTATTTATCTTTATCGTCGTTCTGTTTTGTTTATCAGGTGCTGCTTTTGCGGAAGGTGATGCCCCGAAGATAGACACCGGTGATACCACTTTTAATATTCTTTCTACTGTGCTCGTATTTATAATGACACCTGGCTTGGCATTCTTCTATGGCGGTATGGTAAGAAAGAAAAATGTTTTGAATACAATGATGAGTTCTTTTGTAATAATAGCAATAGTATCTATACAATGGGTATTGATAGGCTATACACTTGCATTCGGTCCTGACAAAGGCCACCTGTTAGGCGGGCTTGACTGGCTGGGATTCAATTCGGTTGGCGGAGATCCAAACGCAGCATATGCAGCTACTATCCCACACGCATCCTTTGCTATGTTCCAAATGATGTTTGCAATTATCACTCCTGCACTTATCACAGGAGCCATTGCAGAAAGAATGAGATTCCCTGCGCTTATAATATTCGTTACCTTGTGGTCTTTCCTTGTATATGACCCTCTTGCTCATTGGGTATGGGGCGTAGGCGGATGGTTAAGAAACCTTGGTGCTCTTGACTTTGCAGGTGGTACAGTTGTTCATATAAGCTCAGGTATTTCGGGTCTCGTAGCTTGTATTATGCTGGGCAAACGTAAAAAATCCTCTAGTATGACACCCCACAACATACCGTTTGTACTGCTTGGAGCAGGATTACTATGGTTTGGCTGGTTCGGATTCAATGCTGGAAGTGCACTGCAAGCAAACGGAGCTGCTTTGAATGCTTTTGTTACAACTAATACTGCAGCAGCTGCAGCAACACTCTCATGGATTTTAATAGAATATTTCCATCATGGAAAGGCAACAATTCTCGGAGCAGCAACAGGAGCTGTAATCGGTCTGGTTGCAATTACTCCTGGTGCGGGTTTTGTAACACCTATGTATTCAATAATAATTGGATTGTTGGTAAGCCCAATATGCTACTTTGCAATTACCGTAATTAAATCAAAGTTCGGTTATGACGATGCTCTTGATGCTTTTGGATGCCACGGCATCGGAGGTATCTGGGGAGCTATAGCAACAGGTATTTTTGCAAATTACGGCGGTGCTAAAGGTCTTATAAGTGGTAACCCTGTTCAATTATTATATCAGTTGATAGCCGTTGCTGTTACAATAGTTCTGGCAATTGTTATGACAGTGCTAATACTTAAGGTAACTTCACTTTTCACAAAACTACGTGTAAGTGAACAAGACGAAGACGATGGTCTTGACATAGCTGAACATGGTGAAGATGCTTATCCTGATTTCACTTCAGAACAAAGCATTATATTATAGTTAAATTTGTAAGTCTTATTCATAAGATTTTATAAATAAATTATAATTAAAAGAGAGAGGTGACACTTTATGAAAAAGATAGAAGCCATTATACGTCCCGGCAAGCTTGAGGAAATCAAAGATACACTTAACAAATTCAATGTACATGGTATTACAATAAGCCAGGTAATGGGCTGTGGTTTGCAGAAAGGCAGAAAAGAGTATTACAGGGGTACTGAAGTAACCTTAAACCTTTTGCCCAAGATAAAAATTGAAATTGTAACCAAAGACAATCATGTTGATGACATTATCAGATTGATAACCGAAGAAGCTAAAACCGGTGAAGTAGGAGACGGTAAGATATTTGTTTATGATATAACAGATGTAGTAAGAATCAGGACAGGCGAAAGAGGAGAAGGTGCAATTTGATTATTTAATAAATAACCTTCATAAAGGCGTATCAAAAAGGAACAGCAGGTATAATGAATACTGGCTGTTCCTTTTTACTTAACATGGTCAAATTAGAAATTATTGTTGAAATAATTCAGGAGTTACGCTTACCTCGGTAATCATAGCCACTGTACTATTATCAGTAATTTTACCCTCATCTGAACTAATATTAAAAGCAAATATTACAGCCAGATATTTTCCATCACCTTTTATTTCCTTGTAGGAAGTAAGTCTTTGGATGTTGTCATTATCAACTTTAAAGTAGTATTCAATAGAACTTCCTGTTCCACCTTCCATTGATTCAGGAGGAGTACCCATTAACTTAACAACATCTGATTTCTTATCTCCTAATTTTATACCATTAACTGTATATTGTGATTCATCACTAGAATTTTCTTTAGTTAAAGCCATGTTTTCTGGCATATCATCTCTATATACAACACTTAGCTGTCCGTATGTATCTGTCAAATCATGTTTACCTGGGCCTATTGCTTTTTCTATATCAGCTTTTCCCATATTAAACTTAGCAGACTTGCCGTCCTTTGTTTTGAATGCCAAATCACCCAAATTGGATATCTTGCCACTTGCTTTATTCTCTACTGATGTACTGTCTGCTTTTACACTTGATTCGTTACTGCTTGCTTTTGAAACCGTATCGCCGCTTGATTTACTTTCCTTATCACCACATCCGGCCATTGCAAATATCATAGTGGCACAAATCATGAAAATAGTAACTTTGCCCATCAATCTTGGAAAAACATAATTCCGTTTCATTATTTACCCCCTAGAAAAAAATTTTGTCTTTAAATAGTATACTTGGGCTAAGCAAAGCATTAAACGTAATTATGTTGCTCTTTATTGTTAGATTTTGCTTTTAGCTGTATTTTTTTGTTCAAAAAAAATAAAAGCTACACTTTGCAGCTTTTATTTAAAATATATATTAAATAAACCTTTTAATTGCTTCAGCAACTCCATCATCGTCATTTGATAGAGTAATAAAATCTGCAATTCTCTTTACTAAATCCTCACCGTTACCCATGGCAATACCTAGACCCGCCATTTTTATCATTGAATAATCATTTTCGTTGTCACCAATTGCGATTACTTCTTCATTAATTATTCCATATCTTTTCATAATGAAATCAAGTGCATTTGCCTTACTGACTCCCCGGTTCATAACTTCGAAATTATCACCAAATGAGCTCATTACCTCGACTGTTTTAACTTCCTCCGCCCTTTTTCTGCCCTTGAGAAGCTGTTGCCTGTCATCAGAGACAGCCACAATTTTGGATGCTTTCAAGCCTGAATTGCTGATTACATTTTTAACATCATCAACTACCATCACATCAATTCTATCCTCAGGCTGAAGGCTCTCATTAAGCTTTGAGTAAAATGTCGACCCATACAATAGTTTTTCTGTATACAATGTATCATTAATATATGTATGGAAATAAATATCTTCTTCATGGCAAATATCTATTATTTTAAGACAGTCTTCAGGGTTTAATGAGTTCTCAAATAATACTGAATCATCGGATGCATCCCTTATAGTTGCTCCGTTGCAAGCTATTACAAGCTCCTTTGTACCTATTTGCCTGGCATATAATTTCGCAGCTTTATATATTCTTCCAGAACATACTACAACCTTAATTCCTTTGGCAACAACACGTTTGATTTCGGTTAGGTTACGCTGGGATATTTGTTTGTATGAATTGAGTATGGTTCCATCCAAATCCATTGCTATTAATTTATACATTTCTTACTGCCCTTTCATTTTTTATGCCTATCTAAAAAATTGCCTATGCGTTTCAGTGCTTCAAAAATGTTTTCCATAGAATTTGCATATGTAGCCCTCACAAACCCATCTCCGCATTCTCCAAAGGCGTTTCCAGGAACCACCAGGACTCTTTCTTCCTGGAGCAGTCTTTCACAGAATTCGTCAGAGTTCATTCCTGTGGATTTTATACAAGGGAATACATAAAAAGCTCCTAGTGGTTCAAAACAATCCAGTCCAAGCTTGCGGAAACCATCTACCATAACTCTTCTGCGCCTATTGTACTCTCTTGTCATGGATCTAACATCTTCCTCACTGTTTTTAAGAGCCTCAATAGCTGCATACTGTGCTGTTGTAGGTGAACACATTATTGCATACTGATGTATCTTTTTCATAACACCTATCAATTCACTGGGACCACATGCATAGCCAAGCCTCCAGCCGGTCATTGCAAATGCCTTGGAGAAACCGTTTATTACAAGTGTTTTATCCCTCATTCCTGGGAATTCGGCAATTGATGTATGCTTACCTTCATAAGTAAGCTCGGAATAAATTTCATCCGAAAGCACAACTATATTCTTATCCCGGAGAACTTCGGCTATCCGTCCTATGTCTTCCCTGGACATAATAGCCCCGGTAGGATTATTGGGGAAAGGTATTATAACAACCTTTGTTCTGGGAGTAATTGCGTTTTCCAGCTGCTCAGGAGTTAATCTGAACTGGTCTTCAACTCTTAAGTTTATTGTAACCGGAGTTGCACCGCAAAAGCCAGCACACCCCTTATAGGCAACAAAGCTTGGTTCAGGTATGATAACTTCATCCCCTTTGCCTACAAGAGCCCTTAGTGCAGCATCAATTGCTTCACTTCCCCCAACTGTAACAAGTATCTCGTCATCTACATTATATGCGAGGTTGTACTTCTTTTTAAGGTACTTTGATATTTCAATTCTAAGTTCTATAAAACCAGCATTGCTGGAGTAATGAGTGTGCCCCTGTTCAAGAGAATAGATGCCTGCCTCCCTGATATTCCATGGAGTTACAAAATCAGGTTCTCCAACCCCCAAAGAGATTGCATCCTTCATCTCATTTATCAGATCAAAGTACTTCCTGATACCTGATGGGGGCACATCTTTTATATGTTGAAGTATCATGTCCCCAATTTTCATAATATTACAGCCTCCCTATCATCCTTCTCTCTTTCTTCAAAGGTGATTCCTTCTTCCTTGTATCTCTTAAGTACAAAGTGTGTTCCAGTACTTAATACAGATTCAAGCGGTGCCAGTTTCTCTGCTACAAAGAGCGCTACCTCCTTCATTGTTTTTCCCTCTACAATTACTGTAAGGTCAAACCCCCCGGACATCAGGTAACAAGCTTTAACTTCAGGAAACCTGTAAATTCTTTCTGCAACCTTATCAAAGCCCTCCCCTCTTTGAGGAGTTACTTTTACTTCTATAAGAGCAGTAACAACTTCTTTGCTTGTCTTTTCCCAGTTGATTAATGTGCTGTATCCTACAATGACTTTTTCCTTTTCATAGTTCTTAATCGCTTCTTCGACCTCTTTAATACTCTTACCTAACATTACAGCAATTTGCTCGTTAGTTAGTCTGTTATTACCTGCTAAAATCTCCAAAATTTCTTCCATTAGAATCACTCCATTCTCATAATTTTTTATGTTCAAAGTTCTATCATAGTATTAACCAATTGTGTCAAATTCATATAGTCTTTAACCTGTTTTAGTGTATAAAAAAACCCCTTGTATCCCTTTTGAAGGGACGAAGGAGTTAATCCGCGGTACCACCCTAATTATGCCTTGTGAGCATCAAC
This sequence comes from Bacillota bacterium, assembly GCA_023397675.1. Lineage (GTDB taxonomy): Bacteria > Bacillota > Clostridia > Acetivibrionales > JANLFN01 > JAEZTC01. The sequence goes on along the minus strand of JAEWTV010000031.1, from coordinate 53,249 downwards.
TTGGTTTCAATGCATTTACATTGTGTCCATATAACGTTGGACCACCCGTCATCCTTTAGTTTGGAAAAGTAATTACCAATTTCTCAGGAGAAACTCAATAAGCTGCTTTCTGCAAGGTTCTCTGCCGTTTCACACCATCCACCGGCTCTCTTAAAAAGTTCCAAGCATACTCTTCTTAATCATCGCTTTTAAAATATTAATTATTCTTTATATTATATAAGATTTCAGCAAAGTTTACAATAGATTATTTGTTATCGTCACCAATTAAGTTATCAAGCTGCTGCTCAAATTTTGAGAGAGTATCAGTAACATTAGCTTTAAGTACTCTGAGTTCTTCCTTTGCATCTACCAGTTTTTCTTTTTCATCTTCCAGCATTACATCAAGTTTTTTCTTTTCTTCCGTAGCCTGCTGCCTTGCCTCATCCATTATAAGCTCGGCTTTTTCCTGTGCCCTTATTAAAACATTTGCAATTTTACTTCTGTCCTCATTGATTTCATCTGCTTTTTGAGCTATTTCATCATATTTAAATTTAGCTTCCCTGAGTTCGCTCTTTAATGAACTGATTTCTTCATCCTTCTTTTTAAGTTTATCATCAAATTCAACCAACATTTTTTCTATATATGAATTTACGTCAGATTTTTTAAATCCTCCAAGGAACTTGGTTCTAAAACGCTTCTCACCAGCCATTAAAATACCTCCCGATAAACATATGGAAACCTGGGATTCCAAATTTTTATTTACCAGTATATATTCAATGTTATTTTTTAAAATCCTCTTTTTTCAACAAAAAAACTATTGCCCGTTTATACTTTTCAGAAAACAAAAAAAGAGCATTTTAAATGCTCTTTTTTATACCGTAATTAAAGATTCTTTTCAATTACACTTGCAAGCTCGTCTTTCGGCCTTGCACCTATGATTTTATCTGCAACCTCTCCGCTTTTAAACACCATTAAAGTCGGTATACTCATTACCCTGAATTTCTGTGCAAGTTCGCCTTCTTCATCGACATTAACCTTTGCGACCTTGATTTTTCCGTCATAATCATTTGCAAGTTCATCTACAATAGGAGCTACTGCCCTGCAAGGTCCGCACCATTGGGCCCAAAAATCAACAAAAACAGGTTTATCGGAATTAACTACTTCTTGTTCAAAGTTGCCTTTTGTTAACTTAATAATTTTTTCACTAGCCATAATTTGCCTCCTGGTTATGTCATAAAATAATAACTAAGGTATAAATAAAAATATATCCTTCATTATTATATTTATACCACCCTTCAACTGATAAAAAACATTTAAAATTAATTTTTTATTGAATCGGCATTAAAAGCTTCTAGTTTAAGTTTGTCGCCATCCAATGAGACAATATAATCATTTAAAATTGTAGTAAGCTTTCCTTTATACTTGATGTCCTTACTGTTTGTTATTGCAAACAAGGTATTTGATGTTTCATCAACCTCATAAACCGCTCCATTTCCAGTAACAAAAATATCTTCAGGCTTTACAGGTTTTTTTAATGAAACCGAATCCCAGTTCTTAAATTCAGTACCTATTCCGCCGTAATATACTTTTTCAACCAAGCCGTTACTGCTCAATTCGCCTACATAAACCTTGTCTTCCAAGTCAATTGACAACAATGCGGCCTTGTTTTTAAGAGAGAGCTGCTTCAATTTCCCTGTTCCTCCCTCTCTGATAAACACTTTGCCCTTGCTGTCCTGATAAACTATTTTTTCAACATAGTTGGCTTCTTTTATTACAGTACCAATATCCATGCTCATTGCAAAACTCAAGTTGTTCATTACATCCAGCTTATAAAGTGATGCCTTGGTACTGCTGGTTTTAACCTTAAAATAAACAACATTTGTCTGTGGAGACAGTTCAACACTCTCAATTCTGCTTCCCTTTGGCAAATTGGTCATTCCGGGGTAATCCCTTAACGGATCCTCCTGAATATCAAAATCATAAGTGGATATTTTTATTTCTCCATACGTACCGCTTTTCGGGCAAACAGCATAAATTATCATATTTTTGTCGGGCAGCCATTTATAAAATGTAAACTCCTTATTATCCGGCGCAAAAAGTGTTTTAGCTTCCTTTTTATTTGCAGCATCATAAACTACAATATTATTGCTAAGATAATAGCTAACAAAAGTTCCATCATAAGAAACTTTAATATCAGTAGCACCCTTAGGGATAGTTATACTCTTGTCTTCCTTTGGAGTATCGACAACATCAATGTTAGTAGCCGTTATATCAATACCGTCTTTAAAGTAAAAGTTATTAAAATAGAAAAGTATTACTATTTGGACGAATATTGCTAATATAACCCAACTATATATTTTAGCTGATCTTTTCATTAATAAGTTACCTTCCTTTACGGCAAAACAATGAATGCTGTTGCCACAGTTCTTTCTCCGAGTGTATCCGAAGGCCTGTTTATTACCTTCCCTTTATAATACATCGTAGTTGATGAGCCACCATCGAGGTTAGCCGCATTTACAGCACCATATTTATATAGAATGTCCTGAATATCATTAAGAGAAGCTCCCATGTTTTTAATACTTCTTCCGTCTACCACCAGTAAAAGTACTGACCCATCCTTCCTCTGTCCGATTGCAGTACGAGGCTGAGGCCCCCAATATGGAAGAGAAGACTTTTTACTGTTAACAATAAGTGTTGGTCCAAAGCTAACAGCCTCTTTAACATTTCTGTCCTTTAATTCATTTACAGAGTGCTTACCTACAATAAGCATTCCTCTGTCATCAAATGCTATGGCATCCTGTCTACTGGAATCTGAATACTCATTATACACTACTTCCCCATTATGAATTATAAAACCCATAGGCAATCCGCCCGTTCCTGTCCAGTTATTACCTCCCGCTGAAATATCCTTGAAGCCTCCAGCATTTACAGCCCCTATAGCCTTGTTTCTTTTAGCCATATCACTTGTTTTTTCACCTGCAACAACACCATTGGAATTTGAATTTTTATCTGTTTGCAGCTTACTGGAATACATTAACTGTAGTTTTTTAGGGTTATGTATAATCATCAGTTTAGCACTTAAGCTGCCCTGAATATCCATAACCTCGATTTTATTATCATTGGTATTGGTAAATTTCAAATCCTGCATTTCTTCTCCAAGTTCTGCAGATTCAATTGATGCCTCGGTATTAACCAGTTTATATATGGCCCTGTCTGACATAAACAACTTAGCAATCCATTGATGATTAAGAGTATTCCATGACATACCAACAATATTTTTTTTCAAATTATCAAACGGTCCATAAAAGACCAGTAATGGCATTGTTATTGCAGAAAAAACAAATTCAAAGGCAAGAAATATCAAAACCTTTTTCCATAAAGGAGGCTTTTGTTTCTTGGTTTCTCTTTTTCGTTTTATTGGTGTACTTTCCTCCATAATATGTACCCCCTTTTCTTCTGATTTATGTAATATACTATTCTCCATCATATTAAAACTTCTTTTACACACAGCAAAGTAACTTTATGACACTTTTCTGCCCATTTTATATAATAATAATTGATTTTAATGATTATGGAAACATTAAAATATAAAAATTAAAAAAAATTTAATATTTAGGAATATAGTATATCTGTTTTTTATTGAGGAAAAAATAAAGAGGTATGTTTACATGTATGTTAAATCACTACCAAAGTGTGAATAATTATGCTATTATATTGTTCTATGAAGGTTAGAAAAATTTGTATTGTATATGTTATAGTTCAAAAGCTTTAACTATAATATTTCAGTTTTGTTTTTAATATTAATTATTTTATAGCACTACTAAATTATGAACTATATTGGAGGTAATTTATGTATCTACTTGGGAAAATAACAGTAACATCGGTTTTGCCGGATAAGTTGTCACGTTTAAGGGATATTGCCTACAACTTATGGTGGTCTTGGAATTCAGAGGCTATTGATCTTTATAGAAGTATAGATCTGAATCTTTGGGAAAAGGTCGGCAAAAACCCGGTCAGATTTTTACAGGAAGTAAGCCAGAAAAAGCTTGAGGAAAAGCTTTCTGATGCTGGTTTTATGAATGAATATCAAAAGATTGTCTCAGCTTTTGATAATTATACAGCTAACACAGATACCTGGTTCAACAGGACTTATAGAGACACAAACAAACAGTCAGTAGCATATTTTTCTGCAGAGTACGGCCTAAATGAAGTGCTTCCTGTTTACTCAGGCGGCCTAGGCGTTCTTTCGGGAGACCACTGCAAAGCAGCAAGTGATCTTGGAATCCCATTTACTGCAATCGGCCTCTTCTACAAGCAGGGTTACTTTAACCAGCGTATAAATCATGAAGGCTGGCAGGAAACAAACTATCCACAATTGAATGTATCACAGCTGCCAGTAAAACCTGCACTTAATAGTGAAGGAAAGCAGACTATGATAAGCGTAGAGCTTCCGGGTAGAGTAGTCTACGCCATTATATGGGAAGTAAAAATAGGCAGAATATCGTTGTTTTTAATGGATACAGATGTAGAACTAAACAGTGAGTCAGATAGGGCTTTGACTGCAAGACTTTATGGCGGTGATCAGGAAACACGCATTCAGCAGGAAATTTTCCTGGGAATGGGCGGCTTAAAAACTTTGGAAGCACTTGGTATCAAGCCTACTGTTTACCATATGAACGAAGGCCACTCTGCTTTTCTTGGTCTTGAGCTTATTCGAAAATACATGCATGAAAAGGGAGTTTCTTTCAGGGTTGCCAAAGAAATAGCATCTTCATCAGTAGTATTTACAACCCACACGCCTGTGCCAGCTGGTAACGATGTTTTCCCAATTCATATGATGGATAAATACTTTGGAAGCTATTGGAACCAGATTGGAATCAGCCGTCATGAATTCCTTGACCTTGGGGCCAAGATAAATGATAATCAGAATTTCAACATGACCGTACTTGCTTTGACAATTGCCGGCAAAAAGAATGGTGTCAGTGAGCTTCATGGTGCGGTTTCTCGCAACATTTTCAATAATGTTTGGCCGAACATTCCTGAAGATGATGTTCCAATCGGTCATATTACAAATGGGATACATACATTAACGTGGCTTTCCCCAAACATTAAAATGTTATATTCAAAGTACCTTGCTCCGGACTGGGAAGAAAGACTTTACGACAAGTCAATATGGGATGCTGTTGAAAATATACCTGATGAAGAGCTATGGAATGCGCATTGTCAATTGAAAGTCAAAATGATAAATTTTGTTCGTGATAGACTTAAGGAACAAAGATACCTCAATGGTGAATCAATCGATGATCAGAAAGAGGTAGACGGCCTTCTTGATCCAAATGCGCTTACAATAGGTTTTGCGAGAAGATTTGCAACATATAAGAGAGCGAACCTGATTTTCAGAAATGTTGCAAGAATTCAAAAAATTCTAAACAACCCCAACATGCCTGTTCAGATAATATTTGCAGGTAAGGCACATCCTGCAGACAGACCTGCGCATGAAATAATAAAGAATATCAATGAAATTGCCCGTCAGGAAGGTTTTAAGGGGAAGGTAGTCCTTGTAGAAAATTATAATATGACAGTTGCCCGTAATCTTGTTCAGGGTGTAGATATTTGGCTTAATAACCCCAGAAGACCTCTTGAAGCAAGCGGTACCAGCGGACAAAAGGTTTGCATAAACGGAGTCATCAATTTCAGCGTACTTGACGGTTGGTGGTGTGAAGGCTATAACGGCAAAAACGGCTGGTCTATCGGCGATGATACTTTCTACGGTAATGAATACTACCAGGATAACGCCGATAGTGAATCAATCTATAATACCCTTGAAAATCAAATTATTCCTTTGTATTACAACAGAAACGAAAATGGTGTTCCTGTTAAGTGGATAAAGGTAATGAAGGAATCCATAAGATCCCTAACACCGCAATACAGTACTCATCGAATGGTCCAGGAGTATACAGGCAAAATGTACATTCCTTTTATGGATAGGGTACAAAAACTTTCAGCAGATAACTTTGCTCTGGCACATAATATTTCAGAGTGGAAAGCCTGCATAGAGAAAAACTGGCAAGGTGTACAAATATTTGCTGATAAATCTTCAAACCTTTTAAAGGGACTTAAATCGGTTTCAGGTGAGCCTATTACAGTCAGTGCATCAGTATATCTCGGTTCAATCCAGCCATCAGATGTCAAGGTAGAAACTTACTTTGGAACAATAGGCAAGGATAATATAATTGAAAATGCTGAAATAGAAGAAATGTCAATGGTGGAATGCACTGGGGAAGGCACTTATAAGTATCAGAGCAGCATAAATCTGTTTGAAGGTGGCGAATATGGTTATACCTTAAGAGTACTGCCATATAACCCCGAATTGATAAATAAGTTTGAGATGGGCCTTATCAGATGGGTGGTCCAATAAAGAAAAAACAAAAATCACATTATGATAAGCAGATAAAGCCCCTTTCAGGGGCTTTATCTTTATTTTATAACCTTTAATATCATGCTTCATTATCAATCTTAGTTGCACAGTATTGTCCAACTGTGTCATTTGAACTTTTATTGAATTTTGCTTTTTTTATGAGCAGATAGGAAGCAAGCAAAGTCAATGCGATTATACCTGCCATCAAAGCTATCAAAATTCCGGTACTTAAATTAAGGTTTTCATTTGCCACCTGATATACTCCTATAAACCCAAACAGCATAAAGACAAATGCTGAAACCATTTTAACTATTCTTTCAGGTATTCTTTTACACAGCACTACGCCTATAATAATCCCAATTCCGTCCGCGATAAGCATTCCTGTAGTAGTCCCTGCAAGAATCCCCAAAGGGCTGGAAGGAAATTTAGCTGCAAGTGCTACAGTTGCAAGCTGGGTCTTATCCCCCATCTCCGCAATAAAAAATCCTATGCCGACGGTTACTATAGGACCGAATTTGCTTACCCTGTTTTCTTCTCCATCCAGCTTATCCCCTCTTATGGTCCATAAACCAAAAAGAATAAATGACAAGGAAGCTATTCCCTGAATATAAGCCTGCGCTGAACTGATATGAGTAATATAGTTTCCAACCAATACTGCAAGCCCATGGTTTAAAATAGTTGCAATCAATACCCCGATCATAACCTTTGATGCCTTATACTTTGTTGCAAATGCCATTGCCAAAAGCTGCGTCTTATCTCCCATTTCCGCGAGAACTACAGCTCCCACAGCAAACAGGAATGCGGCTACATTAGTATCCATCGTTTTCATCCTCTCGTTTTAATGAAATAAAAAAGACCTTTAACATAATCCAATAAGGACTATGTTAAAAGTCTCGTTACCAAAATTGGCTACAAAGCCAGGCAGTTTAGCCAGTATGTTGACTTTGTATTATAAACTACTCCCTCTTAACAATCCTAATTTTAATATAAAATCAGGATTGTTGTCAATTAATACATTAAAATTTTAAAAATTAACTACTTAAGTCCATTTGATTTGTTTTATTGCTCCATTTACCGCATCTGTCTCCCCAACATGCCATCAAAGTATCATCATAATAGATTTCAATAACCTCGCAGGAATTTGAGCAGCCTTCGCATTCCCTGCTTTTAGCTTTATAATCATGCTTGCAAGCTCCAAAACCATAAAACCTTGTAAGCCCGCCTTTTTGCATTTTCTGCTTTGCTATGAGTGCCGAACCGAATGCTCCCATTACGTCATGATATTCGGGAATTATAATCTTGGTGTTCAGAGCATTTTCAAATGCTGCAACTATTCCTACATTGGCAGCAACGCCGCCCTGAAATACCACCGGTCCGGAAATCTCCTTTCCCTTGGCAAGGTTATTGAGGTAGTTTCTTACCAACGCATCGCATAAGCCTCTTATAATGTCCTCAGTGCTATGCCCAGTCTGCTGCTTGTGTATCATGTCCGATTCAGCAAAAACTGCACATCTGCCGGCAATTCTTACTGGAGACTGTGACTTAAGTGCATAACTTCCAAACTGCTCGATAGGTATTTCAAGCCTTGCTGCCTGTCTGTCCAGGAAAGAACCTGTTCCCGCAGCACATACAGTGTTCATTGCAAAATCATAGACGACTCCGTTTTTAAGGATTATAATTTTTGAATCCTGCCCGCCTATCTCAAGTATGGTTCTTACATCAGGTACAACCTTCTGTGCCGCAATAGCATGCGCTGTAATTTCATTTTTTACTATATCTGCACCTGTTATCACGGAAGCCAATTGACGTCCGCTTCCCGTTGTACCAACGCCTCTGATGTTTATATCTTCACCAAGCTTTTCGGATAGAAGCTTTAATCCGTTTATCAGGGCGTTTATAGGCTGTCCGCTTGTCCTAAGGTAAAGTTTTTCTATTAATATGTCATGTTCATCAATAACTACAAGATTGGTACTTACAGATCCAACATCAATACCCAGGTAAAAGGTCTTTCCCATTAATTTGAGACATCTCCTTTCTTCTGGCAAGCAGGTCGGTAAATGCTTCAACTCTGGTAAGATAACCTGCTTCCCCAGTCATTTCATCAATTATAAGAGTTAGTACAGGTATATCAAAATCATTTTCAACTTTAGGAAGAATACTTTGTGCCACAATTTCAGGCATACATGTAAGCGGATAAATCTGAATTATCCCGTCATACCCATTCTTGGCATATTGGACAGAGTTACCTATGGTTTCCTGCGCATGACCTCCTATCATAGCTCCCAAATAAGGTTTTGCAGCTTCTGCATAACTCATATCCCTTGAAACCGGCAAATACTTTTTCAACATATGTTCAATGATCCAATTACTTATGGTTACCTTTCTGTCTACTTCAACCCCAAGGCCTCCAAGCCTTGCATCCAAATTAAAACTTGTGTTTGAGTCTATTGTAGTATAAATTTCTCCCACAATTCCAACCTTTAAAGGAATGAATTCATTATCTATTTCTATTTCATTAATTTCCTTTTCTGTATTTTTAACAAGCCTTTTTAAGTTTGAAAAACCCTTTGTTTTTCTTGCTTCTGCAAGAAAACTTTTATAGGCTCTGTCCACACTTCCTTTTTTTACTTCCCTGGGCCTTGTTTTATAGGTAAGCCTTTCAAGTTCATCAACCATTAAAGACATTTTAGCGGTGTTCCTAACTGCTTTTGTTATTTCAAAAACATTAAATCCATTTGTAATTTTCCCCATAGTTTTAAGGTAATCAATCAAGTCCCTGGTCCGTGGGAAATCAAGATTTACAAATTTTAAGTCATAACCTGCATCCTTTAATATTTCTTTTTCCAGCTGCCCGTAATAGCCAAACCTGCAGGGACCGCAGCCTCCTGCCATTAAAACAGTATCTGCACCTTGATTGCAAGCTTCAATAATGTTACCAATGTTTATTTTTAGTGGAAGGCATGCAAACTCAGGAGAATGTTTTATTCCGATTTCGAGGGCTTTTTTATTATTAAAAGGCGGGATTACATAATCAACTTTAAATTCATCAAGAAGAACCTTTACCGATATAAATGCATTACCCAAGTGTGGAAAAGTCAATTTCATTACATTTCCTCCATAATATCATGTCTGTAAAAGCTTCCAGCCGGGTATCCATACCTGCTTCTCCAGAATGTTCATCAATTGTAAGCACTATAAATGGAACGTCGCCCTTGCTTCTAACTCTTCTTTCAATCATGTCACATATAAATGAATCAATTCCGCACCCAAAAGACATTATATATATAATACCGTCCAAATTACCCTCATCAATCAAATGCCAAGCAGCTCCAACAGCCTTTCTTCCATAATTCCAAAACAACTTTTTAGGTAACTGGTCAACTTTATTATCTATCGATTTGTCATCCACCATATCAATTGTTACAATTCTTATTCCTTTATTGGACAGCTTTTGCCATATATCCATATTAACAAAGCTGTCATAGACAGTATATGAATGACCCACTACTGCAATATTCAAGGCCTGTGTTGTTTTAAAAGTATAGTGTGAACGGCTTTTCACACTTATAAACTCTGGAAGCTTACCTTTTAAAAAGTCTGCCTTAATCTCCTCATATTCCTTTAGAGAAGTTTTGTAAGCTTTTTTTATTTTGGAGTCATTATCTAAAAAAAAATGTCCTATCTCTAACGCTGCACTTATAGCATTATGGGGGTTTTTTCTCAGATTTATTTCAGTGCTGATAATATTCGGCAGACCGTTTATTGAGTTTTTAATCATGTCAGGTAAGCCCCCCACTTTAGGGCATATATATTCACCCTTTGAAACACTGGTCATTCTCGGAAGAAAAATATGGTCTACTCTATTTTTTAGATTTATTACATGTCCATGCAGTAGCTTTACAGGGAGACAGGCTTCATCAACACAGTGTTTTACACCATCATTCAGAATTTTCTTAGTGGTATTATCTGAAACAACAATTTCTGCTCCCAATTCTTCAAAAAAACTCTTCCACAAGGGATAAAACTGGTAATATAAAAGGCTTCTTGGGATTCCTACTTTTTCTGCCATTACAAACCTCCATGTTCCGATGATAAATACCCTCAAAATATTATTCTCAGAGGGTATTTTATTTATGCGGATATCAGGATTATGGTAAATTTGTACAAAAAAAGAGACCTTACGGTCTCTTCTTTCAAATATTATATTAAGCTTTTCCGTTACATCCAAGAACGTTAACAAGCTTATGTTTTACTAATCCCTTTATTGCAGTTCTAGCTGGTCCGAGGTATTGTCTTGGATCGAAATGTGATGGGTTTTCAGCAAAGTACTTTCTGATAGTACCAGTCATTGCAAGCCTTAAGTCTGAGTCAATGTTTATCTTACAAACAGCCATTGAAGCAGCCTTTCTCAGCATATCTTCCGGCACACCCTTTGCTCCTGGCATTTGTCCGCCATTTGCATTGATCATATCAACAAATTCAGGGATAACTGAAGAAGCTCCGTGTAATACAATTGGGAAACCAGGAAGCTTTTCCTGAACTTTTTCAAGAATATCAAATCTGAGCTGAGGATCGCCTTTGAATTTGAATGCGCCATGGCTTGTTCCGATTGCTATTGCAAGTGAATCAACCCCTGTACGGTTAACAAATTCTTCAACTTCTTCAGGCTTTGTAAAAGCAGCATCCTTATCAGATACATTAACTGCATCTTCAATACCTGCAAGTCTTCCAAGTTCAGCTTCAACAACTACGCCCTTATCATGAGCATATTCAACAACCTGCTTAGTCAACTTGATGTTTTCTTCAAATGAGTGATGTGAACCATCAATCATAACTGAAGTAAATCCGCCGTCTACACAGGATTTGCAAAGTTCAAATGTGTCACCATGGTCAAGATGGAGGCATATTGGAAGGTCTGTTTCCTGAATTGCAGCTTCAACGAGCTTTACAAGGTAAGTATGGTTGGCATACTTTCTTGCTCCGGCTGAAACCTGGAGAATAAGTGGTGCATTTTCTTCCTTGGCAGCTTCGGTAATACCCTGTATGATCTCCATGTTATTAACATTGAACGCACCGATTGCATAGCCGCCTTCATAGGCTTTCTTGAACATTTCTGTTGATGTTACCAGTGGCATTTAAAACAACTCCTTCTATTAGTATATTCTTGGCAGTACCAGACGTAAAAGCATAGCCTAACCTCAACTTTAGTTCGTTTGAACAGATAACCTCTGCTTGCTGTATTTAATATTACGTTATATGCAATAGGGTTAAATATGTATCCGGATGCGGCACATACTTCCTTGCAAATGCAGCACCTAATTACTTCTGGTATGCAGCGTATGTAAAGTACAACGCTTCGTCAAGTTTTTGTCAATATAATTTTAACAGATTTAAGCTTAAAATCAAGGCTTAATTAACAAATTATATTTATACTGTATATATTCAACTTAATATATCAGCATTACCACCATATATATTAACTAGCACCTTTGCCAATCTTTAATTGATTTTTATACATTATTGTGTTATATTTTAATTTGATTGGGCTAAAAACGGCAACTGTCGGAAAGCCTGTCAAAATGCGGTTATACCGCACTTACCTGTATAAACAGGTTTTTAAATATACATATATAAATGTAATTGTACAAATGGGAGGGTAATACAATGAGCGAATTAAAAGGAGCTGCGATATTCGGACAGTCAGGTGGTCCTACATCGGTTATCAATGCCAGCGCAGCAGGTGTATTTACAGAAGCCCTGAAACAGGGAAACATTACAGCAGTTTACGGTGCAGCACACGGAATTAAGGGAATTCTTGATGAAAAGTTCTATGATATGAGCAAGGAAGATCCATATGAACTCGAATTATTAAAGACTACTCCATCATCTGCACTTGGTTCAGTACGTTACAAGCTTAAGAAGGCAGAAGAAGATGAAACTGATTACAAGAGGATCCTCGAAGTCTTCAAAAAATACAATATCAGATATTTCTTCTATAACGGCGGAAACGATTCAATGGATACCTGCAACAAAATCAGCAAGTACATGCAGAAATCCGGTTACGAATGCAGAGTAATGGGCGTTCCGAAGACAATTGACAATGACCTTTGGGGTACTGACCATTGTCCCGGTTACGCAAGCGCTGCAAAATATATTGCAACTTCAACTATGGAAGTTTACCATGATGCAAGAGTTTATGACAAAGGTATGGTAACTATTCTTGAAATAATGGGAAGAAACGCAGGATGGCTTACTGCTTCTGCTGCACTTGCAAATCATATGGGTGCAGGTCCTGATCTTATATATCTTCCTGAAATCGATTTTGATATGGACAAGTTTATTTCAGAAGTTAAAGATGTATACAGCAAAAATGGCCATTGTATAGTAGCTGTATCCGAAGGTATCAGGGATAAGGACGGCAAATATATTTCCGAATACGGTTCCGATCTCGCTCAGAGCAAGGATTCATTCGGACATGCTCAGCTTGGCGGTCTTGCTTCAACTCTTGCAAACATAGCAAAGCAGCATACAGGCGCAAAGGTTCGTGGTATCGAATTCAGCCTTCTCCAGAGATGTGCTGCACATGTTGGCTCGGCAACTGATGTAAATGAAGCATTCTATGCTGGTCAGATGGCTGTAAGATTTGCAGTTGAAGGAAAAACAGATTACATGGTTGCTTTTGAAAGACCTGAAAGCGGCGAATACAAATGCAATATCAAACTTATCAACCTTACTGATGTTGCAAACACTGAAAAGAAGATTCCGAGAGAATGGATCAACAAGGAAGGCAACGGACTTAATGAGAATTTCATTAACTATGCTCTTCCGCTTATCCAAGGCGAATCAAAGCCTCCGCTGGAGAATGGTCTTCCTAGGTTTGCAAAACTCAAGAAGGTTTTCGCAACAAAATAAATTTCAAATAGAAAAGGTGCGATTTATATCGCACCTTTTTTCATCCCTAATCTTCATATTCAATTTTGGCACCGCATTTGGGGCAATAGACAAAGCCCCTTTCAATGTTTGATTTGCATTCCTGACATACTACAATATTTTTTACCTCAAGTATTTTTGCCTTTAAATCTTCAATATTTTTGTGGCACTGGGTAATTTCCTTGCATTTGGCTTCAAGATCAATTGTGGAAGGCTTTATTTCTAAATAAGTTTCATATACTGCTCCTCCTAATTCAAGCAGTATTGATTTTATCTTGTCTTCCTCGGCTTTTATTGCCATGTTGATTTTAGAGATTTCTGAAAGTTCTCTTGATGCTTTAACTGCGGCTTTTGCTGTGTCGGATATTTTTTCCTTAACGTTGTTAAGCAAAGACATTACTTATTTCCTCCCCTATTACTTAATATCAAAGAACATGAAAATCAATACTATAGAATATTCGACGCCGGAAATTAAATACCTTTTATTTCTTCTTCCTTTTAAGAGTTTTTTTCTTGGTAACCGAATATCCATAGTAACCTAACGGCTTTTCCAGACTCCAGTACTCACCATGAGAATAGCAAATCAGGTCTGCTTTTCCCATATCCATCTTGCCTTTTTCATCAATAAGCGATTCATCTACATTTACAGCTACTATTTCAGCTAAAAACATATCATGCGAACCCAACGGAATAACATCCCTAACCTTACATTCAATATTTACCGGACATTCCTTTATAAGCGGTACGCTTACATTGGAAGCAGATTCTGCCGTAAGACCGGCCAGGTTGAACTTATCATTATCACGGCCTGATTTAACTCCGCAAAGATCGGTTGCAAAGGCAAGTTTCCTGTTGGGAATATTGATTACAAACTCTCCTTTGTTTTTTATAAGCTCATATGAATATCTTTCCTTCCTTACTGAAATAGAAACCATTGGCGGTTCCGAATTAATTGTTCCAGCCCAAGCTATTGTAATTATATTAGGCTTTCCTTCGGTATCTGCACAGGTAACCATTACTACCGGTACAGGATTCAATATTGTGGATGGCTTCCATAACTGTTTAGACATATATTTCCTCCTCGATATTATAATATTGCTAATAAACTTTTTTACAAACTGTATCAAGCGGACACTTTAAGCAATCAGGTTTTTGTGAACTGCAATAAATACTGCCTATATTAACTATCTGGGCGTGATAGTCGTTATATAATTCAACATCCGGCTTTAAATGTTTCATAAAGAACTCCTGCATTTCATGGTATGATATATCAGGTTTAAAATATCCCAACCTGGAAAAAATCCTTCGTGTGTATGTATCTACTACAAAAATCGGTTTATATGCAGCGTAAAGAATTATGCTGTCGGCTGTTTCCTCCCCCACTCCATAAAGAGATAGCAATTCAGCTCGTAGCTCCTTTAAGCCCTTATCAAACATTTTATCAAGTCTTCCATTGTATTTATCAATCAACCAATTGCAAAAGCTCTTAAGCTTCTTAACTTTTTGAGCATAAAACCTCGTTGAATATATCAGCTCTTTAATTTTTTCCTCTTCAGCAGTAATTATGCCTTCAGGAGTTAGCAAATCATTATCCTTTAGCTTTTCAATAGCAGTAGATACGTTCTTCCAAGCAACAAATTGAGCAAGAAGAGCACCAATAACCGTTTCAAATGGCGTTTCGGAGGGCCACCATTTCATTGGTCCTTTTTTTTCGTACATTAGATTATAGATTTTTATAAGTCCTGCTGCTGTTTTGGTCAAAAACCCTCCCCCTTTTTTTATAGTATATATTTTAAATCATGAAAAATAAACATTAAAGTCTTAACGAAATAGAACAATACCTATTGACATTACCCAATGTTGGTTATATTATATAGACATATTCAATATTGGATAATATAGAAAGGGATACGTACGGGATGATAAAGGTATTAATACTCTATTACTTAAATATAAAACCTACACACGGCTATGAAATCCAGAAATTTATAAAGTACACCCAGCTGGACAGCTGGACAAAAATCCAGTCAGGTTCAATTTACTATGCTCTTGACAAGTTGGAGAAGGAAGGCATGATAAGTCTGCTCCGTGAAGAAAGCATCGGTTCCAAGGTACGAAAAGTATTTTCAATTACCAATGAAGGCAAAAAAGAACTTGAACGCTGCATAGGTGAAGAGCTTAAAAGAGAAGTATTCAATGTAGGCTCCGACAAGTTTATTCTATACCCTTTTCTAAATTACATGGATAAAGAGCAGGTAACAAAGCAGATAAATACTCATATCAAGGCTTTGAAAGGAAAGAAAGACTATTTTCAAAAATGGCAGAAAATCAAGATGCAGGGCCAATTCCTCAAGGTTGAATCTTTAAGCTTTGAAATGATTATTTCAAGTCTGGACTACCAAATAAACTGGCATTCCGCATTGATTGAGGAACTTGATTTATGCCTGGAGCTAGGAAAAAAGACTGAAGATTTTATTAGGAAGGTAGATTTCTCAGTAATCAATGAGGACGAAAGTTGTCAAATCATTGAGCAGCAAATGATTGAAAAATTAAAAACAGAAATACTATCAGACCCTACAAATGCAGAAAACAAGCTTCAAGAGCTTATAAAGCTTCTAAAGAAAAGCTAAACCTTTTACGTTTAATTTAATTTCCAAGATATAAACCTGTGTTTTGATATCCAAGGTTGGATATATCTAATTTAGCTTATTTTTAAAGGAGGACTTTTTTATGAAAATTATAGTTTTAATGGGCAGCCCCAGAAAGCAAGACAGCTTTAGTGTATGTAAGGTTATTGAAGATAAAATAAATACAATACATAAAACAGAGTTCGAATACATTTATCTCAGAAGCATGAACATAGAGGACTGTAAAGGGTGTGACCAATGCTTCAAAAAGGGTGAGCTGTACTGTCCCCTTAAAGATGATATTCAGCAAATAAGAGAAAAGCTTATTAGCGCAGACGGTATTATCTTTGTCTCCCCTGTATATGCATATCAGGTAACCAGCTCGTTTAAACGTCTTGTAGACAGGCTTGCATTTATGTTTCACAGACCCGAATTAATAGGGAAACCTGCAATCACATTAACGACAACCGGAGGAAGCGGACAAAAGCAAGTTACCAAATTTCTAAAAATGACAGCTTGCGGTTGGGGTTGTAATGTAACAGGGTCCTTGGCAGTCGCCAGTTCTTTTTATAGTAAAGAGAATAATCCATATTTCAGTCAGCATTATTTTGACAGCAAGAACAAGGAGATTAATAAACAGGCAGTTACCTTAATATCTGCAATGATTGAGAAAAAACCTTCAGTTCCTGGTTACTATGATGTCTATATGTTTCATGGTTTAAAAAGTAAAACATATATGTCGGTTGTGGATTATAATTATTGGGAGAGTAAAGGATGGCTCAGTTCCAAATATTATTACAAAACAAAACTCAGTCTAGGGAAGCGTATCTTCGGAAAGACTCTTGATCTAATAATTAATGCAATGTGGAAAAAATATCAGAATGCAAGCATTTCAAATGCTAAAATCACAGGAAAAACTTAAGTTAAGCATTTATAAAGCCAGGACATTGTGCCTGGCTTATTTGTTTGTAAATATTTCTTGACAATATGTTTACTCTGGCATAAAATCAATAGTGTTAACACCATGTTAACACTATTATCACATTGTAACTAATGTTTACAATATACTTACAATCTATTGTGAGGTGTTTTTATTGAAAGAAAACTGGGAAAAAACTCTCGATAATCAGCGCAGCTTACGCAGGAACGAAATAATAGATGCTGCCACTAAACTCTTCCTTGAAAGGGATCTTCCCGGTGTATCCATGATGGATATAGCCAAAAGAGTAGGCATAAGCCGTGTGACTCTTTATAAGTATTACAATTCCATAGATGAAATTGCTTTTGAAGTACAGATGAATATTCTGAGCGAGATACGTCAAGTGTCCATTGAAGCAGCGAAAACCGGGGCAAACGCTATTGATAAAATACGTAATGTCCTTATGGCTCAATACGGGTTGTATAGGAAAAAGACAGACTGCTATATGTATATTGGCTTGTTTGATCACTACTACCGTAATAAATATCCCACTAAAGAACTTGAAGAGAGATATACTCAATTTAACAGCGGATGTCCCCCCATGGATATGTTATTTGACGAAGGTATCAAAGAAGGACTTATAAGGTCGGATGTAGATATAAACGAATTACATAACATGGTAGGAAACTCCTTCATAAGTTTAACAGAAAGAATGGCTTCCAGAGGAAACATACTAAGACTTGAGCAACACATAAATCCTGATACTCAGATATTACTACTCATAGATGCTATGGTTGAGTTCATTCAATTTAAAAATAGATGAATTTAATATATAGAGCAAAATTTATTTTAAGGTGGTAAATATGTATGGAGATCAATGTTTCAACCCTAAACCCAACCGAAAATGTCACTGGTCGTAAGGTTTCATTAAAAGAAAATATAGGCTTTGGTTTGGGTGATATGGCATGTAACTTTGTTTATGCATGTTCGGCTCTTTACATGACATATTTTTATACCGACATATTTGGACTATCTTCAGTAGCTGTAGGAACTCTATTTCTTGTTGTTCGTATACTTGATGCAATTATCAACCCGGTTATAGGTTTTATAGTAGATAAAACAAACAGCCGCTGGGGTAAATTAAGGCCATATATCCTCTTTGGGGCAGTACCTCTAGGGCTTTTAAATATATTGTGTTTTACTACCCCCAACTTTTCAGGTACAGGTAAACTGATTTATGCTTATCTAACGTACACATTGCTTTGTTTTGCATATTCTGCAGTGAATGTACCCTACTCCGCATTAAACTCTTCAATAACACAGGACCCTAATGAAAGGACAAAGCTTACATCTTTCCGTATGTTGTTGGCAAATGCAGGGTGGCTGCTAGTATCAACATTCATACTTCCTCTTGCAAAGTTTCTCGGGGGTGATAATAAAGCAAACGGGTTCCAATATTCAGTTATTTTCTTTTCAACAGCAGCGATAATTCTGCTTTTTATATGCTTTGCAACTACAAAGGAAGAAAAGTTCCTCCCTCAGAAATATGAAAAAGCTAAAAAACAGCCTTTTAAAAAACAACTGGGAGTAATTTTAAAAAACAAACCCTTATTAATATTTTCTGCCCTTATATTCATGTTTAATATAGGATCTCTAATAAACAGCAGTGTTACAATGTATTATTTCAAATATAATCTTCAAAGAGAAGACCTGATCCCGGTATTTATGCTTATTAGTACACTTGCTGTCGTTGCAGGTGTGTGTGTATGCCCTAAAATAATAAAAATAGCTGGAAAGAAAAAGGTTATGGCTGTAAGCCTGGTAGGTCAGGGACTTTTTTCAGCAGCTCTTTTCTTTACACCTTACAACCAAATAATAATGATATTCTTCTGGTCTGTAATGATGGGATTTATGATAGCTGCCTTTGATGTGGCTATATGGGGAATGCTTTCAGACACTGTTGAATACGGTGAATATAAAACAGGGATAAGAGCAGAAGGCTTGATATTCTCGTTTTTCTACTTCTGTATAAAAGTATCTTCAGCACTTGGTGGGGCATTACTTGGAGCAATCCTTTTATACATAGGCTATAAGGCCAATACTGTGCAGACAGAATTTGCACTTGATGGTTTGCTTACATGCAAGTCTATTTTAGTAACATTAATATCTTTGATTTCCCTAATAATTCTTAAATTCTACAAGCTTGACGAAAAGGTACATGCCAGCATAGTTTCAGAACTTAAGATATCCGAATGAACTTAAAAAGCCAGGGTCTTAAAAAAGATCCTGGCTTTAGTGATAAAGAATTATTTACAGTTACATTTCAATTGATGTATACTTCCACCTTGAAATACTTAGAAGAACATTATAGCCTGGAATCGATAACAGAGCAATAACCGCGGCTGTTACCAAATACAAGAATGGTTCAGGCAAGTGAAGAGCTATCATTCCAATAACAGCTGCTGCAAGAACTACAACAATGAGTATGGATACTGCCATACCAAGAATGCCGTTCATGTTTGATTTTATTGCTTCCTGTGGGTTAGTCCACCCAAGTTTCGGTCTTGATAGGTCAATCATCATATTATAAATTATCATTGGAACAGAACCTAAAATGCCAAGAATTATAACTACTAAAACCCTGTAAATTGCCAGTTTGAGCACTATTGCGATAATAATTCCTGTAACAAATACAACTATAGATGATGTAAACAAACTGAGCAGCAACTTTGATTTTATCTGTGTCTCAGGTGCTACTGGAATAATTTTTGATATCCAGAATGTCTGGCCCTCCCTTGAAATAGCCGTACTGGCAACCATATTCATTCCTGCTGAAAATATAACCAGACCAAGTGCCCCAAGTGTAAGAGGCATTGCATTGTCAGGATTGTTCATAATATTAAGTATGTCTTTGGTACCGCTGTTTTTTCCTATAACAGGCATTAGTCCGATGATAGGGCCTGCGAAAGCACCTCCCATTCCGTTTAAAAGGAAGACGGGAGTTTTGAAGAGTAATTTGAATTCTTTTTTGAAAAGTGCCTTAAGAGCGGAGTTGCCTTTACTGTATAAGGCTGCACGCTCTTCTTTGGTAGTTTTCTTTTTCTTTCCAGTTGCCTCTTGTCCGGCAAGTACACTCTTATAGAAAATAAGGTTTCCTAATTCAAGAAGTAAGAGGAATAAGCCAACCGAAACAGCTAGGAACAGGGCAAAATATCCAAAAGCTTCAATACCCTTTAGTGAAAGCGCTAAAGTAGCCCAGATGCTTGGCGGGAAGCTCTTCCCCATTTGCTCTATAAAGCCGGTTTTGCTGGCTATTAAAGTATTTAAGTCGGCTTGACTCATATTATCAGGCATTCCCTGTATCATGAAGTTAACTCCAAAAGCAAAGAACAAACCGACGATGCCACCTACAACTACAAACAAATCCTTATTCCTGCTTATATTTACAAAACGCATGAGCAGCATATCAAAAAGAGCAGCTATGATTAGCGGTATTGCAGGAGTTGCAATCAGAAGTAGCAGGGCTCCAAGCCAATACAGTATTCCCTGTCCTGTACCAGCGCCATAAATAATGACGGCCGGGGTAAGTACCGGAATTACAGTAATAAGTTCATTCACCATTACCACAATAAACTTGCTTCCTATAATGTGATAGGGTTTGAGCGGTAATGGGACTAATATTGTAATATCTTTTGAAAAATAAAATGTACCTATTATGTAGAAAATACCAAAGAAAAAAGTAAGCAGCTGCGCAGCCATGAAAGCTTCGGTAAGTACCACTTCCGGTTTTCCAGCACTTGCACCCTGCTGATATACCGCATTAAATAACAAGGCAAACATAGCTATGAAAAATCCCAAAGCAAAGAGTATACTTATACCTATTGCAATAGGTTCCCAAAGCTTTTTCTTTTCTTTTGTAAAACGGTATTTGAGCGCAGACAAGCCAAAATTAACATTTAAACTTATTTTGGTTAATTTTAATAACATTCTCATTTTTCAGTCAACTCCAGGAATATATTTTCGAGAGACTCAGAATTTTCTCTCTTCTTGAGTTCTTCAACTGTACCGATAGCTACAAGCTTTCCTTTGTTGATTATCCCAATCCTGTCACAAAGCTTTTCTGCAACCTCCATAATGTGAGTGGAAAAGAAAACAATGTTACCATTATCACAGTGTTTTCTCATTAATTCCTTCAATTGAAAGGATGATTTTGGGTCAAGACCAACCATAGGCTCATCAAGTATCCATAAAGATGGATTATGTATTAGGGCACCTGTAAGAACTATTTTCTGTCTCATTCCGTGCGAATAGCTTTTAATAAGGTCCGGAGCAGCATCAATAAGTCCGAACATATCCAGCAGATATTCCATGCGCTCCTTTCTATCTTTTATAGGTACATTATAAACGTCTGCTATAAAGTTCAAATACTCTATACCTGTAAGTTTTTCATATACATCAGGGTTATCTGGGGCATACCCCATAATTCTCTTAGCTTCAAGCGGCTGTTTTTGAATATCGTATCCGTTTATACTTATACTTCCTTCATCAGGATTCAAAAGCCCCACCATCATCTTTATAGTAGTAGTTTTTCCAGCCCCGTTGGGCCCCAGAAAACCAAAAATCTCACCGTCATTTATTTTCAGGTCAAGATTGTCGACAGCCTTTATAGCCCCCTTGTTATAAGCCTTGGATAAACTTGAAATTTCAATCATTTATTACACCTCTTTACGTATTTTAAAATTAAAAAATTTGCTGGTATTTAACCATGTTCTTCCTATTATATAATTTTTTATTAAGAAACAATAGTGTTAATTTAGATTATACCGCTGTTCTCGAGAATTTTCCTGCATGCAGGTATGTCTGCTTCGGCCCAGTCCAGATCAACCATTTCAGGCAAATCAACCCACTTCAGTTCTTTATGTTCTATTGCCTTCGGACAACCCTCTGTTATGATAGCTTTGTAAACATGAAGTACAATTTTATTTCCATTACTTACCGAATAACCAGTGGCAATATGGTCTCCAGCAGTTACCTTTATCCCTAATTCCTCCTTTAGCTCACGTTTAAGCGCTTCATGATGCGTTTCACAACCGTCAACCTTCCCGCCGGGAAATTCCCATTTACAGGCGTTATCCATTTTTTCAGACCGCTGTGCTGCAAGAATTTTATTATTTTCAATTATTGCTGCTCCTACAACATGAATTTCTTCCATTTATACCTCCAGGAAAATAGAATTTGTACTTTTCCTATTTTACCCTTTATTAATACGTTTATAAATAAATAAAAGTTCACAGCCCAGACAAAAAAACAAATAGGCTGAAACCCTTATGGATTTCAGCCCTTAGTTATACTTATTATTTTAAAGCTTATTTTACAGGGTAGTTTTCCCTCTTTGAGTAATGAGTATGAAGAAGTTCATGTGCTTTGTGACTTCCCGGTTTTTCAAGGTATTCATCATAAAGCTTCTTAACTGCAGGGTTTTCATGGGACTTTCTGATTGTTGAATCTCTGTCCTCAGCATAAATACCCTTAGCTCTTTCACTTCTCAAATCAATCCAGCTTCTTATATATGACGGTTGTATTGGCTGTCCCCCGCCGTTTACGCATCCGCCAGGGCAAGCCATTATTTCAACAAAATCATATTTTGCTTTACCGGCTTTGATTCTGTCAAGAAGTGCTCTCGCATTTCCAAGTCCATGTGCCACTGCGGCTCTTAAAGTAAGGTCTCCAAGCTGTATGGTTGCTTCTTTTATACCATTTACTCCTCTTACGTCATTAAATTCTATATCATCCGGTCCATCAATTGTTTTTCCTGTAAGCCACTCAGCTGCAGTTCTCAAAGCAGCTTCCATAACTCCGCCTGTTGCTCCGAATATAACACCGGCTCCTGATGCTTCTCCCATAGGGTCATCAAAATGTCTTTCAGGAAGTTCTGTAAAGTCAATGGCAGCTTCCTTAATCATCTTTGCAAGCTCTCTGGTAGTAAGAACTACATCAACATCCGGATATCCTGTACCTGACATTTCAGGTCTTTTAGCTTCAAATTTCTTTGCAGTACATGGCATTATTGATACTACAAAAACCTTTGATGGGTCAATTCCCTGCTTTTGCGCATAATAGGATTTTAAAACCGCTCCGAACATTTCATGAGGCGATTTGCAGCTTGATAAATTTTCAAGGAATTCAGGATACTGATGTTCGCAGAATTTAATCCAACCGGGACTGCAGGAAGTAATTAACGGCAGTTTACCCCCATTTTGAATTCTACCTACAAGTTCTGTAACTTCTTCAAATATTGTTAAATCTGCTGCTGTATCTGTATCAAATACTTTCTTGAATCCAAGTCTTCTGAGTGAAGCAATCATATTGCTTGTAACTACAGATCCTATCGGCATTCCGAATTCTTCACCAAGTGCAACCCTCACTGCAGGTGCCGTCTGAACAACAACATGAAGATCCGGGTTTGCCAATGCTTCCCATACCTTATCAGTATCGTCCTTTTCTCTCAAAGCACCTACTGGGCAAACAGCAATACATTGTCCGCACATAGTACACGGCACATCATTGAGAGACTTGTTGAAAGCTGAAGATACTATAGTGTTAAAGCCTCTGTCGTTAGTATCAATAACTGAAACAGTCTGAACGTTTTTACATACACTTACGCAACGTCTGCACAGAACACACTTATTAGGATCCCTGACAATAGAAGGTGAATAATTATCCAATGGATGAGAGGACATTTCTCCTTCAAATTGTATGTCTTTAATATTCAAATCCTCAGCTAGCTTCTGAAGTTCGCAGGACCTGCTTCTTGTACATGTCAGACATTTCTTGTCGTGGTTGGACAATATAAGTTCAAGTGTAACTTTTCTTGCTTCTCTGACTGCAGGTGATTTTGTAGAAATTATAAGTCCTTCCGATACCGGATATACACAAGCTGCCTGGAGGCTTCTTGCTCCCTTGATTTCTACAACACACATTCTGCATGCACCAATCTCATTGATATCCTTCAGGAAGCAAAGTGTCGGAATAGCAATGTTGGCATATCTTGCCGCTTCCAATACGGTATAGTTTTTTGGAACCTGCAGTTTTCTATCATCAATCGTAATATTAACCATTTCCATTTAAACACTCCCCTTCCCTACGCATTTTTAAATATAG
The DNA here is from genome assembly GCA_023397675.1 of Bacillota bacterium. GTDB lineage: Bacteria > Bacillota > Clostridia > Acetivibrionales > JANLFN01 > JAEZTC01. The sequence goes on along the minus strand of JAEWTV010000031.1, from coordinate 29,215 downwards.
CCTTGAATGGACATTTTTCCATACAAGCACCACACTTAATACATTTATTTTGGTCAATTGAATATGCTCTGGTCTTGTCACCGTCTATACATTTAACAGGGCAGTTTCTAGCGCATATTCCGCATTTTTTACAAGCTTCCTCATGGATAACATATCTCATAAGAGACTTACATACACCAGCAAGACACTTCTTATCCTTTACATGTGCTTCGTATTCATTTCTGAAATATTTAAGTGTACTGAGAACAGGATTTGGTGCTGTCTGTCCAAGTCCACAAAGTGCAGATGCCCTTATATTCTTTGCCAGCAATTCAAGTTTCTCTATATCGCCTTCTTCACCCTTACCATCAGTAATCCTCTGAAGTATTTCAAGCATTCTCTTGGTACCAATTCTGCAAGGAGGACATTTACCACAGGATTCATCAACTGTAAACTCCAGGAAGAACTTTGCTATGTCAACCATACAGTTATCTTCGTCCATTACTATAAGTCCGCCGGAACCCATCATTGAACCAAGTGCTATCAGAGAATCATAATCTATAGGGGTATCAAGATGGCTTGCAGGAATACATCCGCCTGAAGGTCCGCCTGTTTGAGCAGCCTTGAATTTCTTACCATTCGGTATTCCTCCGCCTATCTCGTAAATAACCTCTCTCATTGTTGTTCCCATAGGAACTTCAACAAGTCCTGTATTGTTGATTTTACCGCCGAGTGCGAAAACCTTTGTACCCTTACTCTTTTCAGTACCAATGCTTGAGAACCACTCAGCACCTTTCAGGAATATAACAGGTATGTTTGCGTATGTCTCAACATTGTTAAGCAGAGTCGGCTTATTCCATAATCCTTTTACAGCAGGGAATGGAGGCCTTGGTCTTGGTTCACCCCTCTTGCCCTCAATTGAAGTCATGAGCGCTGTTTCCTCACCGCATACGAAAGCTCCTGCACCAAGCCTGATTTCAAGGTCAAAGCTGAAGTCTGTTCCAAATATGTTGTTTCCTAAAAGCCCATATTCCTTGGCTTGCTCAATAGCAATTCTAAGCCTTTTTACCGCTATCGGATATTCTGCCCTGACATATATATAACCCTGATTTGCTCCTACTGCATAGCCTGCAATAGCCATAGCTTCTATAACAGAATGCGGATCTCCTTCAAGTACACTTCTGTCCATGAATGCTCCAGGATCACCTTCATCGGCATTACACAAAACAAATTTCTGATCATCCTGTGATTTAGCTGTGAACTCCCACTTCAAACCCGATGGGAATCCTCCGCCCCCTCTTCCACGGAGACCTGATTTCTTAACTGTATCTATAACCTGTTCAGGTGTCATTTCTGTAAGAACTTTTCCAAGAGCCTTATAACCGTCAAAGGCAATATATTCATCAATATCTTCAGGATTGATAACACCGCAGTTTCTTAATGCTATTCTCACCTGTTTCTTGAAGAATTCAACCTTTTCAAGAGATGCATCTTCTCTCTCAACTTCAGCTTCTTCTCTTGACAACAGTCTTTTTACAATTCTTCCTTTCAAAAGGTGCTCTGTGACTATCTCACTTACATCCTCAACCTTTACCATGGTGTACATGGCACCTTCGGGATATACAACAACAATTGGTCCCTGTGCACAAAGACCGAAACATCCGGTTTTTACAATCTTAACTTCGTTTTCAAGCTTATTCTTTGATAACTGTACCTCAAATTCCTTCATGATTTTTTCCGAGTTGGATGAAGTACAGCCTGTTCCACCACAGACAAGAACGTGAGACCTAAAAACCTGCATTTTATACCCTCCTCTTCTATAACTGAGAAAAACTCAATATTTAAATCAATTATCTGTAATTCCGTTTATCGCTATAAATCTTGTTATTCTTTTGCTTTCTTTTCAGCTTCACCTATTGTATAGTCCATACAAACCCGGCCGTTGACAATATGTTCCGCTACAACACTCTTTGCTTTATCGGAAGTCATTTTTACGTATGTTATCTTATTTCCATCAGGACTGATAACCTCAACTATAGGTTCAAGCCTGCATACTCCGATACAGCCGGTCATTGTTACCGTTACATCACTAAGATTTCTTTTTTGAATCTCTTCTACAAGTGTATTCATAACAGGCCTTGCACCTGCTGCAATGCCACAGGTAGCCATACCAACAATAATTCTTGTACCATTGCTTTCTTTTCTTAAATTTATCTTTTCAAGTGACCTTTTACGAATTTCTTCAAGTTCAGCAATCGACTTCATTCAATACACCTCCAAAAGTGTTCTTAATACCTTCATCAATATATTTCCTAATCCAGTTAACTACTTCAAATTCATTTATAGGCACTCCATCAAGCTGTTTCTTAACGTCGGCTGTATCAAATTCAAATTTGTCCCTGACACTTGAAAATACTACTTCAATATCAATTTCAGGGTTTGAAATTATACTATTTAATACGGTTTCTGAAATATCCCCCAATGGCAACCTATCAATATTTGATATTTCAAAACTTGCTGTCAAGGTTGTCCCTTTGCCCCTTACAGAACTAATGTCAAAACTTCCCCCTGCTCTTTCTGCTGATGCCTTTAATAATGAAATACCCAGACCTACTTTTCTGCTAGTCCGGGTAGTAACAAAAGGATCGATGACACTTTTTACAAATGCCTCGTCCATGCCCACCCCATTGTCAGCAATTTCCAATATAAGTCTGTTGTTTGATGTAACAGCTGTTAATCTTACTGAAACCCTGCTTGCTTTCGCTGAAACTGAATTCTGGATTATATCAATAAGATGCAGGGATAAATCTCTCATTAATCCTCCATTTTCTTATACTTCTCAATAATTCCTTCTATATCTTCAGGAACAAGTCTTCCATAGACATCATCATTAACCATCATTACAGGTGCAAGTCCGCAAGCGCCAATACATCTGCATGCATCAAGTGAAAATTTTCCATCCTCAGTGCAGTCACCGACTTCAATTCCAAGCTTTTCCTTAAGTTTATCAAGTATATTATCTGCTCCTTTTACATAGCAGGCAGTTCCAAGACACATTGAAATCCTATATTTCCCTTTGGGTTTAAGAGAAAACTGGGTATAAAAAGTAACTACCCCATATATTTCAGTAAGAGGAACATTTAAACCTTCAGATACCATCTTTTGAACTTCAATCGGAAGATAACCGTAAATCTCCTGAGCCTCATGAAGTACCGGTATTAAAGCACCCTTTGTATCCTTATACTTTTCAATGACTTCCTGCAGCTTCTGCGCCTTTTCATCAACACAACCGCAGCAATTACCATTACTCATTGAATACGACCTCCTATCTCCATAATCATATTAGAACAGCAATTAATTGTGTTAAGTATTTAACAAAATTCGTTAACATTATAACAAATTTTCATAAAACATTCAAGGCAATTACGAAAAAAGCTTGGTTAATTCCTGTTTTAAAAGAAATAATCTGGGATAAAACTATTTTCCTCGAAGGGCATTAATTAAGCACCTTACACTTTTTTCTTCCAAATCGAGAAAGCTTTCCCTTTCAAAAATATCTCCAAGCGTATGGGCATCTGATGACCTGATAAAGTTGTAGTTTTTAAGATAATCATTTTCATTAATTATATTATTTAAATTGCAATTTCGAGATATTTCAAGAAATTTGAAACCTGTTTCCTCCGGCACTCGGCCAAGGCTTGAAATAACACTGAATGACGATCTGTCTATGTGAGCGGGTATAGCTATTCCACCATTTTCGTAAGCATACTTGACTGCATCTTCCAGGCTAATGTCTGCAGCAGTAAGGAGCAGTCTGTCTAAATGTGATTGTATGCTATCCTCCCAAGTTAAAATAAGCTGTTCTCCAAAAATTTCCTCCCTGTTTTTAAACAACGGCATATGCGTGTAAGCCACATTCTGCATATTTAATGCAGCCTGTACAGTTGGGAAAAGACATATCAAATGGATTTCCTCTCTTGTCTCCAATTCCATCCCAGGTACAAAAACCAGATCTGTGCCCTTGGAACAGTATTCAAAAGCCTCAAGGTTTTCTGCGGAATTATGATCGGTAATAGCAATAATATCAAGGCCCTTTATCAGAGCCATGCCTATTATGTTATTGGGAGTCATATCATTGTCTGCACAAGGAGATAGTGCAGAGTGGATATGAAGATCGACTGCATATTTCATGCTACCTCCATTAAAGCTATATTCCCGCTTCAACAGCTTTTTTGCATACACTGTAGGAATCCATGTCTGTTTCGAGAACAACTACTCCTTCTGTTTCTGCCCTTTTAAGCGTTGCTTCCTCAACTGCGATACCTTCAGGTATTATAATGCATGCGACATCGGTCAAAGTCGCAACTGCTATTATATTAAGGTTTGTAAGAACCGTTATCCATGCGTCACCGGTTTTAGCATGGGACATAACCCAGCTAAGCAGATCACATGTATAAACACCTTTTACTTCTTTATTTAAACTGCTCTTTCCGGTTTTTATATTCAGCCCTAATTGCGCTGCGAATTCGCCTACATTCATAAGCAATCCCCTATCTTCCGTCCTGACTTTTATCCAAAACTGGAGGCATCTTTGCTTCGAGCTCTATCATCTGCGCTGCCAAATCCCTTACTTTTTCTCTCAATTTAAAAATGCAATCTGTTTCATTGGCACTGCCGCGCACTATATCTTCTGCCAATGCCCTACAGCTTGGTGCACCGCAAGCACCACAGTCCAACCCTGGCAATCTTCCGTGTATGGTTTCAAGCTCCTCAAGTTTTTTCATGGCTTTCGCTATATCATTATCAAGCTTCATTACAGGCTTGTATTCTATGTTTCCGGTCCACACCAGGTCATGATTAAGGTTTTCATACTTACCGTTTTTAATTCCATAATTCTTTGCATCATCTATATGCTTTTTAAGCCTGGTTTTTGCGACATAAGCATTCTCTACTGTCAGAGGTCCTCCAAGGCATCCCCCGTTACATGCAAGTGCTTCAACAAAATCCACATCCTCAAGCTTTTCATTTTCAATTTGTTCAAGAATTGTTATTACATTGTGTATACCGTCAACCGCAAGGAACTTATCTGTTTTAAGCGCAAGACTCTCTCCACCGGAATTGGCCCACCTTATACCTTCATAACCGGCCATTTCAAGCTTTTCATTTTCACCTGCGTGTTCAAGTGTATATAAAATTCTCAAATATATATCCTTTATTGATATAACTCCGTCTACAAAAGACTTATCTATTTCATAAGGCGCTTTTACACTGGTTACCTTTGCCGCACAAGGAGTAATAAAGAATACTCCGACATCTTCCATCGGGAGCTTTTTCTGCTCAGCAACCATCTTCTTTACTATCCTGCCTGCCACCTCCATCGGAGATTCAAGCTTTAGGATGTTGTCTATCAGGTTAGGGAATCTTACCTGAATCAGCCTTACTACAGCTGGACATGCGGAAGAAATAAGCGGTCTTTTTATATTGTGTTTTTTAAGATATTTTCTTGTAACATCACTAACAACCTCGGCAGCACGTGCAACCTCAAATACATCATGAAACCCAAGCTGTTTCAATGCATTAAGTATCTTATCCCTTGAGTAGATTGTTTTAAATTGTCCATATAATGACGGTGCAGGTATCGCTACTCTATATTTAAATGAATATATTGAATCGAAAGGATCTGAAATGGCATTTTTAGCATGGTGCGGGCAAATTCTTATACATTCGCCGCAGTCTATGCACCTTTCATCAATTATCCTTGCTTTACTCTTTCTAACCCTTATGGCTTCGGTAGGACATCTTTTGATACAATTGGTACAGCCCATGCATTTTTCTTCATTTAACGTAACCGAATGAAAATATGTTCCCATAAAATCACCCCTTTCACTTCAACCCTGATATTAACTAATGGATATATATTTCCATTTTAACAGTAGTACCTTTTCCAACTTCAGTATCAATATCCATTTTATCCGAATGCCTTCTCATATTCGGCAGGCCCATTCCCGCACCAAAACCCATTTCCCTTACCTTGTCAGGCGCTGTTGAATAGCCTTCCTTCATAGCAAGCTCAACGTCCGGGATACCGGGGCCTTTATCGGATATTCTTATATTTATTTTTTCACTGCTTATTTCCACATCTACTTCCCCGCCATTAGCATGTATAAAAGCATTCATTTCCGCTTCATACATGGAGATAGCTGCTTTTTTAATAATAGCAGGGTCTATACCAAGCTGTGTCAGTTTTTTCTTCACACTGCTGGATGCTTCTCCTGCTGCGTTAAAATCGTTTGCACTGATAATATAATGCAATCTTATGGAATTGCTACTCAACACTTAGCACCTCTTCCGGTAACCCCCGCACTGTACAATTTGCCGCATGCTATAAACATCGGGAGTGAAGTCCGCAGTACTGTTATGCCTTTTTCTTTTGCCAGGTCCAATATGCATTGATCGGGGTTTTTGCCCCTCACAAAGGCAACTGCTTTTATATCCATCATTTCAGCTGTCCTGATAACTTGTGGATTTATTAACCCAGTCAGCAAAAGCACATTTTCTTTTACATAAGCCATTACATCACTCATAAGATCGGAACCGCAAGCCGAATAAATTTCCATATCCGAATTCCCCATACCAGCTAAGACATCTGCTTCAAGTATTTTCACAATTTCCCCGATTTTCATATATACACCTCTGATAATCAACTTGTATAGTTTAACTATGGCAATATTATAACACACCTTCCAATCAACTGCTTATACAAAATATGTATCACAACTACTTGTTTGAGAATGAAAAAGAGAGACTTAAAAGTCTCTCTGGAATATTACATTGGATGAGTTTCCATCAGTTTTTCGAGCGGCACTTCCGTCCTCTTTTTTGTCTCAATGTACATTACATCGGCATTACTTCCTCTCAGTCCCTCAATCCACACCGGGGTACCGTTATGCACCACTTCTATTACACCTTTTGAATTAATAATTTCTCTTGCTCTGTCAGCGTTCAAAAAATCATCTCCCTGTTAAAAATCTTGTTTTTTGATATTATCTCCTGGTTTAAGGCAGATTATATATAAAACTAAGCCACTATGTTAATTAAATAAATTTAATTATATCCAGTAATTCGCCGGTTTTTATATAGAAATATAAAAGTCAGTTTTTATTAAAAACATAAAAAGGTAAGCCCAAAGGGCTTACCTCTCACCTGTACCTCTTATGTATGCTCTATTAGTTTCTTATTCAAGAAACTTCTACTTTTGATAATAACAAGTTATTCAGTATAGTTAAGGATTGTTACAAAGAATAGCTATATGAATATAATGAAGCAACGCAGCCCAAATAGATATAAATTAATGAAGGTAAAGATCTTTTAACCTTCTTAAGTTTGAGTAGCATGTAAATTATTGACGAAAAGGCTGCAAGAATAGACATAACAAGCATTGCACCCATTATTTGCTGAAGTCCCATTATAGTTCCCGAAAAACTGATTAAAATTACATTATCCAGACTCAAACCTCCACGAGTAACGAAGTACATACATAGAAAGGAAAGACCAGATAAAACCATAGCGGATAGTGAATCCGTAATATGAAAGGAATCATCTCCATATTCAAATACTGTCAAAACACCCCCGACAGCCATAAGAGCAAGGATAAATATGTTTTCAGTTTTCCTTTCATACAACTCTCCAATACCCGAAAAGACAAGCACCGCAAAAAGAATACTGTATAGAAAGAGTTTAAGCGATATACCAAAATTGAACCACAGGAAAATTATCACCGGGAAAAGTGCAATAATGCCGGCTCTAAACCCCATCTTTAATTCATTTGTTATCATCAGCACTATTAACCTTCTTTTCCTGATATCGTATAACTTCAAGCTGTATTCCATTAGCTGCCGATAGTCTCGTACATTCATCCAATGCAGCCTGGTTGTCTGGAGTAATGCTGTTTTCGGGAATAACTAGCTTCAGAACCCTCTGACTTATTGAGTTTTCTGTAATTTCAGTACTTCCATGCTTACCGCCTTTAAAATCCTTTAATTCTTTTATATAACCCGATATTTTTTCCTTTAGATTTTCAGGGTTTTGATAATATGCAGCAGTAGTATCCATACTCTTTATCATTGTTGCGGTTCCCGAATTAAAGCTTGCTATTACTGGAAATTCAAAAGGCAAATTGGCGCCAAATGTCTGCCTGATAATCTGTCCCCTCTCAAGATTGCCGAATGACCATATATCCCCCATTTGATTTTTATTAGCAGGGGCGGAACCTGCATCTCCTGAAGTCCAAGCCCTTTGAACAGCTCTTTGTTCCATTTCAATAGCAGGTATTATTCTGAAGGGTATTGGCAGTTCAAGCTTATACCTTACCATAATGTCTATATTGTCATTACTGTCTTCGAAAAAATGTGAACCGTCAAGATTAAATCCTTTTACTCCTCCGGCAATATTCATAAAGCGAAGTCTTTTATCAAAATCAGTACTTCCGCCCTGCGTGAAATACTTTTTAAGATACAATCTGGTTACCGGAATACACAGTTCTGTTTTGAAGTCATCAAAAGCACCTACCGATATCATACATGCAACATTTTTAAGAAATTTTAAAGGATTTTCAAGAATTCCGTTTTTACTGTTAATTACTTCTGTAAAATCACTTTTCACAGATTTTAGCATTTCAAAATTGCTTGCTTCGTTCCCATTATTTTTTGAATCTCCAGTCAACTTTCCAATATCGTCAATAAGATTACTCACCGAAGAAATCTGGCTCTTCACCTCATTCTCACCGTTTTCAAACCCTGAATTCATTGTATCATTCAGTCCTTTAATGCCTGAAATATAATAAATATATCCAGCAGAAGCCATTTCATCTGCAGCTCCGTTAATAGCATGCTGTACAGTTTCCTGAACATAGACAACTTTTATTAGAAAAGCGATTGAGAGTATGGCTCCTATAAAAATAGGAAGAGCCAATGAAGCTTCTACTGTAACCGATCCCCTTGCACACTTTAATTTCATAATTTACTCCTTCTACTTAGTAACCTTCATAGAGAACAAAATTGAATTTATGTCTGCCATCACTTGTATTGCTCCCTCCAGGAGTAAACAGGCGGGTAATAAACAGATATTTCATTGATACAGTTGCTTCTACTCTCAGCATTGTATTATGGCTTGCCATTTTAAATCCACTCTTGCCACTGCTGCAGTTAAGCTCTATCAAATCTTCAATCCTGTTGATTTTATCGTCGGTACTTTTAAACAAAAGGAAAAGCCTTAGGTAGTCATAGTAAGTAAACTGTAGCTTTTTATCAGTTTTTTTGCCTGTACTTTTTCCCAAGCCAATTGACAATTCCCAATCCCCTTTTTGTTTATAAAAGGGAACTGCCTCTCCCTTAAGTAAATGGTCAACATCTACAAGCGCCTCCCCCATACCCCATGCACACATTATCAAATTTGAAATTATAGGTATACCAAGACCACCTGTCCACCATCCAGAGACTGCTTCTGCTATACCTTCAGCAAGTTTTCTTTTTTCAGGGTCCATATAAACATGCAGAGTATCCATGGCAAAGCGAAGAAGGAGGATTTCACCCTTTGTAACAAGCCTGTTTTTTTCCTGGGATTCATATCCCTGAAGAATATACTCAGCTTCATAGTTATAAAACGTTTTAAGTGTTGACTTATCAACCCCTCTCAGGTTCATATCCTTTTCTTCCGTTCCATTTTTCTTTAAAGCTGGTACGACATTTTTAAAGGTTCCCATAATATATTCATTAATATATAAATTGTCTCTGAGTTTCGAAAAGCCATCACCAAGTATGTCGCCTAAAGTACCGATGAAATCGAAAGCATCATAGCTGAACCCATCATCTGAGTCTCCATCCTCAAAATCCACATCATCCCCGATATTTTCAATATTTCCCGAGTATGAAGCTTCTTTTGTGGCTGCATTTTCAGGGTTACCGGAAGAGACGTCTTTTACTTTACTGTCTTCTTTTGAAAAGTCTATGCTTTGCACCTTCTTATGTGAAGGGAGTTGGTTAATATCTATACCTTTGGACTTCATATCGGTATCTGCATTTTCAGTCTTTTTAAGCTTTTCTTTTGCTTCTTTCTTTTGAGTTTCCCTTGGGTCTTCTCCAGATACCCCTTTATCCACTTTCTTATAGTCATACGAAACAGAACCATAACCATAAATTAAACCCTTTAAGCTATCTAAAATTTCACTGCCGCTAAGGCTTCCATTTTTACCTGCTGATGCCATCTCAACAATTTTATTAGCTGCTTTATCAAGAAGAGTACTGTTGCCCTTCATTTTACCTATCAGCAGTTCCGATTCCAGACCTGAAAGTATGGCATCCTCTATCTTGCCTATATCTTGAGTTATTAATTCCTTAAATCCCCCCGAGCATGAATTGTTTTTACCGGCAAAGGCTTGCCCAAGATAATCCTTAAGCTTTTGAACAGCTGCTTTTACTTCGGTGCTTAGCCGGAATATATCCTGTATACATTTGATTGCTTCATTGTTTGGATATATGTATGCATTTGTCTGTTCTTCCCTCAGTTCAAAAATTGTAATATCCATATCGGAAGTAATTTTGGCAATACTGTTTGCTAAATCATTTGCCTGTTTTTTAAGGTTTTCAAGTTCCTTTTCCGACTCTTCCGAACCCTGACCGTTAAATGAGGCAATAACATTATCCAAATTTGCTTTTTGAACCAATAGAGATTTATATTGATCAACATAAGCTGCATACTTAGCAGCAAGGCTATCCCAGATTCCCCCAAGATTGAAGCCATTGATAAATTTCTTTACATCCTTGCTGTCTCCGATGGTTCCGCTAACCAGCTTCTTTAACTTTTGCTGAATTTTTGCAATTTTGCTGGCAAGCTTGTCTATTTTGGTTTTTTGTTTAAATGCCTCTGACATCTTGCTTGCATCTTTTGCCTCAGACAGCCTGTCAATTAAACCTTCGGCAATTTGTTTGGGAGCCCTGTATTTCATGAATTCAAGTATCATGTTTTTGGTTATAGTATTTTCAGATAAATTGAACATTGGGTAAACAGTGACATTCTCGACCCTGAAGCCGTATAGGTCAAGGCTACCTTGTCCGCTGCCTGTACCTGATTTCGTGTAAAGATTTTTATTAACATAATCCAATACCATCTTTTTCAGCTCATTTGGGTCATTTACGCTTAAAGAATAAATTCCATAGTCGTTTTTGAGTTTGCTGTCATAGTTGGCTAAGGCTGATCTTATTGCAGAAGCAGCCGATCGTTTTGCATTATTTTCACCTGAAGCTATTCTTGCACCATCAATAAGAACGCCGGATAATACAAGTACGACAATAAGAATTATACTTAAGAAAACTGTAACCTGGCCCTTTTCACCGGATAATTTCATACAACCTCCTTAATTTAAAAATTCTTGAATTTTATCCTTTATAGTAGTTATAATCTCACCTGTTTTTTGGACCAAATTTGCCAAGCCCGGATTTTTTCTTTCCAGCTCCTTTTCAATATCCGCCGCAAAGTCCAAATTTCTTATAAGCTCCACCGGATCGTTTATTGGCTGAGCAGAAAATGAAGAGGTTTTATAGCCGTTTACAATTCCAAATCCTCCGGTTACTCCTGAGACAGGTATTTTGCTGTTTTTAATAATTGAAACGCTGATATTTTTGTAGATAACATAATTTGAGAAATTGATTTTTCCCTCTTGTGATATATTACTTAGAATACTTCGTTTATTTAATAAGGATGTGCTTTGTCCAGGCTTCCCTATATAGTTAAGAATTTTATCCTGTTTTAATGAACTCTTTCCATCAAATAATCTCCAGTACAAACCATCTTTTCCCACATCATTAATACCAAGTCTCCCTGTTTCTACGTCTTTCCTGCTATTACTCCAAGATGCAGCACCTCTTTCAGCTGCATTGTCTGAAACGGAAAGTGAATACACCTGCTGATAAAGCAGTATAAGAAAATAAAGTACTGCTATTATGCAGAATATAACAATAGGAATTATTAATGACGATTCAACTGTAATACTTCCTTTTTGTGACTTTTTCCTCATCGTTTCCCCCACATTTTGTAATATTTTATTTTATTTTACACTAATGTGAGAAAAAAGGGAAGATGCAAAAGTAAATTTTATACAAAAAAGGCTTAACCTGTTAAGGTTAAGCCTTTTTAGATGGGTTAATATTAATCCGCAAAGTCGTCCAAGCTTTCAAAAGCCTTTGTAGACTTATCTTCTAGTTCTTTTTGCAGTTGTTCTCCCTTTTCGAGGGCATCTTGCATATCAGTGAAAATTTCATTGTAGGCATCTGTATCTCCATCTGTATAAAAACTGATTGTTGCATCTGCAGATACCTTATAGTTACCTTGTTTACTTTGTAGGAATGCAAATAAATCGCCGAACCTGGTTAGTGCAGTTTCATAAGCATTAAAAACTCTCTTAAGTAAATCCATCGTTTGGCTGTTGCCTTTTTCGAACCCATCTAGAAAATCGCTTTTAAAGCTGCTAGGTACATCAGAATCCTGAATTGTTTTTTGAAATTTCTCAGTGCTTGATATAATAAGGTCTTCAAAATCCTTTATTACTGTTACAAATTTGTTAATCTTAGATTTTGCTTCACTCAATTTGCCCGGATTACTCAATATTTCTTTTGAAAACACAGACTCGGAAGTAAGGTCTTGAATCGCCTTCTCAGCATCCTCTTTCCCTTTCTGAATTTCCATGTAATATTTCTCTGTAGCCTCTACTATCGGATATAAAGCTCCGTAATCATCTTCAGAATTTTCGGATGACAGTTTTGGAGATAAGCTTCCTGAACCTGAACTAAAGTTAGATGCGAGAGATACTATTTTTTTTGTTGCTTGAACTTCTTGTTCATGTGTAACTTTGTTTGTGGATACTTTTTTTGTTGATTCTACTTTTTTAGTAGATTCTATTTTTTGTTCATTTGCAGTTCCTTTATCCGAGTCCTTAAGGAAGAGGAAATATGCACCTGCACCTAAACCGGCAACTACAAAAACAATTGCAAGTACTATTGCTGCTACTTTGCCTTTCTTTTTAGGCGGTTGAGGGTAGTTTACATTATAGTTAAAACCTTGACCCTGATTGTAATTTTGATTAGGATTAAACCCCTGGTTAGTATTAAATCCAGGATTTTGATAGTTCTGCTGATAAGCCTGCTGTTGGAATTGTTGATTAGGCGGGTATGGTGAAGCTGGATTGGACATAAAAAACTGTCCGAATTCAGGTATCTGGAGAACCCCTACCCATGCTTGAGTTTCTTCATCAAGTAAAAATGTATCTTTCGTTATCTTACCAGAACCAACAAGTGCCTTAAATTGCTCTAGGCTTTCAATTAAATATCTTTCGTTACCATTTACATAAAAATATCTTTTGATAACAATTCCCCCCGTTTAGATATATAAATATAACAAATTCACATATTTATTTTAATAAAATGAAATCAAAATGTCACTGTTAATTTGTAAAAAAATGCAGTTAAAAAGAAAAGTTCAACCTGTAAAGGTTAAACTTTATTTTATAATCAAATACTTAATCCTTATTATTTACCTTTGTTGGTTTTTAAAACATCTATATTCTTTTGATTTGTCTGCGACATTTCCTTTTCAATATCAACTTCATTCTGCGCATAACTATTCATATCTTTATATATTTTATTATAATCTGTTACATCTGCACTCGATTCAAATTGTATCTGCCCACCGCTTGTAACAGTATAACTACCCTGTCGGTCGGCAAGATATCCAAGGAGTTCATCAAGCTTTTGAATAAAGTTTTCTTCCACTTTGAAGAATTTTTCCCAGGATTCAGTATTGTCATCAGTAAACTTTACCATCTTAGTCAGGAAAACAGTACTGTCCTTAGTATTATCAGCAACCTTTTTCCTGCATTCTGTTATACTGTCTCTTACATTATCTTCATACTTTTTATATGCGCTAAGGTAGTTTTTTAATTTCGTTCTTGTTTGCTTAATCTTTTCGATGTTTCCTAAAACCTCCTGAGTAAAAATACCTTTTACGTTTAAATTGGTAATTTCGTTTTGAATCTTGTTCTGGCCCTGCTGAATAGTATAAAAATGATCCTGATAAGCACTTACTATAGGTGCCATGGAACCATACTTATCCTTTGATTCAGGTTCATTGGCGATAGTTTTATGTGAGTTATACTGTGTTGCAATACTTATAAGTCTATCCTGTGCACTGCTTTTTTGTTCTGCAGTTAAACCCGAGCCCTTGAAAAACACGAAATATGCACCTACACCAAGTGCTGCTAAAACTAGTACCAGTATTAATGCTATTATACCAGCTTTGCCGCGTTTTTTGGGAACTGGCCCTTGCATATATGGCTGTCCCTGCATATAACCCATGTTGGGAACATAATTCAGGTTTTGATTGTAGCCTTGATTAGCATTGAATGGTGCGTTCTGATTATACGCCTGGTTTGGGTTATAGCCCTGGTTGGGATTATAGGTGTTATTCGGGTTGAATGGCTGTCCCTGGCTGTAGCCTTGATTAGGATAAGCCTGTTTTTCGCTATTACCCTGATTAGGCGCGTAAGCCGGGCCTTGAGAATTATTTGGAACATTTTGCTGTTGAATGTTAGGCTGCTGATAGGGTTGGTTTGTCTGGTATTGAGTACTGTAAGCTTGTGTAACCAACTGATTATACTCAGGTATTTGCTGGACATTCACCCACCCTTGAGTTTGTTCATCAAAAAGGAACGTATCTTTTAAGATTTTTCCGGAACCAAGAAGTGCCCTTAGCTGTTCGATATTATCAATTGGCAGTTTTTCATTGCCATTAACAAAAATGTATTTTTTAATAATACCCACCCCCCTGTTATCACTAAAACGATTATATCAACCAAATACCTTGTACATCAATAAAAAAGTAAAATAAAACCATATTGTGAATTGTAGTTATTATAAATCAGTCTATTTTTAATACCCTGTTAACAGGTATTTTAAATGCAATCCAAGCAAAGAAAATTCCCAGAACCGCTCCCATAAGAACATCTGAGGGGTAATGCACATACAGATACATTCTTGAAAAAGCAATGAGTGCCGCAATTACAAAAGCAGGTATTGCCCATTTTCTAATGTATTTAAAAACTACGAAAGCAGCAGCGAAAGAAGACAAGGTGTGCCCCGATGGGAAAGAATATGATGACAGCTTTGGAATTAAAAGCTGTATACCGGCAACTCCTTCATAGGGCCTCGGTCTTTTAATAATATTCTTAATTAATGTTTCACCAAATATAGCACAAAGAATTAGAGCCAATGCCATTGTTATACCGGCTTTTCTATACTTTTTGCTTATAGTTAAAACTATAGCGACAACTATCCATAATAAATAGCCATTTCCCAAAAAAGTAATAATTGGCATAATAAAATCAAGTACTTTATTATGCAAATCATTGTAAATAGAATTTAAAATATTTGTATCTAATTGCTCTATAAAATCAATCATTTGTATCTCCAATTGATTTATTTATTTTAACCTTTAAATTGTTGCATAACCTGTATAATAAGCAATAAAAGGTATTCCTACCAGTATTACAGCTGCAATTGCTCCCCTTATATATCCTACCGGTTTATGCGAAACACGGAATTCACCCTTTTCATCCCACG
Source organism: Bacillota bacterium (assembly GCA_023397675.1). Taxonomy (GTDB): domain Bacteria; phylum Bacillota; class Clostridia; order Acetivibrionales; family JANLFN01; genus JAEZTC01. Next base: position 13,571 of record JAEWTV010000031.1, on the reverse strand, counting down.
CTGTAATGCCTTTTGATACAAGCCTGAAATTTGAAAATGTATAAGTGATAATACTTACAAAACCGATTCCGCAGCCCTCACCCATACCCCAAACAGAAAGTGCTCTGTATAAGGCTTGGATATATGTAAGCTTTTTTCCGTCCAAATTCCTTACCTTTACCCTAAGAAGCCATTTACCGGGAGTTGTCCCCCATGTTGAAAGCAAAAGAGCTTCAATAAAAGCCCATATTATAAGGGTAATAGAGATATACCTTCCATAGCTGTAAGCCCATTTAATATAAGAATCCGGTGATATCAACACCCATAAACCTAAAATAACTAAGGATGAAATAATCCCGTCCATAGATCTTGCGAAAAACCTTATCCAGGGGTGCACTACCGGAACATCAACATCTTCAATCATTAAAGTTTCTCCTTGCAAAAATAGTATAGCTATAAGTTTTATATAATATCCATTCATAAAACTCAGTTAAGAATCACTGTATGTAAATGTTAACATAGTAGTAATTGTTATTCAAATATTTTAGCACGCTGTAAGAATTATCATTAATATTTTTGAAGTGGTTATTATATTTGCATCGTCTATATAAATAACTGATATAAAAGTTAACTTTTTATCAAATAATATTTTTAAAAAGAAAGGCTATACCAAAAGTATAGGAACAAATTATGAAAATACTGTTAATTGCACCTGTAAAGGACATAAATTCAGAAAAGAACACTGTCAAATCAATTCGCTTTCCTATGATTTCCTTACTATACATTGCAGCTGTTACACCAGAAAATCATAATGTTAAGATAATAGAAGAGGAAGACGAAAAAATAGATTTTAATTCAGACTGCGATCTTGTTGGAATTACAAGTATGACTGGTACAGCTGTGAGAGCGTATCAAATAGCAGATGAATTCAGAAAAAGAGGCAAAAAGGTGGTACTTGGAGGCATTCACCCTACAGTTTTGCCTGAAGAAGCAAAGATGCATTGTGATTCTGTAATGATAGGTGAAGCAGAGCCAGTTTGGAATGAAATGCTACAAGATTGTGAAATGGATAGAATGAAACCATATTATAATGGTGGTATTGCTGAATGTCTGGATGACTACCCCTTGCCAAGAAGAGAATTTTTAAGTAAAAATACTGCTCTCGGCTTGCAGCCCATAGTTACATCCAGAGGATGTCCATACTCATGCGATTTTTGCAGTGTTTGGAAATTTTTTGGCAGAAAGATAAGGCACGTATCTGTGGATAACGTTATCAGGGATATCCAGAATGCTCACACTTCCCGCTTTATGTTTCTTGATGATAATATTGTTGGAGATCAGGTATATGCGAAAGAACTGTTTAATGCGCTTAAGGAATTAAATATACAATGGGTAGGCCAAGCTTCTGTTTCATTTATTAAGAATACTGAATTATTAAAACTTGCTTCCGAAAGCGGATGTAGGGGTCTATTCTTCGGCCTTGAAACAGTATCTGAGGAAAAAATGAAAAGATTCAGTAAAAGTATGAAAAGCCAGGCAGACATTCTGGATGCGATTTCAAAGGTCATGAGCTATGGGATTGTATTTCACGCATCCCTTGTTTTTGGATTTGACGATGATAATAAATCAGTGTTTGATGAAACATTGGAATTCTTATACAAGTCAAAGATACCTTCAGCAACTTTTAATATACTTACTCCTTACCCCGGTACCGATGTTTACCAACGTTTAAAAGAACAAAACAGACTAATAACAGAAGATTGGCAATTTTATGACCACTGCACCCCCACATATATCCCAAGAAACATGTCACTGGGGGATCTATATAACGGGTATCAGTATGTAAAGGAGAATTTCTTCAGTCTTAAAAGTACAATTCATAGATTTCCTGCTAATTGGAGAAATCCGATTATTTTTACGCTTGCAAATATAGGTATGAAAAAGGAATTCGTATCTGAAAAAGATTTTGTTAAAAGAAGGCTTGAAAAACTTTATGAGATAATGGAACAAAAAATATTGTACATGCCATCATAAAGATGTATATTTTTATTGTATTTTTAATGTTTATAGTTACTTAGTACAAAGGGGATGATGGATATTAATGACTGATGAGGAAATAGTTGAACAAGTCTTAAATGGTAATATCCACATCTTTTCAGAGATTGTAGATAGGTACAGGGACTATGTTTTCAGTTTGATATACAGATTTACTTATTGTTCTAACGAAACTGAAGATATATCACAAGAAATTTTTATCAATATATATAAAAATCTGAATAAATTCCGCGGAGGTTCAAAGTTTTCAACCTGGATTTACAGAATCAGCTACAATTTATGTATAGATTGGTACAGAAAGAATAAAAACAAACCTCCGGGTGTATCGTTGGATGATATATCAGAACCAGTTGACAGTAACTTAAGTCCTGAAGACAAATTTTTAGAACATACAAAGGCAGTTGAATTACATAAATCAATTATGAAACTTGACAAAAAATATGTCGATGTGTTAATTCTCTTTTATTATCAGGAGCTTTCATATGAAGAAATTTCAGCTGTGCTCGATCTTCCTGTAAAAACAGTTGAAACACAGCTTTACAGAGGCAGGAATCTCTTAAAAAAAGACTTTGGAGTAGCATGGGGGTAATTAGTATGAAGTATGATAAATTAAATATAAATGACAGGCCGGAATTTCTGCGTAAGATAAAAGCTCCGGAAGGCTTAACAAACATTGTGATGAATTCGATTTACAAGTTAGGAATACTGCATAGCAACCCTGCAGATGATAGACTGAAGTCATGCTCTGCAAGGCTTTACAGAAGACTGGGTTTTAGTCTTGTACTAACTTCTTGCATTCTTATTGCAAGCTTCTTTGTACCATTCCTACGAAATTACCAACCGTATATTTCAAAGAGTGTTAACACCAACATTACCCAACGTCAAAATCCCCAGTATATAAAAGGGTTTGCAGTCTTTGAAAACGACGTAAAGAACTTATTCGGTTCCATAACCAATTCAGTTGTAAAAATAAAGGAGGGAAAATAAATGAACTGCAGAAACCATTCTGAAAGAGAAGCTACCCAGATTTGCATTTCCTGTGGTAAACCAATGTGCGATGAATGTACTATAAATATAAATGGGAAAAATTATTGTACCGAATGCCTTGAAACATTCATAAATGTTGCTTCAAATAATTCTGGCACTCATAAAAAAAATAAGATACTGACTTTTTTTCTTGGATTTATTCCCGGAATCAGTCATATGTACTTGGGTCTTATAAATAAAGGTCTTGCTATAATGGGGCTTTTGTTTGTATCACTCTTTTTGGCCATTTTCTTTTCGGATTCCTCAACTCTTTACTGGTTTCCAGGCTTCTTCATTCCTACATTCAGTCTGTTATTTATCTCTTACAGTATATTCGATTCACTTGCAATAGTGGACAGAATAAATTCCGGAGAATTGAAGTACGATGAATCATGGTATGAACTTACTGCAATAAAGCAAAAGATTATTTCAGCTAAAAAAACAATAGGTATTATCATGATTGGAATAGGCCTTGTAATTCTTTTCAGTATTGTTATAAAACCTCTTGAAACAGTTATTATGGACAACCTGAATATAAACATTTCACTTACAAGTCTTATAATAGCTATTGTACTTGTTATACTGGGAGTTTTATTTATAAAAAAAGGTAAAAAATAATCATCAAGGGGGCTTGGAGCCCCCCTTAAATGTCCCATTTTGAAGACCTTTCAACTGCTCTTTTCCAATTAGAATACTTATGTTCTCTGGTTTTCACATCCATAAGAGGGAAATATGCCTTATCCAATTCCCATTCTCTGCTGATTTCTTCACGGTTGTTCCATAACCCAATTCCAAGTCCAGCAAGGTACGCAGCCCCAAGTGCTGTTGTTTCGATTATTTTTGGACGTTTAACCTCGATATTTAAGATATCTGCTTGAAATTGCATTAGAAAAGGACTAACACTGGCACCACCATCCACTTTGAGTTCCTTTAATTCTATACCCGAGTCAAACTGCATTACTTCAAATACATCTCTGCTCTGATATGCTATGGATTCGAGTGTGGCTCGTATAATATGCTCCCTCTTTGTGCCTCTGGTTATTCCGACAATTGTTCCCCTTGCGAACATATCCCAGTATGGAGCACCAAGTCCCGTAAAAGCAGGTACAACATATACTCCGTCTGTGTCTTCAACCTTAATGGCATCTATGTCCGACTGCGGTGCATTCTTAATAAGACCGAGTTCATCTCTTAGCCATTGTATTGCCGAACCAGCGTTGAAAACGCTCCCTTCGAGCGCATATTCCACACCATCACCAATATCCCATGCAATAGTTGTAAGCAGCTTGTTTTTTGATCTGACGGGAGTCTTGCCAGTGTTCATAAGAATAAAACAGCCTGTTCCGTATGTATTTTTTGCAGTACCCTTTTCAAAGCAATTCTGTCCAAACAGAGCTGCTTGCTGATCCCCGGCAACACCACTGATTGGTATCCTTACCCCCAATATACTCTCGGAAATTTCACCAATAACACCTGACGAAGGAACAACCTCAGGAAGCATATTAAGCGGTATTTCAAGCTTATTTAAAAGCTCTTCATCCCAGCAAAGTGTATTTATATTATATAGCATTGTCCTTGAAGCATTAGAATAGTCGGTAATATGAAGCTTGCCATCAGTAAGATTCCAAACAAGCCATGAATCTATGGTACCAGCAAGCACTTCACCATTCTGAGCCTTTTCTCTTAAGCCCTCAATATTATCAAGAATCCATTTTAACTTGGTACCAGAAAAATATGCATCTATTACAAGTCCGGTTTTTCGCTGTATTATATCCGTCATTCCGTCAATTTTAAGATTATTGCAAATATCCGCAGTTCTTCTGCACTGCCAAACAATCGCATTATGTACAGGCTTGCCGGTATTTTTATCCCATACAACAACTGTTTCCCTCTGGTTTGCTACTCCTACACAGGCAATTTCCGAAGGAGAAATACCTGACAGTTTTACAGCTTCTCTAAGAACCTCCAGTTGCCCATTCCAGATTTCAACGGCATCATGCTCAACCCATCCAGGATTGGGATATATCTGCTTAAATGGCTTGCTTTTAATTGCGGCAATACTTTTTGTATCCTTGTCAAATATTATAGCTCTTGAACTTGTAGTACCCTGATCAAGAGAAATTATATATCTCTTACTCACTTTTATCCCCCCGTAACCCTCTTATTCCATTATATCTTTTTTTAAGGAATAATATAATAAAAGTTTAACATCTTAAAACCAAAAAGCCACTCAAACACAAGCAAAAGCTATGTTTATGTGGCTCTAATTTTGCAAACTTAATTTTGGTTTATGCGGGGACGGTTCTCTACAATTCCCACAGTTCTTTTTTACCGGCAGCTGCACCCAGGGCACCGGCTCTAATAATGTTCACTATGTCTTCCTTACTGTCAATCAGACCGCCTGCAATAACAGGTATATTTACTTGGCTGCAGTACTGCTTCAAAACCTTTGGTATTATTCCAGGCAAAATCTCAATCATATCTGGTTTATCTGATAAGGCCGCATTTACTGCTGTCTCGTATGACAAGCTATCAACAAGAGAAAGCTTCAGAATTGAAAACATACCCTTTTCTTTTGCATATTTTATATTATTGCTTTCAGAGGTAATAATGCCATCAGGTCTAATGGTATCACATATATAATCTACAGCTTCCCTTCCTTTTTCAAAATTCTTGGGAGAATCAACATTAAATAATACATTTTTACCTTTAGCTTTTATTCTTTCAATAAGTTCCTTGGCATTCAACATATCTTCATTAAGAAGAAAAATTGTTGTAACGGCGGATTCCAATGCTACCTCAAAATCATACTGTTGCCTTACTGCCGCTATAATAGGGTTTTCTTCTATCTTGCCGATAATTTCACTATTCTCCATATATGCATCCTTTACAAATATTCAAGCATTTGGCCATTCCAGAAAAGATAAATGTACTTTCCTTTTATCCTTCTTCCAGTCAGTTTTTCCAAAGCCAAAGCATAATATTCAATCTGGAGCCTATAACGTTCCCTTAATAATTCTTTATCTCCCTTAGGGACAAAATCTGTTTTGTAATCAAGAAGTACCAATCCATTGTTCGTTTCAAAATAGCAGTCTATAACCCCTTGCAAAAGAACTGTTTCATCTTCATCTTCATCCTTTAGCTCTTTAAAAAGCTCTTTTCCAGACACTTCAATATAAAAAGGTACTTCCCTGTTCACTTCCTTTGCCTCAAGCATTTCTTTTCCAATGTCAGAACTGAAAAAAGCATGAATTTTATTATAGTCGACGGTATCAGCCTGCTGTCTTGTCAGCAATTCCATTTCAACCATTTTGTCTACCTGGTTTAATATACGATCCGATGTGGATACATCGCTCAACTTCAAATGCTGCATTACAAAATGAAGTACCGAACCTGTCTGCGCAGCATTAAGACCTGCATCTTCATCCATAAAAGACGGTTTTTTTACAAGTGTGGTCGAATAAGCATTAAATGGCGTTATATCATCTTCACTGTCAGGAGTGAAGCGTTTTTTGAGTTCTGTAACTGAAACTTTTGTAGGAATCGTAGCTGCCTTTTTATATAAGTACTGCCAGTCAAGCCTTCTGTTTATCTCTTCATAATGTGGGCTATATTTTGCATTAACATCAATATCATCACACCAGAACCCTTTATTTTCCTGTTCTTCAGCAGCTATTGCATCGGAGGCAGTAACCTCATCCCTTCTCCAAAAACGGATTGACCACATTGAAGAATCATTTAAATTATGGTATTTCTCCAAACCAATGCTATCCCGCAGCAGTTTGCAGTCCTGGTGCCTTATAAGTGCCGGGCCAAGCCAGTCAAAATATTTCCTTGCATGGAGCATGTCAAAGAATGGCAGTTTTTCATTGTCATTAGCTGCAATGTCAGCCCATTTTTTAACCGCATTTTCAATATTATCAACGCACCCAGTAATTATAAGCTTTTCTCTCGCTCTTGTTAAGGCAACATAAAGCACTCTCATTTCTTCTGAAAGTGTTTCAACCTTAATCTTATATCTTACTGCTTGCTTTGGAAGCGAAGCATAAGTAAGTCTTCTTTTATAATCCACGAAGTCAGGTCCGAAGCCGATATCCTGGTGGAGCAGCATTTTCTTGTTCATGTCCTGCATATTGAATTGCTTACCGCAGCCTGAAACAAAAACAACAGGGAACTCCAAACCCTTACTCTTATGAATGCTCATAATCCTTATTACATTCTCATTTTCACCAAGAATTTTGGCGCTTCCCATATCTCCCTTGCTGCTTTTCAACTTGTTTATATAATTAATAAAGTTGAAAAGTCCTTTAAAACTTGTCTCTTCAAACTGTCTTGCCCTATCAAACAGTATTCTGAGATTGGCCTGCCTTTGATTACCACCTGGCATTGCACCTGCAAAGCTGTAAAATCCCGTTTCGTTATACAGATACCAGATAAGCTCATCGGTGGACATATAAAGAGATTTGTTTCTCCACTCTTCAAGGTTGTCCTTGAATTCCCGGCATTTTTCCGAAATGGGACTGTCACCTGTTTCAGAAAGCTTTATAAGCGCTTCATAAATAGAAGTATTTTTATCCGCAAGTCTTATATCTGCCAATTCATCAGGCGTTAAGGCGGCTACTGGGGATCTAAGTACTGAAAGCAGGGGAATATCCTGCAGAGGGTTATCAATAATCTGTAAAAGAGATAGTATTATTTGGACTTCAGAAGTTTTAAAAAAGCCTGTTGCAGTATCTGCAAATACAGGTATTCCTGCTGAGCTCAGTTCTTCCACAAAAGTGTCCGTCCAATTCATTGTTGTCCTAAGCAAAATAACGATATCCTTATATTCAACATTTCTATAGCCTTTTATGGATTTGTCGTAAACCTTGAAGCACTTTCCGTCTTTATCGGGTGATAAAAGCTGTTTAATTCTTTTTGCTACTGCTTTTGCTTCACACCGGATTGAATCTGCTATCTCCTCTTCTTCGCCGTCGGTTGTTTCAGCTTCGTCCTCTATATTGTTGAACTGTTCAGACAAACCATTGGTTTCAATAAGATGAAATTCTGCAGCTCCACCGGCTATGGAAGCTTCTTCAAGCAACTCACCATATTCAGCTCCAAGATTCAAATTTTCATCATTGTTATAATCTATTTCACCCACCGTAGTAGACATTATCTGCTTGAAAATAAAATTAACACCATCTATAACTTCTTTTCTGCTTCTGAAGTTCTTAAAAAGTTTAATTTTTATATCTTTGCCCTCTACCAAAGAAAACTTGTTATATTTTTCGAGGAATATCTCGGGTTTTGCCTGTCTGAATCTATATATACTTTGTTTGACATCCCCTACCATGAACATATTGGGAATGTCGCTATCTGTTTTTGAAACCATTCCTACTATAATTTCCTGAATAAGATTACTGTCCTGGTATTCATCTACGAGTATTTCTTCAAACTTCTTTCTGTAATCCAATGCAACCCTTGAAGGTGCCAGTTTGCCTGCTTCATCGGTTTCTGTGAGTATATTAAGGCACAAATGCTCAAGGTCATTAAAATCAACAATAAGCTTTTGCCTCTTTTTCAAGGTATACCTGTTACTGAAATCCTTAACGAGTTCGGACAAACATTTAATGATAGGATAAAGACAACTCAAGTCTTTCAGGATTTCTTCAGAGCTAAGATTGAATAAATCCTCACACATTTTTTTAATTAGCTTTTTTGCATTGTCTCTTATACCTTTAACCAACTCCTGCTTTGTTTTATCCGCATTTTTTTTGCAGCTTGGGAGTTTGACAAATTCAATGTTTGAAAATGCATTATATAAATCGTTCCAGCATTCTGTACAGCTGCAAATTTTCAGTAGCTTTTGAATGGTTGTATATTCTTCCATGAATACAGGAAGGTATGGTTCCAGTCCTTCCGCAAAACGTGCCGTTTCAATTGCCCTTCCCATTTTCTCCAGCACACCGGACAGCTCTATTGTTGTGCTTTTAACTATCACCCTGCCCCATTGTGTATTAAGAAAATCATGACCGTCAGACAGCATAAACATTTCAGTCATATTATCCAGCCATTGGGATGGCCAAGGATAGCTCTGCACAAACTCAAAAAGGTTAAGAATCATATCAGCAATAGCCTGATCATCCCTATTTCCACCGTAGCATTCGAGTAATTCAAAAAATTCTTCGCTTAAAGTCTCATTTTCATACACACTTTCCAGCAGTTCATCCAACGCTTCAAGCTTCAATAATGTACATTCAGTTTCATTTGCGATTCTAAAGCTGGGGTCCAGTTCAAGATTCTGTATGTTGTTGCGTATCACTTCAAGACAAAATGAATGCATTGTTGTAATACTTGATTTGCCCAAAAGTGTAAGCTGTCGCTGTAAAACCTTTGAGCCCGGATTGGCTTCAAGTTCCCTAGAAAGTGCTTCTGCAATCCTTTCGCGCATCTCAGTGGCAGCCGCATTTGTAAATGTAACGACAAGAAGCCTGTCTATATCCACAGATCTTTTAGCATCTGTAATTTTCTTAATTATTCTTTCAACAAGTACAGCTGTTTTTCCAGATCCAGCAGCAGCAGCAACTAATAGGTTACAGTCCCTTTTGGTTATAGCGTCCAGCTGTTCTTTTGTCCATTTAGTATCAATCATTTGTTTCACCCGAGCTCATCAAGCTCCAGACTTCTTCATCTGTCTTATCATTTAAAATTCTATATGTATTATCCTTAAATTGTGTATCAAACTGGCAGAATGCAGCGTAATTACAATAGTTACACGGTGTTTCCTTTCTCTTTTTGTAAGGCTTTATTTTAACATCACCCTTCAGGATTTCTTCGCCAATGCTTTTCACCAGGTGATTAACATATTTCCTCAAGGTATGGAACTGTTCAAGGCTGGCTGCTGAAGACCTTCCAAGTGTGTCTCCTTTGTTAATCCTTGCTGGAATTATTAACGAATCACCCTCTATATCCCTGTCCATTTCCTTTATAAGCTTGACGTCTGCAAGTAATAAGCCTCTCATTTTTAGCTGTCTCATAAGAGCCTTTTCAATGTCGTCTTCGGTAAGCCTGCTATTTCCTTTAATCAATGGGTCATCCAGCCTGAAGTAAAGCATCCCACCGGGTAATACAGGTTCCTTGCAGCCTGCCTTCCCATTATTCCATATTGCGTCCATGTATGTAATAAGCTGAATCTGTATTCCGTAAAAAATATCTGAAAGCTTAAAAGCTTTTGCTCCAGATTTGTAATCTATTATCCTTAAGTAGGTGCCTTCTTCAGTCTCGCATGCATCAACCCTGTCAATCCTTCCTACAAGGTTAATGATATTCCCATCCTCCAGTTGAATTCTTATAGGAGGAAACTCTCCTTTTTCGCCAAACTCCATTTCATATCCAACAGGTTGGAAATTGCTTCTTTTTATATGTTCAGCAATAAGCCAAACAGATCGTACAAGTACTCTCTTCAAACGTCTTGAAAGGTTAATGTACCTCACTGTACTGTTAAGCACCGAGCCTTGAGCTTTTTCCAGTATGTCATCAACTATTTCAGATACTGTGTCGGCACACCACTTTATATTTAATTCACGCCATGTAATACCCGCACTTTCTAGCTGTGAAGAGAACCTTTCTATTACAGCATGCATAAATGTGCCTGTATCTGGAGCATTAAACTTCTGAATTTTACGCTCCTTAGCCTTCAGTCCATATTCCGCATAATAAGAAAAAGGGCAGGATTCATATTTTTCAAACCTGGAAACGCTTGTAAATACAGGGTTCCCGTATAAGCTTTTTATTTTATTACTGTCTACCGGACGGGCTTCATTTGTATACAATAAGGATTTTCTTGATTTGACGCATTTTTCGTTCCATTTATTATGCCTGAAATACCAGTTAAATACGTCCTTCCATAGAGGGTTTACGATTTCACCGTAAAAGCTGTCTCTCATCACACCGACAAGGGCATTGAATGTGGGATTGTCTCTTGAAACCGACTGCAGGTATTCATTATCGCTGTTGATTGGAATAACATCACTGGACTCTGAAATATTCGGAAAAATCTTTTTAACGCGCGAAATTACAATTGACGGACGTAAAGCTTTACCTTCCTGGTCCGCTATTGGGTAGCTTATTCTAAGATATTTACCGGCTGTTGCTAAAACTGAATACACCTGAAACTGTTCTTCAAAGGCTTTGGTTCTGGTATCACTTGCAAGCTGGATTCCCATAAGTGCTAGGTCATCCCTGTCCCTGTCGGAAAGTAGTCCCTCTGAGGCACCTGCTGACGGAAAATTACCATCATTCACTCCTAAAATATACAAGGCTTTTATTTCATGGTTCTTGGAGCGGCTGATACTGCCAACCTGAACCTGATCAATGGATGGAGGTATAAGACCTGTTTTATACTCGTTAATAGCTATCCTAAAAAGGTTTGAAAATCTTTCTATACCTATGCTTTCATCACTTATAGCAACTATTTGATCCATAACCTCCATGAGTATATTCCAGATTTGAGAATACTCAGCGGCCAGATTCAGCCTTCCTGAATTCTGAAAATCTTGTATCAAGCTCTCAATTCTATCGGGAACATTAATTTTACACAGGAATTCAAAAAGTCCAGAACAAAATTCTTTGGCTTTACTTCGCCCTTTTGTCCTGTTTCTGAATTCTTGCAGAGGTTTAATTATTTCTTTACGTATATTATTTACTCTTGTTAAAAGTTGGTCCTCGCCCTTTGCTTCGAGTTGAACAATATTAAAATCTGTTTTGTACTCCCAGTCTTGCTGCTGAGTCCACTTGCCTCCTCGTATACCGCAGGCAAGAACATAATTTTCTATATAGTCTATATCCTCTCTGCTTACACCCGTAAGACCCGTTTTAAGGTACTTGAATATAGCCTCATAGGACCAGTTATCTATAAATATATCAAACAATGACAATATAAGCTGACAAATCGGATGTTTTGTAATACTCTTCTTGGTATCTATAAAGATGGGGATTCCATATTGTGAAAATACTATTTCAACAAGCCGTTCGTACACTCCAAGATTCCCGGTTACAACCGCAATCTCTCTATACCTCATTCCACAGTCCCTGCAAAGCCTGACTATATCCTGAGCAGTATTTTCTATTTCGGAATAAATATTCAGAGAAGTGAAAATATGAATATCCTTTGTTTTTTGCTGAAACTTGGCAAAGGGAAAACTAAAATAATTTTTTTCCAAATGTGCGAGTTCCATACTTTCTTCGAAACGGTAAATAGGTTCAGGACTGAGGTTTACTGAAGGAGCAATGTTTATATTGTTTTCAGATGCCAGCTTTAAAAGCTTGTTGGCAGCTTTTTTTACAGGCGAGAAGATATCAGTATCGTCAATTTTGTCTTCAGGGTTAACGCAGTCAGTGCATATGGAAACATTGACCATTGTTGCTTTTTGCAATAACTTTGAAATTATCATATATTCCTGTGGTGTGAAGCCTGAAAATGAATCAATCCATATTTCGCTGTTATCAAATTGGGTGGACTTATCAAGTTTTTCTGCAAGTAGCGTAAGATCATCATCTGCATCCCTGTATTTTTCATGGAGTGTTCTTTCAAATTCATTATATATTACACTTAATTCAGTCAGTTTGTCCTTTAATAATTCATTGTCGGTATATTGCAAAGCATTTTCCAAGTCCTGTGGTGTGACATTATATCTTTTAAGTTCGGATATCATTTCCGAAATAGTATTTACAAAGCCATTTTGAGCAGATACCTTTGAAAAGATTTTGAGGTTATCCTTCATTTTTTCAAGGATTTTATAAATAAGCATACATTTACTTGCTGAGTTGACATGGGGATAGGTAATTCCGCCCACCTCATTAAATACCCGGTAGGCCATTCTTCTAAAGCTTAAAACCTCGGTTTTTAATATTCCACCCGCGCCAACAGTTTTTATAAGATTCTTTTCAGCCTGAAAGGAATACTGTTCGGGAACAAGTAAAACCAATGTCTTATTAAATTTCTGATCTATATGCTGTTTTATTTCGTTTAAGCAGAATTGGCTCTTTCCGCTTCCTGCCCTGCCATATATCAACCTCAGACTCAACTTTTTTGCACCCCTTGAAAAATTAGATGAAGGATTATTGTATGGTTTATTTAATTCTATCATATTTCAATTTTAATCCACAACATGGGGACGCTTCTCAATTAACTGACAAAAAGAATAAACCCCAATAAATGAAGTATTGATTTTTAATAACAAACAGGTGACAAGCAAAGGAATAAGCAGAAAATATTTTAAGAGTGAAACAAAAAAGAAAATTAGCTAGGTAAATTTAGGTTATAAAATATAACGGAATAGTTTTTAATTTACTTTTAAATAGATTAACTCTTTGAATATCTTTTGATACTTTTCATTGTTACTTGTTAGCCGGAATCCGGTATCGCAAAGTCTTGCACAGCCTGACGCTGTCATATTATACATGTTTTGACATATCTCCCTATAGCTGAGGCCACACAACGTTCGCATTGTATAAGCACAAAAAGCCCT